>JAYVQY010000145.1:0-50975 GCA_043776715.1 Cyclobacteriaceae bacterium | reverse complement strand
GCTTTGATGACTTGGTTGGCATTGAAGCGTGATTTTTCCGCATGGAGATCTCTTTTGTCTGAAAGAAATTCGATTTTCATCTTCTCTATTGGCCTTGTGTTGTTTTCCCCTTCTGGAGGCGACAGTTCTCTTTTAGTATTATTTATTCCATTATTAATCTTCCCGCGAACATCTTTCTCGTTTGGTTATTTTGTAATATTTGGCGCCTTACTTGGAGCTAAACGTTTTTTTCTGCTAAGTCCCAATAATATGTTAGGAAGCTATGTTTCATGGCAGGTATTCATAAATCCAGTGTTACTTTTTGTATTGCTATTTTCAGAATTCAATCTCATAAATTTTGTAAAACGCGATCCGCATGTTCATCCTGAGAATGACTTGAATATTCGTTTAGAGAAAATTCGCTATTTCGTTGCCCCCTACATAAACACGTTTATAATTTTTGCCACAATTGCTTTGGCTATAGGAGTAATTTCTTTTCGTTATTCAATGGATAATAAGGAAACTCACAATCTGTCCATGGGACTACCCGCCGATTTTGATCCTGAAATTTACCTCAGGCTGAATCCAGGATTAGAAGAGTTTTGGAAATCAAATGGAATTAATGATAGTGGGCCGCGACTATTGAAACACTCGGAAGAACACTATCAAGGTTTTGGAAGCAAGGATGGATGGATTTATCGAGGGACTTTTCAAAAACTATTGTACCCCTCATCAAATAAAATTATGCTGGAAATATGGCAGATAGGTTTGCCATTATTTGTGTGGTTCTTTCTAGTGACTCTGCTCTATTCAAACGGTTTTAAAAAATGGATGTGGCTAACCGAAAGCACTGTCTGGAAATCAATCACTCGAATCTGCTACCAAATCTGGTTTCAAATTAACGTCCATAAAAGAACAATTACCCTTATCTTGTCCGTGGCGTTCATCTTCTTAGTGATCTTATTTCGCTCCACAATGGCTGCGAAAGAAGGGCAAAATAAAGAAGCAGGATTGCCATACGACTTCGATTCTGAAATTTATCTCAGGTTAAATCCTGGGCTGGAACTATATTGGCACTCTATAGGAATTCACGAAAGCGGTATACCATTGGTCCATCGCCCTGAGGACCATTACAAAGGCTTTGGGGCCCGTGATCATTGGGGGTACAGGGGTCTTTTTCAGCAAATATTTTACCCTCCGATATTTCAAAAGATGATTATTGTATGGCATGTCTGTTTTCCAATGGCCCTATTGACAATAATATTTGTTTTTAATAAAGCCTTAAGACCGATCATAAATACACATCGAATTACTATTGCCCTTGATACACTCAAGTTTTCAATTGCAAATTTATTTAGACTAATTCTAAGTCATAGAAGAACAATTACATTGGTATTTATTGCAATACTGTTGTTTTCGTCAGCCCTATTGGTCACACAAAAAGGCCCGCGAGTATTACACAATATTAAGGTTGGGCTGCCGATTGACTTTAATGCCGAAATCTATCTCAAAATAAATCCCGGTCTGCAAGAATTTTGGAAGTCGAAGGGAATTAACGATGACGGTCAGCAATTGCTGAATCATGCTGAGGAGCACTACAAAGCATTTGGCGCTAAAGAGGGATGGAAATATAAGTAGGCCGGAACAATTTTGAATCTGGTCGATCGCATGAAATATCATTATTAAATACTTCCAGTAGGTTTGAAGATCAACTTAGGTAGCCTTAGCGATATTTCATAATTGGCCGTCATGAGATTAATTCCTAATTTTGGCGAAAATGGTACCCAAGCTGCAGTAGATGAATAACTCATAATGATCGCCTTATAGATATGATACGACCGCCTCAACATAGAGACTTCAAATTATGGGCTGAAAATTTGTCAACAGATATTCGTGCTGAACGCAGAAGTGAGTACTGGCTATCACAAATGCACGTTAATTCCTCGAACACGATCATGGAAGTTGGGTGCGGTTCGGGCGTCAAGGCTTACCACCTTGCTCGAAAATCAGGGATGAACGTGCTGGCAACAGATATTGACCCGGAATACATTGAGGAAGCACGGAACACATTTCAGTTGCCAAACTTAAGTTTTTCTGTTACCGACTCCACGAACCTTAACCAGTATAAAAAAGAGTCCTTTGATTACATTGTTGGAAATGGAATCTTGCATCACCTTTATCATCATTTGAATGATGCCCTCGCCAACATGCTGAGTCTCTTAAAAATGAATGGCAAAATAATTTTTATCGAGCCAAACATCTACAATCCCTTTGTTTATCTGATATTCACGTATCCCTATTTTAGAAAAAAAGCCCACCTCGACCCCGATGAAATGGCGTTTTCCAAAAGTTTTGTAACAAAAAAATTACTTTCAACAGGATATAAAGATGTAAAAGTTGAATACAAGGATTTTTTACTCCCAGGCGTGCCAAATTTTCTGATTCAGCCTTCCATTGCCATCGGAAATGTTCTTGAAAAGGTTCCGCTGGTGAAGAATGTCTCACAATCCATCTTTATCAGTGCCGTTAAAAAATGACTCGTTTGCATTAAGACGGGTTGCGAAATTTCATCAATGTACTTCGTGGCGTTTACACAGTCAAAATGAATATTCTCTTAACGGGTGGCTCGGGATTCATTGGCAAGAACATTCTTGAATCATTCCTGAATGAGAAATACCGTATTCACGCCCCTACCCGCTCAGAGCTTGATTGTTCCAACGATAAGAGTGTTGAACAATTTTTCTTAAAACATTCTTTTGATGTGGTCTTGCATTCGGCCTGCAAACCCGGCCACAGGAATGCGCCCGATCCAACGGGAATTCTGATGGCGAATTCAAGGATGACCTTCAACCTTCTCAAATATCAGTCCTCCTGGGGAAAATTCATCAACATGGGCTCGGGTGCGATTTATGATATGGAGAACTACCGGCCGAAAGTGAAAGAAGAAGACTTCGGCACTTTTATCCCGAAAGATGAGCACGGGTATAACAAATACATATTTGGTCTCTTGCTGCCACACTATAAAAATGCCATCGATTTCAGAATATTCTCCATCTTCGGAAAGTATGAAGATTATGCCATCCGATTTATTTCCAACGCGATTTGCAAGACACTATTCGACCTTCCCATCACCATCAAACAAAACCGGAGGTTTGACTTCCTGTTCGTAAATAATTTGATGCCGGTCATTGATCATTTTATTACACATCCCGCTAAATATCCCGAGTATAACGTGACCCCCGATCACTCCATTGAATTGTTGGAGGTGGCCAGGATGGTCAGGGCCCGGTCCGGCAAAAATCTAGAAATCTTGGTCGCGAAAGAAGGGATGAACTCTGAATATAGCGGTGACAATGCAAGACTCAGGTCTGAAGTAAAGAACCTGTCTCTAACACCTCTTCGTGAAAGCATTGACCAGCTTTACACATGGTATCAACAACATAAAAGCAATCTTGACATCAATAAACTCCTAACTGATAAATAAATACTCATGATAAAGGTGACTGATTATATCGCCAAAAGGTTGAAAGAATATGGCGTAAAAGATGTATTCATGATTACCGGCGGGGGAGCCATGCATCTCAATGATTCTCTGGGGCGGACGTTTAATTGTATCCACAATCACCATGAGCAGGCAACTGCCATCAGTGCGGAGGGTTATGCAAGAGTCTCAGGCAAACTCGCTGTAGTAAATATTACCTCCGGTCCCGGAGGTCTGAATACCCTCACGGGAGTTTGTGGTCAGTGGACCGATTCTATATCAGTTTTGTACCTGTCGGGTCAGGTAAAATTCGAGACCACCATCGCCTCATGCCCTGAATTGAGCCTTCGGCAATTAGGCGATCAGGAAACAGATATCGTGAGTGTTGTAACGCCCCTCACGAAGTATGCGAAGATGATTGACAAAGCGGAAGATGTTCGCTATGAACTTGAAAAAGCAATCTCGATTGCCACGACCGGAAGGCCTGGCCCCGTATGGCTTGATGTACCGCTCAACATTCAGGGGGCTACTGTTGATGAATCGAAACTGAGAGGATTTCAGCCAGAAAATAAAACACCGAGGCAACCTACTCAAGACTCAATTGAAATTACCGTTCAAAAATTGCGCAATGCAAAGCGCCCTGTAATTCTGGCGGGACATGGCGTTAGAATTTCGAAGGCCATTGATTCTTTATCGAAGTTGCTTTTGAATTCCAGTATTCCTGTCGTCACTACGTTCAACGGAAGTGACATTCTGGAGGATGAAAACCCGAACTACGTTGGCAGGTTTGGCACACTCGGAACGAGGGGTGGAAATTTTGCCGTTCAAAACGCTGATGTCTTAATCACCATTGGGACAAGAAACAACATCAGACAAATCAGTTATAATTGGCAAAGCTTTGCGAGAGAAGCCTTCAAAATTATTGTTGACATTGATGAGGCTGAACTAAAGAAACCTACATTACGTCCTGACCTCCCTGTTTGTGCCGATGCAAATGAATTTATCACGCGCCTGTCCGATTCCCTTGGGGATATTCGGGATCTCCACAGTTCCTGGTTGAAATGGTGTATTGAACGAAAGAACAAGTACCCCAATGTTCTTCCGGAATACCATCATTTAAAAGATGACGGAGTGCACCCCTATGTATTTGCACAAAGGTTGAGCGAGTTAATGAAAGAGGGCGATGTTTGTGTAGCTGGTAATGGCACGGCATGTGTAGCCGCCTTTCAAGCTATGAAAACAAAGAAAAACCAACGGGTATTCTGGAACAGCGGTTGTGCCACCATGGGCTATGATCTTCCAGCAGCTGTGGGCGCATGTTTTGCACACAACAAGAAAAGTGTTATCTGTTTGGCCGGAGATGGTAGCATGCAAATGAACATTCAGGAGTTGCAAACTATCATTCATCATCAGTTACCGATAAAAATTTTCTATTTAAACAACAACGGCTATATCTCACAAAGACAAACACAAGATAGTTTCTTTAATGGCTTCAGGGTTGGAGCTGACGCCAACAGTGGAGTGAGTTTCCCTCCCATATTAAAACTCGGAGAGGCCTATGGCTTCAAATCCTTTCAAATATCCAATCATAGTCAAATTGACGAAACTCTCGAGAAAGTCCTAACCACAAAAGAACCTTTAATTTGCGAAGTGCTCCTGCCGGAAGACTATAAGTTCGCCCCGAAACTGGCGTCAAAAAAATTAGACGACGGCCGAATGGTCTCCTCCCCATTGGAAGATTTGTCTCCTTTTTTGGATAGAGAAGAATTCAAGAGCAATCTGTTAATTAAGGAATGGGTTTCGTGAATCGGGGTGACGATAAAATCGGTAAACAGGGACGCCTCCTAAGGTGACTTGATCTTTGCAGCGATTTCTGTAGGACCAATTCAATCGGAATCACAAAGAAATTGGAAATTTTCTTACTCTTGACTCCCTTTGATTGGCGACACCACCTGTCGGTCATCCATAGAACTCCTGTATTTTCTTAACAATCAAATCAAGGGCAGAATCTTCCAAACCTGGATACATCGGAAGACTGAGGCATGTGCTGGCCAATTCTTCCGCTATCGGAAAATGACTGGATTTGAAATGTTCATCTGAGTAGGCCTTTTGCAAATGCGGCGGAACCGGATAGTGGACCATGGTACCAATCCCATTTTTGCTAAGGTGCTCCTGCAGGGCATCGCGCCTCGAGGTCCTTACCACATAAAGATGGTAAACGGAGGTCGATCCTGGTGTCATCTCCTGAAACTTCAAATCACCTGTCCCATCTAAACCCCGATAATATTTCGCGGCGATATCATTTCTTGAATTATTCCATTTGTCTATAAACCTGAGTTTGATCGACAAGAAGCCTGCCTGAATTTCATCCAGGCGTGAATTAACTCCCTTCTCTTCATTATAGTATTTCTTTGACGAGCCATAATTGCGCAATGAAGCAATTCGTTGGGCCAGATTTTCCGAATGGGTGGTGACAGCGCCGGCATCTCCCAAGGCACCCAAATTTTTACCTGGATAAAAGCTGGTTGCGTTCACGATTCCAAAACCACCGGTTTTCAGGTTCTTGTAAGTTGCGCCATGTGCCTGGGCATTATCTTCTATGACATGAATACCGTACTTTTTCCCTATATCCAAAATCAAATCCATTTCACAAGGCTGGCCATAAAGGTGGACGGGTATGATTGCCCTCGTTCGTTTCGTGATAGCCTCCGCTATCAACTCAGGATTAATATTGTAGGTGCTTATTCTTGGCTCTACCGGGACAGGACGGGCCCCAACAATAGATACAGCCAGCCATGTTGCGATGTAAGTATTGGAAGGAACAATGACTTCGTCACCGGCCCCGATGTCCAGCCCTTTAAGACACAGCACCAATGCATCCAGTCCATTTGCAACTCCAACGCAATAAGGCGTTTTACAGTATTCGGCAAACTGCCGTTCAAAGTTGGTACAGTTGTCACCCAGAATGTACCAATGACGATCATAGAACTTTTCAAATTCTTCCAACATCAGCTTTCTAATGGGCTGATGCATATAGGTAAAATCAAGAAACTTTATCTGCTGATTCATCTTTACAAGGATTCCCAATTGGAAAAATTCCTTTTGGTCCTATTGTTCCTAAAGGTGTTCGTTTCCCTCTGTATGATCGATGACCTGATCAATAATGTAATTCGGTCGATTCCTAGCAGCCTCCAGACCGCGCCAAACATATTCACCAATTATTCCAAGGGCTGTCATTTGAAAAGAGGAAACAAACAAGAGCACCACCATGATGGTGGTCCATCCACCCACGGGAACCAAACCACTCAACTTGGTCACAATGATAAAAGCACCGTAAAAAAAAGCTATTATGCCCAATGTGATTCCGGTAATTGAAATCGCGCGTATTGGAAAATATGAGAATGCCACAAAAGAATCTATAAACGCTTTAATTTTTTTTGAAACTGTATAGGTGGATTTCCCGATCTCTCTTTTCTTCCTTACGTAAGGAATACTCACATAATCATATCCTAACCAAATTAATAAATAGGGGAAATATGAATTTTTATCATTCATTTTGACAAGGACATCCTTGATCTCACGATCAAATAGATTCATGTCAAATCCACCATCCGGTAAATTTCTTAGTCCAAATTTCTGCACCAGCCAATGGGTAGTGTTGGAAAAGAATTTCTGAAACCCAGACTCTTCGCGATTTGATCGATTAGCCAAAACCAATTTATAGCCCTTGCGCCAATGCGTATAAAGAGCATGTATAAGTTCAGGAGGATCTTGCAAATCTGCCGAAATTATGACGTTGCAATCACCGGTGGCAAACTTTAAAGCAGCAAATACTGCGTTGGTGGAACTGAAATTGCGAACGAGCTTGATGACTTTTACCTTCTGGGGAAACTGACTCTGAAATTTAATAAGTTCATTCCAGGTACCATCTCTTGAGCCATCGTCCACCAAAATATATTCGAAGGTAACATCCTGATCAAAGAGCTTTTCGTTGCTCAGCAGTTTGGCAGCAGTCACTGGGATATTCAGCTCGTTAAAAAAGCAAGGGGTAATAATGGTGATCTTAGGCATGGGCTATTTGACGGCAACCAAGCCTATGTTAGCTAAAGTCTCTTTCGGAAGCAAAGGCGAAATCTTGTTCAAAGCAACAATTAAATCTTTAGAAAAATCCAACATCATTGAGTTAGGCAAGGTTTTAAGAAAAAAACCCGCCGTCGCTTCAACTTTTAACCCTGCGTCCACGACATCTTTACTCAGTGAGCCAATCGAATAAACACGCTGGTGACCCACCAATTTATCACGGGCCCCAAGTGTATCCAATGCCGGCTGAAGTCCCATCAGTACTGCTAACTGGCGATGTAACGATTCCTTGTTCGGAACAATAATGATAATCTTTCCGGTTGGCTTTATCCATTCCTTCATTTTAACAAGAAGCGCAATCGGTTCGTCCACATGCTCAAGAACGTGTGTGGCCAAAACGCAGTCATATTGATGCTGAGGCTTATACTCCTCAAAAAGCGCATGAACCGTCACAATTTTATCTCCATACAATGACTTTGCTTTTGCCAATAAAATATCTGAACCGTCCATAACCGTAGGAACAAAACCACGGCGGACCAATTCACTGGTAAAATTACCTTCACCATATCCCAACTCAAGAATGTCTTTGGACTCCTTCAGTTTCTCAAAAACCCACTCGTATGTATAATATTGACATTCGTCCTCTATATGCTTGTCTAACATCTCATCCTTACCATGATAGGTAATTGCAATTCTATTGAGCTCTTCTCTTGTCAGGGCCATATCAATTTAATTATTAAACAGTGCGCCAATTTTCAAACCTTGTACGATCTGATCATTCAAAGATGTGGAGACAAACCCCGATGATTGCGCAAGCAATAATAAGTTACCATTATTAGCGTCCTTAACCCGCCGAAAGGCATTGCTAAATTTATTATAGTTACTCAACGTTGGCAAGCTCAAAGCGTTCTTGAGTATCTTTACGCTTACATTCTCAATACAATCTTCGCGCTCAATCAAATTCAGGCTCTTTAAAACCGCAATGGCGTGATTTGATAAATCCTCTTCCGTCTTGCCGGGGTTATTTTTTAAGTAATAATCATAGTTGATTTCGGCTACCATCTTAGTTATTCCATCGATTTGGCCCGCATTGTATGTCTGATTTGTGATTCGATAGACTGAATGACTGGCATCTATTAAGTTCATCATGCTCGCTTTTCTCTTAACCTCACGGGTCGGGAGACTAATAAATACCATGGCAATCGATGTCTTTTCAAATAGATCTGCTTTGACTTCGTCCTTTAGATTTACATATTGAGCGATATCCATTGACCAGATCATCTTGTCAGCATTGACACGACTACCATCATTTAAAGTAAGGTCAAAATTATCATTTTCTTCAATTCTAGTGATTTTATCATTTATAATTCTTACATTTTTTCTCCTCTTTACTTTTTCCAAAAGCCTTTCAACAAGTACACTAAAATAACCGGCCATTGGATAATGGAACCGGGTTTTAGGAAACTTCTCCGGGGGACGCTCAAAAAACTTTAAAAGAGTTTCGGGATATATTAATGGCGCCCAGGCTATCCTATGAAATAAAGCAGGTATCTGATCGGCCCTGATATTCAGTATGCGTTGACAATATGGCTCTATAAATTCATTGTGAAAAGTCTCGCCATGATTGCTTATCGACACTGTTTTAAGATTATTATTTATAAACAGACCTTCATTTTGTTTCTTACGTGATGCGTGCAGAGGATTCTTTTTCGAAAGGATCTCCTGTAGCTCGGCTACAATCTTTTGCTTCAATTCAACCGGAAGATCATAAAGGCTTTCGAAACTGTTGGATATCATGAAGTCATTAAAAAACAAGCCTTTCCAGCAAATCTGGGGAACCGACACTTCCCGCACGTCAATAAAAGCCTTGACATACTTTTCCACGATATGAAAAAATCGCCCACAATCATTCTTCAAACTGGGGTCATAGGTCAGAATATCGTCAGACTTGTCATTAAAGGATGTGAATTCGAAAAAGTTCATTCCTAAATCATAAGGTTCCTCCTTCATTGTCACACCGCCAAAATGCCCGCCCCAGGACGGCGTCGGGTTTATCAATGCTATCTTATGAATGGTAGAGAGTGATTCCGCAGCTACCAGCGCGCCAACGTTGTTTCCGACAATGATAAAATTATGCGCCTTACTCATGATTCCAGTCTCAGACTTTCTTAACGTTAACGAAAATCTCCGAACCAAGGCCAGGCAGGTACTTTTCCATTTTATAAAATCCATCCAGCATTTTCTCGGTAATAAGTTTTGCTTGAATCATGCCTTCCATTTGAAAGTGCGTGAATGGCTTGAAAGAAAAAGAACCTTTATCTAAAACTTTGAAACCATTTTCTTCGACGAAGCCACACAGCGACTCCATGTCATAGATAGAATGTTGTTGAAATTGTTTGTTCCTTTCGGACCGTTCAAATTCGTTTTTTATCAAGCCCATTTCAACAGCAAGCAGCCGATGAAATGATTTCGCATTGGGTACATTAATATGAATAATTGTTTCGCGGGAAACCATTGAGCGAATTTTGTCCATAAACTCCGCCGGTTGCACAATTTCATGCAGCAAACTACTCAGCAAGACAAAGTCAAATTTTACATTCTCAAAATCCTTCAAACAATTTTCGATCAATTTGTTGATTATCACTACGTTACCCTTTATGTCAAGCTGCTTCAAATCTTCCACCGCCTTTTCATAAAAAAGGCCGGCTGGCTCGACAATGTAAAGAGTTCTATAACTATCGATTGCATTAAAAATCGGATCCAGGCCGCAACCAATTTCCAGCAAACAATCATGTTTGTGCTGTCTTAAGATTTCCAATATTTTTCTCTTTCTAAAGAGAATAAAAAATCTCTCAAAAGGCTGGTCTTTATACTGGAACTGATAGTCACCAAGGTCTCTCATTAGATCATAAGATTTTTTTATAGGAAAGCTTGAGGGATTCAGTAAAACCTAAGGTTTCTTTGAATTTAATTAATCCAAAATTGGGCGCTCCCCCAACGGATGATGTTCCAATATCAACTTGCTCAAAATTATTCTGTCGGGCAAATCGATAGATTCCATCTGCAACAAAACTTATAGGACTGTGTTGCTCATGTCCAGGCAAGTCGCCCCAGTAAAACACATATAGCACCGTCTTATTTATTTTAATACAGACGCTTGAAGCAATTCCAATTTGATTAACCGAGGTCTTAAAAAAGTAAATACGATCAGGAAATAACCTTTTCATTTCCATTATCTGCCCAAATGTCATTGTAATTGGGTATCCCTTCGTCGCCCGATTGGTTGCGATTATTTCATAAACCTTTTCGAATTCGGACTCCGTTTGAACATGTTCAAAAGTAAATCCATCAGCAATACATTTTCGCAAACGCTTCTTATTATTCCGCTTCATTTTCTCGATCAATTCAATTTGATCAACCTGGACACTGTAATTTAAATCATGACTTTCAATGATATAACCTTCATTGAGGAGAGTATTGAATAAATGGCACGAAAATGTATGGTCATGCTGAAAGGGTGCAGTATTTACGAGTAATTGTTTTGCGCCCCTGTGCTGAAGCAATTCTTCAGTCATTTTCACAAAATCGATCAAGTAATCAATGTTGTTCTCCTTTAATTCAAATCCCGCGAAAGTTCCCCGGACGGGTGATTTGTAGATCCCATTACCCACGTCTGAAAAGTGACAAACACCCAAAATATTGGAGGAAGCATCCAATAAAACGAAATAGCAGGAAGACTTGCGTTTATGAAGTGTGTAGAATTGGAATGTATTGAATATGGTACACCATGTAATGCCAGGATCTTGATGCAATTCTTCAACCCTTAAATTATCAGGCATTCGCTATAAGCTTTTAAAATCCTTATAATTTCGTATATAGTCATCCTCTGAATATTCAATGCTCGCAAAACAGACTTGTACAGCATTGTGAGAGTATGTCATCTCATGCCAGCACATCTTTGGCAGGAACAATCCCAAAAAAGGTCTCTCCAAAATAAATTCACTTTTAATATGATTCTGTTCCGTTCTGACTGTTATCTTGCCCGAGACGGCCAGCAAAATTTGTTCAAGCTCATAATGTGCATGACCACCTCTTGTAACATCCTCTGGGGTAAAGTATGTCCAATAAATTCTTCTTACGGCAAAGGGCAATGCTGCTTTTTCTGAAACCGAAATGTATCCCAGCCCCCTATCTCCGATTTTAGGAAATTCAATAATATGCGGAATTAAATAACTATTTTCGGGCATTCAGGATAGATGGATTTGGCTCGGATGAATTAGGATTTCACAAAACGCTAAATTTAAGCTTGATCATTCTGATGGTAAGTTTAAACAATCTCGACCTTTTTTAAAAATTCAAATCCAACTCTTGAGTTTGACCTGGCCAACAATGTTTAACTATGACTGAATCTTCTGGAAATAAAATTTTCCCTTTTTTCAAACGATCCTACGGTTCAAAAGATATCTTGCTCTTAGCTTTTGTCATTCTTTGCTTAAACATAGTCATCAATCTATTTAACAAATACTATCTTGGGCTGACTTTTCCCTATGATACCTTTCTGCATTTTCCATGGGACCGTTTTGCAGACTTCCTCAAGGTAATCGACGCACTGCATGTAGTTGAGACCTGGGAACCTCAAAATCCATATGACAAATACTGGTACGTCTATGCAATACCATTTGGTACTGTTTATTACTATTTTTTTGCTGTGTTAATTCTAATTTTGAATAACAAATACCTTGTCTATATTTTGCTGAGTTTATTTCTCTTAAGTTCTCACTTTGTCATATCAAAAAAACTGGGAAATTCCTATTGGGTAATACTGTTATCAATGCTCTCTTACCCAGTTATATTTACCATTGACCGTGGAAACTATGCTTTTGCAGTTTACGTGCTCATTTTCTTTGCCCTGACAACTGATAAGATATTACTTGCTTCCCTTGCTATCGCAGTAGCCACCTCCTTGAAAATTACACCCGCGATTTTTGTAGTGCTTCTTGTCTTTATGAAACCCTTCACATTCAGAAGAACTATTTCCATTCTACTGACATTTGCACTTTCCCTTTTTGTAATTAATTTCTTTTCTATTAGGGTCATCGAAACCCAATTGGCAACTACACCATTCAACTATTCTGAATTTACCGAATTGGTGACTTTTTACTACAAAGATGATATTACGAACCTTGGCAGGATGGCATATAGCAGCTCATTGTTTTTGCCCTTATTATATGTTGCTGCGCAGCTGGATCTTTTCGACTCTTTTGTATTTCACATAAAACCTTTCTTTTTGCCCTTGTTTATTTTTAGCGTGATAACAGGTATTCTGTTGCTCAATGATAATTTTGTCAGGAATCTGAATAAATGGCTGAGTTATGAAAAATTAGTTTACATGACGTGCTTATCATTTGTCCTATTTATGCCTGTCACCGCTGATTATTATCTGTTGGTGATGTTTTTACCGTTGCTTATCTTTTCCTCGACGCGCTACTCATTTGGTTATTTTATAGTCTACGGTTTGTTACTTGGGGCCAAGAATATCTTCTTCTTTAAAGTTCATGATACTCATTTCGCAACTTACGATATCTCCTTTCAGGCTCTGATAAATCCATTATTGCTTCTGCTTTTACTGTTCGCCGAATTTGACCTGGCCGGCCCCATTAGACGGGAATCACCGAATTCTGTGATTTATAAAAATTCATTTTTTCGTTTCATTGAAAAAATCAGTGAGCGATATTCCTTTCAACTAAAACCTTACAAAAAGACTATTATCATTTTCACCTCCATAGCCCTAACAACCTGGCTTACAGCCTACCAGGTTGAAAAGGCTCAATGTAAAACCCACAATATAGAAAACGGGCTTCCGGTAGATTTTGATCCAGCAATCTATCTACGGTTGAATCCTGGATTAGAAGAATACTGGAAAGCTAGTGGAATAAATGAGAGTGGCCAAAGGCTATTAGACCATGCCGAAGAACACTACAAGGGTTTTGGTGCCAGAGACCGGTGGAAGTATAAGAACAAATAGACAAACCTGAAAGAATGGATGACCAAGCATTACATTAATCCACCAGGCCGATGCAATATACATTCCGCTCAAAGCCTATATTATTAATTGCACTTATTGTATCATCCATTAATGTTATTCTCAATACCGTCTTTGCGTACAGAGGACTTGGTTATCCTTATAATACCTTTCTGCTTAGCCCGATTGACAGATTCGGCGATCTCTTCCAGGCGCTCGACGGTTTCAATATTGTGGATACATGGGGTGGTGAACAGTTTGAATTTGTCTACTATAAAAATTTGCTGCCACTGTCGGCAAGTCTCTACTTCATCACAGGCAAATTCATTCAGCTTGCCGGGAACAAGTATGTGGTATTAAGTCTCTACTACCTGACAATTCTTGGATCTACTTTCTTCATTGCAAAAAAGTTTAGCAATTCTTTCATCGTTATTATCCTTTCTCTGCTATCTTATCCGATGATCTTTGCCCTCGACAGAGGCAACATTGCCATGGTAGTATTTTTACTGATCCTTATTGCTGTCTCGACTGGTAGTATCTTCCTTTCAACACTCGCCGTTGCATTGGCTACTTCTATCAAACTTACTCCTATCATTTTTCTGGTACCGGTTTTGCTGAGCCAGAAATTTTCATGGAGGTGGGGTGTTCAGGTGCTGTCATTGTTTATAGGGTGGTTTATAATAATTACTTTGGTTTGTGTTCAAGTCAATGGCAGGGTCTTAACACCCAGCTCTTTTGATCCTTTTTTTCTTTTCACCCAGCCATTGAGTTCATATGCACAAAACCATGTAAGCAAAATGGCCGGGCTTGGCTATGGGTCTTCCCTTTACATGCCAATGACTTACTTGACAGGCAAACTGAGGGTATTGCCATGGTGTACAGCGCAAGAGGTTCCAATATTTGTTCTTGCAATCATCGGCAGTCTTCTCTTGATAAAACAAAACTTCATCCGTACCCTGGAGTATCTACTGGTCAAAAAAAACGTCGTCTTTATTTCCTGTATTTCATTCGTTTTGTTTATGCCAGTAACCGGGGACTACTATCTGCTGATCATGTTGATTCCGTTGCTTACCTATCCTCAGTCCTCCTACTCAACTGGATACGTGATCATCTACGGCCTATTGCTTGGTGCCAAAAATTTTCCTTATGTAGATTATATGGAACACATACCCATCACCATGCAAGTCTTTATTAATCCAGTGTTACTTCTGCTCCTGCTGTTTGCTGAGTTCAATTTGATGGGCTCCGTAAGACGGGGAGATTTGGCACCTGGAAATGATCAGCATTTCGTCGTCAATTTCCTCATAAAAATTGACTTCAGAGTAAGTGCATTCGTCAAGCCAATCAGGAAAATTCTTATTGTTTCCCTCATCCTTTGCATTTCAGTTGGGTTAATTTTTTTTAGATACACTCTTCACAAAAAAGAAGTTCACAACCGGGAAGGTGGCCTCCCGATTGACTTTGACCCGGAAACTTATCTTAAGTTAAACCCTGGCCTTCAGGAATATTGGGAATCGTCCGGAATTCATGAAACAGGTCCGGCGCTTTGGCATCACGCAGAGGTGCATTACATTGGGTTCGGCTCCAGAGATGGCTGGGTCTACAGGAGTACATTTCAAAGAATTTTTTATCCAAAGTTTTAATAATTACAATGGCACGCCTTTCGATCGAAATGGCTTTAGGATATCTCAATAAAGTCAAGCCCATTACACGATCCTGCGTTTATTATAAACATCAAGCCGATTTCAACCGATGAAAAACATTCTGCATCATGTCATTTTTGACCTCGACGGAACAATAATCAATTCTAGAGGAGAAATACTAGAAACCTATAAAAAGGTCTTTGATAAGATTAAGCCTTATCCTTCGCCCTCCCTCGACCGCCTGAATTATGGTGCCACCATTCATGATGTGCTGAAGGGTGTATACGGGAGTGACGTCACTGCTATTCAGAAAGCAAAGGCTTGCTTTTCCGAAATCTATGATCATAGCGACTATGAGAAGACAATTCTATACAATGGAGTTGAAGATACCTTGGCTCATTTGAAAGACATACGTTGTCAACTATACATCGCTACCAACAAGCGATTTGTGCCTACAGAAAAAATTCTGGCAAAAAAAAACCTTGCAAATTACTTTTCGGATGTAATGGCCAATGAAATTCAAACAAACATAACGCTGACCAAACAAGAGATGATTTTGCAGTTAAAGGCCAGGCACTTCTTTTCAGATGGCTTTATGGTGGGGGATTCGCTTTCCGATATCGTTGCCGGTCACGATCAGAAATTAAAAACCATTGCGGTAACCTACGGTTACGAAAATAGTAATACATTTGTAACCCAAAATCCCACTTTCATAGTTGACTCTTTTAACGAAATCATAGACGTTATAAAAACTTACTAAGGAATGAAACAGAACGAAATTTTCGAGGATCTATTTGTATTAGAGCTTGCCAATAACCATTTGGGCAAGCTTGATCGCGGGCTGAAAATAATTGATGAATTTGCCCAGGTTGTAAGATTTAACAATGTAAAAGCGGCGATTAAACTTCAGTTCCGGGATGTAGATACCTTTGTTCACAAGGATTTTATCGGCCGATCCGACATTCGGTATATTAAGAAGACATTGGACACCAAAATGTCAAGAGAGGACTTCAGAATCCTGACAGATACCATTCGAAGGAGTGGCTGCATTCCAATGGCAACGCCATTTGATGAACGTTCAGTTGAGCTTTGTGAGGAATTTGATTTGCCTGTTATTAAGATCGCAAGTTCTGATCTAAACGATTGGCCGCTTATTGAAAAGGTTGCGAAGACCAAACGTCCCGTGATTGCATCTACCGGGGGATCAACGATGAAAGATATGGATGATCTGGCAAAATTCTTTAGAAACAGGAACATACCACTGGCCATAAACCATTGCGTCTCCATGTATCCGTCAGAGGATTCTCAATTGGAACTAAATCAGGTAGATTTTTTACGGACTAGGTATCCAGACAATGTAATTGGATATTCTACCCATGAATATACCTCCTGGGATTTATCCATTGCGATGGCTTATGCAAAGGGAGCCAGAACATTTGAGAGGCATATTGATGTCAAATCGGACGGAATCACAGTCTCCCCCTACTGCACCCTACCACATCAAGCCGATGCCTGGTTCAAGGCCTACAACAAGGCCAAAGAAATGTGCGGAGCCCCCGGCACCCAAAAGCGCTTTCCGCCCAAAAAAGAAGTTGAGTACCTGGACGCACTGGTTCGTGGTGTTTATGCAAAACGTGATCTCACAAAGGGACATGTAATCAACGGTGAAAACTTCGAGAAGGATTTCTATATGGCAGTGCCTTTACAGAAAGGACAAATGAGCTGCCGGGAGGTAATGAATGGTGAAGTGCTCCTTGAAGATATCAAACAGGATGATGCACTTAAAATTGATTTCGTTGATAGTCCTTACAGCAAAAATGAGGACTTGAAAAAACTAATTTACAACAGGGGATTTTGAGAATGGCGGATTATTTTATTCCGATCGCGACACAGAAGATCAACATTGATCTATGAAGGTAGTCTTAACGGGTTCGTCAGGAGGCATTGGATCCTTCATTAAAAAATCCTTGGTAGATAGTAAAATAGAGGTCATTGAAATAAAATCATCCACAACAGACCTATCAAAGGCATTCACAGTTGATATTGAAAATGCCGATGGCCTCATCCACTGTGCGGGGACCAATGTTTTAAAGTCTTTTGATAAAATAGTCAAGGACGAATTCGACAAGGTTTTTAACATCAATACATTCAGCTTTATTTCTCTTTGCCAGCAAATTAAATTCAATAAAGGAAGCAATATCATTGCAATCGGATCCCTATATTCTTTTTTGACGCGTGAAAGCAGGCTTCAATACACCATGTCAAAACATGCTCTTTTAGGCGCTGTTAAGACGCTTGCCCTCGAACTAAGTTCTTCCGGCATCAAGGTAAACATGGTATCTCCAGGATTTGTTGACACCGAAATGACGAGAAGAAACAACTCGAAAGAGAGAATAGAGGAATTAAATTCTTTTATACCATTGGGTATGACACCTCCTCAGGAAATAGCCAATTTGTGCTTATTTCTAATTACTAGTAATAATTCAATGACTGGACAGAATTTCGTCGTGGACGGCGGTTACAGTTGTAAACCAAAATAAAAATGAAACACCATTTCCAGATACAAAACGAAAGATTTGAAATCGACACGGAATTATCTCCAAATTTTTCCGTCAAATCATTTCCCCTAAGCTACGATGTGGTCTTTCAGTCAAAGCCCTTGTCTTTTACCGAGAAGAATGTGGTACTGATCGACTCCGCTGTAAAAAAACTTTACGGAATAAATCATTCAAAACTTATTGAAATTGAGTCCCTCGAAGAGAACAAGTCGATTGAAATTTGCCTCGAAATCTGTAAAAAACTGATTGATTTTAAGTTCACCAAAAGCGACACATTAATTGTCATTGGTGGCGGCATTGCGCAAGACATCGGAGCTTTTACTGCAAAGATCTTCAAACGGGGAATTGTTTGGGAATTCTATCCAACAACGCTTTTGTCAATGTGCGACAGCTGTATTGGCGGAAAAACAGCCCTCAATTTCAAGGAATATAAGAATCAGCTTGCCCTGTTTTCCGCGCCGGGCAGAGTTGTCATTGACGTCAATTTTCTCAAGACACTAAAAAACGAAGATATTACTTCCGGCTATGGAGAAATTGTAAAGTTATTCGCCATTGGTGGGCCATTCTTTTTATCCAACCTGGGAAATTGGAGCATGGAAAAAGCAATTCGGTATTCCCTTGAAATAAAAAAATTGGTAATCGAGAAGGATGAATTTGAAAGCAATCTAAGAAAATCTCTGAATTACGGACATTCCTTTGGGCATGTCATTGAACCCATGACCCGTTACGCCATTCCTCATGGCGAAGCCGTTCTGTTGGGGATGGACATTATCAACAAACTCTTTACCAACAATAAGGAAATAGAAAAGGCCATTCAAAAATATACGGCCCTTTCCAAAATCAAACACCTTGATCTAAACAAGATTGTCGAAAATCTTAAATCCGATAAAAAGGTTCAAGGAAATTCAATTGACTTAATAGTTGTTAAAGTTCCCGGCGAGACTTCGATTATCCCCACCGAGATAGACAATGCTTTAAAAGCAAAATTGAATGCGTTTTTTACTCATTGATTTTGGTGCGTCATTCGTAAAGTCAGCGATCTATGATTCAGAATCCGGCTCAATCTGCGAGCCACGAGTCGTACCTTCTCCCTTTTCAACCAAGGATAGATTGCATAAAGACGAAGTTCAGGATGTCATTAATGGCGCACTCAACCGACATGTCACATTTTCTGAAGTTGTCATGTGCAGTATTCTCGGAGGTTATTATGTTGATGTCATATATTATTCATGGAAATGCAACAATAAGCCGCCAAAACCTGACAATGACACATGCCTTCTGAGCGAATTATTTAAGGGGCAGCCCTCATTTCATATTCATGCAAATCACTCAAAGCAGTCAACCGTCACTGGCCTTGAACTTTTGGGAATGATCGACAATAAACGATTCTATAGTTCCCTAGGTGATACCAATTGCGTCATGGCTTCTGTTGACCTAAGCGGATCTGAAGTCCTGGTGAATATGGGTACTGGATCGCAGATAATCAGACTGGATTCGCTGGGTCGCTATGACATTACCAGTTTCATCCCCAGCGGAAGGGCATTAAGTCTTTTTAATGAATTTATGGCCTCATTCGGAGTGGATCTGTTTTTGGAATTTGGTCATCTGAAGCTCGCCGACTTAAATTCATCAACGCTGGTTTTCGATCTTAATGTCTTTCCACAAGCCTACCGTTACAAAGATGGCGGCGCAATCAGTAATATTCAGGAGAAAAATTTTACGAAAACAAATTTCATCTCATCTTTATTCAGAAGTTACGTGGACCAATACACAGGCATTTTAAATCTGCGTCCAGCAACCCGGATTTACCTTGCTGGTGGTATCAGCAAAAAGTATCCGCTGATCAGAGAATATATTCAGTATGAGACCAAAATCGAAACACTCATCCAGTCCAGCCAATATGAAGACACCCATGTCGGAATGAAAAACCTGATTCTCAAATATTTAACAATCAAGTAACTATTTGTATTCAAGATCGTCCTCTATGAAAACACTCTTCATCACCGGCGGGCACGGGGAAATTGGCAAAGCTGTTGTCAAATCGTTTTCTGAAAACGACTTTCTGATTATTTCGCCCACTTCAAAAGAATTGGACTGCAGTAAAAATGAATCCATTGATGCATATTTTAAGAACTTCAAACAGACAGACATCAACGCGTTTGTTCATTGCGCGGGAATAAATAATCCGAAGACGTTCCTTGAAGTAAAGCCAGCTACGATTATGCAAACGATTCAGGTAAATACTTTGAGTTTCCTGTATATCATGCAGCACTTAAATGACTTTCTTCTAAATGATTCCACGAGGGTTGTAGCCGTTTCGTCAATTTATGGAACAATATCACGCAACAGGCGAATTGAGTACGCCACTTCCAAACATGCATTAAAGGGGGTAGTGCAGACACTCGCTCTCGAACTGGCAAAAAGAGGCATTCTGGTAAATTCTGTTTCGCCGGGCTTTATCGCTACTCAGCTAACCTATAAAAACAATTCAGCAGAAACCATTGCTGCTCTTATTTCAGATGTTCCACTGAAAAAACTTGGAAAACCAGAATACATTGCTGAGTTAATCTACTTCCTATGCTGTGAAAAAAATAATTTTACTACAGGGCAAGACATCATCATTGACGGAGGATATCTCGCAGGAGGGTTTCAATCATAGGCCCCTAAAGAGCACTTACTAATTAGCGACTAAAATTTTACGAGGATTCTAATAAAAAGATACCAAACCACAATTGGAGACAATCGCTGCGTGTAAAATTTAATTTCCGTTTTCAATGAGTATCCTGTCTCACATAATATCTGAACATCGACCAAGGATCTTGGATGCTTCGATCCGCGTTACGGGGTCGCTCTGAGAATAAGGAATAAAAATGACGTTTTGACTAAAAATATTTCTAGTTTTGAACTCTTAAAATGATAAAAAAGTGTGTTTCGGATTCGAATTGCTCGAAGAGCCACCTGATTCACACCAGACCAATACGTAGAAATGGGTAAACTATGAATGACGCAAGAATCTTCAATGATTTGTTTGTTCTCGAAATGACGAACAATCACTTGGGAAGTGTTGAGAGGGGCATAAAGATTATCAAGGAGTTTGGGAGGGTGGTTCGTTATAATAACGTTCGCGCCGCCATCAAACTTCAATTCAGAGACGTCGACACATTTGTCCACAAAGATTTTAGGGATCGTCAGGATATTCGGTATATCCGAAGGACCATAGACACTCAGCTTAGCGACGAAGATTATGACATTTTGGTGAAAGCCATTATTGAGAATGGCTGCATTCCTATGGCAACTCCATTTGATGAAAGATCTGTCGATCTATGTCAAAGGTTTAACATGCCAATTATCAAAGTGGCCAGTGCAGATTCAAATGACTGGTTTCTACTGGAGAAAATTGCGACGACCCGAAAACCGGTAATCATTTCAGTAGCCGGTCTATCAGATAAGGACACAGATGATCTTGTGAAGTTTTTTAAGAATCGTAGTATACCACTTGCCATTAATCATTGCGTTGCGGCCTACCCCACACAGGCGTATGAAATGGAACTCAACCAGGTTGACTATCTGAAAAACAGGTATCCAGACAATATCATTGGACTCTCAACGCACGAAAGTCATGAAACAGACGATTATGTTCCTTGCATGCTGATGGCTGTAGCCAAAGGCGTAAGGCTGTTTGAGCGACATATTGATATTGAGACAGATGGTCAAAAAATCTCCGCCTATTCTTACACGCCAGAGCAAATTGACACTTGGTTAAAAGGCTTTAAACGAGCTAAAGAAATGTGCGGCGGGCCAGGGACTGATCGAAAAATTCCGATGAAAAAAGAAACCGACTTTTTGGACAACTACATTCGTGGTGTCTACCTTAAGAAAAATCTACCCGAAGGTCACGTTGTGAGTAGCGGCAAGCTAAATGAAGATTTCTATCTGGCGTACCCTCTTCAAAAAGGACAGCTGTCGTGCCGGGAATTGATGAACGGCGAGAAACTTCTACGACCTCTTGAAAAGGATCAACCCCTCAAAATCGATGATATCGATGGACCCTATTCAAGAGTTGAAGATCTTAAGAAAATCATTTATGAAAGAGGTCTTTAAATCTGGCCAGTTTCAGTGAACAAAACGTAAGCTTAATGACTCAAAAAAAGAAAATCAGTGTTCTTACCGCTTGCTACAACGAAGAGGGAAATGTTGCTGATTTGATTGCGGCGGTCGAAAAGGTTTTCAAGGATTTACCTCAATATTCCTATGAACACGTTTTTATTGATAATTCCTCCTCCGATAAAACCGTAGCCATCCTAAAGGAAATCGCATCAGTCAACAAGAATGTAAAAATCATAGTCAATGTTCGGAATTTTGGCCACATCCGATCGCCCTTTCATGCGTTAACACAATGTCATGGCAACGCGGTCATTTCACTTGTAGCAGATTTTCAGGATCCACCGGAAATGATTCCCAAGTTTCTGGAAAAATGGGAAGAAGGATTCAAAATCGTAATTGGCGTTAAACACCAAAGCAAGGAGAATCCGATCATGTTCGCAGTACGGAAATTCTTTTACAATTTATTGGCGAGGGCTTCAGATTCTGATGCGGCACCCGTAAAAAACTTTACCGGGTTTGGATTGTATGACCAGCAGTTTATAAATGTGCTTCGAGGATTGGAGGATCCTTATCCCTATTTCAGAGGCCTTATCACAGAACTTGGTTTTGCACGGTATGAAATTAAATACATGCAACCCCAAAGGAAAAGTGGCAAAACAAAAAATAACTTCTTTACACTGTATGACATGGCCATGTTGGGCTTTGTTAACCACTCCAAATTGCCACTTCGATTATCTGCGTTTATCGGTTTTGTCACCTCCATTTTAAGCTTCATAACGGCACTCGTTTACTTTGTCCTCAAATTGGTGCTTTGGAAAGAGTTTGAAGTAGGTATGGCACCACTCGTCATAGGACTCTTCTTCTTCTCTTCTATACAATTGTTCTTTATCGGTGTGATTGGAGAATACATTGGTGCCATACATACACAAGTTCGAAAAAGGCCATTGGTAATAGAGAAGGAGCGGGTAAATTTTGATTAATTCCCGTATCCTAAAAATCACCTGGCATTAAAAACAAATAAACTTTTGATTAAAAAGATACTTTCAAACTCATTTCTAAAATATTTACTCATCGGCGGATTGAATACCGTTTTTGGCTATTCCATTTTTGCGGTTTATACGTTTTTACTCGGCAACGCCTACCTTTCGCTTTTTCTTTCAACGGTGACATCGGTCTTGTTCAATTTTAAAACGTACGGTGTGCTTGTCTTTAAGTCCCATGATAACTCTAAAATTTTTAGATTCTTCGCAGCCTATGCCTTTATCATCGGAATTCAAATGGTGTTATACAATGGATTAACTCAACTGGGCATCGCCAACCCCTACCTTGCCGTTGGAATTTTGGTCTTGCCAATGGCTACCCTTTCGTTTATCCTCTTGAGGAAATTCGTTTTCCATCAGCCATTAATCATTGAGCAGCCCTCCGTGAACAAGTCGGATGCGTAATTGAAATGAACCATGTCGAATTCAAACGACTACGATCTTACCATTGCCTACCGCATCTATCCGGGAATTTCAAAGACTCCTTTTGTCCACGCTGATAATAAACTGAAATTAATCGAACTTGGTATCAGGACGCTGAAACAATCCTTGACCGGGAGCCGAGCAAAAATTCTATTTCTCCTTGATAATTGCCCGCCAGAATATGAGCAGATGATTCGTTCTTACTTTGACGAAAAAGACATCTTGTTCTACGAATTTGATGGCATCGGCAACCTGGCAACATTTCTTAAACAAATTGAGCTATTGCTCGCGCAGCCCTATTCCGACATCGTCATGTTTGCCGAGGACGACTATGTATACCGGAGAAATGAATTATCGAAAGCCATTGCATTCATACGGCATAATAAATCCGCTGATTTTGTCACGCCTTATGATCACCTTGACTCATATGTTCTTCCCATTCATACGCGTCATCAATACGAAATCATTGTTCAGGAAGGATTGCACTGGCGGACGGCCAGCTCTACTTGCCTCACCTTTTTGACCACAAAAAAGACGTTGAGAGAAACGGAGACAACTTTCAATAGCTACGGCAGGGGAAATTGGGATAGCAGTCTTTGGTTCTCCCTTACAAAGTATAACATCTTTGATTTGCCCGCATGGTTCTTTATCAGAGATTGGTTCTTTTTCAAAATCATTCTCAAAAGCTGGGGTCACGGATGGCAGCAAAATCTTTTCGGAAAAAAATACACACTCTGGCAGCCGATTCCATCCATCGCTACCCACATGGAAAAAATAGCCCTCGCCCCTTCTATTGATTGGGACAGAGTAATTTCGGATTCAGAAGAGAATACTATTTAACTTCTTTCTTGAAATGTTGTCGGGGATTCACCAGTAATCTTATCAATAACATGATCCTTCCCGGCACTCCTCTTCTGATTCTATTGATAATAAAGACCACGAAACCCGGATAAAGGGTAAGCAGGGTAATGGGAAAGAATTTTCTGGCAATAAGAATCCTGTTCCTAACAAAATAAAAATCTGAAATCTCTGAAAGGCTCTTTTGCGACCCGGTGCTTGCTCCGAGTTTATGATACAAGATTGCCTTTGGACAAAAAGCTAATTCCCAATTCTTTTTTCTGCCGCGCAGGGCCCAATCGAGTTCTTCAAAATACAAGAAATAATCCTCCTCCATGGGACCGACGGACTGGATAAACTCTTTCCGAATAAACATGGAGGCCCCGATCACATAATCAATTCGAAAGGTACCTTTGTCCCATTGACCTTTGTCCTGGCCACCACTGCCAATCTCCCGCATTTTGCCAAACCATTTATAATAGATACCTCCCACCGCCTGTAGGTGTTCAGGATTATAATATTGAAAAAGTTTCCCTCCCATTATTCCTACCGTGGCCTTCAGCACGTTGGCATAATCAACGAAGCTGCTCAGGGTGTCCTTTTGAATGACCGTGTCGTTGTTCAAAAGCCATAAGAAATCAAATTGATTCGTCTTGCTAAAATACCGGATCGCTATGTTGTTGCCGGCTGCGAATCCAAGGTTTCTCTTTGCTCTTACAAAGAGTATCCGTTCATCTGTCCGCTGTTCCAATTGCAGCAATTCAGCTTGCGAAATAATTCTGTTCGAGACAGGCTTTCCTTCCAGAGGGAAAACGAGTTGAGGAAATTTTGATTGAATTGAATATACACCCCCACCAGCCCAACGTGCAAGCTGACGTAGTGAATTTTCAGAATCAGAATTATCAACCACCACCACCTGAAAATTTGTATGACTGGATTTCAATACACTTTCAAGACACTCTACCGTATCGTCATGGCCGTTGTAATTGACCAAAACAATACAAACACTGTTCATAGAGAAGTTGATTTTGGATTGGAGGAGATCACATATTGTAAGGCAAAAAACTGCTCAAAGATTCCAAATGTCAGCATGTTCAATATAGAATCCCGGGAGCCTTTGTAAAACTTAAAAGTTGGTATTACTTCCTTTGCCTCTAATCCCGCCCCCTCTACCATGGATAGCAAATCTTTCCTGCAAAAAAAACGGAGGTGAGTCTTGTCCAATAAACCATAGTCGGTATATAAAAATGATCCTCGGATAAAAATTGCCCAAAACATCTGATAGTGGCGAACATTGGGGCAGCTTATGATCACGGTGCCGCCAGGTTGCAGGAGGGAAGTCAGTTTCCAAAGAATACCCCATGGATCCACAAGGTGTTCCAGCACATCGCCACAAATAATAACATCAAACAAAGCAGTAGGAAACTCACTTTCGATGCGGTCAAGGTCGCCATAAATAAAAGTATCGATCAGACTGTTTTCCTGATTTGTTCCTGGCAATCGCATGAGTTCAAAACCCGTAACGTGACTGGCAAGCCCCCTTTTCTTTATTTCCACCAAAGTATCGCCACTTCCTGCGCCTACCTCGAGCAACCGATCAATTTTTCCTGAAGGCAACACGCTGATAATATCATTGCGGGTATTAGAAAAATAACCAGTCGCCTTATTTTGATACAATTTCATAATCCATCAACTAGTTAAAATCGTATGCCCGCTTTTTCTTTCTAGTAACAATCCCAGGCTCACAACAATTAAAGCTTCAGTCATGATAAGGGTATAGCTGGCTCCATAAATGGAAAATCTCACGACCAATATATAACCCATCACAACACTCACTATGGAGCATGCTACTAAAACACGCATCACGTCTTTATTAAAATTATAGGCTAATAGAGTTTGAAAGAATGGCACATTGAAAAATACAATAAACGGAACCCAGATCAATATCCGGAGCAAATCTACAGTTATTTCGGACGATTCACCGGCCATCATCAATACGATATAGGGTGCCAATACTGTCACCGCCAGGCAAAGCAGAAAGAAGGCAAACGCAAAGGGGGGCACGAAGTTTCTCCAAAGCGCACGGACCAAATGATGACCTTGAGAAGTCAGCAAACATACCTGGGGATAAACTGCCTGTGAAAAGACAGTCACTACTTGTCGCAGCACCTGAGAAAGCTTTTCGGCGATGCTGTACATACCCAGCAGCTTTTCACTCACTGAAAAGCCGACAATAAGATAAAGGGAGCTATTATAAAACGTCACGGAAATATTGGAAATAAAAATCGGCCATCCGCGCTTTAGCTCCCACTTCATTGAGTTCAATCCCGGCATTCTTATTCTAATCTGGAAATGACTGCATATACCAATAATGCCGGCGATTCCTGCCACGATCACTGTAATACCCTGAATGGGCAGGACCCATGAATAATAAGATGGTTCAGTTATGAAAGTAAAAATACAAATGACATACATGAGCTTGGAGAACACATTCAGGTAAGTTGTAAATTTCATTTTCTCAATTCCCTGAAAAAACCAAATTGGAAAAAGGGCTTGACCCAACACCAACAGGAATCCCGACAGGTAGCTCATTTTGTATGCCTCAAATTTGGGAATGGCCTGCACCATCAGAAACAATAGCAAAAAAGAAATGATGCACAGAATCAACTTGGTAAAAAGTGTTCTGTTGAATAATTCGGCGAGTTTTTCTTTGTCATTTCGATGAATTGAAATTTCACGAACCGTCAAGGCGCTAAACCCATAGTCCACCAGGATTATGAAATAGTAGTTGATGGCTTGTATGAGGGAAATGATCCCAAATTTTTCTGTTCCAACTGTCCGGATAAGGTAGGGCATTACAATAAGAGGAGCCACATAGTTAGTGACCTGCCAGAAGGAGAGGGCAATGAAATTTTTTCCGATTCCGCTCCTTAAGAATTTATTAGGTAAAAAGTCTGAAATCTTCAATCGTTGCTTTTAACATGAACCAATTTGGACCCTTAGAAAATAAAAGCTGACGAAAACTCAGGTAATCTTAAGTCCTTATCCGCCACAATCCTTTTCATGTTTCCCATTTGCCATTCAATGGCAAGTCGGGCATCATTATATCGAACACCGCCCTCTGCCTCCGGGCGATAAAATGAATCACATTTATACAAGACATCTGCATGCTCACTAAGAACTAAAAAACCGTGAGCAAAACCCGTCGGCACCAAAAGTTGTTTTCTGTTCTGGTTTGAAAGTTCAAGGGAGTAGTATTTTCCAAAGGTAGACTGGTTTTTACGGAGGTCCACCACCACATCCTGAATGACACCAGAAAGGACACGTACTAGTTTGACTTGTGCAAAAGGGGGTCGCTGAAAATGGAGTCCTCGTAAAACGCCTCTTACGGAACTGGATTGATTATCTTGTACAAACTCAATGTCTATCCCGGAATCATGGAAAGTCTTTTTGTTATAGGACTCATAAAAATGCCCGCGATTATCGTCAAATATTTTTGGTTCAACTATGAGAAGCCCTTCAAAGGACGTTTTTGTTATCGTCATTTTGCTTTTCTTAGTTGATAAACGGTTTCTATCGACACCCGGGCCTCTTCAATTCCAAAACCCCTTCCGGCAAGAATGTGCTCATAGCACTTCGTATGCAGTTCTGTAAATCCATCGCTGAATTCAACCGCTTTACCTTCTATTTCCAACGACCGATGTGTCCGCTTACCCTTTGCCCGGGTCTCTTCCGGAAGGTGATCTGAATTTATGCTCAGGAACCACTTAACCGTCGCCTTCTGCAACTCCAGGATTCCCGAAGCATGGTCATCCTCAATTTCTACAAGCTTATTTTCAACGACTGCCCCGAAAATCCAAAGCAGCATATCGAAGAAATGAATTCCTATATTGGTAACAACACCTCCAGATTTAGACTCATCTCCTTTCCAACTACGCTGGTACCAATTACCCCGGGAGGTGATGTATTTCAATTCGACCTCAAAGTGCTTTCCCTTCGTCGAATCAATTTCTTGCTTTAACTGCTGAATGGCGGGATGAAGTCTGAGTTGCAGAATGGTATACACCCTTTTTCCGGTTTCTTTCTCTAAATTCGCCAGCGCATCAAGATTCCAGGGATTCAATACCAATGGCTTTTCGGAAATAGCATGGGCCCCTTGACGCAAAGCAAATCGAATATGCGAGTCATGCAGATAATTTGGTGAGCAAATACTGACGTAATCTACGCCCTTGCCTTGTCTTCTCAGTTTATCCAAATGCCGGTCAAACCTTTCAAACTCAGTAAAAAAATCTGCATTTGGAAAATACGAATCCAGAACACCCACCGTGTCGGATTTATCCAAAGCGGCAACCAAAATGTTTCCAGTGTCGCGAATGGCTTGCAAATGTCGTGGAGCAATATATCCTGCGGCACCAATTAATGCTATACTCTTCATTCGCTTACTTTCAAATACAATTTTGGTAGACATCAAAAGTGTCCTTCTTTACAAAGATAACCAAGATGCCAGAAACATAGTGATGATCGTGGCCAGCTAAAAATATGAACTACACTTTTGTTATGCAGCCACCCATGAGTCTATACTTTTCTTCTGATTCAACGCAGACTGCAAGTCCTTCTTTATTAAATCGAAGCGTATGCCCAAACTCGCTGATCCAACCTGTTTGTCTCGCCGGATTTCCCATCACCAAAGCATAATCCGCAACATCCTTTGTAACAACAGCTCCTGCCCCAACAAAGGCAAAGGCACCGATGGTGATGCCACACAGGATGGTTGCATTGGCACCAATGGTAGCTCCTTTTTTTACAAGCGTCTTCTCATATTTACCCCTTCGATTCACGGCGCTGCGTGGGTTCGTGACGTTCGTGAAGACCATGGAAGGTCCCAGGAAGACATCGTTCTCGCACGTCACGCCTGTATAGATTGAAACATTGTTTTGCACCTTGACATTGTCGCCCAAAAAAACCTCTGGAGACACTACCACGTTCTGTCCCAGGTTACAATTTTTTCCAATACGGCAATTCGGCATAATGTGTGTAAAGTGCCAAATCTTGGTCCCCTCACCGATTTCACAGCCTGTATCGATCACTGCCGTCTCGTGCGAAAAAAAAGAAGTCGGTTGAGTCATGAACGCACAAAACTTTTAATGGACTCGCAAATATAAGACAACTGGTCTTCATCCATCTCGGTATGAATGGGAAGTGAAAGCACAGTTTCAGACAACTTTTCTGTTACTTCAAATGACCCAGAGTCAACGCGACGATAAGCATTCTGCAAATGCAATGGTACAGGATAATAAATCATTGTCGGAATATCCCTCTTCTCCAAATAGGCCTTAAGTTCATCTCGATTGATCCCCCGCGTGACAATCGTGTATTGATGGAATATATGCGAAGAATAAGCGACCCTGTGTGGGATTTTTATAAATGACAATCCTTTCAAATCGGAGTCGTAGAAATCAGCAACCGCCAGTCGCTTTTGACTGTATTGATCAAGCTTTGAAAGCTTCACATTAAGGATGGCTGCCTGAATGGTATCAAGTCGACTGTTTACTCCAACAAGATCGTGATGATATTTTTTCCGTTGTCCATGATTGGCAATCATTCGTATTTTTTCAGCCAGCTCGGGATCACTCGTAAAGATTGCGCCGCCATCTCCAAAAGCGCCAAGATTCTTTGAGGGAAAAAATGACGTTGTCCCTACCACACCAAGAGTACCAGCCTTCCTCTTCTGTCCGTTAGAAAGGAAATAATCTGCCCCAAGGGCTTGTGCAGCATCCTCAATGACATATAGATTGAATTTTTTTGCAAGCATTAATATCGGATTCATATCCGCACATTGACCATACAGATGTACGGGCACAATCGCAACTGTTCTTTTTGTAATGAGCTCCTCCACTTTTCTGACATCCAGCGTAAATGAATTGGAATCCACATCAGCAAAAATGGGAACGAGTTTCAACAGAGCGATTACCTCTGCCACTGCAACGTAGGTATGAGCCGGGAGAATGACTTCATCTCCCGGTTTGAAATCAAGTGCCATCATGGCTATTTGCAGGGCGTCGGTTCCATTGCCACAGGAAACGACTTGTGCACCTCCAAGGTAGCTTGAAAGTTTGCTTTCAAAGCCTTTGACAGCCCGCCCTTGAATGAAATCTGTAGCATCCAGTACATTTTGAATGGCCGCATCCACCTCCTGTTTAATTTGGAGGTATTGGCCATGCAAATCGACCATTTTAATAGGACTCATTTGTTCAGTTTTTTCTCCCAATTCCATGCATCCTTCAACGCCTCTTCCGTATTTCGCTCCGTATTCCAATTAAGCAGCGCGAAAGAATTTCTCGGATCAGCATAAACTTTCTCAATATCCCCGGCTCTTCTAGGTCCAATCGAATAGTTCAAAGGAACCCCGGTTACTCGTATAAATGTTTTGACAAGTTCCAAAACCGAAACAGGTACACCGGATCCAAGATTGATCGCATTGAAACGTTGAGGTAATTCATCAATTTTTTGAAATGCCTTAACATGCGCCAATGCCAGGTCCACTACATGGATAAAATCGCGAAGGCAACTTCCATCCGGGGTATGATAGTCATCACCAAATACAATCAACTTCTCCCTCTTCCCAATGGCCGTTTGCGTGATGAAAGGAACAAGGTTGGTAGGAACACCGATCGGTAATTCACCAATAAGACCTGATGGGTGTGCACCGATCGGATTAAAGTATCGAAGCGAAATCACATGCAACTGTTTCCAAGCCCTTATCTCATCTTCCAAAATTTGTTCGCACATCTGCTTAGATCTTCCGTAAGCTGATTCGGCCTTCTTGAACGGCGCATCCTCGGTGACAGGAATTTCATCCGGCTGTCCGTACACTGTGCAAGAGGAAGAAAAAATGAGCTTGTTGACGGAACACTCCTTCATCACGCCGAGCAAAGTCAACAATGAGCCAATATTGTTTTGATAGTACAAAAGAGGATTTTGCACTGATTCGTTCACAGATTTAAATGCCGCAAAATGAATGACACTGGTAATCTCAGGGTGCTCAACAAAGATCATTCGAAGGCGTTCTGCATCTTTGCAGTCGACTTTATGAAACGTGACTTTTTTATTAAGAATTTTTTCGGCCCCTTCCAGTAAACTGAGATCGCTTCTTGACAAATCATCTACAATAATGGGCTCCACCCCGGCAAGTACCAACTCTACGACAGTGTGAATGCCAATAAAGCCAATACCACCGGTCACTAAAACTTTAGATAGACTCATTTTATAATCTTGCCGTTACAAGAGATTTGTCAAGAAATCCCTTCACATCATAAACAACTGTTTTCTCAGTCCGGATTTTTCCCCACGGCAAGTCCATGAACTCATCATGACTTACGGCAAGCACGATCGCATGGTATTGCTTTTCCAGAGTTTCAATCAATGATATTTTATATTCGTGCCGAACCTCTTGTGGATCGGCGTGCGGGTCATAGATGTCGACCTCCGTTCCATAACTTTTTAGTTCCTCTATGACATCCACCACTTTACTATTTCGGATATCAGGACAATTTTCTTTAAAGGTCAATCCCAACACTAAAATCCTTCCACCCTTTATTGGCTGCTCATGCTGCGCCATTAACTTAATAATCCGGCTTGCTATATAAGTTCCCATGTTGTCATTTATCCTGCGGCCTGAAAGTATGACTTCGGGACGATAACCAAGGCCTTCAGCTTTATGGGTAAGATAGTAGGGGTCTACCCCAATACAATGACCTCCAACAAGACCTGGTTTAAAGGGAAGAAAATTCCATTTTGTGCCTGCCGCTTTCAATACGTCGTGTGTATCAATTCCGATCCTCTCAAAAATAAGCGCTAGTTCATTGACAAAAGCAATATTAATGTCACGTTGCGAATTCTCGATCACTTTGGCGGCCTCTGCCACTTTGATGGATGATGCCAGGTGCGTACCGGCAATAATTATCTTTCGATACAATTGATCAACTTTTTGTGCGATCTCCGGGGTGCTGCCACTGGTTATCTTCTTTATCGTAGTGACCCTGTGCTGCTTATCACCGGGATTGATTCTTTCAGGTGAATAGCCACAGAAAAAATCCCGATTAAATTTTAGTCCGCTTACTTGTTCCAACACGGGTACACATATTTCTTCTGTGCACCCTGGATAGACGGTGGATTCGTAAATGACGATGTCATTTTTCTTCAATGCTTGTCCAACCGTCTTACTAGCACTGACCAGGGGCCTTAAGTCTGGTTGTTTGTATGCATCCACTGGCGTTGGAACAGTAACAATAAAGTAGTTGACCCCTGAAAGATCAGCCGGATCTGAAGAACACAAAAGATTTGTGGACTGCTTCAACTCATCGTGGGTCACTTCTCTTGTTCTATCATACCCTCCGACAAGTTCGTTAATTCTTTGCTTGTCAATATCAAACCCTACCGTCTCCATGACTTTACCAAATTCAACCGCAAGGGGGAGTCCAACATAACCCAACCCGATAATCCCTACTTTGTCCATTATTTCCTTTTGATTTGATAATACTCCTTATACCATTCCACAAAGCTACCAATCCCTGATTCAATCGATGTAGAAGGCCGGAACCCGATCTCCTGTTCAAGATCACTAATATCCGCATAAGTCTCCTCGACATCTCCATCCTGAAGAGGAAGAAAATTTTTGATGGCTTTCCTGCCCAATTTTTCTTCTAAACATTCAATAAATCTGAGTAATTCAATGGGCTTGTTGTTTCCAATGTTAAATACGCGATAGGGTGCAAAACTTGAAGACGGATCGGGGTTTTGAGCATTCCAATTTTTGTCTCCCGCAGGTACCTTGGGTATTAGTCTCACAATCCCTTCCACAATGTCGTCCACATACGTAAAGTCACGTTTCATTTTCCCAAAATTGTACACGTCAATGGGGGTGCCCTCCAGGATCGCTTTTGTAAAGATGAACAAAGCCATGTCCGGCCGACCATAAGGACCATAGACCGTAAAAAAGCGAAGGGCGGTGGTTGGCAGATGATACAGGTTTGAATAGGCATGCGCCATCAATTCATTTGCTTTCTTGGAAGCCGCATACAACGCCAACGGATGATCTACGTTATCATGTGTAGAAAAGGGCATTTTTTTATTGGCCCCATATACTGAACTAGAGGAAGCATAAATTAGATGTTTGACTGAGGAATGGCGGCATGCCTCAAGAACATTTAGAAAACCGATGAGGTTGCTGTCAAGATATGCATAGGGGTTTGTGATGGAATACCGAACCCCCGCCTGTGCTGCCAAATTGATCACCGCTTCAAAATGTTGCTCTCGAAATTGTTGATCAAGCTCCTTCTTGTCTTTCAAATCAATCTGTATGAATTTAAAATAAGGGTTATTTTGCAATAGCTTAAGTCTGCTGCGTTTCAGCTCTACATCATAATAGTCATTCAGATTATCAAGACCAATTACCCGACCACCTGCATCCAATAGCTTTTTTGCTAAATGGAATCCGATGAAGCCGGCTGCTCCAGTAACGAGAACGGGGACTTGATAAGTCATTTTTTGGATAAAAAAGGTCTTTTAAAGGTAGAGTGACTGCAAAAGTATTTATTTTCGCAGGTTACTTAAAAAAATTCATGGAAACATCCCGACCTTCTGAAACCATTGACCTTTCCAAGACCTTCGCCTACCTCATTCGTCTATTCATTGAAAATTTAAAAATCATCCTGCTCATTACAACCTTAACAGTCGGTATGGGCCTGGCCTATTTTTGGTTCTCTTCAAAAACGTATGAGAGCAAAATGATCATCCAGTCTGATATTCTAAGCGAGTCCTATTCTCTCAGATTAGCCGAAAATCTTAGCACTCACATTAAGGATAAGGATCATGATTATTTGTCAGCTACACTAAATCTGACACTTGAAGATGCAGCCCAATTAAGAGACTTCAAAATTATTTCTGCACTCACACCCATGTCACAACAGATGGAGGAGAAAAATAAAATCATTGTCGTTATATCCGTTCGGGTGTCAGACAATGCCCTTCTCCCCAAGCTACAAAAGGGCATAATTAATTACTTTAGTTCAAATGACTACATCAAGAAGCGTGACCTCGAAAATAGGGCACTCTATGAAAAGATGATTGCCGCCCTTGATATCGAAATCAAAAAGTTGGATACGCTGAAGTTCAAAATATCGCATGGAAAATATACTTCGGCTAAAGTTGGAGATGTTCTGATTATGGATTTGTCAGGGCTTTATCGGGTATCTACAGAGCTTTTCGAAAAAAAATACTCGTCGCAGCGCGCATTGGCTACTGTAGAAAGTATCCAGGTTATTGAAGGCCTCACGCCCTATAGCAAGCCTGTTTGGCCCAAGCTATCTGTTGTGTTGCTTACCTGTCTCATACTGTCAGCAATTATCATCACCATAATCATTTCATTTAAATCTTTTCGCTACCAAATTATTCCTGCAGGCTCTTGAAAGAATTGTTTCTTTTACAAGCTCGCTTGGAGATACGGAAAAAATCCGTTGCCATAAGCTTGCTTTTGTATCTGATATGCCTGGTTTTTATCAATTACATTACACTGGGTCTACAAAATGCGATGAGCGCTCCAGGTATTTGGAGTGCCTTATTTTGGATTGCACTTCTTTCTGTCTTGGTAAATGCGATCGCTAAAAGTTTCATTCAGGAAAAATCAGGATCTGGAATTTATTTGTACAGTCTGGCCGCACCCACCGACATCATTCTTTCTAAGATATTCTATGGTTTCCTTTTGTGTTCAGGAATCTGCGGTGCTGGGTTTTTGTTCTTTTCTTTATTATTGACCAATCCAATACAAGACGCTCCCTTATTCTTTCTTACTTTGGCGCTTGCGGCTTACGGATTCTCGGCTTCCCTATCAATTCTTTCTGCACTCGCTTCTAAAACTAATAACAGCAGTGTGGTCATGGCCGTACTAAGTTTTCCTGTCATCATTGGCATTTTACTCATGTCTATAAAAATCACGAAAAACTGCATTGATGGACTGGATCGTGCTTCAAGTCTGGATGAATTACTTACGCTGGCAGCGATAAATCTCCTGGTCACCGCCGTTTCTTATTTGCTCTTCCCCTATATTTGGCGGAGTTAAAAAGCTTTCCCCCTTTGCGGGCTCCAATGAAAAAATCCTGGTGGAAAATTTTATCAGTAATACTGTTGCTCTACACGATTGCGGGTGGATTTCTTCTGGAGGTGCCTCGTCTTACCATTGTCAATGAGACGATACGCGCTTTGTATTTTCATGTTCCGATGTGGTTTGGCATGGTGTTGATGTTTTTAGTGTCAACCTGGTATGCAATTCAATACTTGAGAAAACCATCACAAGATTCTGATATTATTTCTGTAGAGTTTGCTAATACAGGCCTCGTTTTTGGTCTCCTCGGCATCGTCACGGGAATGATTTGGGCCAACTACACCTGGGGCTCCCCCTGGCATGGCGATCCCAAACAAAATGGCGCTGCCATTGCTACTTTAATTTATGTCGCCTACTTTGTTCTTCGCGGGTCTCTTGAAAATTCAGAACAGCGGGCGCGGCTCAGTGCGGTGTATAACATTTTTGCTTTTGCCGCGATGGTCCCTTTGATTTTTATTATACCACGCCTGACGAGCTCAATGCACCCGGGCAACGGTGGCAACCCAGGCTTCAACATGTACGATCTCGACAATAACATGCGAATGGTCTTTTACCCTGCCGTGATTGGTTGGATTTTGTTAGGCGTTTGGATTGCCTCTGTGCGCGTTCGACTTCATCGTGCCGAAGAAAAAATTCTTGATTTGGAATATGAAAAAAATAAGTAGTGTCTTCTTTGCGCTTTTGGTTGCCATTCCCGCATTCTCCCAGGAAGTGGAAATGGCAGACGGCTTGCGCGCTGAAGGAAAAATTTACGTTCTCGTATCAATCCTTTTGGTGATTTTGATTGGCCTGGTGGCTTATCTCATCACGATTGACCGAAAAACCGCTCGTTTAGAGAAAAAACTGGATGAAAACAGCCGTCCCTGACGCTGTGACCAAAAGGATGGTTGAAAGAATCTTTTTGGATCGTAAATTTGAGCGATTGAGTCCCGTCCCATGAAGAAATCGCACATTATCGCCATTGTAGTCATTGCAGCAGCCATTGCAATCATCATTTCCACCGCTGGCGATGCCAGTACTTATGTCACTTTTGATCAGGCTTATCAAATGGCCTCTATGGGGAACAAAAGCGGTATTCATGTGGTTGGCGAACTTAAGAAAGACGGTAGTGGAGAAATTGTCGGTCTTGAAAAAAGCCCAGACAATCTTTCTTTCTCCTTTATCCTGTTGGATGAAAACAAGAAAGAACAACAGGTTTACTACAACGAGCCGATGCCTCCAGATTTTACCCGTTCAGAAAAAGTAGTAGTGATTGGCAGCTATCATGGCAGTCAGTTTGTCGCAGACAAAATTCTTTTAAAGTGCCCCTCCAAATACCAGGAACAAAAGCTTAACGCTACGCTTTAGTTACTTCTTAGTTACTTTGCGGTATGTTTCATTACTTCATCGGTAACCTAGGTCATCTATTTGTCATCACCTCGTTCGTCACGGCGTTGGTAACCTCATTTTCCTATTGGAAAGCCACGAGCGCATCCGATCTGTCAATCCACCGGCATTGGATCTTGAATGGCCGGACCGGATTTATTCTCCATTCCATTGCAGTATTGGGGATCGTCGTTTCGCTGTTTACCATCATTTACCAACACTATTTCGAGTATCACTACGCATATGCCCACTCCTCTCTACATCTTCCAGGCCAATATATGGTCTCTTGTTTCTGGGAAGGTCAGGAAGGGAGTTTTTTGCTGTGGATGTTTTGGCAGGCTGTGCTTGGCATCGCCCTGATGTTAACTCAGCGCTCCTGGGAGGCTCCCGTCATGACTATTTTCGCCCTCGTACAGGTGTTCCTGGCCTCCATGATTCTTGGGGTTGTGATCCCGGGGATTAGTCTTAAACTTGGAAGCTCCCCTTTCATTCTCCTTCGTGATGCAATGGATGATCCTATTTTTAAAATCCAGCCTGATTTTATTCCCAAGGATGGAAATGGATTAAATCCATTGCTTCAGAACTACTGGATGGTGATCCATCCCCCGACCCTTTTTCTTGGTTTCGCCCTCACCCTGGTGCCATTTGCTTTTTGCATGGCCGGACTATGGCAAAAAAAATATGTGGAATGGATCAAACCAGCCTTGCCCTGGACGCTCCTGGGAGGAGCGATCCTTGGTCTTGGCATCCTGATGGGAGGCTACTGGGCATATGAGACCCTAAGCTTTGGTGGTTACTGGAATTGGGATCCTGTAGAGAATGCGGTTTATGTCCCATGGCTTATCCTCATTGCATCATTGCACACCATGATCACTTATAAGAACAGCAAGACAGCACTGAAGCTTTCAATCATCCTTGTTATCGCAGTATTTGTGCTTATTCTGTACTCAACCTTCCTCACCCGAAGCGGCATCCTGGGTGACGCCTCCGTTCACTCATTTACAGATTTGGGGCTCTCAGGCCAATTGCTGATATACCTTTTGTTTTTTACCATCGCTGCCATTGCCCTGGTGTCGGCCCGGTGGAAAGAAATTCCATCGTCTGAAAAAGAAACGTCAACATACTCAAGGGAGTTCTGGATCTTTCTGGGTGCTACCACACTATGCCTCATGGGCTTCCAGGTGCTCGTGCCCACTTCAATTCCCGTCTACAATAAGGTGCTGGAAATCTTTGGTGTGACTTCTAATCTGGCGCCCCCAGCGAATCAGATTGCCTTCTATTCAAAATTTCAATTGTGGTTTGCTGTAGCGGTAGCACTCCTATCAGGTACCGCACAATTTTTTTGGTGGAAAAGAATTGAGAAAGAGAAACTTAAGCAGGAATTCCTTCTTCCCATATTGGTTACATTAATCCTGTTTGGCATCGTCATGGCCCTGGCCCGGCCCGAGCCAGTGTATATAGCGTTGCTATTTGCGGGATTTTATATCATCATCTCAAATATAAAAGTGATGATGAATGTGTGGAGGATAAATCCAAATCTCTCCAGTGGTGCCATTGCTCACATAGGCGTGGGTTTGATCCTGATTGGCATTCTATTTTCGGCGGGTTATTCAAAAGTCGTCTCCCTCAATAACACTGGTCTCCTTTACAACAAGGAACAGGGAACTGAATTTAACCGCGATAACCTACTTCTTTTTATCAATGAGCCTCGCACCATGGCCGACTACAATATTGAGTTCCTGGGTGAAAGGCTGGAGCCTCGGCATAAAGCAGGTTACGTCAAACGCAATGAGGTTTATACAACAGATGACCCCTACAAAGTGGTAGCCAAGAATAACATTGTTTTTGAGAACAAAAAAATATTCAATGCGAAGGACACTTTTGAGATTTATCCGGAGAACATCTTTTATGAGATTCAACTGCGACAAGGGGACAAAATAACAGCTTCTCTTTTTCCGCGAATACAACTCAATCCGAGCATGGGCGGCATCCTCCCATCCCCTGACATAAGCCGTGGGCTTACCAAGGATCTCTATACCCACGTATCATCAACCATGAACCGTGAGACAGAACCTGAGTGGAGCAAGATGGAAGAAGTCAGGGTAAAAATCGGTCAGCAATTTTTCGTGAACGACTATGTCTCAGTCCTTGAAAAAGTGGAACGTATGGACGAAATCCCAGGGCTTGTGATGACTGAGAATGATGTTGCGGTGAAGGCTAATATTAAGATTGACGGTGAACACTCCAGCTACCATGCCGAGCCGATCTTTCTGATAAAGGATCGCAGTGAAGTTGGAAGAATTCCAACCGAAGTAGGGGAATTGGGGGTAAGAGTCACATTGCTTAATATCCATCCTGAAACCAACGAATTCACGCTAGGCCTTCAAGGGCGTCAGAAAGACTGGGTAATCATTAAAGCAATGGAAAAACCCTATATCAACGTCCTTTGGATGGGCACCCTCATATTGATGCTTGGATTTACAATGGCAATGGTAAGAAGGTTTAAGGAAGGCTGAGCTAATTCATTCCCGCAACAAGTTTTTCGATAATACCTTCAACAGTGACCCCTTCAGCTTCTGCTTTGAAGTTGCGCACAATTCGGTGACGAAGCACTGCACTTGCGACTGCCCTCACATCTTCAATGTCAGGAGAATATTTTCCATTGAGAAGCGCATTGCATTTGGCTCCTAGCACAAGGAACTGAGATGCACGCGGACCCGCTCCCCATTCCAGATAATCATTTGCAATCACTGAACCGTTGCGGCCAGGCCGCGTGAGGTGGCTCAATTTTACGGAATACTCCACCACGTTGTCTGCGATTGGCACCCTCCTTACAAGGTGCTGAAAGTACTGAATGTCTTCCGCTGATAAAATTTTACTTACGGTAGCAATATCATCTGCGGTCGTCATTTTCACGATATCGAGTTCCTGCTGGTAGGAAGGGTAGTCAAGGAAAATATTGAACATGAACCGATCAAGTTGTGCTTCGGGAAGTGGGTAAGTTCCTTCCTGCTCAATGGGGTTTTGGGTGGCAAGCACAAAAAAAGGCCTAGGCAAATCATATCTCTGCCCTGAGATGGTAACGGAATACTCCTGCATGGACTCAAGCAGCGCTGCCTGTGTCTTAGGAGGCGTACGGTTAATTTCATCGGCCAAAACAATGTTAGCAAAAACAGGTCCTTTGACAAAATGAAAATTGCGTTCCTTATCCATCGTCTCTGCGCCAACGATATCAGACGGCATGAGATCAGGAGTAAACTGAATGCGTTTGAACTGAAGATCAAGTGCATTGGCAATCGTTTGAACAAGCAATGTTTTCGCAAGTCCCGGCACCCCTACCAGAAGGGAATGCCCTTGGCAGAAAATGCCCGTGAGGACCAGGCGCACAACGTCATCTTGCCCAATAATGACCCTGGCGATTTCGGCTTTCAGTTTTTTATAGGATTCTGCCAACACATTGGCGGCCTCTACATCATTGGAAAATTTTTGCATTCCTTCTTGGATTACCTTCAGCGGAAGTTATTAACAATTCTATACGGTAGCTAAAAAATTTTATTCAGTAATTCCGCATTTCTTATAGGCGGGGTCTATTTTAATGAACACATCCAGACGTGCTTTGGTAAACCATTTATCCATCACTTTGTCTTTCTTCTGGCCCATCGCAGCCCCTTGAATGCGATGCCAATCATCCGCTAAGTTAGCCTGATGAGGTGGAAGTCGCCGTTTAAAGTACAAAATCCTGACAGCATCCTTCCCGTCGTCGGTTCGATAGGTGATGGGTTTACTGACCGTCCCTTCCTTCATACTGTCAATGGTGAAGTATACCACTGGGTCGAGATCCTTAATAGAAATTTTTGTGCCTCCATCCTGATCTGCAAAAAAGCCGCCAAATCCCTTTGTCCTTTGATCGTCTGAAAATTCCTTAGCTGCTGTTTCAAACTTAATACTGTCCTTCACTACTTTCCGACGGAGACTGTCCAGGAATTTTTCCGCACTCACTATGTCTGCCTTCGAGGGTACTGCTGATATCAAAATGTGGCGGGAATTGTATTCATTTCCACGGCGGTCAATAAGCTGCAGAATGTGGAAACCAAAGTCTGATTTAAATGGTTGGGAAATTTCGCCTACTTTGATTCTGAAAGCTGTGGCCTCGTATGCCGGAACCATAGCCCCACGTCCTACATAACCCATCTCTCCATTGTTGAATTGAGCGCTAGGGTCTTCTGAATATTTTTTGGCCAGGTCATTGAAACTTTCACCTGCCAAAATCCGATCCCGAAGATCGCTTAGCCGTTTTTTCGTTTCATACTCCTGGGTCTGGTTGACTTTCGCAGTCCTCACAATTTGACCTACCTGCACATCGGCCGAATAAAAAGGAAGGCTGTCTGACGGTATCCGGCTAAAGAACCGTTTTACTTCTGCCGGAGTTATTGTGAGGTCCTTGGTGATCTTTCGTTGCATCTCATTTCCAAGCAATTGTTCACGTATTTGATCGCGCAATTCCAACTTGATCTGATCCAGCGATTTACCATAGGTCCGTTCGAGTTGCTCAGGGGAATTGCCAGAGTTCTGCAGGATCATGTTCATGCGCTGATCTGTATTGTTATCTACCTCCAGATCGGTGACAAGGATTGAGTCTATTTCAGCTTTGGCAACCAGCAGTTTGTTGATTACCAGTTGGCTGAAAAGGCCACATTTAGACTCTTCTGAAGCGGTGCCCCCATTTGCCAAATAGTTCTGATAGGACCCCTCAAGCTCTGATCGCAACACGATGTAATTATCAACCTTGGCGATAATTTTGTCCGCCACAAAGCCTTTAGTTTCTTGCGCACGGCAACTTGGCCATACCCCCATCAGCAGTAGGCTACTGATTAAAAATCTCAAAATTCTTCTGTTTGACCGCGTTTTCATACACTTCATCTTCCAATATTCTTGCAAGTTCCACTTTTCTTTTATTTAAGAGAATATTCCGTATGTCTTCTTTCACGAATTCTAACGGCGAAATGTTATCGGAAATTTTATAGTCATCCACTTTTAGAAAATAAAAGAAGTCGCCGTCATTGGTTTCATAAAAAGGGTTTGTTTGTAGAAACTGGATCTTATTCGGTATCTCTACCAATGGTGAATTGACCACCAACTTGTCAAAGGGTATCCAGGAACTATCGCTCAAATGATAGGCTACAGAAAAACTGAGGCAATATGACTTAAGTTCGTTCTGATCTTTTTCTTTACTGGAGAATATCATGTCCTTCACTTTCCCCGTCCGTGGTGCGGTCTTGGGTACTTTAATATAGGTGCCTCTGACAATATTTTGCTTTAAAATAAAATTATCCAAATGCTTTTTGTAATATCCTTCAATGTCTTGTTCGGAAATGCTGTCATTAAGATGTTGTTGGATATAGTAGTTCTGGTATTCATAACCGATCAGGCTGTATCGATAGTCAAGTACCTTGCGCTCAACCTCTGCCTCATTGATGTTGATGCGCTTCATTGCTTCTTCAATGAGCAATTGCTTTCGTATCCAGCTATTAATATAGGTTGTTATCCGCGCCGCACTGTCATCTGCCGTGGAGTTTTGATTTACAATGCCTGCCAATTCATCTTGATAAAGGTATTTATCATTCACCCTGGCCACTGCTTTTCGAACTGGCACGGTAACCTTCTCTTCCTTTTTCACTTTGATGAGATCACATTGCATCAATAGGAGTGCCATGATCAAAATGGTAAAGAGTTGTGCGATCCGATTTTCTGCTCTGCTTTTCATTTTCTTACCAGTTCTCCCACAACGAGTTTCCTGCCCTTATTATTAAACCTTACCGGATATTTGAGCCTTAGTTCCTCAATCCATTTATTCTCCAATGCTAACTGGTAATCTGAAACTACCTGAGGACGGGCTTCCTCAAAAGTCTTGATCCCCAAGGGTATCAAACGTTGAATTTCAACAAGATAGTAGGTTTCATCCAATTGAACATCGTGAAGCCCCATTGACCATGTGACCTTGTCCACCACCTTGCTCTCCCCTCTTTCAAAGTTCCGCCATGGCGCAATGGACTTGAATCTTTTGAGGTCATCCACTCTCAGCGAATCTCCCGCTGCAACCTTCTTCTTTATCTCATCCAGGAATTTCTTGTCTGTACTGGAAAAAATTCTCGACCGCGCACGTTCTCCAGCTTTATATTTCTCCCTATTCTGTTCATATGTTCTCTTTAACTCCAAAGAATCTCCCGAACCTCTATTCCAAACCTCTTGCTCCATAATCGTGAAGAGGAGAATGCCTTCCCTGTACTCCGTCAATAAAGTCCTGAATTCTGGGTTCTCAGTTTTCAATCTTATTTCCTCTGCTTCATTGATCTTCACTTCTACAAACTGATTGTACAACTGCAACATATAGGTCATTCCCGCCAGGCTTGTTACATTTTGATTCTTTTGAATGAACATACCAAATTCCTCAGCACCATAACTAATCGCTTGAACTAAGAAAAGCTTCCTTGACTTGAAAGCCTCCTCACCATTGAAGTTCCACTTTCCTTTTTGCAAGTTAGAATCAGCATGATCAAGGAACCATTTTAACACCTCGGCATCCTCAATGAATTTGTACTGTTTCTTCTTCTCTTCCAAAAGCTTAAGATCTGCCAATTTCAATCGCTCGTCACGTCCTACCTTGCGCTTGAGTGATGTCTCTACCTCGCTAAAGGCCGGAAGTGGTATCTTTTTTTCCAGTCGCACGATATGCCATCCGTAGGATGACTGAAAAGGATCTGAGATTTCCCCCGGTTGCTTGAGAGAAAATGCCACGGCTTCAAACTCAGGTACCCCTGCCAAGGTACCAACAGCAAATGGTCTGAGTCGTCCGCCAGAATTTTTGGTTGCTGCATCATCGGAAAACTCCATGCAAAGATCATCCCAATTTCTGCCACCCTGGAGTTGTTCAAAGATTTCAAAAATCTTATTCCTGACCTTTGTGTTATCGTCCGCTCCGGATCTTAAAATAATGTGCGAAACCTCAACCTCACCGCGGGCTGGTCTGCGATCAGTAACTTTTATCAAATGATATCCGAACCGGGTACGAACCGGTGGTGAAATTTCTCCCACTTTCAGCGAGTAGGCCATCTGTTCAAAAGGATACACCATTTGAAGGGCAGTAAAATAGCCAAGACTCCCTCCATTCGACTTTGCCGAAGGATCCTCTGAAATTTCACTCGCCATTCTTTCAAAGTCCTTTCCATCCATGATCCTTGCTCTGATGGCTGCGATTTTATTATACGCAATCAATGTATCCTCTGGTCTCGCATCAGGTTGCATGGAGATCAAAATGTGCGAGGCTTTAACCTCTTCTTGCAATCGTTGATAAGCTTCTTTGGTCAACCGGTCAAGCTCCCCATTTTCGGCGATGTATGGCTTTTTTAATTCGTCACTGTACGACTTAAATTCTTTCTGAAATGCAGCCGTGGTATCAAGTCCCCGGGCGTTGGCTTCTGTGACCTTTAGTTTGAAGTTGACCAATAGGTTGAGATACTCATTGATCTTCCCTTCGGTATAATCATCTTGTTTTAAGTGATTCTTTTTATAGAGATACATGAACTCATCCGTATACACTGGCGTTTCTTTTACCCAAAAAAGCACGATAGGTTTGGGAGCCTTAGGTGCTTGCCCCATGGCCTGACCAATTAATACCGAAAATAGAATGAATAAGGCCGTGCGCACGATTCTTTGATTCTTAAAACGTGCAAAAATACGAGGTGTGGGCAGTCAATGAGGGTACCTAGCCAATTTTTTTATAAGCGTGCACACATTGCGGCCTTGGCGGGTGCCGTAATGTACTTCATCCATAATGGATTTAACCAGTCGGATGCCAAGGCCTCCTTTGCGTTTATCGTGAATAAGGTTGTCAATCTCTGGTTCATGAAAGCGATTGATATCAAACATGACGCCATCGTCCATGATTTCAAAGACCAATTTGCTTTTTTCCGGCACCTGGATGTGCAACTCAAGATGGTGGTCTGCATTGCATTGATGCGCATGGATGATAAGATTCGAACACATCTCATCCAGGGCTAGAATGATTTCATTCAATTCCACATCTGAAACAACATGGCTTCGCAGCGACTTCCTTACGAAGTCACGCATGCCTTTGAGGTTCTCAAGGCTACAGTTTATTTTATACTGATAGCTCATGTAATAGTTTCTTTGCCTCTTGTTTATTGGTACTGATGTTAAGCAAATCTGATAGCCCAAGAATTTGAAAAGTGTTTGCGACTTTCTCTTTCATACCGAAAAGAACCATCCGAATCTGCTTATCCCGAAATTCTTCGATGTATGACATGAATACTCCAAGGCCCGCAGAAGAAATGTATTCCAGCGCGCTACAGTCGACCAGAATTTTTGTTGATCCCTCCCCAACGCTCTTCGCTATGGCAAGATCAAGTTCAATGGATGAACTGGCATCAATCTCGCCCACAACTGCCAGAATGTCGGCTCCATCTTCCTGTAATCGTTTAATATGAACCATAAGTATTTAACGGATTAGGTTTTTTAATGTTTTTCTTCACTATCGGAACTTCACAATCATCGTTGTGTAGTCATCATTGATCTCTTCTGTTCCCGTATACTCATACAACTTCTTTATTAAATGCTCCTGAATTTCCTTGGGATTGCGAATGGTGACTTCTGCAATTCGCTTCTTCAAAAGATCGAGTCCAAATTCTTCACCCTTCGGGCTCTTGGCCTCTGTGATCCCGTCTGTATATAGTACCATGACATCGCCACTGCTATATGATATTGAATTGGTCTCAACAAAATTGGAATAATCATTCCCTCTAATCATTCCCAACGCCGCCCCTTTGTCTACAAGATATTCTGCTTGCTGGTTGGCTGCCCGATACATAAGAACAGGACAGTGGCCTGCCCGGGAATAGTAAATCATTCTTTGCTGTGAGTCGACAACAAAATAGATCGCAGATATAAAAGATCCTCGCTCCAGACAATAGCGCAGCGCCTGATTGGCACGGACCATAAATTCCTTAGGTGTCGGAGCTTGTTGAGCCAGGCTATGAAATATTCCTTTCATTTGTGACATGTGAAAGGCGGCGGTGGTTCCTTTACCAGAAACATCGGCAATGATCAAACCTACCTGATGGTCGTTAATACGAAGGGTATCATAGTAATCACCTCCCACCTCGTCGGCTGATTCTGAAAAAGCAGCAATTTCAAAATCATCACCCTTTTCAAGCTTTTCGGGTAACAAACTCTTTTGAACCGTTTTCGCAATCTTCAATTCTTCTTTGTACCGTTCATTTTGAATTGCTTCTTTCAATAATCTGAAGTTTTCAATTGAAATCCCGGCCTGGTTGGCAAACGCCGAAACAATCTGTGACATCTCCTTATTAAATCCTTCAGGCAATTCTTTTAACAAAGCGAGGGTGCCAATTTTTTCCCCTTTTACATGGACAGGGAAAGCCATGAGAGATCGGTAGCGTGTACCTTTTAATGAGGATAGATGATTAGAAAGATTCTTTGTCTTATCGCTGCTTGTATCCAATATGCCTTTTACATGCCGTCCGTTTAGATGGTCCCGGATGTTGTTTGCTTCAGCTTCAGTCATCTGATAGGCTTGTAGTCGATTTTGCTGTTGCTCACTCCTTATTTCCAGCCAGGCGGCATCGGCAAAGACTGAACTTACTGAACTCTCCAGGAGAATCTTGTAAACGCTTTCTTCGCTCTGCTCAGTTTGTACCGATTGGCTGATGCGTTGAAAATTTACCACTTCCTCCAACTTCTGCTCAAATACAGATGAGGTGGGCAGATTGAAAAGTATCACCAAAAAAGAAAAGATGCTGTAGAGCATCACGAACGAGAAAAGATAGATATTGAAAACATGGCTTCGAAAATCAAGAAATACTGTTGATTGCAGAGTGATTTCGTCTGAAAACCGGTTGACCGTATAAAAAAAGTAGCCCAGGTAAAAGAATGACAAAAGCAAAAGCAGCAAACTTGTCCACTTCTGTTTAAAGTTAAGATACGCCACCCACTTCATGTTTGCCGAAAGAATGAGTGCAAGAATTCCTGTCAGAACACTCACTGTGGTGAAAAGCCATTCCTTGATTTCGACTTGTATATTATCTGAAAGCAACACGATCAGGAGAGCCATTTCAAACCCAAGCCATCCACGAATCAGCCACTTGGATTTTTGGTAAAGAATCAGTCGCTTCCAGCACGTGTATGCCGCGATCAAAAAACTCAACAGCAATGCGAGGTTTACAAGATACTCAACATCAATAAAGAAGACGTTGGTTGAGAGCTTGGTGGAGCCCAGAAGGAAGTCCAATAATCTAAGAGCGAGCGAAATAACAGTCGCCACCAAGCCAGTAGCAAATACCCGCCATAAAAGATCCGTGAAATTGAGCGATTCATCTTGCTCAATTTTGAATTTGTAGTAATAAAAAATACAAAGGACATAAAGATCCAGCATGACCTTGGGCAGCCAGAGTGGCACATCCGGTGTTAGCCCTTTTAGAGCACTGAACAGTACGGTCACATCTGAAAAGACCATCACCAACCATGCGATGACGGACCCAAGAAATGTTAGACGAATAAGTGCCTTGGTCTTCAAAAGAATATTCTTTTACCTTACTTTAATCGGTGTGCTTTGGCCCAAGTGAAGTAAAGTGCTAAGATCGGAAAGTTTTAGATTCTACTTTCTACTGTAGTTGGGCGCTTCCCTTGTGATCGTGATGTCGTGAGGATGGCTTTCTGTCACCCCTGCCATGGTTATCTTAACAAACTTTGCCTGCTTTAGCTTCTCTATGTTTTTAGCGCCGCAATAGCCCATCCCTGCCTTGAGCCCACCAACCAATTGGTACAACACTTCCGAAACCAGCCCTTTGAAAGGCACCCGGCCTGATATTCCTTCCGGTACAAGTTTCTTCAGATCCTCCTCTGCATCTTGAAAATAACGGTCCTTGGATCCATCGTCCATTGCTTCGATTGATCCCATGCCGCGGTAGGACTTAAATTTTCTCCCTTCGTAGATAATCATTTCTCCTGGGGCTTCATCCGTACCCGCCAGAAGTGACCCAATCATTATTGAATCTGCGCCCGCTGCCAGAGCCTTTACAATGTCACCTGAGAACCGTATGCCTCCATCTGCAATAATCTTGACACCAGAACCTTTGATTGCCTTAGCCGCTTCGTAAACCGCCGACAATTGAGGCAAGCCTACGCCTGCCACCACACGAGTAGTACAAATGCTTCCTGGGCCTACTCCCACTTTTATCGCATCAGCACCAGCCTTTACAAGGGCCTTCGCAGCTTCACCAGTAGCTATGTTACCCACAATCAGGTCCATTTCAGGAAACTTCTTTTTTACTTTTTTGGTCGCATCAATCACGTAAACGGAATGTCCGTGAGCGGTATCAATACTGATGACATCCACCCCCGCGGACTTCAGCGCTTCGATGCGGGTTATTATATCATACGTAACGCCAACAGCAGCCCCTACCCGCAATCTCCCAAACTTGTCATGGCACGCATTCGGCTTGTTCTTTTTCTTCAATATATCCTTATACGTTACCAATCCGGTCAACTTTCCTTTCTTATTAACAATTGGAAGTTTTTCTATTTTATAATTCTGTAAAAGGAGTTCTGCTTTTTCAAGCGTAATACCCTCCGGTGCTGTGATCAGATTTTCTTTGGTCATGATTTCCTCGATCGGGATCGACATGTCCTTCAGGAATCGAAGGTCACGGTTGGTAATGATACCCACCAATTTCCCATTTCCGTCAACGACTGGTATTCCACCGATTTTGAATTCGCGCATGATCTTCTCCGCATCTCTCACCGTGGAGTTGACTCGAAGGGTAATTGGGTCCAGGATAAGACCGCTTTGGGAACGCTTCACACGGCGTACCTGGTCAGCCTGCGCCTCAATGCTCATGTTTTTATGAATGAACCCCATGCCGCCTTCCAGCGCCATTCCAATTGCCAATGCTGACTCTGTCACCGTATCCATCGCGGCGGACAGAACAGGGATGTTCAGCTTGATATTGCGGGTTAAATAGGTTGCGGTGTTAGTTTCTCGGGGCAGCACATCACTGTAGGCTGGCACAAGAAGAACATCGTCATAGGTGAGCGCTTCAAAAATAAACTTGCTGGAATCGAGGGGCATGGCAAACAATTTAGGATTGATTATTTGCCGGGTAAAGCTAATGCATTTCACCCAAAGGCGGCAAGGTTTAAGTCGCAAAGGCCAATATATTTTGGTCATGCGCCCTTTCAGATTTCTTTAGAGCTCTTTGATCGGAATGCATTTCTCCCAAAAGATCAAAAGCTATATTTGGGGTATGAAAGCATTATTTTTTCTTACCTGTTCTATTTTTATGGTTGTAGCCTGTTTCGCTCAGCATCAAACGGGCAAAGCATCCTTCTATTCCGATAAATATGACGGCCGCCCGACCGCAAGCGGAGAGAAGTACAAACACACAAAGCTTACAGCAGCCCATAAAACCCTCCCCTTTGGAACCAAAGTGCGTGTCACAAATACTTTAAATAACCAATCAGTTGAGGTGGTGATCAATGATAGAGGGCCTTATGTTGATGGTCGGATTATTGACGTATCAAAGTCTGCAGCAGAAAAATTGGGATTCATCAATCAAGGTCTTGCGGATGTGAAAATTGAAATCCTGGATGCCGGCGATGGCAAGAGTGGAATGGAGATCAAATCATTTGATCGCGTGACCGTCGACGAAAAAGAATTTTATGATTTTGAGATCGATCGTCTTCAGCCAAACGGTTTTGGAGTGCAGATTGGCACGTATCAAGAACTTGTGAACCTGATGCGCCTCTCTGAAAACCTGAAAGGCTCGTATAAGAAGAAAGTAGTGGCACAGGTAAAAATAATCAATGGAGTGAAGTACTACAGTCTTATTTTGGGGCAATTCTCCACGCGTGGCAAAGCTGATAAATTTCTTAGTTCGGTAAAAAAGAAATACCCAGACGCATTCATCGCTGAATTTAATAGGCTGAAATAAAATTCAGTTCAGAAGGAGTATTTTCTACTTCCCCCATAGACTATGATTTTATTTCTCAAATGCTTCCAATCCAGTTGGAGAGGTCATAGATTTCCCGGAAATATCACAGTGTGGAATTCATAGGATATGTTGCCTCCATTTTTATTGGACTGGTGCTGGGGCTGCTGGGGGGAGGTGGTTCCATTTTATCCATACCGATTCTCGTCTATCTCTTCAATGTTGAGCCGGTACACGCTTCTGCCTATTCCTTATTCATAGTAGGCGTTACAAGCCTGGTGGGTGCCATACCAAAATACCGTGAACATCTGGTGAACATACCGACCGGACTTGTATTCGGAATTCCCTCAATCGTCAGCATCTTCTGTACCCGCAAATGGGTTGTTCCATTTATCCCTGAAATCCTTTTTGCGTACAATGACTTTGTTTTTACAAAGCGCTTCCTCTTGCTGGGATTATTTGCCGTGCTGATGATCCTTGCAGCGGTACCCATGATTCGCGGAAGAAAGAAATTTGTATCAGACAATAAGAAATTCCGCACTTTTCTGGTCGTCCTTGAAGGGTTGCTTATTGGATTCTTAACTGGATTGGTGGGGGCAGGAGGTGGGTTCCTCATCATTCCAGCATTGGTCTTGCTTACTGCACTTCCTTTCAAAACGGCCGTCGGTACCTCGCTTTTTATTATAAGTATTAATTCCTTATTCGGTTTTGTTGGGGACTTGCTGAACTATGAAATGGATTGGCCATTGCTTCTCTCCATCAGTGGGCTGGCCATTGTAGGAATCATTATTGGCAATCGCCTATCTAATATGATCACTGGAGATAATCTCAAAAAAGCGTTTGGCTGGATGATATTGATCATGGGCTGCTATATTCTTTTTAAGGAGATTTAGCAAGACACAGCAGGCACTTTGCTTTAATCAACTTCGATCAAGAAACCGCAATCATCTTCGCATATCATTTACATTGACAAAACAGATTTCTCAATGATGTCACAACTGTCGTGAATCTGTTCTTCGTTAATCACTAGTGGTGGCGCCAGTCGAATAATATTTCCGTGTGTCGGCTTGGCAAGCAGTCCGTTCTTAGCGAACAAGAGACATAGGTTCCAGGCGGTTTCGCTATCCGGGGTATCATTGATCACGATGGCATTTAAAAGTCCATCTTGATCACGTGGGATCGCTGGGCCGGATTTGCAATCCGGCCTTCTCCTGAAACAAACATCGCAAGGGTTTGTGGATTTGTAATCCATTCATCACCTTT
>JAYVQY010000144.1:0-4458 GCA_043776715.1 Cyclobacteriaceae bacterium | reverse complement strand
CTTCCTGATTAATTTCCACACCAATGCCTGGCTTATTGGAAAGCGTGATGAAACTATTTTCTACCTGAGGGCCATCAAACGTGATAATCTCCTTAAACATAGGATCTTTGTGGAAATAGATCTGCCATTCGAGAATCAGGAAGTTAGGAACGGAGGCGCACACGTGGCAGGATGCCATCGCACCCAAATAGGATGCAACCATGTGTGGTGCAAACGGAATGTAGTATAGATTGGAGAGATTGGCAATGCGTTGACCTTCTCCAAGGCCTCCACACTTTTGAAGGTCGGGCATGATGATATCAACAGCTCCAATTTCAAGCAACCTTCTGAATCCATGAGCGAGATAATGATTTTCCCCGGCGCATATCGGTGTGCTGGTGGAATCTGTGATCGATTTGTAAGCTTCCGGATTTTCTGCGGGGATTGGTTCTTCCAACCACATCAGATTCAGAGGCTCGAGACGCTTGGCCACGGCATGTCCGGTGGGTGCATCATAGCGACCGTGCATGTCTACGCAGATGTCAATGGTCGGTCCTACCGCCTGACGGGCTGCAGCGATCTGATCGTACATTCTTTGTAATTCAGCCGGACTTGCAGTCCAATTGTATTTGTCATATTTATTGGGATCATCTGCCTGATCCAGGTCGAACTTGATGGCATTGAACCCCATCTTCTTCGCTTCCAGCGCGGCATCAGCAAAATCTTTTGGTACAGGAAGCCTGCTTTGATAAAGAGCCGTGTCGCAGTAGACCCTGATCTTGTCGCGGAATTTTCCTCCCAGCAATTGATACACTGGTAACCCTAGTGCTTTTCCTGCGAGGTCCCACAGCGCAGTCTCAACAGCGGTAAGTACGGATACAAACATTCCGGATTGCGCACCTTCGAAAAATCCAGCCCTGCGCACATCTTCAAAAAGACGGTGAACATTGAGCGGACTTTTCCCCACCAGCCGGGTTTCAAAGAGCTTTACCAGGTGATAGGTACCTGGTGTAGCATCAACACCTTCACCATGCCCTACAATATCCTGATTGGAATATATTTTTACAAAAAGCGAGTGGCCTCCGCGAATGAATCCACATTTAATCGCAGTGATCTTCAGGTCTGATGGTATGGAAGACAAGGATGTCTTGTTTATTGCATTCTCATATCCTTTTCCGAATGATGCCATCGGCGTGAGGATTCCTGCCGTGGCTCCAGCGGCCAATGCATTTTTAAAAAATGAGCGTCTGTTGGTTGACTTTGTCATGGTGTGTCGGTTTGAGGGTTAAATTACCAGGTACGGGTTTTAAGAAATTCCTGTATTTGTTCTTTAGGAACGGGCAGTTCACTGAGGTGGTCGTTTAACCATTTGGAAAAATCTTTCTCGATATCATCTGACCATTTGTTGTCTATTTGAGCAGCGGTATATTTTTTCTCCCGTATCCTGAGATGTCCAAACATATCGCGGAGCCTTACAATTTCTGATGTCTTCACCACTTTTTCTGCGAGGTGTGGTGGAATAAAAATGACGCCACCATCACGACCCAACACGACGTCGCCAGGCATGGCGGTCGCGTGCCCGATTCGTGTGGGTTGATTGATGCCCACCAGGGTAGTATTCAAATCTCCGTCAGGATTGTTAAGGTGATGCGAAGGATGATATGTCCTGAAAAGAGAAGTGAAAGATTTAAATTCTTTTAACCCATTAATGTCGCGGATGGCTCCATCATAGACAATCCCGTTTCCGGAATTGGTCAATATCGCTTGTCCGACGTTGTCGCCGATGGTAGGCCCGTCTTCGTGTGCACCAAACTGATCCACCACATACACATCGCCCTTCACGAGCAAAGCAACGGTCCAAGCGTTTTGTGATTTTATCCTTCCATCTTTTGTATGGCCCCGATCATCAATGGCCCGATGAATATCCGGGCGGCCTGGCATGAAGATGGCGGTGACTGCTCTTCCTACAAGAACGCTATCTGGATTGATCATCTGCCAGCCATCGTCGTATTGATGTTTATAGTTATCTCCTTTTAATACGGCCCAGGCTTCTTCCAGCGTGACGAGTTTCATGCGCTTTAGAATGGCATCAGGAACTTTCGGACGCCCGTCGGCAAATCGTTCGCCTTTCCATTCGGGTGTTAAGAAGATTAGTTCGGCTTTTGAAATTTGTTGTCCCTGTAGGAGCTGAAAAGAGGAGAGTAGGATGACAATGAAAAGAATTTGCTTTGTGGTGTTCATGGTTGCAATGGTTTAGAAAACTAAAATTTAGTAAGGTATTTCTACCCTTGAGTATTAATTTCATTCGGAGGCCTTCGATGCCAGTATGAAGCGAGGATTGAACCTGTGATGTTCATCAACGGGCCAAAGACCGCAGCCGCTAATCCCACCGTTGCAATTTTACCCATCTCTTTTGCAATCCCTGATGCCAGACCGCCGTTCTGCATGCCCACTTCAATGGCAATGGTTCTGCAATCACGTTCAGGCATCTTAAATAGCCGGCCGGCCCAATAACCCAGGGTATATCCAGTCAAATTGTGAATCAACACTAGCACAATCAACATAAATCCTATCTCCAGCAAACTATTCCTTCCTGCCGCGGTGATAATCGTGATGATGAACCCTATTCCAAGCATCGAGACCATAGGCATTGCTTGATCCAGCCATTTTGATTTTCCGCTCAACAGTTTGTTAAACACCAAACCCGCGCCAATGGGAATCATGATCATTTTGAAAATATCCCACATCATGTTAAGCATATTGATCTCGATAAACTCTCCTGCCAGTAGGCCCATCAATAATGGTGTAACCAATGGTGCGATTAAAGTAGTGATGGAGGTGATCGTGATGGAGAGGGCCAGGTTGGCTTTTGCGAGGTAGTTCATCACGTTGGATGCCAGGCCGCTGGGAGAACAACCAATTAGGATTATGCCTGCAGCGATCTCGGGTGGGAAGCCACTGAAATTTGCCAGCGTAAATCCCAAGGCAGGCATGATGATGAACTGTGCCATGACGCCAATCACCACTGCTTTAGGGGCCTTGACCACAGTAATAAAATCACTTATGCTCATGGAGGTCCCCATACCAAACATGATCACCTGTATCAGAGGAATGATCAATCCCGTAAGTTTGAAACCATTGATTTCAATAAAATTGGAAGGATAATAAAGTGCTGTAGTAACGGCAGCAAAGATCATGGTTGAATAAACAAAGCCTTTTAGGTGGGCAAACCCATGAAACGTGAGCGCCAGGAACAGGAGGGCTCCGATCATAAAAGGTCCTGCATCCGCAAGGCCCGACGTCAATGAAATGTATATCACGGCCGCAAAACTTATGACGACGAGACCAAGGGTAATTTTATAAAGGATGGATGTTTTCAACAGGCTTCAGATTATGAATTAGATCCTTGCAGAAAATAGAGGGCACGCTGCACGCTGTCTGTTTTAATCACCCCCTTCGGCAATTCATGCAATGATTGCCAAAGGGGGGATTGAATAATTAACTGTACGTTCTGTCGTGAGAACGTTTTTCATCCCACTCTTTGGTAGGTGCAAAATAGGTCGTGTCGGAAGCATGAAGATGTTTCTTCACTTCTTCATCAACCAGTTCAATGCCGAGCCCGGGTGCGGAAAGAGGTACAGGGGCGTAGCCTTTGTCAATGAGTTTTCTTCCGTCGGTGGTTTTCACCATACCTTCCCACCAGGGCAAATCCACCGAGTGATGCTCCAGAGCTAGGAAGTTCTGAGTAGCTGCTGCACAATGCACATTGGCCATGAAAGAAATAGGTGTTCCAGCCTGGTGCATTGCCATCGCGATGCCCTTCTCTTCCGCATAATCTCCAATTCTCTTCGTCTCCAACAATCCACCTGATGAAGCCAAGTCAGGGTGAATGATGTCCACCGCATGATTATCAATGAGTGGCTTAAAGTTTTCGAGCAGGAAGATATCTTCTCCGGTGAGGGTAGGAGTTTCCAATGCCTCCGTAATTGTTTTATGTTGTTCTGTAAATTGCCATGGCACCATATCCTCTAACCAGGCCAGTCTGTATTTGTCAAGCGCTTTGCCCAGACGAATACAATTGTTAACATCAATGTGTCCATAATGGTCTGTCGAAAGTGGAATTTCGTATCCCACCATGCTGCGCACATTGGCTACGATCTTGGCAAGTTCCTCCAATCCTTTTTCCGTGATCTGGATTCCGGTAAATGGATGGCGTGTATTGGCATACGACATATAGCCGCCCTGCCATTGACTGGTTCCTTCTTTAAAAATGTTTGGATTGACGAGGGTCCCAGGAATATTCTTCAATTCATTGATTGACACATCCATTTTTAACCAGGAGTATCCCTGTGTTTCAGTGCGAAACTTGATCAACTTTATTTGTTCCTCGGGAGAGCTGGCTTCAGGTGTATCAGCATAGATTCTTACAGAGTCCCTGTACCTTCCACCCAACAATTGCCATGCGGGTACATTATATGC
>JAYVQY010000143.1:0-51526 GCA_043776715.1 Cyclobacteriaceae bacterium | reverse complement strand
TATTCTCTTCTGATAAAAACATCTAGCCACTGAATTACGGTGAATGTAACAAAATGCAACTTATCCTGATCTCTGACCTTGTATTTGCGACTCATGAGTTTTATGTATGAGCCCCAAATCTTCAAGAATTACAATGAATATTCTCCTCAAGCACCCAAGGTTTTCCTGATGAGTTTAAGGTTCTCCACCGCTGAAGTCTGGAGACTTCATTCATAAATGGCACAAGTGAGCCACCCTCTATCTCTGCGCACAACACTTGCGCCAGGCTCTCTCTCTTTGTAAAGACTTGGATCAGATTGGGATGTGGAGATGCTTCCGTCTTAAGGTTTGGGATCCGGAGCTGGAATCAATGATCACGCTACGGCAGTTGCGCCTTCAGCTGGTTTGAAGTATTTTTTCTGAAATCAAGCCTGGACTAAAGTGCTTTCACTATTGCATGGTTAATAACCGAAGGTTTAAGGCTAAAGAAAGACCTGACTAAAACTGATCAGGAAAATCGTACAATCTTCACTCACACAGATCACTCTCCTTTTAATACATTCGACATATAATCAAATGTTGTGAAAACATTCTTTGCAATACTACTCATGACTCTCTCATGGGCATCCGCATGGGCACAATCGTCAAATTTTACAATTGATAGCTTGACTCAAAAGATCAGACCCACCATTGATTCCTTAAAAGGTTTTCAAAAACCCTCCTTACTTCATTCTTATGACAGTTTGCATGAGTATGCCAATCTGAATCGGTTCAAAGATTCGCTTAAGATAATAACATGGGCCGACAGCATGACAATGAAAGTGAACACTCACGTTACAAAAGATCAACGTTTTCTGTCACAGAAAATCGACAGCCTCCAACAGTTGAAAATATCAACGACCCGATATCAGCAGAAAATAGATAGCCTCATTGGTAAAAAAGATGCGCTCATTGTTGAAATCAATTCTAAACAAAAAACCCTCGAACAAAAAGTAACTCACCGCTACACCGAATGGGAGAAGTCCATAAGAAGCAAGCTGAAATTGGATTCTTTGGGAATTAATGCAGGTGTCAATATTCCCCGAATGAAAGATCTTAGAAAGAATGTCGGCAATATTCCAGGCGTAGCTCAAGGTCAGTCAAATTTGGGAAAACAGAATATGAGTGGTGTTCCGGCCCTACCAGCTCTTAATTCGAAAGACTTCTCAGACCTGGGGCTTTCAAAAGATTTGGCAGGCATAGGCGGGAAGACCTCCCTGCCTTCAACAAGTCAATTGAGCCAATGGGAGCAAAACATTTCGGGCTTGGCCAGCCCGATCAAAAGCGTAAAAGGAAAATTAAATGAAGCGGGGGCAATAGCAAAAGATCCATCGAAGGCAGCCGAGAGCGCTGTGGGACAGATAAAAGAAGTGAATGAGCTTCAGGGGCAAATGGGCAAGGCGGACAAGCTGATGAAGGACTATGAAGCTTTGCAGTTGGCAGATAAAATGAAAAATCCTGAGGCCGTGCACCAGGAGATAAAAACGAAAGGTTTCGAACAAGTCGTCAATCATTTTGCAGGACAGGAAGAAACACTTAAGAAGTCGATAGACGAAGTTTCTAAGTACAAGACGAAATACAAATCCCTTGGAAGTCTTTCAGACGCCAAGAAGAAGTGGCAGCCGGTAAACAGTCTGAAGGATGTTTCCTTTCGTGAAAGATTTCACCCAGGCATCAATTTCGGTTTGCTGAATAGAAAGGATACGATCTCGTTCGACTTTTATCCCAATGCCGCCTACCAGATTTCAGGCCGGTTTGAGATTGGCCTCGGTGGGATGTATCGCGTGAGGATACTTGAGAAAACCCGGGAAGTCGATCAAAACAATCCCGTTTGGGGACTTAATTCTTTTACAACCATCCGGCTATTCAAGGCAACACGACTGCGAGTCGAATTGGATGGCAGCAACAATCCATTGCCACAAAAAGATGTGGAAACCCGAGCCGTACGTGTGTGGCAGTGGAGCCTTGTCACCGGCATTCAGAATAATTTCAGAATCACCAAGTCAATTGATGCGAATGTACAGATGCTTTACAATTTTGATAAACAATTAAAAGATGCATTTCCGGAAAAGCTATCGATCAGGGTTGGGATTCAGTATAAATTGTCTAGGAAATAGATCGAATGGCGCATATTCTGATTGCATTCACAAGTGTTGTTATTACTCAGAAATGTTCATCAATTCCTCCAAGTAACTTCCCCATATTTTAGGAATGGAATGCGTACCATGTCCCCTTGTTTCATCAGTAATCGGAAGCAAAATATACCTGCCCTTCTTTACCTTCCTGATCTCCTCCTGCATAATTGCAAGTTCAGGTGGGTTCACCTGGTCGTCGGCTGAATTGACAGCAAATAAAGGGGCCTTGATTTTGGAGAGATGCGGCGAAGGGTTGTAGAAGCGGGAGGCATCGAATTGGTAGATCATATCATTGGCATCCAGGTTCGAACTGTAGCGATCAATCTGGGTTTCAAGAAATTTATCGGCTGCTTCACGGGTGGGCGCAGCTTTTTGCCATTGCAGCGGGCTGCTCACCATAAAGAGCAGCGCATGAATTGCATTCGTAATACCAGGGGGCTGTGAATCATAATTTCCGCCTTTCCATTCAGGATCATTCTTAATGGCATCAAGAATCATTTTCCTTATCATTCTATTCCGTCCGGCAATCTCAACTGGCATACTAGCCAATGGCATAAGGGCATCCATAAAATCGGGATAAGTATAGCCCCACACCCAGACATGCATCGCTCCCATGGATGTACCCAATACCAACCGCAAGTGATTCACGCCCAGATGTTCCGTCAGTAGCCTGTATTGAGCCTTTACCATATCATCATAGCTATAAGCAGGGAATTTCATTCTTAACCCTTCGCTTGGCTTGCTGGATTCTCCATGACCCACAGCATCCGGCAAAATAATAAAATACTTTGTAGCATCTAGCAATTGACCTGGGCCAAAAAGCACACCAGCAAATCTTTCATTTAAGAATGCTGCCCCACTTCCCGTGGTACCATGGACAATCATCACTGCATTGGTGACAATGCCGGCGCTGTTCTTCACCGGTTTCCCTAGGGTGGTGTAATGCAGATTGAGTTTTGGAAGAGTTTCTCCCAGAGAGAATACAAAATTGTTAATGATGAAGTCTCCCTCAACAGGTTTGGGGTAGTTCTGCGCGAAACACCATTGAACCAAGAAACACAATACGATCGCCAACTTTTTCATGATGAATCGATAATTTCATCTAAATCAAAAAAACAAACTCCTGAGCATTGCTATGAAACCTGCTCTTCTTAAGTTTCTTTTCACTCACAAAATAAGCAACGATCTGTTCGGAATGTTCTCTTCTGCACTTGAAGTATAACGGAGATCGATCAATTTTACTTCCTGCCAATAGATTTTTTAGAATAGCCTTGCTTTGCGCACCTATTTCATGCTCCGGCTTAAGTACTTTCTCAATTTTCTCAATGACCAAATTGATCTCTTTCACTTGCTGTGGTTGTAATGCCATAATTATCTATCTATTTAATTTTTATTGCTTCCTCATATTCCTTCGTAAGTCCCTGAATAATATCTTTCATGGACCGAATGCTTTTAACATCCTCGATCGCTGGGCCGGCACACCAGACTGTTTTGTACGTTGCGCCGAAGGCAGCTTTCTCCACAGCCTTCATCCCACGAAAGGCAATGATCATTTTAGCGTACTTCTTAAGCGTCTTATTGTTGTTTAAAATCCATTCCAGAAAATTGGCATTCGTGCCAAGCTGCTGAACATAGGGGGTATTAATCACCGTGAGCGCAGACCCCGACAACTTATTGGTCCGGACAATATCTTTCGCCCCATAGGTGACCATGGCTTGCTTGTATTCTGGTGAAATGTCTGCTTCCTCACAAGCGATGAAGATCGTACCCACGGAAGCCCCTGAGGCTCCCCAATCCATTGCTTGTTTCAAATGCTCTCCCCGTGAGATTCCGCCCGCTGAGATAATGGGGATGCCACAATTATTTTTCAACAACGTGATTAGTTCCTGAGGAGATTGGTTTCCTGCATGCCCCCCTGCTCTGTTGTTTACGGCGATTACAGCATCAGCACCGAGGCCCTCTACTTTTTGAGCGTATTGCAAATCCACCACATCGCAAAAAACTTTTATTCCCAACGGTCTACATTTTTGGATCACTTCATTGGGATTCCCCAAAGAGGTGATGATGTACGCCACTTTCAGTTCCAATAAAGTTTCAAGTTGTGACTTATACTTTGGATTCGACTTATTTACGATCAGGTTGACTCCAAACGGTTTTGATGAAAAAGATTTGATCTCCTGAATGGCTGCTCTCAACTCCGCATCGGTGCGGTAGTTCAATGCAGGGAAAGCTGCTGTAATCCCGTTTTCCAATGCAGCCTTGATCATCTTTGTATTAGATATAAGAAACATCGGTGCGACGATCACAGGATAGTCGATACCGAGAAGCTTGTCGAGTGTGATATTGGACATGCGCAGTCTATTTTGTTTTTTTGCATTCAACCAGCCAATCCCAGGGGTATGGCGCCTTCATCCAGTTGGGAGGTGAGTCAAACTCCGTGGCCCAATGATACTCCAATTTTTTAACAGCAGTGACCTTCAATTTAGTTTCACTGAAAAGCACCTGAATTTCAGGCTCAGAATAATGTTTTGTGGGAACCTTGTCAATGTGGACAATGCCTTGCAGAATATCTCGCTTGCTGGCCTTGTAATAATCCAACTCAGAATTTGGTATTTCATCAGAGTTCACTCCTTCTTTCTTATACCAATCAATCAAGCGCCAGGTGGAAAAAAAGATCGATTCCAGTGATGGTAGGACGATCAAAGCAGTTCCGTTGATACGGAGTGCTTTATGGACATTCTCAATCATTGCCACATTCTTCTCTATCTCAGGAAGCATGATCACGTTACAACAAAAAACAAAATCAACCGGAGGAAATCTCAAGCGTTTGCTTGTCAGATCAGCTCGTTTATAAGAAATGTTTTTGTATGGACTTTGCCGGGCGATTTTGAGAAGCTCCGAAGATATGTCGATGGCAAGAACATCCTTGAAAGCTGGCGCCAAATACGGAAAAGCCTTTCCCATGCCGCATCCAAAGTCGATGGCACGATTGGTATTATTGCCGTGCTTTTTTAAGTAGCGTGGAAGTATTTTAAGCTTATCACTCTTAAAAACATCAAATATCTCTCCATCATATTTTTTTCCAATGCCATCCCAATGTGTCTGCTGATTCATACGGTCGACCCTGAAGGCTTACGCTCACTTCTAAATTTCACAAGACTATTTATCTCCGGGATGGTATGTGCGCTCGACATGCCTCTTGATATCCTCCTCATAGAACAAAACATCCTTGAACTTGCCTTGACTATATAACGGCGATTGGTCGTTAAAGTGAACTGAATTCGGATCACTGGATGATCCTCCTGTCATGACAGATTTCGCTTTTACTTTTTTCCCAAACTCGACCACTGCCACGAAACTGTTACCACTATAACCATACATTCTTTTTGTGCCAGGAAATCTTTTGCTGCCATACGCTGCCAGCGATCCCCAGAAAGAGGAAGTAAATGGTATGGCAAGGCTTGTCTTCTTGTCATCAAAGGTCGACTCAATTTTCCCTGTCAGCCGTTGGTACCGATTGATTTCACCCCATGGTTGCTTCCAGGTACCAAAATCCCGTTGCAATTCTATCTGAGCTTGTGATAACGCTACCATTTTTTCAAGCGCTGAAGTTTTGGTTTGAAGGAATTCTATAATACTAAGTTGATCCATTTTCGAAGGAATCTTTGAGTTCACATTTTGCCTCAGGCTTTGGGCCCAGAAGATTGCTAACGCTGTGGGCACAGATGAGGTCGAATAACGCAAATCCCAGTTTCTTAAAAGTCCAATAGGTTCCGCGAGTTGGGTCCGCACGGTATCATTGGCACCGGCAAGTCCGTCGTAGGCGTCTAGCAATGAAGGAATCAATTTTTCAAAACCTGGCAAATATGAATCCTGAGAAGCTGCAATAAGCTTGTCGAGGGTAAACGAGGATTCGTTTTCCAAAACTCTAATGGCATGCAGGCCTCTGGCATTTTCAGCGTCAGGTGCCATGTAATTTGGATATTTACTTTTGTCCGGACTGCTGCTGGCGGACACGGTAAAAGGTGTTGAGTTGCAATTCTGTATCCATCCGTTGGCAGGATTGTACACATGCACAATCTCATCCAGCGAATGGAGTTCCTGCCAGTCGGTATTGGGATCACTGCCATCGAGCGGAATGCTCCAGTCAAAGTTAGGATTCCGCTTAGGGACATAATCGCCATGCCAATATGCAATATTCCCTTTATCATCAGCAAACACGGTGTTGTTGGATGAATTTGTTCTCAACATCATCGTATTCTTGAAATCATCAAAGCCTCCAGACTTGGTTCGTTGGTAGGATTGGGTCAGTGCCTTCAATGGCTCTTGCATAAGTTTGGCACCTATCCATTTCTCATTCCGCTTTGCGACGATCGGACCATGATGCGTGCGGTAGATTGTAAAGTCTCTTTTAGCCATTGAGTTTCCATTCTTGTAATGAATGGTCACTTTTTCAGATAATAATGGCTTCAACACCTCACCATATTTGTAAAATAGAGCTGCCCCTTTCTTCTCGATGGATTCTTGGTACTCGTCAATTACGTCGGCCTGGGTAGTGGTGTGCATCCATCCACAGTGCTCATTGAATCCCTGGTAAATAAAAAACTGTCCCCAGGTTACTGCCCCATACGCGTTCAGACCTTCCTGACTTTTCATATGAACTTCCGCTCTGAAATAAAATGAAGTGTGAGGATTGATGAGCAACATTGCATTTCCCGTTGCGGTTCTGGAAGGTGCTATGGCGAATCCATTCGATCCTTTTGGTTCGGGCTCAAGTCCATCATCATTGACTTCTTCTTTCAATTTTCCACCCAGCCCTCCATAAAATTCTTTAATCTCATTTAGAGAAACGGATTCAATATCTCCACCGATGCTCCCTTCGCTAAAGAGTAAAGGCATCCACGGTTGAAAGCGCTTGATGAGTTTTGGCTTAACCTGAGGATGGGTGTACAGGTAGTAATTGATCCCGTCCGCAAAGGCAGTGCAGACTTTCTTCATCCAATCCGGACTGGCCTGGTATATGGCGATGGCCTTGGTGGTATCTATGAAAAGGCGCATCCGGAGATCATTGTAAATAAGAGCCTCACCTTCTACTTCAGCAAGCCTTGCCACTGCGATAATATAATTGCGCTCGACACGTTCAAAATCATCTTCAGATTGGGCATATAGCAATCCAAAGACTGCGTTAGCGTCGCTCTTTCCTGAGATGTGGGGAATGCCCCAGGTATCACGCGTGATGGAGATTTCTTTTGCCTGTTGTTGCCACCTCGAAATTTCTTCTGGCGTGAACTTTTGAGCCATTACGGAAGTGGACAGCAGAACAAAAAAAACAATTTTTTTCATGGATGATCTTTCTATTTTGAAAAATATTCAAAACTTTGGAAGAAGCCTACAAGTATTACACGGTTTGCTATTTGGCGGAATAATACCGGCTGGCCATGATTGAAATGGGTAGTCCGATGCAAACTATTATAATGGAGGCAGCAATAGACGCTTGATTAAGATCAAATGTGATGGCAGGAATTAGGCTCAACGGCAAGACCAACCGGTTCATGATCGTCCAAACAAATATGCCGTAGCCAATACCCACTACAAATCTATTAGCCCTCAAGAGATCAATCCTTGGATACGCCAGATAAAAAAGGTAAGTCCAACTATACGCAATCAGGTAATGAAAGAGTAAACCCAAGATACTCATCAGAATATTCCCCGAATATGCCAGCTCCTTGCCAACGGCAGCACTGGAAATATACTCCAATACCCGCACCGGACTATTGCCGGTTCTGAATGTAAACCAACTGCACGCCATAACAATATCCATGGTGCCGGCCACCAGCCCTGTCATTACAATGGCGCGGATTAAGTTCGGTTTCTTATTGGTCTCACTCATGTCTGTGTATCAATTTGAGTAGTAATAGTAGTTGTTATTCATGGAAAATGAATCACGCACAATGCGGGGGAGACAACAATCAGGTCTCAACATGTTGGGCACTCTGTCACGGGCGGTTGTCTTCGCGCGTTTCGGGTACTTCGCGGTCCCGTCTCGGGTACCGATCTTCAATCTCATTCATTAGAAAAAGCTATCATGATTAAATTGCATGTAGCCCGAAGATCAACAGTTTAAAGTCAGTGTGAAAGATCGCGGTACTTTGATGAGACATCAAAAACCGCGAAGACGTGCACACCGATAGCACTTATTCTCTGCTTCGATTGGTCTCAGATATCAAGGATGATCTCACTTTCTTACAAACGTCAGCTTAAAATAGATGAGCAGCAAACTGAGAAAACAAACGATGCTGTTGGCCACGATCACAGGCCAGAGCATGAGGGCGATGGCGTACGTTAACCAGACAAGGGTGCTGATAAAGACAATAAACATCATGGTGAGACTGAGGTCATTCACACTTTTGGTTTTCCAGACTTTATAAACCTGGGGTATGAATGTGACACTTGTCATAAACGCTCCGAGGTGCCCAACCCATTCGATCCAGCTCATACATTTATTTTTTTAAAGTGAACTACTTCCTGTTTAATTTATCAAGCCACCGGTTTGCTTCTTTTTGCCTTTTGATTTTTCCATCCGCTATAAATTGTGCCAGCTTCTGGTTCATCGTCCCTTTGGATGTAAGGTGGTAAGCACCACAGTCTTCACAAAGGTAAACAGCAATCGGACCTGTGCGGGAGGCATAATCAAAGTTAGTTTGGGCGTCAATGAGTGCGTCTTCCGCAATTTCTATGGTCGGAAACACTTTTTTATGGGTAATGCACTTTATCATTATCTTGCTTCCTAAATTAAAATCGAATGAAGATAGCAGAAATTCACACAAAAAAAGGCGTGATGAAAATTAAGTTTTTTGAGGCAGATGCTCCGAGCACTGTGAAAAATTTTACAGACCTGGCCTCGAAGGGTTTTTATAATGGCCTCATTTTCCATCGGGTTATACCAAACTTCATGATCCAGGGAGGTTGTCCCGATGGCGTCGGAAGCGGTGGGCCCGGTTATAAAATCGACTGTGAACTGACAGGTGGCAACCAATATCACGATCGGGGTGTCATTTCAATGGCCCATGCAGGCCGGAATACCGGCGGCTCACAATTTTTTATTTGTCACAGCCGTGAGAATACAAAACACCTCGATCGCAACCATACAGTTTTTGGAAAAGTGCATGAAGGGATGGATGTAATAGACAAAATCAAGCAAGGTGATGTGATGGAGAAAGTAGTGATTGTCGATTCGAAGGATTGATAGTCCGGAGATAGGAAGAGGTCACTAACTCCACGAAGAATGCACAACGATCACTTAGAAAGCACAAAGAGCACAACGGTATTAGAAAAATTGCGTCGTGCCCTCTGTGGTCCGTCGTGATCGTAGTGACCTCTAACAACCTCTCAAAAATTTAACCGAAACAAATATGCTGGACTCCAAACTGCTTAAAGCCAACCCCAATCTTAACGTCTTCCTTCCCATCATCTATATGGTGTGGTCTGATGCGGTGCTCACACCCAGCGAAGTCAAAACGCTAAGAGATCTTATTGACGGTCAGCAGTGGCTAAAGGAGGATGAAAGAAAATTCTTGTATGATCAACTCAACCCTGCCAATCCTCCATCCCCTGATCAATTCATGAGCTGGCTGGAGGAAATCAGAATGGCTGCGGATCAAATTTTGACTGACAAGCATGTACGTCTCGTAGACATTGGCATACGGCTCGCGCAAGTGCGTGGAGATGGTTCTTTAAATCCATCGCTTGAATCTGCAAAGCTTTCAATGGCCAATGTGGAAGAGACCCTGGGCCTTATCGGCGGCGAGGCTATCTATCATTTTTTCCCTGAACGTCGTAAGACAATTACGCAACAGCGGGCCACAAAGCAAACCTTCGACATCGACACCCTCGCGAAAATGCTGGATGGCGATGAAGCAGATATCATCAGAAAGGTAAAGGCTATTATCTCCGATCCTGAATTCAAATATATTGATCCAGATGACCTATCGACCTATCGTGAAAAAGTACTCCAGTGGTGCCGTCAACTTGCAACACAGGGATATGGGGCCATGGCCTATCCGAAAGAATTCGGTGGTCAGGGGGATATGGCAAGTTATTTTGCCATCATGGAAGCCTTGAGCTATCATGACTTAAGCCTCGTCATAAAATTTGGAGTGCAGTTCGGCTTGTTTGGAATGAGTGTTTATTTGCTCGGAACAGAGAAGCATCATAAGAAATATCTGAAAGCCATCGGGACGCTGGAACTGCCAGGGTGTTTTGCCATGACTGAAACGGGCCATGGCTCGAATGTGCGTGGCATTGAAACTACAGCGACCTACCACCACAAGACAAGAACATTTGTCGTGAATACGCACAATGAACTGGCAAAGAAAGAATACATTGGCAATGCTGCCGTTCATGGTCAATTGGCAACCACATTTGCCAAATTGATTTTGGATGGGAAAGATTATGGTGTAAGCGCCTTCCTAGTGCCTTTGAGAAATAAAAATGGAACGGCAATTCCGGGTATCACCATTGAAGACTGCGGTCGGAAGATGGGACTAAATGGTGTTGATAACGGAAAAATCCACTTCGACAATGTTACAATCCCTTATGAAAACCTGTTGGATCGCTTTGCAAGTGTGACCGCCGATGGGAAGTTTGATAGTCCAATCGCGAGCGACAATCGCAGATTTTTTACAATGCTCGGCACCTTGGTGGGAGGAAGAATTGGAATACCGCGCTCCGGTCTTAGTGCTTCAAAATCAGGACTAACCATTGCGATTCGTTATAGCGATCAACGCAAACAATTCGGCCCGGAAGGTGCAAGCGAAGTGCCGATATTGAATTACAGAACCTATCAAAGAAGGCTGATGCCATTGCTGGCGAATGCCTATGCCCTTCACTTTTCTCTTCGCTACCTCACCAATCGTTTCATCAAGCGAACAGAAACCGAAATGCAGGAAATCGAAGCGCTGGCTGCCGGGTTGAAGTCTTTCGCCACCTGGAATGCAACGGCCACTTTACAGGAATGCCGGGAGTGCTGTGGTGGAAAAGGCTACCTGTCGGAAAATAGAATCGATCGATTAAAAAATGACGCTGAGATTTACACCACTTTTGAAGGTGACAACACGGTGCTGATGCAACTGGTGGCCAAGAGTAGGCTGACGGAGTTCAAACAGGAATTTGGACATATGGGAGTTTTCGGAATCCTGAATTATGTAGCAGGCCAGGCGTCTACTTCTATCACGGAAATGAACCCGTTTACGACCCGCAACACGGATGATGAGCACTTGCTGGACTTTGATTTTCATCTCAATGCCTTTAAGTACCGTGAACGTGACATCCTCACCTCATCAGCCAAGCGCCTGAAAAAACACATCAGTGGCGGAATGGATTCATTTGATGCTTTTAATGTAAGTCAGCACCATCTTGTGCAAGTTGCCTTTGCACACGTTGAACGAGTCATTCTGGAACAATTTATTCTTCAGGTAAATCAAACAAAAGATGCCGGTTGCAAGGCCGTGTTAAAAAAGCTTTGTCAACTATTTGCGCTTTCGCAGATGGAGAAGAATAAAGGATGGTACCTGGAAAGCGGTTACCTGGAAGGAGTGAAAACGAAAGCCATTCGTAAGATGGTCAACCATCTTTGCTGGGACATCCGTCAGGAGGCGGTCCCTTTGGTCGACGCCTTCAAGATTCCAGAAAGCTGCCTGTCTGCTCCGATCGCAGCAAGACTCAAATAACGAATCAGCGGCTCAAAGGAATATTAAATCCCCCTGCCCACATGTACTGTAAGGAATAAAAGGTATGGGTGGCACGTCCCTGTCTGTCAGCTCCCATTTCGGTGGTCGTATAATTCACGAAAGCACCCTGAAGGTCTGTTTGGATGAAGAAATATTTATAGATGTTTAGTCGCAAACCGGCGCTGGCACCAGTGACCAATCCATGGTAACGAAAGCGCCCAGGATACACTGCTTCCCAGTATGGTTGAAATGTGTACGAAATGAGCGGCCCGGCCCCAATTTTACCGATGGCACTTAATTGAAAGTTTTTCCAGTTTAATAGATTTTGTCTCTTAACGAGGTTGATCATGAGATAATTGTTGCCATTGGTATGCTGAAGGTGGACAAAATCTGGAGTCACCAATGTGTCTTTGTCCAGGTAATGTCCCCGGATCGTGCCCCTTAAGTGAATCACCTGGTTGTCGGTCACCACATACTTGAGCTGGTTCCAACTCACCACGATTCCAAGATCGTGCTTGTCATGAAACATGTATCAGGTGTTCATGTCATACTGAGGGATCGTCAGTCGTTCAATCCACCAAAATCGCTCCATGTCAGGTTTATCGTGTGCCTTAGCGTCGATGAATGTGAAATCGTAATTGTCTGTCTTGGTATTCACGAAACGAATGGTGCTATTACTATACCAGTCGCGGTTATAGCCCCAGGAAAAATAAAAAGTTCCTTCCTTTTTCGGGGGCTTGGAGATCGAATCGGTCTGTGCAAACGATTTAACTCCAACCAACAAGAGGAAAGGAAGGACAAACCTTAGATATCTCATCAACAAAGAGCCTTGATAAAAACTGCGCGGAATTAGAGCTTTTTCACTGAAAATTGTGATGCCGCAAAAGTAATTGTCATCGCATGTTCAGGCACCACATACAATTCAATTTTCCATTCATCGCTCGTGAAAAACCATTTTCATTCTGACGAATCAAATGAAACCGGGGCTATCTAATCAATAATCAGAGTATTCTGTTGGTCGCAGAAAATAGATTGTATTCTTGGAAACATTATGCTGATACTCTTCCATTGCTGAAAGTTGCTTCCATTGGGGCGCATCCCGGAACGCCTTCCAATGCTCTTCCCTTGACGGGCGATTTGCAAATGTGGTCATGTACATGAGATTTGGCATTTTAGTTCCGACAACCACTTGAGCATAAAAAACTGCGTTGAATCCAAGCTCCTTGAAGAGACCAACCTCATCTCCCTTGTTGAACATTTGAACCTTATTCACATGGATTTTTTCCGAAGCGCTTTCATAACTTCTAAGTTCATACAATCTTTCTGAGCGTGGCGTAGACAAAGGAGAAGGTTCCATCTTTGGCATACCCGTGAAGGCCTTGAGTAAAATGGATTCAATCCTTTCATAAGGCGGCAAGGTGTAGACTGCATCGATGTAGTCTTTTCCATTTGCAGCATACTGCTTGTCCGCTGTGAGGAGCTCAGGTGTATTTAAGAATTGTTCCATCGAGCTGTAAGGGACCAGAACATAAATCCGCTTGCCTGATGTGGTATCAGTTTCTTCAGGCTTAAACACACCTATATTTTTGATCCCTGCCTGATGCAAGGCGGGTAAGTAAGCATTCTTTAAATAAGCATCTACCCGATCACCCTGCTCCTTACTTTTTAGTTTATAGATTTTTAGTTCATAGAATTCCTGAGCTTTTTGAGCGATCACCACCGGCGCAATCAGTGAGAAAATAAGGATGAATGAAAATAAACGTGAAAGGAATCTTGAGATCATATCTAATGGATTAAGTTAAGTTCATGGTTTATATTTTAGTCGCATGGCGAGCGAGCAATTTCCATTGCCCCTTTTGCTTTTGCCATATTAGCAACACGCCAAGGTTGGTTGTGCCCGGCTTTTCTATGGTTCCGGTCTCGCCAAATAGTTTATGCCTTACCATGGCAGTGTTATCAACAATCTTAACTGTTTGATCTGTCAAACTGATCGATCTGAAATTAGAACCTCCACTCACACTTGCTACAAATGAGGCCTTGTCTTCTATTTTTCCGCTCGAGTGACCATAGCTCAGGTCGTCCGAAGTCAGGTTTTCCAGCGAAGCCTTGTCGCCAGAAATCATCGCAAGCCTGAGGGCCTCTACGCGGGCAGCTACCGCTTTATCATCGGCGGACTGTGCGAAAATATTCAGAGACAAAAGGAAGCATACAAATAGGGAAATGGTGGTCTTTATCATGACAAATGTATTAAGTTACCAAATGGTGATAGAATTTCGAAAGAAACTACAAATCGGATTAAATATATAAATTTTTATTGTCCGAAGCATTGAAATTATCAAGTTATTGAATTGTGGTGCTGATCTGAAACTCTCCCTATCTTTCGAATCTCCTTATAATAAAACTTCTCCTTCGTAATCAGTCCTTCGGTCCACTGCTGAATTGAAATTTCGATCAATTTTAGCGTAGTTCCAGTGTGAGAAATAAATAGGTATTCCCATTCGCTAAATACGATTCCATTCACTTCATCCACAGCCTGATTCAATAAACTCGCAGAAACAGACCGGGTCTTCTTTAACATTGCCCTTTCATGGTCAATGCAAGCATTTTTACCTTTCCTTGGCTCATCTTCATTCTCCTGCATAGTAACTGTCTCTGCATGATATTGTTCCATGGCTTTCACAGTTTCTCCATTGATTACAAGCTGGCTGAACGCTTTGACTTTTTCTGAGAGGTCCATCTTATTTTTTCCCAAGGTAGTACTTTACATTTTCTTTAATTCCACAAAACCCATCCTTGTAGTTTGCTTTTCGAGTACCATCACACAAGAAACAGTTGCTTCTTTCATCCTATCTCCTCATCTTCCACCTCCAATCACTCCAAATAGGCCTTTATTGTAAGCGGCATGAAAAGTATAATTTGCAATTCACCAGGTCATTTGGAATACGGGGAAGCTAAGAAGCCGGATGTTAAAGAGGGCCATGCTCTTTTGAAAATAAGACGAATCGGCATTTGTGGTACTGACCTCCATGCTTTCGAAGGAACTCAGCCATTCTTTACTTATCCAAGAATCTTAGGGCACGAACTTGCGGCCGAATTTGTAGAAGCTGACGGCGATACCAGTTTCAAGACTGGAGAAATTGTCACCATCATCCCCTATTTCTATTGTGGAGTTTGTGTTGCCTGTCGTGCCAGCAAAACGAACTGCTGTGTCAGCATCAAAGTCTTTGGGGTTCACATCGACGGTGGAATGGCTGAATATATTTCTGTGCCAACCTATTCACTAGTTCATGGAAATGGCTTGAGTTCAGAAGCACTTGCACTCATTGAACCGTTGGCAATCGGAGCTCATGCAATAAGAAGATGCGCCGTGAGGCCAGGAGAATTTGTGTTGGTAGTGGGGGCTGGTCCCATTGGCCTGGGTACCATGGAGTTTGCACGCATTGCCGGGGGTCAAGTGATCGCCTTGGACATCAATGAAGCCCGCCTTTCATTCTGCAAAGAAAAAATAAAGGTTGATCACACCATCAACGCAAATGCTTCCACGGTATCCGAGCAATTGAAAGAGATTACAAATGGACATATGCCTACGGTGGTAATCGACGCCACAGGAAGTCTGAAAGCCATCAACAATTCGTTTCAATTTATGGCCCACACGGCCCGCTATGTACTCGTAGGCCTGCAAAAGGGAGACATCAGTTTTAATCATCCGGAATTTCACAAACGTGAAGCTACCCTGATGAGCAGCCGTAATGCCACACGGGAGGATTTCGATAACGTCATGGCTGCAATAAAAAAAGGTTGGATAAATCCAGCCGCCTACATTACGCACCGCGTAAGTTTTAATGATGTGAAGAAAGACTTTGCGGGCTGGCTTAATCCAGTCAACGGAGTAATAAAAGCAATGGTAACAATAGAGTAGACTTCAGCCTTATTCCGCTTGAATTCAAGCTTGCATACTAACTGGACTTATCAAACCATTAAATCTTTGCATTCTTCTTAGCGTTTGCGCCTTTGCGTGAAAAAATAGCTTGCTCAAAGTACAATTCGCTTTCCTTCTTTAGCAGACTTGCGCGCAGCCTCCAATATTCTAACGACGATCAAATTGTTATCAAGCGAAGAAAGGTCTTTATCTGGTTGGACTCTGCCACGAAGTACAGCCTCGAGGTACAACAAATTATCTTTGTATGCTGGCGGCTTCAACTCTACTGCATCGAAGGTGGCCTTCGTTCTTTCCTGAAGAGTATTTCCGTTCAGCGCATGCAGATATCCGCTCTTCCCATACACCTCAAGATCTTTAATTCCATAAGGCCAATTCCACGAAGCTTCAATGATGCCCGTAGCATCGGCATACTCCAGTAGGATCGTTGCATCATCATCCACGTTGGGGTAAACATCGGGCTTGATATGCCGGGTGATGGCCGTGACTGCGATCGGTGCCTTCCCTCCCATTAACCACGTCATCAAGTTTGCGCCATAGCATCCAAAATCTGTTAATGCACCACCACCGTTCTTTTCAGGGTCGGTGAGCCATTGTAGAAATTCCTTACTGCAACCAATCTCTTTGGGGCCGGAGTGACCATCATGCACCACCATTTTTCTGATCTCGCCGATATATTTCTGATCCCTCACCATGGTATATAGTTGTTGGTTGCTCGCATACCAGGTTGTCTCATAATTTGTGAGCAATTGAATTCGATATTGGTTGGCTAAACTGGCCATTCTTTCAGCATGCTTTACGGTCGTCGCCAATGGCTTCTCAACCATCACTGAGATTCCTTTGGGAGCACAAGCTTCCACAACATCGATATGTTCAGAAATGGCGTTGTAGGCAAGGATGGCGTCTGGCTTTGTGTGGGCCAGTAGATCAGTAATGTTTTTATAGAACAGGGAGTCTGGTATTTGATATTGCCTTTTATAACGATCGATCAATTGTTCGTTTGCTTCCGATATTCCAAGAATAATTACCTCACCGTTCTTGTACTGCCGCATGATGCTATGGGCATGATCATGGGCGAGGCCTGCTACTCCTACTTTAAGAAGTTGTCCGTTTGCAAAAAAGCCTAAGACCAGCAGTTGAAGTGCTAAACAGAAGCTTCTGATGGCAGGCAATTGTCTCATCACCTATTCAATATAAATTCTTTCTTTTCTTGTCCTGGGATCAGCTCGATGAGAGTTTGATCCAACTAATCAGGAAGGGGCTTCACCATAACATTCTTATAAAACACCTTGCTTTTTGGATCGTGTCCTTGCAACCCAAAAGTACCACCCATCAGGCGACCGCCTTCAGTTGGCTCGGTATATTCATTAATAACCTTATCATTGATTTTCACAGTGATCTTTTTGCCTTGAACGATAATATGTTCCGTAAACCACTCATCATCTTTGGCCGGGGCCTCTTTCACATCCTGAACAGCATAAATGCTCCCTGTCTTGCGCCAGTCGGTATGGGTATTGTTCACCTGAACCTCATATCCTTTTGATGGCCACCCTTCTTCCTGATACGCCGTATGAATGAAAATTCCGGAATTGGAACCGGGCGTGGTCATTACCTCTGCTTTAAATTCAAAATTTTTAAAGTTATGATTCATCACTGCTCCATCATAAAACAAGTGGGCACGGTCTCCATAGGCCACAATCATTCCATCGGATACTGTAAACGTAGCCGGGTGTTCGCTTATCTTCCATCCGGTAAATGATTTACCATCAAATAAATTGACCCAGCCATCATTTTTTTCTTTTCCCTGACCTGATATGGTAAAATGAACAAGGATGGCCAGCATGAATGTCAACAGTGTTTTCATAGTTAAAGGATTAAAGTTTTTGATTATTTTAGTTCTTGTATTTTAATACTCCTAAAAAAGACTTGATCGCCGTGATCTTGCAAAAGAATCCGTCCTTTTTCAGCCATCCCAAAATCCTCATAAGAGACATACTTGCTCTTAGCTACAAGTGCAAGATATTCGGGTGACCCGCGTTGATACTCCAACACTTTATAACCATTCACCCAATGCTGCACTTTGTTATCAGGATACACGATCACACGGCCATCGTTCCAATCTCCTATCGGGCGTTGTCCTCTTTTTATTTTTGCCGAAGGTATGAGGTCATACAGAGAGCCCAGGGTACGGTTTCCGTCGACACCCTTCTTTGCATCAGGATGCTTCTCATCATCGAGCATCTGGAACTCAAGCCCAATGGCGGATCCCTTATTTCCTTCTTTTTCTGTGACAAAATATTTTAACCCGCTGTTGGCTCCCTCTGTCAGCTTAAATTCAAACTGAAGATCAAATGCTTTAAATTCCTCCATGGTCACAATGTCTCCGCCATTCGTCGATTCAGCTCCTGCTGATTTCACTACGTTTAGAACGCCTTCATTGATCTCCCATCCCTTTTCTGGAAATGCAGTCTTATAAGCGCCACGCCAACCTCCTGTGTTCTTCCCATCCCATAATAACCTCACACCATTTTTAATTTCTTGCGAAGAGAGTGAATTAGGCAAAAGGTTTACAACAAATAGATCATCGGGGGGTGAAGCCACAAGATTTTGCGTTTGTATCCGGATGTTGCGCCACCTGATTTGCTTCCCTGCTTCTTCTGGTTTATTACCAATGGCGTGCACCTGGAGGGCGATGAAACCTTTGTGGGTCATGTTATCTACTACGTGTGAAGTAGCCATTCCATTAACCCAGACACGCATTACATCTCCAATGCACTCGATCCTGAATAAGTTCCATTCATTTCTTTTATAGGCGACCTTGGCTTTGGGGTTATATTCCATGGTGTAGAGCCAGTCTCTTCGGGCTTCATCATAAAGCCCACCTGTCCAGGCACGATCAGAAGGATCGATCTCAACTTGATAGCCATGCACCCTCCCATTCTTAAAATCTGGTTTGCTTTCGCTCCGAAACTGAATTCCGGAATTCATATCCGCATCGAGCTTAAATTCCAGTTCTAATATAAAGTCGTCGTACAAGCTCTCCGTCACCAAAAAAGAATTCGGCTCATTGACTACAGTTTTGCCCGTGATCTCACCATTCTTAACTTCATATGGAGCCTTGCCATTGAGCGGCTTCCACCCAGTAAGGTCCTTGCCATTGAACAGATTTATCCACTTGGTCTGTGCGGAAAGGGATGCTGGCGCAACAACGATCGCTATTAAGAGCAAGCAAAAGATGATGCCGTCGGTTATTCGCTTCATAAAAAGTGGAATTGAAATTTTGGTTTCTTTGAAGGGTGAAGATCGGCTATTTAGCTAATGGACTCCAAATAAAGGTCCTCCACCTTCTTGCGAGCCCACGATGTTTTACGCAAAAAAACCAAGCTTGATTTAATGCTCGGATCATGAATAAAGCAATTAATATTAATGCGGCTGCCAAGTTCTTCCCATCCGTAGCGGTCTACGAGGTGAGTCAATACCATTTCTAGTGTTTGGCCGTGCAAGGGATTATTGGGTTGCCTCTCCATTTTTAATCATAAATCGTCTATCTCCCGTTTGTAATCAAATTGTAAGTCTTCCGGCAGGTTTTTGAGTGTTGAGTGTATCTTCTTGATCTGCTGCTGGTACAAATTAAGAAGCACCGGGCTTTTGTCCAATTGGACGCCCGACTTTTTAAGCAAGGTACAGAAGTGGATGCGAACTTCCAGCTCAGATTGCCTTATACCTGAATACCGAATTTGCTTGTTTGCCAGCTTTAGAATTTTCCGAAGGCTCTTTTTGAAGTAGTATAGATTACCCTTAGGGAGCTCAGCAAATTGGTCGTCGATCTCAATCTTTACATTCTCAACATACGCCGCCTCATCATCTGCCTCGAAGAGCAAGTAGGTGAGCAATTCCTTATTATCTTTTTTATACCGAGCCAACCTGAGGCAAAGCTCCAGCAAATGATCTGCATCGAGCTTGTCCAATTCCTTTTTTATTTCGTGAACGGAGGCCGCTTTCATCAACTTTCAATGCTGTTTGGTGCAAGTATACGGAATGAAATTGTGCACCGAAAACAAGTCGCGATTAACGATCCTGCCACCAAGGACTGCCCACTGTCATGCTGTCGAGGTGAAGGACCTCCCCCATGATGGGCGTAGTCATTTTAACCTTCAACGCTGAGGCAGCTTTAACAGCTCGCTCAACCGGTTCCTTCCAAGGGTGCAATGACAGCGTAAATTTTCCCCAATGCACAGGCATGAGCACTTTGGAATTTAAGTCGATGCTTGCCTGTACCGTTTCCTCCGGCAACATGTGAATAAAAGGCCATTGCTTGTCGTACTGACCGCACTCCAGCATGACCAGGTCGAATGGTCCGTACTTTTCTCCAATTTTCTTAAATGATTCATCATAGCCGGAATCCCCGCCAATGAAAATCGAAAATCCACCAATCTTCAGGACGAAGGAAGACCAAAGCGTTTGAAAGCGTTTGAATCCTCTGCCTGAGAAATGCCGTGCAGGAGTAGCGGTCAATTCAATCCCTGGTTGAGCTGTGCCACCTTCCCACCAGTCAAATTCTGTAATCTTATTTTCTTCCACACCCCAATAGGCAAGGTGTTCGCCGGAGCCAAGTGCGGTACAAAACATTTTTGTTTTCGATTTGAGCTTTAGGATCGTATTGTAGTCTAGGTGATCATAATGATCGTGAGAGATGACAACGAGATCCAGCGGGGGAAAATCTTCGATGGAAAAAGGTGTTTCAAATGCATAATTCTTGCTTCCAAAATATTGAACGGGTGAAGCATATTCGCTAAAGACAGGATCCACCAGAATATTCTTGCCGTTGACCGTAATGAGGTAGGAAGAATGCCCGAACCAGATGATCAAAGGTTGGTCGGAAAGAGTTTGAAGATTCGTGTGTATGGATGGCAGGGTGACCGATGGCTCACGGTTGATTCCTTTGCTGAAGAAAAAGTCAAGCATCAATTTTGGGTAAGACATACCCTTGGCCATCATTTCGGTGGGTACGAGGTTTTCAAAACTGCCATCTTTGTAATTGGGGGATTGTTTAATTCTTTCCAATCTTTTTCCCGTTGGAAGTTTGCCAAAAGATTTCTGTTGCATAAATAAAAAGATAATAACAGTGAGGGCTAATGCAATAATCAATACTGTCTTGAATATTATTTTAAGGATTTTCATTCAATTCGATGTAAATTCTATCGTGGCGACGAGATTGTGTACAAATTTATTGTAAAGATTCAGCTGATAATTTCTTTGGCGAAAAGCACGAGAAGGAATGCAACCCAGAATCCATAAGGAAAGTACTGTACAGAGGCTTTCTCATGTCCATATTGCTCCATTTTGGTAAAATGCATTACAAACCACTATTTTTAGTAATGAAATCATCAAAACTTTTTCTCACTGCTGCGGGACTCATCTTTCTCGCAGGCCTGATCACTCAATCCGCACCGACTGAGAAATTTCAAAGTATCTTCAACGGCAAGGATTTCACAGGCTGGTATTCATTTGTCGATGGCTATGGAAAGAACTCGGACCCATTAAAAGTTTTTCAGATAGAACCGGATGGTATAATCCATGTATCTGGCGAAAAGTTTGGCTACTTGTGTACCAATCAAGTGTACCAGGATTTTCATATCAAGCTTGAGTTCAAGTGGGGGGAGAAGAAGTGGGCACCTCGATTGAATGACAAGAGAGATAGCGGTTTACTTTATTTGATTCCCGGAGACTCCGTTGACAAGGTTTGGCCTTGTGGCATCGAAGCTCAAATTCAAGAAGGAGATGTGGGTGACCTTTGGATGATTTCCAACGCGACCATTGTGGTGGATGGTGTGAGAACCAAGCCTGGAAATTTTGTAAGGTCCATAAAAAAGAAAGATGCGGAGAAGCCGCACGGTGAGTGGAACCTGCTTGAAGCCATCGTCAAAGACGGACACTGTCAGCACATCGTGAATGGGGTTTTGGTGAATGAGGGTTTTGAAGCGAGCATTCTGAAAGGGAAAATCCTGATCCAGTCAGAGGGTGCAGAGGTTTATTACCGGAATATCCAACTCAAGAAACTATGAGCTCATGTCTGAAACAACCCCAATTTTATTGTCAATGGGGATATGTATAACCAGGAGACCAACGAGTATTTCAATCTTCGCAGCCGATGGGAGGTTACCGCCTTCGGTTTCAAGTTTGCGTGGTTGTTTTGAAATTTATTCTTAAATGAAGCGACAGTCTTTGGTCAACATCTGACTACTAAAGCAGCTATCCACAACTTTTAAAATAAGCAGCAGGACATTGGAATTACTGCCCCTGTCCTACCGCTTAAAATTAATAATTACTTTTTTCCTGCAATGGGCACAAGAACTTGTGTGTTTTCCCACTTCACAGAAAGTCCTTTGTCATCCACCGCGTAAACAAGACTCTCGACCAAGCTTGCAGTCTTTGAAGACGGTGCAGATACTGTGATTACATCTTTGGCAGCATCACGAGTAGTAGTTCCGTCATTATTAACGCCCCACTGACCGGTCTGAGAATTGATGATGAAAGTCCATTCCTTTTCTCCAGGACTAATGTATATACTATACGTACCAGCGGCCAGGTCCTTGCCTCCCAAAGAGATAGCCTTATCAGTTGCGATGGTCGTTGCTTTATTCGCTCCAGCCCTCCACACTTGATCGTATGGAACTAACCCGCCAAATATCTTCCTCCCTTTGACAAAGGGACTGTTGTAGGTTACAGTGATGGTCGCACCACCGGCCTTTCCTGTAGCTGTTGCCGAAGGGCTTTGCGCCCAGATTGCTGATGACATTAGCATACCTGCCAATACCACAAAAATACTCTTGGTAATCTCTGATTTTTTCATAAAAATTAACTTTTTGTTTAAGGTTTGAAGATACAATAAATATTTGTTGAAGGTTGAATATGGCGCATTGCCGAGCCAGTAAGATTGATTTGACATTGACTTAACGTTGCGAACGGCAAGAGGTTTCATTCCGCAGAGTAGAATCATGCACTTATACTACGCAAGGCCACCTGTTCCCACCCCTGAGGCAATGGGTTCTGACGGAAAGAACTCAAAACTCTTTAAATTCGCCCAACTACAACTGTGATGAAACTCCTCAGACTGCTGCTGCTCTTACTTCTACCAACGATGCTTACCGCTCAGGAAAAGGTGTTTTACAATGCGCGCATCTTTACTGCTAACAACCAGCATCCCTTTGCAGAAGCCATAGCCATTAATGGGAAGAGAATTACCTCCCTGGGCAGATACGATGAAGTAAAAGAAACTGTTGGATCTGGTGCAGAGTGGATTGATTGCAAAGGACGTTTCCTTATGCCTGGCCTTGTTGACAGTCACATACATGCCATTGGAGGCGGCCTGGGGCTGACAAAGGCCAATACAAGTGATAAGCTCTTAACAGTAAACGAACTGGTAGCGTACGCAAAAAGCACTGTGCAGAAAAAAGAAGGACTAACAGGAGATGTGCTGGTGATCTTTGGGATCAATATCAGTACATGGTCGAAGCTTGATGAAATTATTACAAGATTTAATTCAGATGAATTTGCATTGCAACCGGTCGTACTCAAAGGATCAGACGGTCACACCATGTGGGCCAACCATGTCATGATGAAGCGCGCGGGGCTGAATAAGGAATTTATCCGAACGCTAAAGCCCGAAGACAGAATCTATTATGGCATCACAAAAGAAGGCGAACCCAATGGCTTTGCAAGCGAAAGTGGACAGGGAAAAATTCGTTTGGTCATTCCTAAAGATGCAGACTATCACAAAGGGGCCGAAAAAGCAATGGACTATTGTAACCGACTAGGCATCACTGCCTTTCTTGATCCAAGTGCAGGAAATACAGGCAGTCAGCAACAAGAGATTTTGGATGCATATACCTGGTTAATTAACACCAGAAAACTCACTGCACATGTCGCATGCACCATTGTTAGTGATGCCGATGCTGATCCACAAACACAGATTAACGCTGTGAATGCATTGCAGAAAAAATACAATGGTGAAAATCTGACCATCATTGGTTGCAAAGTTTTTGCCGATGGCGTCATTGAGCATCCCACTCATACTGCCTCAATGTCATTGCCTTATACCGGTACTTCCTCGGCAGGGGTGCTGATGTTTGATCCGAAAAAGTTTACCCGGTTTGCTACCGAGGCCGACAAACTAGGTCTTCTGGTGCATGTGCATGCCATTGGTGACAGGGCTGTAACCGAAACCCTCAACGGATTTGAAGCGATGCGCAAAGCCAATGGCAACCAAACCATCCCACATTCAATTACCCACCTCCAGATTGTGCAACCCACCGATTTTGATCGCTTTGAAAAATTAAATGTACTGGCAGCATATCAGTTGCTATGGGCCTTTGGGGATGAAACAACCATTGATATCGTGAAGCCGTATATCGATCCCTCGCTCTACCAATGGCAATACCCTGCACGTTCGCTGCTGCAGGCCGGTGCTACCATTGGTGGAGCCAGCGACTGGCCGGTGACTTCTGCCAATCCATTTGAAGCCATGTATTTTGCAGAAACAAGACTTGGGCCCAAGGGTGTTCTTGACAATGCGCAATGCATGCCCAGGATGGAGATGCTTTATGCTTACACGATAAACGCGGCTAAAATTATGAGGGCCGAAAAAAATGTAGGCTCGCTGGAGCCAGGTAAGTTTGCAGACATGATTCTATTGGACAGAGATATATTGACCGCTACCCCAGCCGCTATGAAAACCACCCAAGTGTTGTGGACCATGTTTGAAGGGAAAATAGTATATAAGGCTTCTTTAAAATGAGGAGAAGAGTAAACTCATTAGCGCCAAATTGCTGACTATCTCGAGAAAGTTTTTCAAAAGAAGTAGGCCAAAACTTTTTAAAGCAATGGAAGTGCAGCTTTGAATCATAAGGACTTGAAATCAAAATAAAATAAAGATGAGCCATCGTACTATTCCACGATGTCAAACAGTTTTGGTTCTACTCGGTTTCCTTTGCTGTTCTTGTAATTCCCATAGGACCAATGTATCCATCAAGGGCGATCAATTTTATATCAATGGAGCATTGACTTATCCCCAAACAACCTGGCAGGGAAATAAAATTGAGGGATTACTCTTCAATTCTAGGATGGTGCAAGGAATCTTTGATGACTTGAATCCCGCTACCAGATCCTCCTTTGCTTATCCGGATACAAAGACCTGGGATGCCGAAAGAAATACCAATGAGTTCATTCTCGCCATGGATGACTGGTATAAGCAAGGTCTGGTTGCTATAACACTCAACCTTCAGGGTGGCAGTCCCATCGGATACGGCCGTAGCGATTGTATTAACTCGGCCTTTGATCCACAAGGAAGTCTGAGGCCGGAGTATCTGCAGCGGCTTGAATTAATTCTTAACAAAGCGGATCGAATGGGCATGGTAGTCATTCTGGGACTTTTCTATTTCGGCCAGGATCAACATCTTGAAGATGAAACTGCGGTGTTGAACGCCACCGATCAAATCACTCAATGGATTCTAGACAAAGGATACAGGAATATTCTCATCGAGATCAACAACGAATGCGATATAAATTACGATCATGCAATACTCCAACCTGATAGAGTTTATGAGTTGATGGATCGGGTAAGAGAAAAGAGTAGGAATCAATATCCTTTGCTGCTCAGTACAAGTTTTTCCGGTGGAAAGATACCAACCACAGAAGTAGTACAAAGGGCCAATTTTGTTTTGCTTCACGGGAATGGCGTCAGCAGTTCAAATCAACTCAGCCGTTTAATTGATTCGACCAGAAAATTATCTACGTACCATTCGCAGCCGATCGTGATCAATGAAGATGACCATTTCAATTTCGAATCCGATACCTGTAATTTTGTTACTGCTGTAAAAGGCTACGCTTCATGGGGCTACTTTGACTACCGGATGAAAAATGAAGAATTCAGAGATGGCTATCAAAGCATACCGGTTGATTGGGGAATCCGTTCTGAGAGAAAAATTAAGTTTTTCAATAAGCTCAAGGAAATTACCGGTAAGCAATAGTGGCTTTAATGATAAGCATCTACGGGAACGGTAATTAAAAATATTGCCTAGCTTTATTCAACAAAAGAATATTATATGGAAAGAAGAAGTTTTATAAAAAGGACTGGACTGGCCCTCGGAGCAAGTGCAATACTGCCTGGTCTTACTCAGGCCTCATCCCCTTCCCCACTGGTTGATTCCTGGCAAGGTGTACGCGAGAATTTCCATTTGGAGTCAGGCCGCATCCACATGGCGCAAATGTTTCTGGCCTCGCACCCCAAGCCAGTGCGCGATGCCATAGATCAGCACCGGAAGAGATTCGATGAAAGTCCGGTAGAATATTGGGAGAACAATTGGAAAATTATGGAGCCTGCCGTATGCGAAGCCGCTGCGCGATACATGCAAGCAGACCCACAGGAAATCGCCCTCACCGACAGCACGACCATGGGGCTAGGCATTTTATATACGGGCTTTAGATTAAGAAAAGGAGACGACATCCTCACGACGACCCACGATCATTACGCCACTGAAGAAGCACTAAAGTTCGCAGCTCAAAAGAATCAGGCTACGATCAGCAGGGTGACACTTTATAAACAAGCAAGCGCGGCCACCACCGATGAGATGGTGGGCATTCTAATTAAAGCCATCAAACCGAATACTAAGCTCATCGCCGTTACCTGGGTCCACTCGGCTACAGGCATGAAGCTCCCGATACGCGCAATGGCAGATGCAATTAAAGCGGTAAACAAGCAAAGGGTTGAGGCTGATCGAATCTATTTCTGTGTAGATGGTGTACATGGGTTTGGAGTTGAAAATATTGCAATCAATGAGATGGGTTGCGATTTCTTTGCGGCCTCCTGTCATAAATGGATATTCGGGCCGCGAGGTACTGGTCTTCTCTGGGCAAAGAAGGACGCCTGGGACATGGTGGTGCCGACCATACCCTCCTTTTCTCCACTCCCTTACGATATGTGGATGGGTACGGCCCCTGTAGCAAAAGTTGATTTCAGCAAGCTGCACTCACCCGGAGGATTTCATTCTTTTGAGTACAGATGGGCTCTGAAGGAGGCATTCAATTTTCAATTAGAAATTGGCAAAGTGAAAGTGGCTGATCGGACACATCAATTAAGCACGATGCTGAAAGAGGGTCTGAAAGCAATCAAACATGTTAGGCTCATCACGCCAATGTCATCAGAGTTTTCCGCCGGAATCAATTGTTTTGAAGTGGAAGGGATGTCATCTGAGGAGGTGATAAAAAAGCTCCATTCAAAAAATATTATTGGCAGCGCTTCGCCCTATGCCGTAAGTTATGCCAGACTCACACCAAGCATAGTCAATAGTGAAGATGAGGTGAAGGTCTGTCTGACCGCATTGGAAAAAATAAAATCCTAACTACCTGATCCAAAAAGAATAAACTTAATCTGACCATTCGCATTTCAACCTCAACGGTGATCTACTATGAGTAATTTACTTTATTTGAGATCAAAATGATCAGGCTCGTAAGGACAAATTCCCAAGATCAAGATTTCATCTCACTCGTTAAGTATCTGGATGCTGATTTAGCGGAAAAAGATGGGGAAGAACATTCGTTCTATTCCCAGTTCAACAAGATTGACCTCCTTAAATACGTCGTGGTGGCTTACGATGGTAAACAGCCCTTGGGGTGTGGAGCCATCAAGGTATATGACCCAGCAACCATGGAAGTAAAACGAATGTATGTTTCCCCAGAAAGTCGAGGAAAGGGAATTGCTACCTTCCTATTAACAGAATTGGAAATTTGGGCGGATGAGCTGGGCTTTACAAAATGCATTCTTGAAACCGGAAAAAGACAGCCCGACGCCATCGCACTTTACAAGAAAAACGGATACATACTTATTGCAAACTATGGGCAATACATTGGCATGGAAAACAGTGTATGCTTCGAGAAGCTATTAAAAAAGAGCTAACGGTTTCCAATGCTGTCTTCAAACAACCTCCGACAATTCCACCCATCGCGCTGTCTTCCTTTCAATATTCTCAGTGATGATCTTGATTTGCTGCGACCAATCCAACAGCTGAAGGTGGTCTGGCTGGCCCATGTTCAATTTCTCTGTGAGTGTCGTTTTCTCCAACTCAAGCTGCTGAATTTCCTTCTCAAGAAGTTCGTACTCCTTCTTTTCTTTTATGGTGATCTTTTTTTTTGTTGAAACGGCAGTCTCCGCTTTTATTTCACGCACCACTTTTTCAACATCGTTCGACGGTGATTCTTCATCACTCAGCGAATCTCTATAATCAGTATAGTTACCATTGAACATCCTGATCTTCCCCTCCCCTTCAAATATATAAAGCTGATCGACGAGGTGATCCATGAAATAACGATCGTGAGACACTAGCACGAGACAACCTGTAAATTTCTCTAGAAAGTCCTCCAGTACGTTGAGGGTATCAATGTCAAAGTCATTGGTAGGCTCATCCAACACTAAAAAATTAGGGCTTGTGACCAGTAGCTTGAGAAGCTGCAATCTTTTCTTCTCTCCCCCACTGAGCTTCTCAATGAACGTGTATTGTTTTTCCGGAGGGAAAAGAAAATTATCCAAAAACTTGGCTGCAGAAATCTGACTTCCATCGGAGAGTGTAATGAATTCTGCAATCTCCTTCACCTCTTCAATGATCCGATTTGCAGGATTCAAGGTCATCGTATCCTGCGTAAAGTACCCAAACTTTGTGGTGAGGCCTGGCATGATCAATCCTTTGTCGGGCTTTTGCTTTTGTGTAATGATGTCAAGGAATGTTGATTTTCCAACACCATTTTTTCCCACAACTCCTATGCGGTCAAATTTTTTGAACACGCAGGAGAAGTCATCAATGACAACCTGGTTGCCATATTTCTTCGTGATATGCTCAACTTCAAGAATTTTTCCTCCCTGCCTTGATTCTTTGATATCCAGTTCAAGCCTGTCTTTGCGCAGGTCCTGGGAAGCGATTTCTTTCAACTCATAAAATGCTTCAATGCGGTATTTCGCCTTCGTGCCCCTTGCCCGTGGTTGACGACGCATCCAATCAAGTTCTTTCTTCAGAAGGTTTCTAGCCTTCGTCACTTCCGTCTTCAGCATTTCTTCCCGATCGGATTTCTTCTCCAGGAAGTAGGCATAGTTGCCCTTGTATCTGAAAAGTTTACCACGGTCAAGTTCAATTATCTCTGTGGCAATAGCGTCAAGGAAATAACGATCGTGTGTAACCATGATCAAGGTAATGGTTGGACCCGCCAGATATTTTTCCAACCATTCAATGGCCGCGAGGTCCAGGTGATTGGTGGGCTCATCCATAATGATGAGATCAGGGCTTGCCAACAGGAGTTGAGCCAGAAATATTCTCTTCTTCTGTCCGCCGGAGAGCTCGCCAAATTTCTTGTCGAGGTCAGGGACATCAAGTTTGCTGGTAACCTCATGCACTTTTGCATCGTAATCCCAGGCATTGAATTCTTCCATCTTCTCGAGGGCCGCCTGCATACGCTCTGCAGGAACTTCAGGATGATGGAGACAATCCTCGTACTCTTTTACGGCTGCCGCCACCTTGTTTGATTCATCAAATAGTATGTCTTTGACCAGCTGCCTGTCATCCACTTGTGGCTGTTGGGTGAGAATGCCAACACGGATGCCATCACGGGTCACTACCTTTCCAGTATCAGATTTTAGTTCTTTAGTAAGAATTTTTAACAGCGTTGATTTACCTACACCATTATTGCCCACCATGGCCAGTTTCTCCCCTTGCGAGATGCCGATGGAGATGTCCCTGAACAGCCATTTGTCATTAAAAGCCTTCGAAATAAGCTCAGCAGAAAGATAATTCACGTTGATCAATTAAAATAAGTCGCAAAGATACAAGAAGGCCAGGAACTGCGATACGATTAGGACAAGTGAACCAAAAAATTAACTCGTAAACAAGCGTTACTTCTTTCAACACTACTTCCCTGTGGCTGGATTGATCGCTGGAGAAACTTGAGTGCGAGAAAAGAAATCTCTTAACAAAGCATTGTATTGTTTCGGATCGTTCATATAAGGAAAGTGGCCCTTATTATGAAAAGTAAAGACTTCTGCCGAGGGGTATATTCCTTTTAGGTTTTCCCTTAATTCGGGAAAAATGAGTGGATCGTTGTCAGATTCTATGATCAGGATATCTTTAGAAATGCGCAGGGAGGCTAAAGGTTCAAATTTATCGACCACGCATTGATAACGTGCCAGAAACTGCTGCTTGCTCATTCCCCCGTAAGACTGCTGTAATAAATGGGCTTCCACCAAAGGGGAATTCTCAGAGGCCGGCAAGACTCCTTTTTGGATATTGCTCCTGAACGCAATCATCACGAGCCACTCTGGTAGATATCTGGCCACAGCAGCGGTCGTGCCATTCTTTGCTTCATAGATATCGTTTGGAGGAAATGTATTCGCAAATACCACTTTCTGAAACCGGTTGGGATAGGTCGTCTTCAGATATTGAGCAAAGTAACCACCCAATGAAGTGCCAACCACATGAGTATGATTAAGATGTTCGACATCCATTATTTTAATCACCGCATCGCCCATTTCCTTTAACGAAGCAGCGGGAGGATAGGTCACGGCAATAATCTTGTATCCGCCTTTCAGTGAAAGAATTTGTTGCCACCAAAAATCATAGTTTCCTGCCATTCCATGAAGGAATAAGATGCTCTCGTCTCCGTTGCCGAGGGCCATATAATTCCATTGCAACCCCGCATGCTCAACGGCCTTTAATGGCTGAACGCGAAATGAATCCAGTGATGCAATCGTGGCTGGATTATGTCCTTTGTATAATTCTTTTAAGGAATGCCTTGGAGTTGGGTATACATAAAAAACGATGGCCGCTCCGATGATCATGGTGAGAATAATGATTTTTCTTTTCATCAGATGCCGACATTAAGTTTTGATCTGGGGTCCCTTTGACAAAGAACCAAAATAATGCTTTGAAATATTGCAGCAGACCACAGTTTTTTGATGAGACATCAAAAAACCGCGAAGACATATCAAGGTCTATGCAGCCAGTCGCCTCGGTCTGCAAATAAAGTCGATGGTTGGCTCAGAGTCTCCGAGGCGGTAGACTCTGAGGGACAGAGACAATATTAAACAGCGAAGACATATCAAGGGTTATGCGATTCGGGTTTTGTAGTCAGACGCCTTGGTTTGCGATAACATCTCAGAGTCTACCGCCTAAGCCTGCGAATACCGGTAATCAGTTAGGCTCAGAGTCCCCGAGGCGGTAGACTCTGAGGGACAGTATTTTACCATCGCTCCTTAAATTTGTAACACACGATAGATTAACTACTTTTCAAGTCCTAAATCAAGGCCGCACCCATTAGCTCCATGACTTCTCAAAACTCAGATGCACTTCAAGGTCCTTCCGGACTCTCCCGACAAATGGGCTTACTGGGATTGGCATCTACAGGCATCTGTTCGATGTTGGGCGCTTCGATTTATGTCGTCCCGTTCATGATCCATCGCAATGTTCCTGGAATCGGTCCATATGTCTTACCGGCTTTTCTCTTCGCTGCGGTTCCCGCCATACTTGCTGCCTTTGCGTATAGTATCCTGGCTTCCGCCATGCCGCGGGCAGGTGGCAGCTACATCTACGCAAGTCGGGGACTTCATCCTTACTTTGGCTTTGTCGCAAGTTTCTCGCAGTGGTTTGGGCTCTCTATCGCAATTGGGGTTGTCTCGTATGTGATCGTACCATTTCTAAGAGACATCGCTGCTGCCGTGGGCTGGACAGATATAGCAACTTGGCTTGAGATTGGCCTCGTGAGGGTTACCATTGCGTTGGCTGTGCTATGGTTCTTTGTTTGGGTAAACATTCGGGGCATCAAACTCTATGAACGAACGGTCATTCCACTCATGTTTTTGATGTTTGCGCTTGGCGCTATTGTTATCATGGCAGGCTTTTCATTTGACAGTCAGGATTTCTCGGCGGCGCTTATGGCAAAGGAAAACCGGGAGGTTATCCAAACTGATTCCATCTTTAGCATTTCAACATTTCTCTCCGCTTCTGCGGTTCTGTTCTCCAGCTTCATTGGTTTTGATTCGATTGCTCAAGCAGGAGGCGAAGCAAAAAATCCTCAGCGGTCATTGCCATTGGCCATTGCCATTGCAGTATTGACGGTAGGTACATTCTACATGCTTTTCACTTCTGCCGTCTATCACGCAGTGCCGTGGAGTTTCGTTGCAGATGAGGCCATGAAAAAGGACATCACCGCACCCGGCCTGATGAGATACTTACTGCCATCTGGCTGGACCATCGCCATTGTTGCCGGCGCAGCCATCGCTCTGACCAATGACCTGCCGGCCATGCTCCTTTCTGTTTCGCGACTCATGTTCGCCTGGGCTGAAGACGGCATCTTCCCAAAGGGAGTGACACGCATTCATTCGAAATTTCATACCCCTTACGTGGCGCTTCTCTTAAGCGGAGTCATGGCAAGCGTGGGCATCCTGGGAAGTCACTTCGCAGGCGATTTCTTCCTGGGCATTGATATTATGGTCACCTCCATGATCGTGAACTTTCTATTCATGTGTCTATCTGTCATTGCACTGCCGAAACACAACCCTCAATTATCATTAGAAATAAAAGTAATCAAGTCGCGGAAAGTTCAGGTTTGGTTGGCATGCTCTGGTACCTTCATCCTCCTGGGTTTCTTGGTGATTCACATTTGGAAGGACCTGAGTGCCTCAATGAGTGCGTGGTACTTTCGGTCAACCTTCGTTTGGATGATCATCATGGCGGTCGCATCACTCATTTACTTCCGTGAATTGTCAAAGCTGAAAAAAGCAGGTGTGGATACTGACAAACTATTTTTGAAACTTCCACCTGAATAATCTATAGAACAACTACACAAAGATGAAAGTTGAAACCATGAAGCTGGCACCAGACCTTGCCATTGCGCGGGTGATGAACGGCCTTTGGCAGATCGCCGATATGGAACGCGATGGTCAAAAATTGGACCTTGATGAAATGGCAAAGGCGATGGTACGCTATGCTGAAGCAGGCCTCACCACTTTTGATATGGCCGATCATTATGGATCTGCAGAAATTATTGCCGGAAAATTCAAAAAGCAATACGGCCACCAATACCCTGTTCAGCTTTTTACCAAATGGGTTCCTACTCCGGGAGCCGTCACAAAAGAGGATGTTCGAAAGGCCGTCCTACTTTCATTGGAACGGCTGCAATCTCAAAGAATCGACTTAATGCAGTTCCATGCATGGAACTATGCTGATCCACGTTGGCTAGATTGCCTTTATTGGCTTCAGGAACTAAAAGGGGAAGGCCTTATTCATCACCTTGGGCTTACCAATTTTGATACTGCCCATCTTCGGATCGTTTGCAACAGCGGCATTAAAATAGTATCAAACCAGGTTTGCTTTTCCTTGCTTGATCAGCGCGCCGCCAAAGAGATGACGGCTTTATGCATCCAAAATAATGTGAAGCTTCTGGCCTTTGGGACGATGGCTGGTGGATTCCTCACAGAGAAATGGTTAAACCAACCAGAACCTGTGACTGATAAAATCTCTACTTGGTCACACATGAAGTACAAGAGGTTCATTGATGCTGCTGGGGGATGGAAACTATTTCAGCAGTTTCTTCAGGTGATTGATTCCATAGCGAAACAAAATCATGTGCCCATATCCAACATCGTTTCACGCTATATGTTAGATCAGCCTGCTGTGGGTGGAATCATCATTGGCACGCGGCTCGGAATGAGTGAGCATATCAAGGAAAATCTTCAATTGTTTGGTCTCCCCCTCTCCCAGGAAAGTAAACATAAAATTCAGGATGCACTCATGCTACTCGAGCCAATGCCAGGTGATTGCGGCGATGAGTACCGCAAGCCACCGTTCCTCACCGCCTCCGGCGATCTCACTCATCATGTTCAAAGCTTTCCAGCCCCCTTCCCCACGAAAACCGGAATGGACGGAAGAACCAAGGCACTAAGCGGTACCATGTGGGAAGACTTGGCAGGCTTTAGCAGAGCCGTGAGAAAAGGTAATAGAATCCTTATTTCAGGCACTACGGCGACACATGGAAGTAAGTCCGTTGGCGGTCAGGACCCAGCCGCACAAACTCATTTTGTGATCGACAAAATTGAAGGTGCACTGCAATCCCTCGGCGGTTCTTTGGAAGCGATCGTGCGTACTCGAATCTTTATCAGATACATTTCAGATTGGGAAGCCATTGCCCGGGTTCATGGCGAACGTTTCAGGCACATTCAGCCTGCAAACACCATGGTGCGCGCAGATCTGATTGGCGAGGAATACCTGGTGGAGATGGAAGCGGAAGCGATCTTAGCTTAAGCTAAAATCACTCCACCCCGATCATGATGAAAGCACTCCAATAAATTGGTTGCGGATACTCCACTCGCAGTTCTTTTTTCGCATCAATAAATGATTGCCTGAGGTTACCGGTGATCAGCCATTTCCTGTAGAAATTCAGAATGAGCTTTTGGGTAGCCTCATCATCCACTTTGAACATACTCATGATTAATACCTTTGCACCGGCGACAAGAAAAGCCCGTTGAAGTCCGTAAACGCCTTCGCCATGAGCTACCTGGCCTAGGCCAGTTTCACACGCGCTCAGCACGACTAAGTCTGTCTTATCCAAATTCAAATTCATTGCTTCATAGGCCGTTAGTATCCCGCTTTCGAGATTGTAATTCTTATTAGCTTTTTCAAGCAGGTCACCTGCGCCTTTCAACAGCAATCCTGACTTGAGCAAAGGATTATCATTTTGCGTGGCTTCACTCTCTGTCAGTTCGTCCGCCGTTGCTTCTGCAGGCGAATAGAAGCCGTGCGTTGCAATGTGGAAAATCCTTGGACTTTCGACGGATTTGACCTGGTCTTCTGTCGCGTTTAGCTCCAAATACTTGTCGGATTTCCATCCACTTTTGTTCAATAAGCCCTGCAATTCCTGCACCTCTGCATCCGTTCCTGGTAAAGAAGGGATGGTATTTTTTGTAGAGGCCGTTAGATAAAATGAAGGATTCCCAAACAATGATGCAGACTTCGAACTGTTGACCTCACGCGCCTTCAACTTCCTAGTATAAATATCCTTTGTATTGCTTACAAGTAAAATATTCGAATTGTCGATCATGTATTTTCCATCGGGAGTAGACAATGACTCGAGGTTAATTTGGTTGTAAACACCATCTGGTGAGAGGAAGATCGTGCTATAATTTCCAATCTTCTTTTGAATGGGTTCCCAGAATACACGAAACGAAATGGAATCAGGGACCATCCCTTTTATACAATTGCGGTAATAATTAAAATACCGCTTCTCAAGGCGCTTGCCATCCATAAGCGGAATGGCAGCAGGCCGTGCGTTGTCATTCTTTACATACAAGGCCACGTAAATAATTGAGTCTGTAAACGTGTGATTAAAATGACGAAACCGGACCATTTCAAGTGCCACTTCATTTTTTCCCAAGGACTTTTGAACATTTTCATAAGTAATCTTCTTGTCTTCAAAACTCTTCCCAAAGATTTCGGATTTTTCACTGAGTTCCTTTTCAAGACTTTCCACCTCCCCTGCCAGGGCATTCTTATTAATACCATTTTCATTCAACTGGTCGCTGCTCATAGCGAGGGCCCTGGAAAGGATCTCGCTCTTTTGCACCCAGTCATTGTAGGCTTTTTTCAGAGGCTCATCTGTGCTCGAAAGTATCCTTTGACGCACTTTAATGGAAGAGCTCAATAGCAATGCCTTGGTGAGTAACTGATAGTTGTAGACTCTCCCGCTCAGGTCGCGAAACTCATCAATTTGCCCGAACGCGAGTGTATTATAAAATTCAAAATCCGGTTTGATCGTATTCCAGTATTTAGCCTTCTGGTTTTCGCTCAAAGCAGGAAAATACTTCTTGATGAATACATTATACGTATCAAGTACCTCTTCGATATTACGCTTAGCCTTCCTGTACTCCTTTTGCATGAAATACACCTTCGCTTGCCTGGACTGCACCTTAATATACTCCGGATGCGTAACGCTGAAATATTTCTCATACAGCCTTCTGGATTTCTTGTAGAAGGCGTCGGACTTATCATATCTTTTTTGTTCGTAAAAAGCGTCGCCCGTCAGAGTATAGATTTCAGCAAGGTTGATGTTTGTTTTAGTCGAGTCTTTCGCAGCCCATATCTTCTCTGCTTGTGTCAAGGCTGAAAAGGCATTATCAAACCGCTTCTGAGAGATGTAAAGGATTGCTACGCTCTTCAAAATATCTGCGTATTGAGGGTTATCCTTTCCAAGCTTACGGGCCATGATATCGCGTGACTCGAGCAGTAACCTTTCCACCTCTTTGCGGTCACCACCCTTATAAAACTCGATCAGGGCCTTTCTGGAAAGTGATTTCGCTACGTCAATGTGATCGTTCTTAAACTGCTTTTTCTGACTCGCCAGTGCCATGTCAATATTCTGCTCAGCAGGAAGATAATCTCCTAAGGCATAATATATGTCGCATAAAAGCAGCTGCGTAGCGGCCGTTTTCGTTGACTTTTCCCCATAAACACCAAGCGCAATGGCATTGGCGCGATGGGCAATCTTTTCAGCTTGTGTATAATCACCCTTGGCCAAAGAGAGCTTCCCCTGATTGACCAGTGGCTCAATCAGGCGCAATGAGTTAGCACCATACAACTTTTCATACTCAGAGATCAAACCGGGGAGCGCTTCCTCTGTTTGTGCATAACGTCCCAATTGAATATACAGGCTAGACAGTTCTTTGACGGTATTAAGATTGTCCAGACCCACCCACTCATCCGTTCGTTTGGCGATCTTTTTTGCCTTGGATAAATTATCCTCTGCTTCGGGAAACATTCCTTTTATTCCAAACAATACCGCCTGGGTCTGTAGTGCATTGATCAGATAGATCTTTTTGTCTTCTTCTTTGCGGAACTCATCCATAATGGTCAATGCCTTCGCCAGATTCACGTCAGCCTTATCGTATTCACCGATTCTAAGTTGAAGCTTGGCTATTTTTGTAAGCTCATCTGCATATTTATAATCCCTGTTGCTGTATTTTGAATAGGCAACCGCACTTCCCTTGTCAAGCAAAGACGAGGCTGCTGCATAGTTGTCAAGCAATTCGTTTAAGGCAGCAACATGATTAAGGATATTCAATTGGTCTTTGTGCCATGGCCCGATTTCCTTTTCAACTATTCCTGTGAAACTTTCTTTGTATAATTTTTCCGCATCCGGAATCCGATTGGTATAGTCCAGATAGAAATTGGCCAGTCTTACTCTTTCCAAATGGGTCTCAGGTGCATCGGTGCCATACAGTGCTACCTTCAATTCAATAATCTCATTTCTGTATTTCTCAGAGACCTCGTACTCTTTTTGTCGGATGTCTTCCTCGCAGAGAAAATCCAACAGAGAAAGAGTTGTCTTATTCTTAGGAAAGGTCTTCAGGTTCACGAGAATTCCGCTTGCCTGGGTCTTGATGTTAAGATCGGTCTTGTATTTTAACTTTGAGTCAAAGTTAAGTATCGCACTTCGCAATCTGTGAATGCTTTGTGACTCGGTTTTTTGAACAAGCACATTCATATATATGCCATACATATTCAAATAATCCGGAATTTCGTTTCTTGATAACAGGTCCTTCAGATAAAGCTGATTTACGTCAATCCCCATGGGATGATAAAGTCTATGCTTTTTAGCCCAGTTTTTCTTAATTTCTTCGGGCTCCAACTCTCCAACCATGGGCGTGCCATGGTCCATCAGAATGCTTGCCATGAGATACCTCAAACGGACCGACTCGATGGATAAATTACCTAGCCTCTCATCAATCCAATGTATTGCAAATGCATATGCAGAGTCTGCGGAAATCTGATATCCCTGTCTCCCTTTGTTATCTACATATAAAGTCAAATACCGTGCATAGTCACTAGAGCGTTGGCGCACTTCCGCCTTCGGAAGCTGAACAACCTTTAAGCCACCCTGCGGACTCGCAACGGCCTCCTTGCGAACTGCTCTACCAATGAGGAACTTCTCCTCTTTCTGAATCATTTCAGTTGCCTCGTTAAAAAATCCCTGGCCAGACAAGCCTTCGGCCATCGCCAAATTCCATCTTGATTTTATTAACGGCGTTGACAATTTGGAGGTATCAATAGCCGGTTTGGATTTTGTTAATAATTCTTTTCCTAACTGATATGACCCGTTTTGAAAACAAAGCCCGGCAGCTTCTAACTTTATCATCGCATCCTGGAAACTACCCTCATGGTAAATGGAGGCACTTTTGGCCAATGCCGCCTCGAGGCTTGCTTCATAGTTTCGCAGCAGCCCAGCACCCAGGTTATATTTTGCAATCCGAAGATGATAGAGGGGCACATAGCGGTTGTCAGCCCCAAGCGTTTTCGTGCTTTGTTTATTGAAACTATTCATTCTGGAAATGGCTTTTACCATTTGCCCTTTATCATACTGCGCTTCTGCCTTTGCGATCTTCTTATCCCATTTTTTTTGGGCGACTCCATGTGAGGTTATTAACACGAACAGAATCAAAAGAAAAGTTTTCATAAGCAGTCAGTTAAATAATCGTATGGGAATAAAAATCCTCACAAATTATTAAGTTTCATATACTCAAAAAGGAGTATTTTCTATGGGATTGGTGACCGATCACAGAAGTCACCACCTTTACACATTAGAGGAACAAAGACTTCAGCCCGTATAAGCCAGGCACCATTCACCTTGTGCCATTTTGCAAAATAGTTCCCATTCAATTCAATCTGGGCTCCTTTCTCAGTCCAGTGCCCAACCCAAGTCCCCGTCTCTGAAGCCATATTCCATTGCTCGAAGACAGAAATCCTTCCGGGTGTGCGGACATAAATCACATCAGGCTTGTCAGAAAATTCTTTAAAAAAACTGTCTCTGTTAGCCGCACGACCGGAGCCTTCACGATTACGGGAACTGATTAAGTGATAATCAATTGTCCAAATGCTGGCCAGTGCTGCAGTATCTTTATGCTCAATGGCTTGATTGGAGAATTCCCTTGCAGCCCGAATTTTATCTGTCTCTTCCATCTCCTTTTTTTCTTGCGTCGATGGATCGCAAGACCAGAAAAGCATCATTGATAGGAGGAGAAAAAAGGCTTTCATGATTTCGACAATATACCAGTGATCCAGCAATGGGTATCATCGGCCAGGACATCAATCATTTGCTTTTTAGGAATTTTGAACGAATGGTCCGCTCCCTCATATTTCTTGAGCGTCGCACTCGAAAGCTTTTTGACGACGCCCTCCATTAGGTGTATGTCGGCAAGGGTATCTTTTGTGCCCTGAAGAAACAGCATCGGTATATTGACAGATGAAAGGTGGGCCGCCCTATCCGTTGAAGGTGCCCCAGCGGGATGTAGCGGAAATCCAATGAAGACAATTCCTTTCATGAACACCGGACAATTTATTGAAAGTCGCTGTGAAGTCATCCTTCCACCAAAAGACTTTCCTCCTCCGAAGATGGGTAAACTGGGATATAAGCTATGTGCTTTGTTCATCACCGCTTCTATTGTCTTCTCGGCAACAGCGGGAGGATCGGGCCTCTTCTTCCCGTTTTCCATGAATGGAAAATTATAACGAATCGTGATGATCGCACGCCTGCCAAGTTCTGATGCCAGCGTGATCATGAAAGGATGGTCCATGCCAGCGCCTGCGCCATGGGCCAGCATCATCACACATATTGGGGAACTGGGTTCAAGAATATGGGCAGAGACACTTCCGATGCTCTCAGAAACATCAATGGATGTTTTATCATCAGATGAAGCAGCGGGTTTCCCTACAACCCCTGTCATTTTTTAGGAGGGTAATGTTTGAGAAGGCGCTTAATTCCTTTCCCTACCTTTTCCTCAGAGAAATCAGGGTTCTGATCCAGGTATCTGGTGGCAAATGACTCCCAGACTATTTTACTTTCCTTTTTGTCGGCCATGCCCAATACCAATGTCCCCTCGAGGTAATTCATCACCCTGCTCTCATCATCAAAAGGTCGGTAGAATGGAGCGTCTTCCGACCTATGGTAAATGATGGCTTGCTCGTCTTTCAAAGTGACCGTAAGGCCAATGAGGAGATCCGGATTGTTGGTGTCTATCGTAAGCCCCTTGCTTTTTAGTTCCCTTATGATGGATTTCTTCAAATTTGTCCTTAACAAGGTGTCGGATAAATTGCGGGGACCAGAAAATTTAAACTCGCACCCTTGCATCCAGCAATAAGTTTTATACTTCCCAAAATCGACCTGATGATCATAGACGGTGTGGACGTTGACTGCACAACTCGCAAGCATTGTTGCAAACAGGATGAAAATTGTTCGCTTAATCATTTTCTATTAATGGTTCTCTATAAAGATAGGGACTGTTTTGCGATTCTTTCATGACTAAAGTCACTGTATCACAACAGATGGCCCAACATCGGATTAAGGCCGTGATTACTAATCAAATGCCGTGCGCGCGTTGGGTCTAAACAAGAAAATAATTACCTCCCTACTTCTTCATCAGTATCCTCATAAAATATTCACCGGTAGCGGTGTAGATTTTCACGGCATTGCCATGCTTCATCCAATGATGTGTGTCATCCACGATGACAAGTGTCTCGATGGGCACACCTTTCTTCTCCAGTCTTTTGACCAGATCGGTGCTCTGACTGAATCTTACATTCCGGTCATCGTCACCATGAATGATCAATACCGGAGAAGTCCATGTAGATACATAGGCAATTGGTGAAGACTCCCATCCTACTTGAACCGCCCTGTCTGCATCGGGGGCGCGCTCAAACTTATCTGGTGCCGTGATGTTGCGCGTCCTTTCAATGGTTCGGTCATGCACGCCATGAATATCTACCCCAACAGCGAAAATCTTAGAGTCTTTAGCGAGTGCCATCGCTGTAAGATAGCCTCCATATGATCCACCATAAATTTCAATCTTGGCCGGGTCAACCTGAGGTTGGCCTGCCAGCCATTGTCCTGCTGCTTTAATGTCAATGTATTCTGATGCTCCTGAGGTTCCGGCATTTTCCGGCTGATGAAACTCAAACCCATATCCTATGCCAAGTCGGTAATTCACCACCAGGACAACGAAACCGAGACTGGTTAGGTATTGATTGGATGCATACGCATTCGAATAGTAATCCGAATAATGCCAGCCCAATAGCATCTGCCGCGGTGGACCACCATGAACGTAAATGATGGCTGGCTTCTTTGCTGGCCCTCCCACTGGTTCAAACAACTGTCCATGAATGGTAAAACCATCGGGTGACTTGAAGCTCGCCTGCTTCGGCGTAATCAGACTTTTCTCCGGAAAATCCTTTGGGATAAAATCCTGACCAATCAATTTTAAAGTTGATTTAGCATTGAATGCAAGAACTGCCGGTACCGGTGGACGTTGAGCAGTAGCACTGAGGCAAACCATTGTCGTTCCATCTCCTGTAATGACCGGAGTCCATTCAAGGCCGCCGCCGGGAGTCATTACTTCCATTGCCGCCTTGTCGACCGGCACGCGCACTGCATGGCGACGATCAATATCGAGGTTATCCGGACCTGTATTGGCACTGAACACAAGCCACTTACCATCTGCGGTGAGCTTGATATGCTCAGCCATAAAGTTGCCGGGTGTCAGGAGTAATGGGATGCCGCCTTGTGAAGAGACCGAATAGAGATGGGGCCATCCATCATGATAGGATAAAAAAGTAATTCTATCAGCTGCCCCCCAATGAAGATTTGTTTGCCCTTCGGTCGAAGGATAGGAGCCCGCCAACGTCACCGGTGCCTTCCAGAGTTGTGATCCATTGCCAGTCTTTAGGTCTGCTGTCCAAATCGACCAGGGCTGGTGCCTTCTAACCAAAATAGAATCTGGACTCCCCCCTGCTCCTGGTGTGCGTACGAAAGCAATGCGGGTTCCGTCTGGCGACCAACGGGGTGATCCATCACGGCTAAAGGATGGTGCGATCCATTGGATTGGGGTATCCGCATTTGTGAAAACGCCAACGAAAGAGTGGTCGGTGCGCGATGACACAAAAGCAAGATGCGATCCATCGGGAGACCATTCCAAAGAACCCACGGTACCTCGTGTTGTAAAGAGATTCTTGGCTTCGGCAGCCCCGTCAGCAGGAGCTGTCCATACTTGATTATTCTTGATAAAAGTCACCACATCGCTTTTTGGTGAGATGACGGGTGCATCGCCTTCTGACAATGATTTTCCCTCACCACCGGCAAAAGGAAAACTCATGATTTTCACTTTTGATGGAGAGGCACTAAAGGTTGGATTCACCGGCAGCTCATCATCCCAATTAGATCCATGATCACCACCTCTAACAAACACGACCCACTGCCCATTTGCAGAGATTGATAGGCTGGTGATCTCTTGCCCATCATCCTGAATGTAATTGGTCAGCTTGCGAGGCTTGAAATCAGGGCCCTCAGCGACATACACATTTCTTCTTCCCTGCTCATCCCATGCCCAGGCGATACGCGATCCGCGAGATGCTGCCGTCAGTTCGGTGGGAAATGGATAGCTCTTGATCTTGTCAAGTGTTAATGGCTGAGACCATGCACCAATGCTGATGAGCCAAAGCGAAAGAAGGTTAACCGCCATTGCTTCCGACAAGCCGCCAATTGAGCTCGGCGCGGCGGCGTTGTCAAGGGTGTTGATGCCAATTGGCAGACGAATGAAGATCAACACTTGCCTTGCCCTTTACTACGACACCGCGACGGGCCTACCTTTGGCTTGGTGGTGAAATGGTCTCTCTTTATTCATTTCGCAACAACTTTCTGCTACATGCACATTTTCCATAGTGCTCTTCTTTAGGCTCTTACCTATTGATGGCATTTCCCCAAATTCCAATTTTCGTTTGACCAGTCTTTTTGTAAGAATTGGTGCAAGCCTGTAAGTGATATCCCCTAAGATTAAGAGGCCCGTAGAATTTATCATATCAGAATTTATTCACTTGAATTTGAATAACTATCATTCAACTGTTTTCCTGACTGACCAATAGAAAAAGATAGGGAAAATCAACAGTGTAAAAAGAGTTGCTGTAACCAGACCGCCAATGATCACAATGGCCAATGGCTTTTGCGATTCTGATCCGATGCCGGTTGAAATTGCAGCAGGAAATAGTCCAAAGGCCGCCATTAAAGCGGTCATCACTACGGGCCTCGTCCGGGTTCTCACCGCAGCAATGATTGCTTCTGCCAGGGGTATTTCCAGCTTTAGGTTTTTATAAAATTGGGAAAGTAATATCACTCCGTTTTGAATGCAAATGCCAAAAAGTGCTATGAAGCCGACACCTGCCGATATTCCGAAATTTATTCCCGTTAGATGAAGGGCAGCAATTCCGCCAACTAAAGCAAAAGGAACATTGGCTAATACAAGGGATGCATCCTTAACATTGCCGAAAGTCATGAAAAGAAGAAGAAAAATAAGAACAAGGCTTACAGGCACGACCTGACCAAGTCGCTTGGTTGCTCGAACCTGATTCTCGAACTCCCCTGTCCATCCAATGGAGTATCCTTTGGGCAAAGTCACTGCTTTCAGAACGCGTTGCTGGGCTTCATTGATTGTACTTCCCAAGTCGCGCTCGCGAACCGAGAATTTTACTCCGATAAATCGCTTTGTATTATCCCTATAAATAAATGCGGCACCGGTAATAATATTAACATTAGCAATTTCCTTTAAGGGTATCTTTACACCTCTGAGTGTAGGCACCATCAAATGCATAATATCGTTTTCGTCTTTTCTGTAGTCATACTGGTACCTGATACGGATGTCGAATTTTCTTTCGTCCTCATATTTTATCGTCGCCGTTTTTCCTCCGATGGCCATCTCTACAATGCTCTGGGCATCTGATTTCAATACACCATATATTGCCATCTTCTCTTCATCAAGGGAAACGCTTATCTCAGGTTGCCCGATATTACGTAGGACGCCGACGTCTTTAATCCCAGCTACATCCCTTATTTGTTGTGTTACTTGCTCGGCCAGATCATTGAGCACATTGAGGTCATTTCCAAAAATCTTGACTGCATTGGAGGCGTTGATTCCAGCGACAGATTCCGCAACGTTGTCAATAATAGGTTGAGAATAGTTATAGACTATACCTTGGTATTTTTTAAGTTTCTTGTCCATTTGCTCGACAAGCTGATCGGTAGATAGTTTGCTTTCCCAGTCGTCCTTTGGCTTGAGATTAACTTGCATTTGGACATAGTAAAATCCGCTTGGGTCGGTACCGTCATTACTTCGACCAGTTTGTGACAGTACACCATTTACTTCCGGAAAAGAAGAGAGCTCGGCCCGAAGTGTAGACACCATTTTCACCGTTTCCGGGAGCGAGGTGCTTATGGGAAGTTTGGCTTCCACCCATAAGGCTCCTTCGTTAAGTTGTGGAAGGAACTCCGTTCCCATCCATTTCACGGAGATCAGTGACAAAGCCAGGATTAGGATGGAGCAAACAAAGCTTACAGCTTTGTTTCTGAATGTAACCGCAAAGGCTTTTGCGACGGTGTTATTAAAGAAAGCTGCAAAAGGATTGTGCTTTTCAACCACATTTGTTCTCAGCAAAACCGAAACCAGAACAGGGACAAGCGTAAGCGTCAGGATGAGAGCACCAAGCAGGGCAAATCCAAGAGTGTATGCCAGAGGGGAGAACATTTTTCCCTCAACCTTCTGAAATGCAAAAATTGGAATCAAAGCTGATATGATGATAAGCTTCGAAAAGAATACCGCTTTCCCCATTTCAGTTCCGGTCTTACGGATCAAGCCAAGCTTTGAGAACTTATTGAATTTTTCCATCCCTGAAGAGGAAGCATGTTGATCGAGAGCGACAAATAATCCCTCTACCATGACTACAGCACCGTCAATGATGATTCCGAAGTCAACTGCGCCTAGTGAAAGCAGGTTCGCACTCATCCCTTTTAACTTCAGACAGGTAAAGGCAAATAATAGAGAGAGTGGGATTATGATGGAGACGATTACAGTGGTCCTCCAGTCAGCCATAAAGAGCAAGACGATTGCCGTCACTAAAAGAATGCCCTCAACCAGGTTATGCATTACCGTTTTTGTGCAATAGTCGATAAGTGTGTCCCGGTCGTAGAAAACTTCCATTTTCACTCCACCCGGCAGTACAGCCTCGTTTAACTCAGCAACTTTTTCCTTGAGTCTGGCGAGTACTTCATGTGGGTTTTCACCTTTTCTCATTACGACAATTCCTTCCACCATATCATCCTCGTCATTCAGTCCAACCTGCCCTACACGTGGGATACTAGATTCAGAGACAGACGCAATGTTTTTGACGAGGATTGGATTGCCGTTGAAGTTGTCGACAATACTATTCTCTATGTCCGAAATAGAGTTGAGTAGTCCGAGTCCCCGGACTACATATGCCTGACCGTTCTTTTCGATGACATCTCCACCCACGTTAAGGTTGGCCTTAGAAACAGCTTCATAGACTTCAAGAGGAGTCAGTTCATACTTCTGAAGTTTAACAGGATCCACAGAGATCTCATAGATTTTTTCCTGTCCTCCAAAGGCAACCAAGTCGGCAATGCCTGGAATGGCACGAATTTGTCTGTCAATCACCCAGTTTTGAATGGTAAGGAGGTCCCGCGTGCTGTGATCATGGCTTCGCAGAACGTATCTGTAAATTTCTCCTGTTGGTCCATAAGGAGGTTGAATATCAGGTGTTACGGTTTCAGGAAGAGAAACACTTCGAAGTTGATTGTTGACTTGCTGTCTTGCAAAAAAGTCTTCCACATCATCTTCAAAGATGATCTTGATAACAGACAGGCTGAACATCGTGATGCTTCGGACATTTGTTTTCCGTTGCACGGAATTCATGGCAATCTCAATCGGAGTCGTGACAAATCGCTCCACTTCCTCCGCGCTGCGCCCCTTCCATTCTGTGACTATAATGATCTGCGTGTTGGTGACATCAGGAAAGGCCTCAAGTGGAATAGTTTGATAACTGAACCATCCGACAATGATCAGAAGGATCACCCAGAAAAAGGTAAATACTCTATTCTTGAGTGAGAAGGAAATAATGCTCTTGATGAATTTCGTCATGAATTATCGATCCTACTAATCATTAAGAGCGTCATAAACCAATAGGCCATTTCTTGAGATTACCCGTTCACCTTCCTTCAGGCCCTGAGTTATGTATGATACCGTACCAAGTTGGCGGTACACTTCAACCTGTCTCGATTCAATCTCAGTTCTGCTTTTAAAAACCATCACCCAGTTCCGACTTTTTTCGAAAATGATAGATGATGATGGGACCGTCACCATTTTAATGTTCTCAGAATATCTGATCACCACCGTAGCATTCATCTCAGGTTTAAGGAGAAGCCCTGGGTTGGGTATCTTGATAAGGACCTTCATAGCTTTGGTAGAGGGATCGATGGCGTTGAATATCCTGTCGATTTTGCCCTTAAAAATCTTGTCCGGATAGCTGATGGTCTGAACGCTCGCTTCGTATCCTAGTGCCACTTTTGAAATGTTCGACTCATTCACGTTAGCCAAAACCCATATCTCGTCGATCTGAGCAATGGAAAACACAACGTCCGACTTATCACTGCGAAGCTGTTCATTCTGATTAATGTCCTTGAGTACGATAAACCCGCTGATTGGGGCAATAATATTGTAGGAAGATTCATTGCCTAGCCTATATATTGAGTATACTTCATTGATTCGTCTTAGTTCTGCATTGGCCTTTTGCAATTCTTTTTCCACAGCTATCACGTCGCGTTCTGAGTTTAGCTTGCCCGCATAAAGTTCTTTTGCCACCTGAAGATTTTTTTCGGAAAGGGCTACATCAGCTTGTGCGTCAAGCTTCTGACGCTGAAAGTCTGCTACTTCACTGCTTTGAACCGTAGCCAACACTTGACCTTGTTTCACATAGTCGCCGAGCTCCACATTGATGCGCGTTACATTTCCGCCTGCAATGGGGTATACCTGTGCAAGCTTATTATTGTCTGCGGCAACTTTACCAAACAGCCGGAGCTCATTGTTGACATCATCAAGACTCGCCTCTGCGAATTCACATCTCGCGAGCATTTCATCGGTCAGACTGAAGGGCTCAGATTTTGCTGACTTAGGGTTCCTGCAAGCCATCAAGGCTGTGATGAGAAAAAATAACGGAGCAAATATTTTCATACTTAATATAAAGGGGAGGCGGTGGCATAATTAAGTTGCTCAGCAGACAGAGCAAGTTGAGTCTTGATTCGCTGAAAATCTGCAAGTGATTCGTTATAAGCTTCGAAGAAGTCCACAAATTCCAGAATAGAAATATTCCTCCTCGTAAAGTTCTCATTAACACCTCTGAAAACATCATTGAAATCCGCGGTATAGAGTTGATTGGCCCGGATATAATCCCGCACAATCACCTTCATGCCTTCGTATCCAGTTTGCACTTCGGCTTGTATTTGTTCGCGTTTTTGGTCGATGTAAATCTCGGCCTTAAGTTCATCATATGACGCTGCCTTGATGTTACCCCTATTCCTGTTCCATAGAGGCAGTGGGAGCGCAACGCCCATCTGGAGCTGGTTATTAAATGCACCTCCCCTTTGATCATATCCGGTATTCAGAAGAACATCCGGAACAACCATTTGTCGTTGAAGCCGGAGAATTGTCGTTGCAAGCTCCCTTTCCTGCTTTGCTATTTCAAAGTCGGGCCTGTTGGTTAATGCTTGCTCCAGCAGGTCATTGAATTCTGGGATTATAAGAAAAGATTGAAAAGCATTTTCATTGAGGATTGGAAAAGGATGGGCATTGGTATGCAATAGCACTTGGATCTTCTTCACTTCGTCCAGGTAAGAAGAAATTATTTCAATTCTGTTGTTAGTGATCCGGAGGTGGACACTCTTGAGACGAATGACATCCTTGACAGGTAAATTTCCCTTCTGTGCTTGCTCTGAGTAAGATTGTATAAGTTCATCGAGTATTCTCAACTGAGGCTCATAGCTGGTAAGAATTACTCTGTATTTGCTTAGCAGGAAGAAGCTTGAATGAAGCTGCAATTTTAGATTTCGAAGCAGTTCTGCCAATTCAGTTTGTGCCATCAGTTTGTTCTGCCTGGCAATGGAGATGGTTGATTTTCTTTTGCCTCCAAGGATGAGCAGTTGTTCCAACATAAATTCCTTCTGACCATCTTGACCGATATTGAAATACCGATCATGCTGCGGATCAATGGCATTCAGATTGGCGGAGAAAACGGGATTGGGATAGGCCTTTGACTGGATAATTAGTGCATCTGTCGCCTCTATGTTATAGGCTTGCGAAAGGAGAAGCAGGTTTTCCTTGAGAAAAATGCTATCTGCCTTTTGAAGGGTCAGGTGAAGTGAATCATAGGCAACAGCACTGAGTGGGATCAGCAATAAAAAAACAACCGAAGGTAGAATCGTGCGAGGGTGCATTGGGGGGTTTCTGAGTCAGATTAGATTGGCAAGTCACAACATGAGTTGTCTTTTAGTTTTAAACTTCCGTTGTGTGTATCGAATAAGAGTAAAATAAATAAGGTCCAGTCCCGGGTCGGACTGGACCTAAACCAAGCGTGAACTATCTTAGTCTCACCTGTAAACTCCCTACCCGGAGTTCGCCGCTCAGCACTTCAATTTGATAAAGACCCGGTAGAAGTTTCTTTTTCGGTATATAATTTACTTCCAGTCTCTTGGAATTCTCATCAGAACTAAGAGTCCTGCTATTCAGACTACCATCACTATCAGCCAATGCCGTACCATTAGGACCAATGATTTTGAATTGTACATCCTGGACTGCAGATGTTAAGGTGAGTGTCCCGTTCAGCTTTTGGACGCGCCGAGCTTTTACAACCAGTTTGGCTGATGATCCGCGCGTCGATTCTATGAGCGCTACGTCGAATCTCTTTTTTCTTGCGGCCTGAAGTTCCATTTCAAGCCCCTGTTTTTCATGCTGAAGGGCATTGGATTTTTCAGATAGCTGAACGTTTTCATTGTGAGTTTTTTGAAGTTCAGCTTTAATGCTTTCCAGCTGTTTTTCAAGGTTTTGCCGGACGACAACAAGATCGTTGTATTTCTTTCTTTCTCCTGAATTGATGATTTTCAGTTTCTTCACTTCGGCTGAAGCATCGTCAAGAGCCTTGTTGACGCTACCCAACTTTCTGATAAGTTCTTCGTTGCTTGCCGCAATTTCTTTAGCTCTGTTAGTCGCCTTATCACGCTCCTTCTCAATCGCGAGTTTTTCGGAAAGCAGCTCCTCGGACTTGAGGCGTTCCTTGTCAAGTTCTTCGCTAGCTTCTGTATTCCTGCTCCTCAGCGAAACTGTCCAGATGCCAGAAGTAGTAAGAAGGGCTAACAGAAGTATAATTGTTACCTTATATGTATTGGTTGTCATATGGTCTTTGCTTACATAGCAAAGTACATCGATGAGATAAAAGCGGACTTAATCCGAAATTAAAACAGGCTTAAAAATCAAGAGTGAGTCTTGGCAGAAAGATTGAGACACTGGTACCTTTGTTTAATTGGGAATCAATTTGCAAATATCCCATGTGGCTTTTGATTACACGGTCGGCAAGAGATAATCCGATGCCGTTGCCTCTGTATGTTTGCGCATTCTTTCCACGGTAGAAGGGCTCGGCGAGGTTGGGGATGTCGTCCTCGGAAATTCCAATCCCGTTATCACGAAATTCGATCATCATTTTCCGATCAAAGCTGCTCAGGCGGGCAACAACACGATTGTCAGGTGAATATTTGCAACCATTGTCAAGGATGTTGACAATGGCTCCTTTTAGCAGCAGTTCATCTCCATTGACCTTGAGTTTGGATTCATCGTCAATCACGGAATCCAAATCAACAATAATCTTGTAGTGAGGATGCGTTTTGCCAAGTTCTGCCTTGGCGTCCCACAGCAGCTGATCGAGTCGCAGGACCGAAAATCTTTTTTCGACGTCCTCAGTGCTGGCTTGTGCAAGGAGCAGGAGCCTGTTTGAAACTGTCTTCAGGTTGGTGATATCTTCCCGCAATGACTTTAGCACATTTTGGTACTCATCAACGGAACGTGGACTGAGAAGACTCACGTCGATTTGCCCGAGAATGGAAGTTAGTGGATTGCGGATTTCATGTGACGCATTGGCGATGAAGGTTTTTTGGATTTTGAAGGCTGATTCCAATCTTTCAAGCATTTTATTGAAAGTTTTCGCCAATTTGGAAAGTTCATCATGCCCTGCCCCTTCATCCAGACGACGGTGAAGGCTTGTGGCAGAGATATCGTCTACTTCGTTGATAACTTTGGATATTGGCAGTAAGGCCTTGCTCACGTACAAGTATCCGGAAATTAGAATAATGAATATCGCTATTCCAAATACGATCAATAAAATCGTCCGAAGGTTTGAGAGCTTTTGAATGCCGTGTGTATCTACAGCGCCTACGATGACTACAAAATGTCCATACCGGTCAGAATAGAGGAAGCCCAGGCATTCGTACCGTCCTGTAGTAAACCGTACCGTTTTTTCCAGGCGAACTTTGTCCAACATTGCACTGTCGATTTTTACAAATTCTTCTTTATCGGAGGTGTAAAGCACTTTGTTCTGAAAGTCATAAATCTTTAATTCTTCATCCGGAAGGTTCATAGGATTATCCTTTTCAATTTTCTTGAGAATGTCAGCAGTCACTTCATCAACTTCGATAAGTAGTCTTGCAGTGATTCTTGCTTTATTCTCAAGGCGTTTATAAAATTCTTCCTCCCGGTTATTGGCGGAGAAAAAGTAAACAGCAATAGACGATGCCACCAGAATCAGTGCGACAATCGAAACAAAACGCAAAATGAGTTTATTCCTTATGTTCATGGCTTATCAGTCATCATATAGCCCAGACCAATCCGTGTGTGAAGCAGTTTAACGGAAAATTCCCGGTCGATTTTCTTTCTGAGTATGTTGATATAAACCTCCACGACATTGGTACCAGTATCGAAGTTAATCCCCCACACTTTCTCAGAGAGCTCATTTTTTGAGATAACTCTTTCGGAATGTTGCATAAAGTACTCTAGCAGGTCAAATTCTTTGGCTGTAAGGGGAATGTCCTTTGCTCCGCGAGTTGCCATTTTCTTGTTAAGGTCGAGTCTTAAATCACTTACCTGAACAAACTGACTTCCTTGTTGGATGCTCAAGTCAAGTCTTTTAGTCAGGGCACGAATGCGTGCCAGCAATTCCTCGAACTCAAAGGGCTTGACCAGGTAATCATCAGCACCCGCGTCGAAGCCAATCACTTTGTCGGATGTCGTACCCAAGGCGGTAAGCATTAGAATCGGAATATTTGGTTTTTGATTTTTGATCCTGCGACAGAGCTCTATGCCATTGATGGAAGGGATAATAACATCGAGCAGGATTAGGTTAAAATGTCTTGACAAGGCCACTCTTTCTCCAACCAACCCGTCGTAAGCGATTTCGACCTCGTAATTGTGCTGTTCCAGACCATTCTGAATGAAACTAGCAACTTTTTGTTCGTCCTCAACGACCAGGATTTTCATTATCAGTTGTGCGAGGATTGTTAAATGCATTGGAAAATTACAGAATTTGGAGACCATTGCTAAAGACAGGTTTGCACCGATTCATATTATTAATACGGTTTTAATATTGCATTAAGCCGGTCTTTAACCCACATTGCAGCTTTTTGAACAAAATGAAGGATTTCAAATTATTTTTGGGGTAAAATCTAATATTTCTATTTTTTCTCCCGTACCCTCCTAC
>JAYVQY010000142.1:0-4540 GCA_043776715.1 Cyclobacteriaceae bacterium | reverse complement strand
TGAAAACCCCGTGGCGCTCTTCGAAGGAATTACAACCTGACCTGTAGTCTTCTCCCAATTTAAAAGCAACGGATCGGTCGCAACAGCAACCATATTTCCCATCGCAGTTCCATGATAAATTGCGATGACACGATTGTCTTCCACAAGGGTTGCTCCAGAAAATACGGCGCGCTCCGGACTTGGATAAATTGCATAAGGAAGGTCGCGCCAGTGAATGAGATCCTTGCTGACTGCATGTCCCCAATGCTGGCGCCTGTCCTCAGGTGGATAGCCTTGATAAAACATATGCCAGTTGCCCTGCCAGAAACACAATCCATTAGGATCGTTGAGTGAACTCTCCGGACTTACAAAGTGATAAATCGGCCGATAAGGATCTTTTGATTGCTTCTTCCTGGATTCAGCAAACCGCAGGATCAATGGATCTAATTGAAGTTGTTTTTCCTGTTCTTCGATCGTTGTTGCAAAAGTAGCTTTTGGAACGGCTGAAACATAGGGAGGTTTATCCGGTTGTCCTACTGATTGAAGGTATGTAACCAGAACCAGACTAATTACCGGGACACATTCAATTATTTTTTTCACACGTAAACGCTTTTAATAAATACTTTTCATTTGCCACGCCTGCAGCGATTTCAACTCACAATCCTGCCCCTGCGATCGCAACGAAACACCCATGCTATCGTTGCGACTTGGATAAACCCGAACGGCTACTACCTGCTTGCCATTTACAAAAACCTCCACAACACTTTTATCTATAAATACACGAAGCTTGAGGGTTTCATTATTCTCAATAAATACAGGGGCGGTCTCCGGTGCGCGGGGACGAACATCCGGATGTAGGGATGAGTAGGAAGCATCAATAGTAATCAGGCTGATTCTTGCAGGTTGTTGATTGGCAGGTAGTGGTGTTGGCTGTGGCTGCCCGGGTTGAAGAATTCTTTCCACTTCACCAAACCGGTACTCACGACCTCCGCCGAATCCGCGGCCTTTAAAAAATGCTATACGCGTGTATTCTTCTTTATTAGGCGAACGCAACACATTAAGCTCAAATACCGGGGCATCTTTTACATCAACCTCAAGGTTAATTTCCATTGCATTGCCTTTTATATTCTTGAGCACAATCTCCTGATTGGCTGGAAGTTTCATTGCCTTGACTTCCTGTGGGTCAAAACGCAAAGATTCAATATCTCCCGTAGGCTCCTGACGCACATCATCTCTACCCACCAGCGTTAACTTTCGCGGCAGCGTCATGATCTGGTTCCACTCACCGGTAGGTTTGCCTGGGTTCATATTAAAAATAATGATTACTCCACCCTTTCCGTCTGGTGTCGCTGATGGCGCATGTACACCGGAGGGACTTGCTGGGCCGAAGTTGAACTTGCCCCCATTGGTCGCAACAAACTTGTCCCGCTTCAAATCATAATCACCAATCAGGTATTGTCCGCCACTCATGTGACTGAAAAAAGGAAGAATGTAACGGTCGCCTATAGGCCAGAAATATGGACACGCATAATCATCGCCGATCGCAGTAAAGCGATCGTCCTCGACGAATTCATGCATGAAGTCCCAATTGGCAAGATCTTTGGACCTGAACAAATACGTGGCGGCAAACTTTTTCCCATCCGAACCTATTGGTTTACGCCCAGCTGAAAGCGCATAATATGTTCCATCTCTCTTCCAGATCGAAGGATCGAAAACACTATAAGGATTTGGAAATCCCGAAGGACTTAGCAATGGTATAGCTGCCTTGTCTTTGGTGGTCTTCTCCCAATTCAGCAGCAAGGGGTCATCGGATATCGCCACCATGTTTCCCACTTGTGTCCCATGATACATGGCAATAACGCGATTGTCTTCTACCAGGGTAGCTCCTGAAAACACAGCCCGCTCTGGACTTGGATAAATGGCATATGGTAAATCCCTCCAGTGGATGAGGTCTTTGCTGATAGCATGTCCCCAATGCTGACGCCTGTCCTCAGGCGGATATCCCTGATAAAACATATGCCAGTTGCCCTGCCAGAAACACAATCCATTCGGATCATTGAGCGTACTTTCAGGACTTACAAAATGATAGAGCGGACGATAGGGATCTTTGGACTGCCGCTTGCGGGATTCAGCAAATCGCAATAAAAGCGGATTGTTTTTAAGCTGTTCTTCCTGCTCCGTTAATGTTTTGGAAAAAGTAAACTTTGGAACTGGTGAAACGAAAGGTGGTTTATCAGCCTGTGCATTGGCCTGATAAAATCCAATCAGTGCCAGAAAGATCATTACAAATAAATTCTTCATTGGTTTGGGTTTTTTCTGCGTTACATTCCCGGTATGGGCCAAATTGATTTAAGCTCATGGACTTCCATTTTGATCAGAATGGATTTCCTGTTTCCGCCACGACCCTTAACAGATGCCTCCACAGTTTTCGTTTTATCAGCATTGAATGGAGCGGCATAGTACAACTCACCATCATTCACAAAAAACTCAATTATATTTTTATCGACAATCACTTCAATTTTGAATTTCTCTTCATTCGGCTTGATATAATTAATTGTTGCCAATGCGGTTGAAGGCGGGGGAAAAGGACCCGTCACGGGAGCGCCTTTTGATTTGCCATTGTTAATGGTCGTAGTGAGCTCGCCAAGGAGGTCATTGTATGCGATTTCAAAGCCGAGTACATTCAATACAAATTGAGCATCTCCCTTTTCAAATTGGGCAACTACGTGAACGACATCTCCATTCACGGTGACGCTCGTACCTTCATTTGCCTTCAGGACCTTGCTTTCAACGATCTGGCTGTTGGTGTGCAGTAAATTGATTTCTTTAACTGGTGTTGGGCACAATCGAATTCCATCATGCGTATTTTTCAGCTTCAGTTCCGTAGGGAAAAGTTGAGGTTGATTGAAAGGCATTCCGGGATGCGTGATGTTCCTCCCCCAGCCAATTTGGATCCTTCTGCCGTCAAGTGTATTGTTATAGGTCTGCGAAGCGTAGAAATAAGCTCCTCCGTGTTCATAGTCTTTCAGGTGCTGATCAATTTTAAAGTTCTTGCCATTGAAATCACCAATCACATACCTTCCGGTGGCATCATACATCACCCACTTTGAAAGTCCGGATTGTCCTTCCACCGGCAATTCAAAAAGTTCCGGGCATTCAAAAAATCCAGGCACGCCGGATTGCAATGTCCAGGTCTTCAAATCTGGTGATGTATAGATCAGGTGCTGGTTGATAACGGCTTCCTGACCAAGGCTAAGTTTTTTGGTCTGGCCATTGTCCCAAACCACCATTACCCAATGGTTGCCCTGCTCATACCAGAATACTTTCGGGTCCCGACCGCTGTGCGTCAGAATTGGATTGCCTTCGTAGTCGATAAATGTTCTTCCATTGTCATAACTTAACTTTAAACACTCTCCCCTGCCGGTACTGGTATAAACCACTATTATGGGATCAATTCCATTTTTTCTGAATCCCGATGTGTTTTTCAAATCCACAACAGCTGAACCGGAAAATGCAGCATCGCCTCTGGGTCCTTCTACAGTAAGTACAGGGAAAATTGCTTCATTTAATTCCTGCCAGTGGATTAGATCTTTACTCACCGCATGTCCCCAGTGCATATTGCCCCAGTCCCAGCCATACGGGTTGTGCTGATAATACAAATGGTATTCACCATTATAATACACCAATCCGTTAGGATCGTTTATCCACCCTCTGCGGGATGAGAAATGAACCTGGGGCCGGTTCCTTTCCCTATACACACTGTCCTGACCGGGAAACTTCACGTCTCCGAAAATCATTTCCAATCCTTTCGTGCTGAGTTTTGCAGGCTCACTTACCTTCACGACATTAGCCTGTGCCCCTCCGAAGTTGGGTGGTGTGTAATCTTCAATTTCTACACTAAGCGTCTTCCCTGCATAAGCCGTCACATCCATAAAGGTCCAGAACTGTGGATTCCCTTCGGCTAGTTTAATCGTAAATTGATCAATGCCCTTTCCGTCAGATTTAACTCGCGCCTTTACTAACCGGGCGGAATTATTAACTGGAAAATTCAAATAGGTTTGACCTTTCTTAATTTTTATTTCTCTTGAAACTGGTTGCCCCCAAACCATCGTTCCAAGAAAGCAGATAAGCAGAGTAGAAAACAGAAATTTCATGATCGTGGTCGTTAAGGTTAACATTCAGCAGTATCCATTTCCCGGTTCAATCGCCAGCAGGATTTTGGTTTACGGTTTTCAAAGCTCTTCACTTTCATTTATCTTCTCTTACAAGGATTGATCATGTTGCCGCAATAGATAAGTATTCTTGCCTTGATAAGTCCTTGCCCCGCTCTGTTAAACAGACTTTTGAAAGCCATTCCGTGAACCTGCACCATAAAGTTGGATTATTCGTTCACGCTGATATTCAATGGTGGTTTTCGCTTTATCATAACGCATCCGTATGGCTCTCAATTTGTCTCTGGTCATGCGCAGTTCGAAATTTCTTTTTTTAAGTCTGTTGGCAACATCTTCTAACAATTTGATTAGATGTTCTTTTTCAAATTCCGAAGCGTTAATTTTTTCCA
>JAYVQY010000141.1:0-17933 GCA_043776715.1 Cyclobacteriaceae bacterium | reverse complement strand
CTTGAAGTTTGGGCCTATTGCATCATGAGCAGTCATGCACATTGGATATTGGGGCGTCATGGGGAGCCCAGTCTGGAAGGAATTATAAGAGACATAAAAAAATACACATCGACAAAGATAATTGAGGCTATATCAACGAATGAACATGAAAGCCGGCGGGAGCTTTTAATGTGGCTTTTTGAACGAGCGGGATCGAAGAACAGTAATAACACGAAATACCAGTTCTGGCAACTGCTTTGCATGTGTATGGCACAAGTGAGCCGCACACACAGCCAGCGCACAACACTTGCGCCAGAGGGTTTCATGGGATTCAAATATGCGATCCGTAGTGATAAGCTTCATTTGAGCCCTATATTAGAAAAAAGTCACTTCAAGTCCGTAAAATTCTAAATATCATGACCCTATAACCATGAGACCTCTAACAATCTTTTTCTTCAGCATTTTTCTGTTTTCAAGAGCTTTTGCGCAGGACAAATTTGGCCCGGGCTTTTATGTGACCAACACATCAGACACTGTCCGTGGCTATATTGAGTTTAAAGGTGACTATGACCAGGGTTTTGAATTTCGCTCGCAGCTTAAATCTTCCAGCCAAAGCTTGTCGATGGATCGGGTAAAATCGTTTGGATTTACCTCAGGCAATGGGTACGATCGGGTAGAAAACATAAATACCAAGGACCTTCCGTCAACACCTATTGTTGTTAAAGTAGTGGTAAGCGGTGAGGTTAATCTGGTTATGTACCATGGACGATATATTATTGGGTCTGATCAGAGAGGTCGCTTTATGTTGGTTCAGGAAAAGACAGCAAGTTCAAGCCAGGCATTGAAGAATTATCAAACCAATACAGGCATTTTCAATATCCTTCTTCAGGATTGTCCCGCTGCAAAGGAAGAAGCCCAGAAAGTAACCATCGATGAAGAAAAGCTAATAGAATTACTCAAGTTGTACCACACTTGCCGCGCCTTGCCTTACCGCGAATTTCCTTCCACGGAATTGAAGAGAACGAATCACCTGGGTTTCTTTGCCGGCCAAACGATTTCCAATCTTTCTTTCGGAGCACCATCGACATTCGTAAATGAGTCCTATTTGTACAATTCTGACTTTGCCGCCTCGTCTCAGCCAACTTTTGGAATCACGGCTTTGTTCGGTGGCAAAGGCCCCTCTTCCAAGTTATCGATTCAAAGTGAACTTGTCTATACAAAGGCCAATTTCAATGCATCCTATACTTACGCTGGTAACGTTGGAGGTTATGATATTAATCAGACGAGTGTAACCACGGTTGATTACAGTCGCCTTTCGCTGCTGGCCGGGTTGAGAATAACAGGCCGATCGAATACTTTAAACCCATATTTCAGTTTCGGTTTGGCAGCGCAACGATTCCTTTCGCTGAATGCAAGTGTGCATCAGACGACGAAATTGAATACGTCTGTAGAGGTAAAGGATACTGATTTAGGCATGTCAAAGTCCTCTTTCGCTGTTTGGGCAGGTGCCGGGATTAAGAAAAAGACTTCTGGGAATAAAGCCTTGTTTCTGGAAGTCAATTATGAAAATAGTTTTGTCTCGAATAGCGGGAAAATAACGGCTCTTGCTGTGAGGCTGGGATTTATGTTTTAAAAAGGCAGGTGCATGTCACCATTTCTCATTGTAAAGGACAAGTACCGGTGGAATTGAGGCTTATGCAAGCTATGCACAATGTGGTGCGCTCAACGAGAATTTGATTTTGCGAAGTTACGTCAACTGAAGGCGAAGTTGCCGAAGCGTGATCATTGATTCCAGCTCCGGATCCCAAACCTTAAGACGGAAGCATCTCCACATCTCAATGGGGCTCCAGGAAGTGGTGGCAACATTCGCCAACTCAGGCATACTTTTCAAAGCTTCTTTAAGCCTGTAAAAAGGAATTCTCGAATTCAAATGGTGTACATGATGGAACCCAATATCAGCAGTGAACCATTGCATCACTGGATTCATGACCATGTAGCTGGTAGAAGATAGGGCCGCGTTATCATAGGTCCAGTCCTGATTTTCCTTGAACTTGGCCCCAGGAAAATTGTGCTGGCTATAGAATACGTATGAACCCATTCCATAGGCCAGGAAGAAAGGAAGAAACCAGGTCAAGACAACTGAGTCCCACCCTAGAAAATAGTATGCTGCGTATCCTAAGCTCCAATGCAAAGTGATTGAAACAATGGAGTCAATGTGCTTGGAAGGGCTTTGGAAAAATGATTTTAGATTTAACCAATACGTGAAGAGTGTAAAGTACCCAAGTAAGATCGTTAGCGGATGGCGGTTGATCAGGTAGATGCGCCGTTCCATTTTCGTCAAGCTCAGAAACCGCGCTTTGCTGATGGTAGGATATGAACCGATGCCCGAGATGGTGAGTTTTGAGTTGTTGTTGTGGTGATGCTCATGGGTACGCTTCCAAATGGTTTGAGGTGCCATCAGGTAAACGCCCATGGCTTTCATCATCCATTCTGCAGGCTTTGACCGTTGTAAAATGGCGCGATGCTGATAGTCGTGGTAGATGACAAAAAGCCGCATATGGGTCAGGCCGCAGCAAATGCTTAGAAACACCCGAATCAGCATGGGGATACGGTCGGAGGCTGTACCGGCAAGAAGTACCATTGCCAGTAAAATGGTCATCAGCACCTCTGCCCAGCTTCTGAGAGGGTTTTCACCAGCAAATTGCTTGCTTGCCGCTATTAATTCTTTACCACTTCGCATAGTTCTTTTTACTCGGATGCAAATTTAACGAAATCATTTAAATTACTTACCCTATGCTGCATTTTCGCTTCATGGGCTAAAGCCCGATTAAAACTATTTTGCGTAACCACGGCCTTAAGGCCGTGGTTACTGTCAGTGCCTTTGAAAGGGCTTTAGCCCTTACTCAACAATGACCTCGACAATCTGAAATGCACCCTAAACTGAAATTCCTCAACCAGATTTTAAGCTCGCCTGTGTTTCCATCTGCGATGGGACCAAAGCCAGAAAGTTGGATCGATCAGGATTTCCCTTTCAAGCCGTTTCATGAAGCCCTCTGAAATTTCGTTTTCAACTGTTTCTTTAGGGTTGGCAAACAATAGTTCTGGATAAAGCTCATAGTACCCACGCTTTACTCTTTTCATATGAATATAAACAACGGGATAGTCGAATTTGTTCGAAAGCTTTTCCGGACCTGTAAATACAGCCGTGTCTTGATGAAGGAAGGTGGTCCACAAAGCTTTGTCTCCAGGAGCCGTTTGATCGGCGATCAATGCAGTGGCGGATATTGTACCCCTGCGTGCTACCATGTCCCTGAGTGTTTGATTGACTGGTGCAATCTTGGTTCCGAACCTTGTGCGCGCTCGCACCATCATTTTCTCAAAGTAAGGATTAGAAAGTGGTTGATAAATCACCACCAATTGAAATTTTGTGTTGAGGGTAAAACTCGGCCCAGCCCATTCCCAGTTTCCATAGTGTCCCATGACAAGAATGATGCTTCTCTTTTCATTAGAATACTGATCCAGCCATTCCGCATGATGGAATACACAATGCTCTTTAGCTTCCTTGGCTGACATGGTAAGTGTTTTTACCGTCTCAAGGATCAAATCGCAGAGGTAGCGATAATATGCTTTGCTCATGGCATCAATTTCGTCAGGGTTCTTATCCGGAAATGAATTTCTCAGGTTTTCAAGAACCACAGACTGGCGGTATCCTGTCAGCCGCAGGGCATGATACAGTAGATCGGAAACTTTGTAGAGCGCACTAAATGGTAATAATGCGATCAGGTAAATAAAAGGATAGGCCAGGTAAAACAAGAAGAACTGCATCGTGACGATAAGGTGAAAAACTGGATTGCTTGAGCTTGGGTAACTTTATGGATTATATTTATTTTGAGCCGCAATTTAAGCCGCTTATCCCGATATGGAAACTTTAAAAAAATATGAGCGCAGGTTCCAAACTTTATTTTCGGGGCTTCGTCTTACCTTGTAGTTCACTTTAACCCATCGAAACTTCATGAATCTTACAAAATCTCGTTTGGCGATGTGCTGGCCTTTGCTGTTAGCCTTTGCCTTCACGGCATGTACCGGCAAAAAAGGGGAGGAGAAAAGTTCTGCCTTCCAGGTGCCAGTGGAATACTATAAACTCAAGAATGGCCTGAAGGTAGCCTTGTCACAGGACAAGACAGCTCCTACCGTGGTAGTAGCCGTGTATTATAATATTGGTTTTCGAATTGAACCGAAGGACCGCACGGGGTTTGCCCACTTATTTGAACACATGATGTTTCAAGGCTCTGAGAACCTTGGCAAGATGGAGTTTATCAAGTTGGTTCAGCAAAATGGAGGCACACTCAATGGCTCTACACGTTTTGATTTCACCAACTATTTTGAAATCATGCCATCACACAAACTGGAGACCGCCCTGTGGGCCGAGGCTGATCGAATGAAGGGACTGGCCATCACTGAGGACAATCTGACCAATCAGAAAGGTGTGGTGAAGAATGAAGTTAAAGTAAATGTGTTGAACCAACCTTATGGTGGGTTTCCATGGTTGGACATGCCGCAGTATGCCAATGAGAACTGGTATAATGCTCATAATTTTTACGGAGACCTCGCGGACCTTGATTCGGCTAAGTTGGAAGATGTGAATAGCTTTTTCAAAACTTTCTATGCTCCCAACAATGCCGCTCTTTCGGTGGTGGGTGATTTCGAAATTGAGGACGCAAAGAAATGGGTGGATCAGTATTTTGGTGGCATACTTTCCTCCGTGCTTCCACCCAAGCCTGACATTTCAGAACCTAAACAGGAGCAGGAAAAGAGGTTTACCAAAGAGGATAAACTAGCCACAAAGCCTGCCATCGCCATTGCTTACAAAATGCCTGAGCGCAACTCACCGGAGTATTATGCTATGGGGCTCATCGATCAAATCCTGCTGCAAGGCAAAGACAGTAAGTTGAACCTATCTCTTGTTCAGGAGAAAGGGTACACTGATAATGTGAGCGGTGGTATTAATTACCTGGGCAATATGTATAATTATCAGGGACCCATGATTTGGATGGCAGATCTGATTTTTGATTCAAGCGTTTCTTCCGATTCAATCTTGACTGAGTTTGATAAGTCAATTGCAGAGCTTGAAAAAGGTGTGTCACAGGATGAACTTGATCTTGCCATCGTAAAAATTCGGTCTCGGCTCTATGATGATATGACGGATTTGTTTGGCTTCGGCAGGGCAGACTTGCTGGCGAGCTTTGCGCTGTTTGATGATGATCCTGCCCGAATCAATACGCTGGAAAGTGAATTCAAGAGAGTGACGGCGGATGTAATACAGAAAACAGTGAAAGAGTATTTGAGGCCAACCAACAGAACCATTCTGATCTCACAACCTGCTAAACCAGAATCAAAATGAAAAAAATATCAATCGTTCTTATTCTTGCCTGCTCCTTCGGTCTCGTTCATGCTCAAAAGCAAACGCCACCTGCCGGGGGCACGCCAAAAGATTTTAAACTACCCAACAAGAAGCAAGGTCAGTTAAAAAATGGTTTGCGCTCTGACCTGGTGCAATATGGTGATGTCCCTAAAGTGAACATTAACCTGATCATCAAAACTGGCAACATACATGAAGAAGCAAACCAGGTGTGGCTGGCCGACCTCACCGTGCAGTTAATGAAGGAGGGCACTACCACCATGGACTTCAAAACGATTTCGAAGAAAGTGGCCAGGATGGGAGGGGACGTAAACATCAATGCGGGTATGGATGTAGTGACAGTGACCGGCTCAGTACTTTCTGAGTATGCGCCCGATTTGATAAAGGTGATTGGTGACATTGTCATGAATCCCGCTTTTCCCGAAAGTGAATTAGAGCGGCTCAGAAGTGACCTGAAAAGACAGCTTAGCGTTCAGAAATCAACACCCCAGGCACAGGCAAACGAGAAATTCTTTTCCATCATTTACAAAGACCATCCCTATGGAAGGTATTTCCCTACGGAAGAAATGTTAAGCAGTTATTCAATGCCCATGGTAAAGGGTTTTTACGAAAAGAACTTTGGTGCAAAACGCTCGGTATTGTATGTCGTCGGGAAATTTGATGAATCAGCGGTCACCAAATCCATTGAAGACTCCTTTGGGACGTGGAAGGAGGGACCAGAAATTGATTATCCACAGGCCACAGCCACGGGCTCAAACGAAATCGCGATACTTGACCGGCCAAACGCGCCACAATCCACCATCAGGCTCGGCATCCCGACCCTCGACCCTTCAAAGCCGGACTACCAGGCGTTGCAGATCACCAATTCTTTGTTGGGAGGATCCTTTGGATCGCGCATCACCAGCAACATCCGTGAAAATAAGGGTTATACTTATTCACCTTTCAGTTCTATTCAAAGCCGCCATCGTGTGGCGGTTTGGTTTGAGCAGGCTGACGTGACCAGTGAACATACGGGCGCTTCGGTCCAGGAGATTTCAAAAGAGATCAAGAGACTGCAAACAGAGCCTCCCTCCAAGGATGAACTTGAAGGCATTCAACGGTATGAAGCAGGTGTTTTTGTGAGACAAAATTCCACCCCTGGAGGCATCATTGGTCAATTGAATTTCATAGATCAACATGGCCTTGATGATGGCTATCTGACAAACAAGGTAAAAAATATCTATGCGGTTACTCCCGAGAAAGTTTCACAAATGACAAGAGACTATTTCAAGTATGAGGACATGACCCTGGTGGTAGTGGGCGACAAGAAGCTATTGGAGAAGCAAATCAAAGCGCACAAGGATCAGCAAAAGACTAAGTAACAAAAATTTTATTATTACGTTTTATTGAAAAGCTCCCCAAACAGGAGCTTTTCTTTTTTGGAAGGTGTGAAATCGGTGCCCAATCTTACTTTATGAATACGGTAATGACCTATTTATATCTTCGATGTAACCCCATGATATCCTACTAACTACGTCATTGTATTCTAAGAAGAAGGACATTACTTTTCCTTCGCAGATTCCAATGACTCAAAAAAATTCGCAATGAAAAAATTACCACTGGTCATCCTATCCATTTTAATATCCATCCAGACATCCATGGCACAAACTGCGGAGGTTGATTTACCCCATATTTTCATGCCAGTATCCACAGGATACAACGAACGGGACATGGCCATATCACCCGATGGTAAGGACATGTATTATACGATTCAGGCCCTTCGAAATGGGGTAAGCGTAATCGTGCACAGAACGATGAATGGAAACCAATGGAGCGAAGCCGAAGTTGCTTCTTTCTCAGGACAGTTTTCAGATCTGGAGGCTGCGTTTTCTCCAGATGGTAAAAAACTATTCTTTGTCTCGAATCGGCCCCTGATCATCGGAGGAAGTAAGAAAGACTATGATATTTGGTTTGTGGAAAAAGGGAATGCAAAATGGAGTGAACCAATTCATGCTGGGATGGAAGTGAACTCTTCTGATGATGAATACTATCCATCCATTACCAATGATGGATCACTTTACTTCACAGGAATAAGGTCAGATGTTTTGGGCAAAGAGGATATTTATAAGTGCCCATGGAAGAACAACCAATTTCAAAAGGCAATCAATGTAGGAGCGGGGGTAAATTCAAAACTCGATGAGTTTAATGCTTTTGTTGATCCGGGGGAAAAATACATTCTATTCTCCGCCGAAGGGGGCGAGGGTGACCTGGGAAGGGGGGACTTGTATATTAGTTATAGAAATGCCGATGGCAAATGGTCTTCCGCCAAAAACCTCGGAGCCCCTGTGAATACCAACCGCCTCGATTATTGTCCATTTGTTTACAAGGAGATATTCTACTTTACAAGTGAAAGACCGACACCATTGAATGACGATCATGGAAAACTAACCTGGAAGGAAATCAAAACCAGGCTGGACAGTTGGGGCAATGGATGGGGTGACATCTATTACATGCCAATTATTAAAATTATTCAGCAATAAGCATTACTCTTTCCTTTGGGGAATGGAGTGAAGGGCTATTCTGTTTCCTTCCGTGTCCAGAATCACGGCCATATACCCAAAGGCAGGAGATATCTCTGTTTTTGGTAGCATAATTTTACCACCGGCAGCCTCCACTTTGTTCAATGCATTTTGTACATCAGGATTGGCATTTAGATATAGAAGCGGGCCATCTGTTGATGATGGTTTGTGAAAGCCACCACTATCGACGATTGATCCTCCTACTCCCATTGGATCATCGGTTGGGAACAGTCGCATTTTTATATTCTGCAGGTCAAGGACGGACATCTTTATTTCAAAGATATGCTCATAGAATTTTTGCGCCCGATTCAGATCTGTCGCAGGGATTTCAAACCAGCTGATCGCGTTCTTGAAAATCATAGGGATTTGTTTTTATGAATTACTTTTTCTCGAGTCCAGCCAATTTAACGATATCTTTCACCTCCAGTATGGATTTATCATATCCCTGGTTTGTAGCATGAATCATCGCCAGCGCCAGTTCTTTTAGCGTAGATACAAAACCAGGAAACAAACCACGGAAAATAGGATAAAGCCAGGATACCCAGGCATAGTACTTCAGTGTGTTTTTCAAGCCTGGTGTAGGATGCATATAACCCGGCCTGAACATGTAAGCCTTTTTGAATGGCAATTGCATCAGATGGTTTTCGGTCTTGCCCTTGACTCTGGCCCACATGTTGCCTCCTTTTTCACTGCTGTCAGTAGCAGATCCGGAAACATAGCAAAAGGTCATGTCATGATTTAGTTTTGCCAATGTCGTTGCCACATGCAGCGTCAGGTCGTAGGTCAATCTGTAGTACTCTGGTTCTTTTAAGCCAACAGAAGACACACCAAGACAAAAGAAGCAGGCATTGTAGTTTTTCAATTGGTCCTCGATGGCAGAGAGGTCAAAGAAATTGGTGTGGATGATTTCTTTCAGTTTTGGATGCGAAATGCCACAAGGCTTTCGGTTGATCACCAGCACTTGCTCGACATCAGGATGGAGTAGACATTCATGCATCACACCTTCACCCACCATTCCCGTAACTCCTGTGATAATGGCACTGATTTTCATAGTGTGAAAATTTTAATCTCGCTTAAAGTTAATACTTCTTAATATCATCTTGTGGGTCTTCGCGGCTCCGTCTCGGGTGCCACGACCTTCGAATTAAGCAATGAAATGAAGCTATTTTTGCTAAGCGATCGCGAAAACCCGCGGTCGTTAATCATTAATACTAATTGGCCACTTCGATTTTTACTTTTTCTTTTTTAAGCTTTTCATTTTTGATGTTTGCCAGCACCTTGTTTATGAGCGGACGCTTTACTGAAACATAAGAGGAGTGATCCAGCGTTGTGATCAAACCGATCTCTTCTCCGGTCAAGCCACCTTTCTTCGTGAGGAGGCCCACAATATCGCCCTTGCTGATTTTATCCTTCTTGCCCGCGCTGATGTACAAGCAGGCGTAGGCAGGAGGGGGAGGTAGGAGAAGCTTTCTGCCCAGTTCAAGTGTTTCCACTGATTTATCAATATAATCAGGCAACGTTTCATCGTCCGCCAGGATCAAGTATGCATCGCCTTCCGCATGCATGCGTGCCGTGCGACCATTCCTGTGAAGGAATGCTTCCTGCTGCAACGGTAGTTGATAGTGTACAATGTGCCTGATTTCGGGAATGTCCAGACCACGGGAGGCAAGGTCTGTAGCGATCAAAACATTGTGAGCGCCGCCTCTGAATTTTATGAGATTCTTCTCCCGGTCGATTTGCTCCATGGCACCATGTAAGATGCCATGCTCAAATTGATGACTCGCAAAGAGAGCACTGATGCGCTCTACCGCCTCACGATGGTTACAAAATACAAGACACACTTCTTGATTGAATCCAGCCACCAACTTCATAAGGGTTTCTACCTTATCGGTGCTTTTGGTATGGACCAGTTTCAATTTTAATTTCGATGCCGCTTCTTCTCTGAGGTAACTTAACGTCTCCGCTTTCTTGAAAGGTAGAATGTCTGGCAGGGGATCTAGTCGGGTAGCGGATGTAAGTATGTGTTGTTGCCTTCCACTCAACGCACTGAAAATTATTTTGAGCTGATCCTGAAAGCCCATCTGAAGAGATTTATCAAATTCGTCCAGCACTACGATCTTGACTTTGGATGCATCGAAAGACTTTCTTTTAATGTGGTCTGCCAGCCGGCCAGGAGTCCCGATAATGACTGCGGGTGCTTCACTCAAACTGTTTTGTTCAATCTTGACCGAATGACCACCATAGCAACAACTCACCTTATAAGAAGTCTTCATGGTTCTGAAGACCTGTTCAATCTGTAGCGATAATTCACGGGAAGGTGACACGATCAGTGCCTGCACATACTCTGACTGTATATTTAATCGGTTTAATACGGCAATTAGAAAGGCCAGGGTTTTGCCTGACCCCGTAGGTGCCAGCAGTACAAGGTTTTCCGGAGAAGCAGCTTTTTCAATCACCGCCAGCTGCATCTCGGTAAACTGTGCGATGGAGAGATTCTTTAAATATTCAACGTATACGGCGTTTGGTTCATTTTGCATACCGCAAAGGTAGGATAAAGTCGACCTTTATGATTTCCGCTTTCCCAATTTGGATTGGCGGGCTTTGAATCGAGTTATGCGATCCTCAAGATTTGTTGAAGAATGATTGGATCTTACTTCTTTTCTGAAGAGATAATTTGTTCGATGCAGTTAACTTCGACAACAGTTCCCGCAGGACAGGAAGATGAATGGTGGTGCTCGATCTCATATCCGATCTTCACCTTCATTCCATCCACCAAAGTGAAGTTTGATAATGGATCGCTGTGTTGATGGCCGCATTTCTTTTTACGTTGTTCGGCTATGACAATGGTTCCGTCTTCCAGCGTGAATCCAAACCCACAGCCTCCGGTAGAAGAAAGATCTGTTACGGTGGCAAGAGTATCGCAACCAGGCTCTACTTCTTTATGACAGGCGGTCAAGCCGGCGGTCAATAAAATAAACAGCAGCAATTTTTTCATAGGGTCAAAATTACTGTATTGGAGGGTCATTAGGAAAGGACGACAGGTAATTGTTTTCTGCTTTATTAAGAGTCTGGCTTAATTAAAGCTGCCTTGACTGACCTTCCTTTAATGCTAGGACCAGAGATGAGTTCCAGGTAATCTGGGACTATAATGAAAAAGCCCCGGTCATTGGGGCTTTCATAAGCTTGTTCCATCATGCGTTTAGCTTTAACGCAATTTCAAGTCCAGTTTTATAACTGTCTGAATTGTATTTGAATTATTAATCACTGGCCATCAGGAATAAAGGTAGTTGCGCAAAATCCTGATAGAATGGATGCAATCTTTCAGTATCATAATGCTTTGCCACGTTGACCAGTTTCTTTTTACTCGTCACTACTTCAATCGGCACATGATCATATCGTCCGTTTTTCAAGACCACTAAGCGACCATGAATTCCTTTCAGGATCAGGTCTAACGCCATGGTACCAAATGCCATCGGCACGATCGAGTCGATCGCATCAGGGTCGCCGCAGCGAACAAGATATCCAAGCTTCTGGTTAATCGTCTCGATGGCGCGGCCTTTGTTATATTTTGGTGACAGCTCTTTTAACTTGGCGGATATCATATCTCCGATGCCTCCCAGTTTGGCGTGTCCATAAGCATCTTTTTCTGCGCCTTCAAACATCATCTCGCCTCCTTCAAATGTGGCTCCTTCTGACACCATGACGATCGAGTACTTGCTGGGGTTATCATTCCGATCTTCCACCATCTTTTCAGTCAAATTCTCGATGTTAAAAGGATGTTCTGGAATCAGGCATCGGTTGGCAGCACCTGCCATCGTTGGCAAGATCGCCGTAAAGCCAGCGTACCTGCCAAATACCTCCAGCACCATGAAGCGCTCGTGAGAGCCGGCGGAAGTGCGCAGACTGTTGGTCATGTGAATGGTTCTTGTAACACAGGTACTGAAGCCTATGCAATAGTCTGTGCCGGGAACATCATTGTCCATTGTTTTAGGGATGGCGTTGACATTCACGCCTTGTTTAAATAAATGAACTGCGTAGCTCAAGGTATCATCACCCCCGATGGCAATGAGGAAGTCAATCCCCAGCCACTCCAGATTTTTAATTACCTCCTTCGTCAGATCATTGGTGTCAGCCTTGTACAGATCCTTGAGGTGATCGGGGACTCTGCTTTTGGACACATGGCTTGGCCTGGTTCTGCTGGAATGGAGAAAAGTACCTCCGGTTCGGGCAGCCCGGTCCACAACCGGCCTCGTTAGTTCAACAAAGTTTGAGCTGTTGTCGAATTTCTCATCCCGTACCATATCAATAATACCACCCCATCCTTTTCTCAACCCAATTACTTTATAGCCTTCGCGCATGGCTCTGACCGTGACTGCCCTGATGGCCGGGTTTAAGCCGGGGACGTCACCGCCACCTGTGAGAATACCGATTGTTCCTTTTGAAATTAAGTTTGCCATGATTTAATTTGTTTAGCTGTAATAATATAATAATAATGGGCTGTAACTTACTTAAAAGTAGAATCATATTAAATTGTGCTGGAAGAAAATAAAGCAAAGAATAAATATTTCTCCACCGTTCATTCAGAAACACTTGATCAACCCAATGGTGACGAGCACAATGAGCTATATGTTGATTTTATGCTAAGGCCAAAAGTGGTTCTTTGCAAATTGTCGAGGTTAGTGTTGGGTCAGGGCTAAAGCCCATTCATAGCACTAACCGATAACCACGGCATTAAGGCCGTGGTTAAGGAAAAAATAGTTTATCGGGCTTTGGCCCATGAGGTGTCAATTTTAAAATGCCCGCAACAACCCCATAATTAACGGACCGTTTTTTATGCTTAACTTGAAATACATCTAGATGAAGCCCGGGCAATTCATATCAAGCAAATTATTATGAGCCATCCAACCCGATTTATTACTCTCATCATTTTTTTTGCGCTAAGCCTCACTTCTTGCCAAAAGAAGGTTCCCGAACAGTCCGATGAAAAGAAGAGAATGAGAGCCCTCATCGTCGATGGTCAGAACAACCACGGCATCTGGCCTATGACCACCATGATGATGAAGGGTTATCTTGAAGAAACGGGGATGTTCACGGTAGATGTGGCAAGAACGGCATTCACGTGGCAGGGACCTCACAATGATGACGACGACAATTTTGGGGCGGAGGCGCGGAGCCGATTAGTTGGAGAATTTCCAATCGCAGGGGGAAAGGAAACAAAGACTGTGGACAAGCCAGAAGCGGATCCGGATTTCAAACCTGATTTTTCTGCGTACGATTTGGTCATTTCTAATTTCGGATGGACTGCCGCTCCATGGCCAAAGGAAACAGAAGCTGCCCTCGAACAATTTGTAAGCAATGGAGGAGGGCTGGTCATAGTGCACGCAGCAAATAATTCGTTCCCGGATTGGCTTGAATACAATAAGATGATTGGTCTGGGTGGCTGGGGCGACAGGACAGAAAGGAATGGTCCATACATTTATTATGACAAGGCAGCAATGCTCTTGCGTGACACCACGGCTGGTCCTGGCGGTTCGCACGGCCATCAACATGAATTTCTCATCACAATTCGGGATGCTGAGCACCCCGTGACAAAAGGGATGCCGGCTCAATGGTTGCATGCGAAAGATGAAATGTATGATCGGCTGCGGGGGCCCGCAGAAAACCTTAGTGTGCTGGCGACGGCGTTTTCAGACATTGAAAAAAATGCTTCCTTTTTCTCGCCGCTTAAAGGTACCGATCGCAACGAGCCGATGATGCTCACCATCAACTATGGCAAAGGCAGAGTCTTTCATACACCCTTGGGTCATACTTATTATTCTATGGAGTGCGTGGGATTCATTACACTTTTGCAGCGAGGAGCGGAATGGGCTGCGACCGGTTCAGTGACTCAAACCGTACCAGCTGATTTCCCGACGGCAGAGAAGACGAGTGTGAGGAAGTTTAATGCTGGTCACTGACAAATCAATTTCACTTTAGTTTTGGATTCAAACACTTAAAACCCCACACCATGGAAATGACTAAAAAACAATTACAGTATGTCGGTATATCCCTGTTTTTGTAGCGGCCATTCTGGGGCTTTTTACTTATAATCAATGGATATATGCCGGCTTGGGATTATTGGGAGTGCTGCTCAGCATACCTTATTTTATAGAAAAATCGAAACAGAAGAAAGGGGAGTAGGTTGTTGTTTTACATGGAGCATGCCCAAGAGTAAAGCTGGTCGAGATTTGCAGTCTAGACCTGTACCTGCAAAATAAATGACCTGTTCGTTAAAATAATTTTTCAAAATTTATTAAATTCACGGTATCAAAACCAGCAGCAACAATCTATGAGACACATTTCATTGATTATTCGAGATTACGATCACTTCCAAAAGAATCAAAAGGAATTTGATCTTGCTAAATCCTATGCCATCATCAACCATGAACAAATTCCGTTTGACAAGATCAATCAGGTTCAAAATGATTCGGATGGCGATGGATTATTTTTTAATAATGTCAACATCTTTCCGGGAGCCGTTTTGCATTGTCATGTTAATTTGGATCACTCCCTTCTTGAGAAATGATCATGATATAGATTGATTGCAATGCAAGCAATGAATGATATGAGGTGCATTAAGCTAAAGTTCTCCCAATCTATTGGCTCTGATTTCCTTTTCACAATTCCTAACCTCCTATGAGTCTGTACAATGGAATGGAACTCCAAATTTGTGTCATGCCTGGTGGTGGATGAAAAGGGATCAAACTTTTGTATTTGGATAAGATTGGAAGTACCGAGCAATCGGTATAACTAAAAGTGGATTGAGCCCCCAAAGATCGCAGCCTTCATTGAAGGCCTGACGGCCGCTACCCCAACAAATAATAAGTACTTGTTACAACTCAGTGGGCTGCCCAGTGTGCTCCGTTGCTGATCGTCAATGTATCCCCTTTTTCATTCAGGATACCGGTAAGCCCGCCTGTCATAACGACATTCTTGCCTTCGACGGAAATAAACCAAACAGAAGCTTCAGAAGCTGAACGGTCCATCCCATCCTCAACAGACTTCCAGGCCTTTGATTGCAGGTACTCAAGAGTGATGGACTTTTTTTCTGTGGTCGTACTATTACCCGAACAACTCAAGATAAAAACAGTCAGTAATAAAGTTATTGCCAGATTCCCCGATATCTTATTTTTCATATAATCTTAAATTGTGCGACACAAATATAGAAATTAAAGGCGCCCAGACCAGCAGCAGAATGATAGACTTAAAAAAACATCTGGTAAAAAAGAGTCCCAGGCAGCAATTCCAATTGGGTGATGGGCAACTTTTACCCTTGACTACTTAGATCTGCTGTAGTAGAAATATCTGTTGCATTTAGGTGTGAGACCAATTTTTATGTTTCTACAATATAGTAAGGGTCGTGTCCTGGTGCCACCCTGTAAAAAATTCACTTTGATTTGAAACTTCTTAGCAATTCCATTGTTAAAACTGGTATGGAAAAGACAAAAAAAGCTTCGCGCAAGGCAACCCTAGGTGAAAAAGATAAAATCCTTCAAGCCTATCGCAAAAACCAGCTAATTAACGGCAAACAGCCATCTTCTGTATTTACATTTTGTGAATCCATTGGAATCAAAGAAGAAGATTTTTACAAGCTGTTTTCCTCATTTGATTCCATTGAGAAGGAAATCTGGAAAAACTATATTCTGACAGCAAATGTTCGGCTTCAGGAAGATGCTAACTATGCCTCTTTTTCTGTTCGCGAAAAAATCCTTGCCTTTTATTTTACATTGGCAGACGTATTGAAAAGCGACCGCAGTTTTGTGGTAGCTGGATTAAAAGATTGGAAAAAGCCAGCCATCATCCCTTCATTCCTTAAAGGATTCAAAAATGAATTTGATGTGTGGCTATTGCCCATTCTAAATGAGGGCAAACAGAATGGCGAGATTGCCAGACGTCCTCTCTTAGACAACCGATATGACAACCTCTTTTGGTTGCACCTTTTGTTTATCCTTCAGTTCTGGAGCCATGATGACAGTGCGGATTTTGAGAAGACAGATGTGGCCATTGAGAAGTCGGTAAACCTGGCCTTCGACCTTATTGGCAAGGGAGTTCTTGACAACGCCCTGGATTTCGGAAAATTCTTGTACCAGAACGCTAAGAATTAAGGATAGAGGAACATACAGTTGAAAGAGCAAAAATCAATTCCGGTAACAAAAGTACAGCGGGCGTCAAGGTTCATATCAACCGGCGCTAAGATTGGTCGCAACTATCTGAAACATTATGGCAAGAAACTCTTAAATTCCAGCACCACCAGTGATCAGCTTCATGAGGATAACGCCACCGATATTTATGGGTCGCTGAGTGAACTCAAAGGGAGTGCGCTAAAAGTTGCACAGATGTTGAGCATGGATAAGAATCTTTTGCCCAAAGCCTATCAGCAACAGTTTGCCATGGCACAATACAGTGCACCGCCATTGTCTTTTCCCCTGGTGGTCAAAACATTTCTAACCTACTTTAAAAAAACGCCTGTACAAATCTTTGATACCTTTTCACTTCAGGCGATCAATGCAGCTTCCATGGGGCAAGTGCATCGCGCCACATTGAAAGGAAAAACGCTTGCTGTCAAAATCCAGTATCCCGGAGTTTCGGATAGCGTGAGGAGTGATCTCGCCATGGTGAAGCCCATAGCCCTTCGCATGTTTAAACTCAATCCTGTGGAATATGAGGATTTCATTAGCGAAGTTGAATTGAGGTTGCTGGAGGAGGCTGACTACACGTTGGAGCTCAAGCGATCCATGGACTTATCCATGAAGTGCAGGGAAATTGAAAACCTGTTTTTTCCAAAATACTATCCTGCACTTTCTTCCCCGAAAATATTGACGATGGATTGGCTCGAAGGGGAAGTGCTGGGTGAATTCCTCAAGAAAGGTAAGCCTTCGAAAGTGGTTGCCAATCGCCTTGGTCAAGCCTTATGGGATTTTTATCATTTTCAATTCCATAGATTACAAGAGGTGCATGCCGACCCTCATCCGGGAAATTTTATCATTACCCCTGACGGAAAGCTCGGCATTATTGACTTCGGCTGTGTTAAAGAGATTCCCTCCGATTTCTATAAAATATATTTTCAGCTACAAGAAAGAAAAATCCTCGATGACCCGGGCCTTCGGGAAAAGATATTTTACCAGATGCGGTTCATTTACCCTGAAGATTCTGCAGAAGAAAAAAAATTCTTCACCTCCGTCTTTACCGAATTGCTTGAATTGCTGGGGCGCCCTTTTCATACAAAGCAATTTGACTTTGCGGACCCAAAATACTTTGAAGCATTGTATGCTGTGGGCGAAAAGATATCCAACATGAAGGAGCTCCGGGATTCAAAACGGGCACGCGGCATCAAACATGCGCTCTACATCAATAAGACTTACTTTGGACTCTTCAATATTCTAAATGAATTAGGAGCCAAGGTTAATACGCACACCTGGTTGCCGGTATTTAAGAATTAATGGCTGGGTGGATGTATTGACTATGGCGCGACGCTTGCGTCCTAGGCGATTACAAGGGGTCTTTTCATCCGCTCGATATCTGACATTTACGAAAGATGCCGGGAAGCATTTTCAGAAATCGAATTCTGGCAATATGTTTTTAGCCACGAAGACACAAGGAAATGCAGTTTTGTATTCTTCGTGCCTTGGTGCCTTGGTGGCGATCTTTGTACAGGAAAACAGGATGCATTTTCAAAAGTCAAAATCCATTTCCTTAAGGAGCCCCACGTAAAAATGGCTTCGAAATAGTTCGCACCGGCACGCGCTGCAAGCGCCGCGCCATAGTTCATGCCGAAATGCATTTTCAGAAATCGAATTCTGGCAATATGTTTTTAGCCACGAAGACACAAGGAAATGCAGTTTTGTATTCTTCGTGCCTTGGTGCCTTAGTGGCGATCTTTGTACAGGAAAACAGGATGCATTTTCAAAAGTCAAAATCCATTTCCTTAAAGAGCTCCA
>JAYVQY010000140.1:0-52223 GCA_043776715.1 Cyclobacteriaceae bacterium | reverse complement strand
AAGAGTTCAATTCTTTCCAGTTTGCCACAAGTTGTCAATGAATTTTAACTAATTTAAAAACCAGAATATTAATAGATGAGATTCATTGATTTGTTTGCTGGTTTGGGCGGTTTTCACAAGGCATTGCATGAATTAGGGCATCATTGTGTATTTGCTTCAGAGTTAAATCCAGCATTGAGGGAAGTTTATAAGATGAACTGGGGTGTTGAACCGAAAGGCGACATTAAGAAAATAGTTGATAATGAAATCGACACCATTCCCCCTCACGACATTTTATGTGCAGGGTTTCCTTGCCAGCCTTTTTCAAAAGCCGGGAAGCAATTAGGCAGGGAAGACAATAGAGGAACTTTGTTTGACGAAATAGTAAAAATCCTAGAGCATAGAACTCCAAAATATTTTATTCTTGAGAATGTCCCATTTATACGCCAACACGATAATGAGGATACATGGAAATACATGCACGGTGAATTAACAAAGCTCGGTTACGAGGTGGATCACGAAATATATTCACCTCAGGATTTTGGAATTCCCCAACACCGAAAAAGAATATTCATAATAGGTTCCCTTAAAGGACTTAAACACTTCTCTTTCAAACAAGTTGATGATCAGAAGACAATACTATTTGATATTTACCAATTTATTGAAGATGATCCAAAACAATTCAAAGCTTTACCTAAAGCGAATCAAGAATGTATAAGGCTTTGGCAAAGATTCATTGATCAAATTCCAAAAGAAACAAAGCTGCCTGGTTTTCCAATTTGGGGAATGGAATTTGGCGCCACCTATCCGTATGAAAAATCTTACCCATTAAAACTTTCGACAGACGAGCTTTCAGAATTCAAGGGAAATTTTGGATGTAGTTTAAAGGGAATATCTAAAGAGGAACAAAAAGCAAGACTACCAAGTTACGCAAGAATCGAGAAGGCATTTCCGGATTGGAAACGGAGTTATATAAAACAAAGCAGAGATTTCTATCAAGACAACAAAAAGTATGTGCACGATGTAGTGAAAGAAATTTCAAAGTACCCCTCACAGAGTTGGCAGAAACTTGAATGGAATGTGGGAGACAGTAAGCGAAAAATAACTGATTACATTTTACAATTTAGAGCATCAGGTATTAGAATTAAGAAAGTTAACTTCTTTCCCTCTCTTGTGTGCACAAATACTCAAAGGCCAATCATCGGCTGGCAAAAAAGGTATATCACAAAAAAAGAAGGCTTGAAACTACAATCACTGGAAGGATTAATACTTCCTTTAAACGACAATGCGGCATTTCGAGCTTTAGGTAATGCAGTCAATTCTAAAATTGTAAAACTAATTGCTGAACAACTTATAAATGTCCATTCAACTAAATTAAACGGGCATCAAAGCAAAATGGATAAGCTAAAACCTGAAACATTTTTAGTGTAAACTTTGAAAATGAAACATCAAGAGAAAGTTAGCATAAGACCGGGGGTAAGCATTTTGACAATGCTAAAACATATTCAATACGACCCTTGGTTTGCGCTTGCCGAGTTTGTAGATAATGCAATCGACAGCTATCAGAAAAATGGAAAACTTCTCAAAGAAATTGAGGGAGATAAATTTCAATTGGAAGTAAGAATTGAATTCAACGACATTGATAATAAGATTACAATCAAAGACAATGCGGCAGGAATCAATCAAAAAGACTACAACAGAGCTTTTCGTGCTGCTGAAATTCCACCAGACAATTCAGGACTTTCAGAGTTTGGAATGGGAATGAAATCTGCTGCTTGTTGGTTTTCTGATAACTGGTGTGTGAGAACAAGTGCAATTGGAGAGAATGTAGAAAAAACAGTCTCGTTTGATCTCAATAAAATTTTCTATGATAAACTTGAAGAACTTGATGTAACAACCAAAGCTCAAAAAGAAAATTCCCATTACACGACTATTGAATTGACAAGCATAAATAAAATGCCAATCAAAAAGACGAAGGGAAAAATCAAAGAGCATTTGGCAAGCATTTACAGAGACTTCACAAGGCAAGGCACTTTGAAAATTTATCTTGACGGAGAAATCTTACAATATAAAGACCCAAACATTTTAACCGCTCCATTTCCATACGACAGCAAGACAAAACCTATTTATTGGAAAAAAGAAATTGACTTTGATATTGACAAAGGGAAAATGTTTGTGAAGGGCTTTGTCGGTTTGCTTGAATCAATGGAAAGCGGAAAAAATGGTTTCGCTTTATTCAGGCGAGGCAGAGTAATAGAAGGAAGTTGCGATGAAGGATTCAAACCAAAAGAAGTAATGGGAGAAAGCGGAAGCCCTGAATGGAAAAGAATTTTTGGCGAACTCCATTTGGAAGGCTTTAATGTTAGCTTCACAAAGAAAGGAATCAAGTGGGATGAAAACATGGACATCTTTTTAGAGTTGCTTAAAAAGGATTTAGCGACTGCAAACTTTATTAAGCAAGCAAGAGATTACAGAGTTAATCCACCAAAATCAGAATTAAGAAAAGCAGCTGAAGCAGTCGTAAAAGCAACTGCTGATGATATTAAGAATCATGTTCAGCCAGTCATAAATAAAATTCGCTCAACACCAATCTCAACAAACGAAACGACAGAGCTAACAAAAACGGAAGAAGTAGCGAACAGGGAATTTGAGATTGAATTCAACGACACAAAATGGTTGGTAACACTTGAACTTTCTTATGACGATGATATTACTGATTGGATTGAAATTGGAAGCCATGTTTTAAAAAGTAAAAGCGCAGACAAAACATTAAGACAAGTCGGAGTAAGAATGAGTTTGAATCATCCGTTTGTAATTCACTTTGCAGGTGCAGACAAAAACAAACTTGAGCCAATCTTGCGTATTGCAGCAGCAATAGGACTTGCAGAAGAAGCAGCAAGAGAAGTTGGAGTTAAGCAAGCAGGGATTGTAAGAAAAAACTTGAATAAGCTTTTAACATCAATATCAAAGTCATGAGCAACAACCAAGAGCAAATAAATATTGCAAACGCCAATGGTAATTGGCAGCCGACTGTTGGTGATGAAACATTGGCATTACTCAATCATTTAGGTTTGCCACAAGACAGCCAACAAACTTTACAAAACGAAACGATTGAAATTTTATCCCAGTGCGGTAATTCAAGTCAAACAACATTCAGCGAAATAGGACTTGTCTTTGGTTATGTTCAAAGTGGAAAGACAATGTCATTCACAACGCTTACAGCGTTAGCAAAAGACAACGGTTACCGAATGGTCATAATCATTGCAGGTATTTCAACAAATCTTGTTGCTCAATCTTTCACACGACTTGAAAAAGATTTACGCATTGATGATAGAAATGATATGCAATGGCTTTCATTTAGAAATCCAAAGCGAAGTGAAACAACAACAAGAAGTCAAATTGAAAGTGCTTTAAGAAATTGGAACGATCCAACTTATCCGCCAGAAGACCAGCAAACAATTTTGATAACTGTAATGAAGCAGAAAGACCATTTGCCAAATCTTCGTGAGCTTTTGGAAACTGTAAACCTTGTTGGCGTTCCTGTTTTAATAATTGACGATGAAGGCGACCAACATAGTATGAATACTCAAAATAGAAGGAACGCAAGAACAGGACAAAGGAAAATGAGCACGATTCACAGGCGAATTGTTGAGTTAAGAAATGCAATTCCACACCATACTTTCATTCAATACACAGCAACACCGCAAGCAAATTTATTTCAAGACATAATGAATGAACTTTCACCAAAGTTTATTCAGTTACTAACCCCAGGACAAGATTACATCGGAGGAAGAACATTTTTTGAAGATAGAGAAGAATTAACGGAAGTGATTGACGACATAAATCCAAATCAATTTCCGAACACAGCACCACAGAGTTTAATAAATGCAATGATGCTTTTCTTTTTGGGTGTGGTCAAAGGAAAACCGTTGAGAGAAGGGAAAAATCGTTCAATGATGATTCATCCTTCACAACTTACTTTCACTCATGCTGAATATGCAAGGTTCGTAACCAACATTAAGAATCATTTCATTGATGTTTTGAGTTTGCCAAATGGTAATCCCGACAAGAACGATTTGTTAGAACAATTCAGAGAAGCATACAATGATTTGGCAACAACAGTAAATGACTTGCCACCGTTTGAAGAATTAACAAATGACAGATTACGCCATGCAATAAGTTCAACCGTTGTTCAATCATTAAATTCAACAGGCAACAACAGAACAATTGTTGATTGGAGAAATTCTTATAGTTGGATTTTAATTGGCGGGCAAGCAATGGACAGGGGATTTACAGTTGAAGGTTTAACTGTTACATACATGCCAAGAAGTGTTGGTGTGGGTAATGCAGACACAATACAACAGCGGGCAAGATTCTTTGGTTATAAGAGAAGATTCTTAGGTTATTGTCGAGTATATCTTGACAACCTTGCACGAAACGCATACATAGAGTATGTCGAGCATGAGGAAGATATGCGAAGAAGATTATTTGAGCACAAAAATTCTGGCAGATCTTTAGACGAATGGTATCGTGAAGTTTTCTTATCAAGTGGTTTGAATTTATCTCGACCAAATATTTTCTCAAACGATTTTCAGCGTTCAATCTTTGGTGGTGAATGGAGTGTAATTAAAACGCCACACAACGAACCAAATAGTATTGCAAGCAATCAAAATACATTGAGAGATTTTCTCACGAACAATCAACTTGCAACAACAGACAGGTTTCCTTCAATTGAAAAACCATTACTTGAAGTTTACAATGAATTACTAATTCAATTTCGATTCAATAGTGATTCTGATGTTGGCGACTACACAGCGTTACTTTATATTTTGGAAAAGCATTTGGAAGAAGTGCCTGAGGAAAGTTGCACGATTTATTTGATGAGTAGTTTTGAAAGCAAACGATTCCGTTCTTTGAATGAAAGAAATCAAATTGCTCAATACTTTCAAGGACCAAATGATAGGACAGCAGGTTTAAGAGATGTAAAAGGGAATGGAATTACATTTCAACTTTATGTTTTGGATTTAGAAGGTAATGCAGGTAGGTTCGATTCAGTTGTTGGTTTAACAACTTTTATTCCACAAGATATTTCAGTTGACCTTATTCGTTGGGCTTAATGAATTTACTTGGGACATTCAATACGATAATTGCACCAAGAGAGAACGATAAATTCCAGTTCTCTGCTATTCCTATTCCCGAATTTGACAACCACAGAATAGCAAAAGACAAATCCGACAACCCCACTCTTTTAATTTCTGTTTCAAATCAACAGGGAAGAACGATTGCAGCAAATTTGAAACTGCTAAATGTTTCAGTATTGTTTGACATCAAATGCAACATTCAGCAGAGCGGAAATCTTATTGAGAGAAATTTTACAGCAGTTTGCTTTGTTGGCAAAGACAATTCATTAAAAAAATATTTTCTAAGACTTTGTTCAACTTTGATTGAAGATTTAGGAAACACACCAACACAGGAAGGAGTTAGAAAGGAAATAATTCGTTTCGTAGAGTTGTTTCGTTTAGCGACAGAGCCGCAGACAAAAACTATTCAGGGACTTTGGGCAGAATTATTTTTGATTGCTGAAAGTAAAGAGCCAGCAAATCTTGTAAGGTGTTGGCATTGCATACCCGAAGAAAAGTTTGATTTTAACAATGGAGAAGAAAGGATTGAAGTCAAAAGCTCGGGAAGTGGTTTGCGTATTCATACTTTCTCACTTGACCAACTTCACTCACCGACAGACACAAAAACAATCATTGCATCTGTATTCGTAAAACAAGCAAGCACAGGGAAAAGTATTTCAGAATTGCAGAATGGAATTTCAGTCCGACTTGCAGCAGAAATTGAATTACTTGAAAAATTGCAAATACAAGTTGCTTTGACTTTAGGAAAATCAATTAGTGACTCTTTGAGAATGAAATTTGATTTTCAATTAGCAAAAGATTCACTGCGTTTTTACAAAGCAGAGGACATCCCCAAAATTTCACTTGACAATGTTCCATCACTTGTAACAGATGTTCGTTTTAAATCAGACCTTACAGATATAAATACAATTACACCAAATGACATTGCAGGAGATATTGGCCTTTTCCTTTCGATGTAAACAATTAGACATCTGTATTATTCAACCAAAATAATATGAGTAACATAAAGGTATTTGAATCAAAAAAAGTCAGAACGCAATGGGATGAGGAAAAAGAATTGTGGTTCTTTTCTGTTATTGATGTTATTGAAGCTTTAACTGGCACAGACAGACCGAGAAAATATTGGAGTGACCTAAAGGCTAAGTTGATTAAGGAAGGAAGTCAACTGTCCGAAAATATCGGACAGTTGAAAATGGCAGCGGAGGATGGCAAAATGAGACTTACGGATGTGGCTGATACAGAACAGGTTTTAAGATTAATCCAGTCTATTGCTTCCCCAAAAGCAGAACCGTTCAAACAATGGATGGCCAAAGTCGGCTATGAACGCATTGAAGAAACAGACGACCCGGAATTAAGCTTCGACCGCGCCATGGAAACATATTTGGCAAAAGGTTATACTAAGGCTTGGATAAACCAAAGACTCAAAAGTATTGAGGTTCGCAAAGAACTTACAGACGAATGGGAAGAGCGTGGTGTGAAAAGTGTAATGGACTTTGCCGTTCTCACTGACATTATTACCAAAGCGTGGAGTGGAAAATCAGTCAAGCAATACAAGCAACACAAGGACTTAAAGAAGGAGAACCTTCGCGACCACATGACCAACTTAGAATTGGTGTTGAACATGCTGGCGGAGGCGACCACTTCTGAGATTTCGAAAAATAAAAAACCAACAACATTGGATGAAAGCAAAGTAATTGCCAGGCAAGGTGGAGCTGTTGCCGGAAATGCCCGAAAAGAAATTGAGGTAAGAACCGGAGACAAGGTGGTGAGTAAATTGAACGCCAGGCAAATTGCTGATGGCAAACCGAAAAAGAAACTCAAGTAGTTTTTTATTTTTACTTAAAGCCTGGCATCTTTGAAAATGTACAAAGTTTAATCTTCTTAAATTCGTTCAAGCGCGTGGGACGCGCCTTCGAAAATCCCAGTCGGCCTAAGCACGAAATGTTGAGCCAAAAAAAAGCAGTCATGAATAAAAGAATTCTAATTTTCTCAAGTGCTCTCATCGTAGCAGTGATGGTAGCACCTGCCAAAGCCCAAATCATAACCCACCGCGTTCCCATGTTCGAGAACGATCAGGTCAAAGTATGGAAGACGGTCATTGTCCCGAACTCACCGCTTTCCATGCACCGCCATGAAAATGGTCGTGCGATCGTCGCGCTGAAAGGTGGAATGCTTACGATCCAACAGGACACCGGAGAGAAGAAGACAATTGAATGGAAAACAGGCCAGGCTTATTGGCTCGATGCGGATCCTCCCGGCAACAAGAAACATGCAGATGTTAATGAAACAAAGGAGACGATAGAGGTTATGGTGATTGAGAATAAGAAGGAGTGAGGGCTACTAAGGCGACCGCCGGTTGGCAAGTGACTCTTTATTTCGAGGAGAATATTTCGTCTGAAATATTACTTTTGCAATCATCAGTATTGATCGGGGCGTAGCGCAGCCCGGTAGCGCGCCACGTTCGGGACGTGGAGGTCGTAGGTTCGAATCCTGCCGCCCCGACATAATACATTACAGATATGCACAAAGGCCTTCGCGTTTCGAAACTTCAGCCGTGGAGTTAAGTGGAGTGATTAATCTTCCCTTAGCTTCGTTCGTGATCTGTTTGTTTTTAGCTGTTATACTGGACTTGCGTACGTTGATGTAATGAGCATCTCTTCAGACAGTGTATTGATTGGCATTGATGGTGAGTATTGGTTAATGACCAGACGAAAGAAAACAAATAATCTAGTAGGAGTTCCTTTGCTACCTAAGGCTTTGTCCATCGTTGAAAAATATGAGAGCAATTCGCGTGCTGACGCAAGCGGCACATTATTCCCCATGACATCAAATCAAAAGCTGAATGCCTACCAAAAAGTTGGGAAATCTTTATGGAGTTACAAGAAATCTAACTGTCCATTGGGCAAGGCACACCTTTGCGACAACGGTAACCTTAACAAATGGAGTTTCGATTGAATCGGTGAGTAAGGTGCTGGGGCATTCAACTATTAAGACAACACAGATTTACGCGAAAGTTATCGAGAAGAAACTAAGCGAAGATATGAGAAGATTGAGGCGTAGAATTCCTGAAACGACGCTGGCATGCCAAACGATCAATTGAAGAATATTGCAAAGTGAATCGTGAAGACGAATTCGTTATTCATAATGAGTATTTTTAAAACCAGTCAGAAAATATTATCTTCATTATATTCCCTCACTAACCATTAAGCAAATGATTTCTAAACTGATTGAGGAATTGGCTACTGATAAGATTAGTCTATCTCAGGCCCTTACAAGAACTAAGTTAATTCAAAGTAAACTCAATATTGATGAATTGAAGGTCTGGTTAACGAATGAATTAATGGGCTATAGGGACACCGACCAAGTTCCTGATTATAGAAAATTTAGCATGCGAATTGTTGGGGATTTTGTGGGGCCATTTGGTGCCCAATCGAAAAATACGCCCTTGATGTTAGATGAATTGGGGAAATCACTTGAAATGGATTTATACGAGCATGTTGAAATAGGTGGCATTAAGAATATTGAAACTCATGTAGAACAGGCAACGGCTGAGTCCGTGATTGCAATTTCATTCGCAGCAGGTCTTGTTCAAACATTATCGAATTTATATAGAAATCAAAATTCGACCTATCATTTAGTCAGTGTTACGGGAATAATAACGCCAAGTCAACTCCGCAATGTGCTTGAACAGACAAAACAAAGATTACTCGACATGCTTTTAGATTTGTCTGCAAAATTTCCAGAGTTTGATGAAAAATTCAATGCAACTCAGGAAAATCAAGATAAGGCCAGAAACATCATACACTATAACATATACGGTGGCACTAACAATTCAAACCTTGCTGTCGGTGAAACTGCGAATCAATCCAATAAAAAGCAGGTAGCAAAGACAGTTATTAAAGAATTCGAAGATGCATTAAAACAAACTGGAATTCCGGAGAGTGAGGTTTTAACGATAAAGGAGATAATTACATCTGGGGAAAATAAGGAGACCAGATTAGGGAAAGCAATGACATGGATTGGTCAGCTTTCAAAGAAAATGATTGAAAAGGGAATTGAGATTCAACTTCCGAAGCTCATTACTGTAATTCACGATTGGATAGATAAATTCTAATATAATTCCTCACTATGAAACTCATTTTTAGAGTTTATAACTTTTGGATTTTAAGTTTATCGATTATTCTATGGGTAATTTTAACTTATCTCCCTAACGGTTTCATAGAAGATTTTTTGGACCTCGAGAAGGTAATAAAATCTGGCCTATTCGGACGATTGTCTGTTGGATTTATTTCTGTATTCAGTTTTTTGGTGAGTGTGTTAATCTTGAGTTATGGATTTCTTCGAGAAAAATTTCGGCGTCTTGCGTTAAGAGAATTTCTTCAGAACTCATATTCTCAATTTTTGATTTCATTTTTTATTTCAGCTTTCATTATAAATATTTTTTCCGCTATTTATTTGGATGGACGTCCAGTGGATCATAATTCTTTGAACATAGCGTATTTCTCATTATTTGTTTCTGTGAGTTATTTTTTCTGCTTTTTACCTATTGCTTTTTTAGTGATCGCACATGCGGACTCACAAGATTTAATTGGTAAGTACGTAAAGCAACTTTCTCTTCAGTATTTTCCTGAATCTCGTACTATGGACGTGATCGCGACTATTGATGAAAGCAATCCACTGACAATTTTGGTGCAATTAAGTCGATCATATTTTGATAGGGATGATCTCCACTCTGTTAACTTGATCATTTTTACCACTCAAGATCAAATAGCAACTTTAATTGGTGGTTCAAAAGATCCTATAGAGATAGGGAGGTACCTCAGTGGGCAGCGACTTATATGGGATGCTATTGCTCAGAAATCGTTTCAAAAGAAAGAGTTTTCCGCTATTCAAAATATTTTCTTGGCGCTCTCAAATTACCACCTTCATTTTTCAAAGAATAAAATACCACTTTTATACCTGGAAGAGTTACGATTTTTTATCCATTCATTAGCAGAACGCCTCGCAGTCGAGAATTTAAACGAAACAGTCAATGATGCAGTCGTGATTTACGAAAAGATTTTGGAGTACCATTATGACAATAGCACGCCTCCTGAAAGCGAATTAAAGGAACTATTGCATTTTTTTGAGCAATCACAGGATTCTTACAATGCTGCTTATAAAAGAAATCACTGGAGAGATCGGTCTGACTTAGAATCACAATGGAGGCAGATCGATTCCGATATTCCCTACTTTTTTAATGTTATCCTCTATAAGGCGATTGAAAAGAAGAATCTTATACTTTTTGACCGGATTATAAGCGTGATTTCTCATTTAATTCATGTTGTCTTTAATTCAAAAATGGGAGATAAGCAGAAGGCCTGGATTATACGAATGCTTGCCGGAGAACTATGGTATTTTCAAATATTGGGATTTAAAAAGGAGCTAAAAATTGAGCGCATTATAACTCATGATTCATTTGTAATTGATCGAATGATTGATAACAATTCACTTTCAAAAGAATTTGTTTTTACGTCTGCTAGTGAATTTTTATTTGAACTCTATGAAATTGACCGAGTTGATTATGAAGTTATTAATTTTTGGGGAAGCATAGGGCGACATTGTGCTGGACATTATGTTGAGAATTCGACCCACTCAGAAACACTAAATTATATTTTACGTGTGATTGAGAAATTTAAAGAACTATTAGAAGAGGACTTAAAAGGCAAAAATATTCAGCTTTACATCTGGATAAAAGAGGCAATAGAGTCTTTTATTCTATATCACAATGACCCTTCGTACAGAAATGTCGTATCTAAAGCTGTAAATTTTGAAATCAATAATGCATTAATTGACCGCTGTGAAAATTTGGTAAAGTCTTTTAAAACTGTTGAAACTCCGTCAGGGGAAGTGACAGTTCACTGGTCGATAGATGGCCCGAGGGATATGTTTCGTCCCACCAACAAAGTAACAAAGTAGTTGTAAAAGCTCAAAGAAGCTTGGAATTTACTTCGTGATCAAACCCATTGTTTACCATAGTTTCGAAGAAAAAGCTCCTCTTGAAAAAGAGCTGATGAGTAAGCTTTCTCTGAAGGAAAGGTCTTCCGTCTTGAAGGCTTTAATGGACATTTTTAATAAGGCAAATAAAAGATCAGCTGCTTCCCAGTCTAAGGGGTGGATCGCGTTTCTGTTTGCTGTGTCGGCTTTGCTTGAACCCTTACTCCACCCAGGGCACCCTCGGCGACCTATAAAAATTCACCTCCATCGCTTTTAGCCGCGGGCCATGACTTCCCAATCGCAATTTGTATTCTCCCCAGTTTCTTCCAGTCTCCGGTGACCAGCCGATTTCTGCATAGCCAGGGAGCCGTGGAAAAGTCAGGTACTCGATATCATCCATGGTGCTGATTGTCTCTGACCAGAGCGGGGCCTCGATGCCAAGAATATTTTCTTGCGAGATACCTTTCACAAGAGTTAGGGGACTCCATTGATAGGCACTGTCAACTTCAATGTAGGCTGCCCAATGAAGACCCAGTTTGGAAGTACTATCGTAACTCATGTCGAGGTAAGTCTTATTTGCAGGCGACATGATAATTTTGCTTTGCTTTTCAACCGCCATCAGTGCGTATTTAGATGAATGCCAATATTGGGTAATCACTTCCGAATTAATATTCCCCTGCGCAATCTCTTCCCATCCCACCATGATCTTACCGTTCTCTTTCGCCATCTTAGTAAATCGATTGATGAAAGTAATGTAGTCTGCCTTTTTGGTGGCAGCGGCCTCATCACCTCCTACATGAAGGTAAGGGCCAGGGCTTAAAGCCGACACTTCTCGCAAGACGTCTTCTATGAATTTGAATGTAACTTCTTTCTCCGCACGCAACGTACTCCATCCAACCTGGATGCCCGTATACAACTCTGTAGGTTTGGTCTTGCTGCCCAGCACTTGTTGAGATTGCGCTGGTATGGTTACTCTTCCTTCTTCAGGTACAATCGTACCTCCGTTTAGCTCACCATAAGATGCCAGAGCCGAATTAATATGACCAGGCAAGTCAATTTCAGGAACAATGGTGATGTAACGGCTTGAGGCGTATGCGATAATGTCTTCATATTGTTCTTGCGTATAGAAGCCCCCCTTTGCACCCCCCACTTGTGTGCTTCCGCCATGCTGGGTTAGGTTTGGCCATGATTTGATCTCAATACGCCAGCCCTGATCGTCGCTAAGGTGCAGGTGGAGTATATTTATTTTGTAGAAGGCTATCAAGTCGATGTACCGCTTCACATCTTCCACACTAAAGAAATGTCGTGCCACATCAAGCATAGACCCGCGCCAGGAGTAGGTTGGATAATCACGAATGGTGCCGGTAGAAATTTCCCAGGGACCTTTCTGCGCCGTGGAGCTTTCGATATTGAATGGTAGCGTTTGACGAATGGTCTGAATGCCTCTGAATAGTCCTGTCGGCGTTGGTGACGATAATGTTAGCAGGTCCGCTGTAATCGTAAGTTCATAGCCTTCCTCTCCAAGCTGTGGATCAGGGCTAATGGTTAGGTAAATATTACCCGGGGCAGGGGCACTGGTTGTCGAAAAGACCTGAAGGTTGAAGCCCGTGGCTGGCTTCAGCCGGTTTGCCAGATATTGAGCAACATTTTTGAGTTCAGAATCTTCATCGACATAAATTCCGGTGTTGGCTTTAAGTTGAAACGCACTTCCGGTGGCCGCTATGGACACAGGCCTTGGGATCATGTTTGCCTTTGAAAGATCAGTGGGTGGGGCCGAAGGTTTACAGGAAAATAAACACAGGCAGATCGTTCCTGCAAGGTGTATGATTAAGTTGCGATGCTTCATGAGTGTAAGATTAGGTTGCGGTCTCAACTATACTAAATTAAGACCATCTCTTCATATAACAAGAATCTAAAGTCGTCAACCTTAAACCAGAGCCGTAGGCTCGCATTAATTTTACAAGGATGGACTTTAGTTCATCCGATTCGGTGCAATATTTCACCAGAGAGCCTTGCGCTCGGCACATCTTACATCTAAATATGGACCGTTCCTATCGGAACTCATTTTTTCATTTATGTTGCCTCCTTCGGACTGAAGTCCCTGCCTGCCTTCGGCAGGCGCTGTTACAATATCAATCGTTCCCCTGGAACTTTTGTCTTCTATGAACGAAAATTCTTGTAATCATCCGGAGTATCCAGATCCAAGGCTCCTTCCGGGAAGTCAATCGTGAGCATATCGTTTGTGTGCCGTTGGAAGATTTGTTTTGCACCCTGGTCATCCGGAAGGTCGCTGATTTCAGAAAAAAGTGATTTATGAAACAATGCCGGCACACTGGGTTTACCTGAATAATAGGAAGCGATTATTCGCTTGCCCGATTTCTCATATTTTGTTCTTATTTTTTCAAGATGCGCGGTGGTAAGTAGTGGCTGATCGCATACCATCACAATGACTGCTTCAGTGCGTGGAGCGCTCGTCAGCAAATACTTCAATCCTGTTTTGAGTGAGCTGCCCATTCCGTTTTTCCAATTGGCATTTGAGATGATGTCAACCTGGAGAGATACAATTGCTTTGCGATGCTCCGGTTCATTTGCTCCCAACACAACGATAGTACGCAACCCGGCTGCGATTGCAATGGTCGCGGAGTGCGCCAATAAGGATTCATCTCCGATTTTCAGCAGCTGTTTCGATTGCCCCATCCGGGAGGAAGATCCGGCGGCGAGTACTATGAGTGAAATGTTAGTCATCTAATCCCAATGAGGTCTTGAAGTGATGAAGTACACCAGCTTAACTCTCACAGGTCCGTTTTTTTAGAGAAACATTGAAATCGACGACTGAGCGGAAAACTAATCCTCCTCTTCACTATGAGAAAAGTACTTGATGTGAAAATGCTTCCCTTCATATTTTTTGAAGTGAAGTATATCACCTTCATTTTTTGATTTATAGTGACTTGCCATACAATGAACTTGAACCGTATCACCATTTTCCATTTTCACGATGGCAATCAATTGTTCCTCTTTTTGGGCAGTGATGGAATAGGTACTCCTTCGAACACCTGAATACGGGGCGGCGGCTGTGACATAATGGGCAGGAACAAATATCTTTTCGATGATGGTGCCCTGTAGATGATCTGGTGCTGAAAAAAGAATATCGTATGCAACATACGACACAAGGACTATTGATGAAATCAAGAAACCCAAAGAAATGTGTGACTTGAAGTCAGCCATATCTATTTTCTAGTCGCCTTGACATTGTCTGGTGTTACCGCCTCGCCCTTATTACCAAACGAATTGCGCACATAATTTAATACGTCACTTACCTGATCATCCGTAAGATCAAGGCCAATCATCTCCAAATTGTATGTTTTGCCATTTACCTTGATCTCCCCGGTTAAACCCTTAAGGACTTGTTGTATTGACCTGTTTTTATCCGCCATCAAATAATCTGCCTTGGCCAGTGGTGGGTACACCCCTTCAATGCCTTCACCCTGCTCAAGGTGGCATGACAGACAGTAAGTCAAATATAATTCCTTACCCCGCGAGACACTTGATTTGAGATCGAATTTTGGTTTTTGCTGGAAAGAGAAAAATGTAGAAATGGTGAGCGCACTGATCGTAATTAAGAATATTTTTTTCATGAGAAATGGTTGAGGGATTTACTATATAAAATAAAGCTGGTCCTCTTTATCAGAAGACCAGCGTAACAAATATCAGGTGAAATCAGACTTCTTCCAAAATAAATGGAAGCACGCGAATTCTTTTGCCAGTCAAATCAAAAATTGCGTTGGCCAGTGCAGGGGCCAGAGGAGGAAGGCCGGGTTCGCCTACACCACCCGCTTTTTCTTCATTGTCCATCACATGCACTTCTATCTCAGGAGTGTCGGTCATCCTTGGCATTAAATAAGTGTTGAAGTTTTTCTCCACTGCTTTTCCATCCACGAAGTGTGTTGCGTGCTTCGTTGCCGCACCGATGGCCATGACGATGCTTCCCTCCACCTGCGCCCGGATAATGTCAGGATTGACATACCACCCGCAATCCATCACCGCCCACACTTTGTCTACTTTCACTTTTCCGTCTGGCTTTTTTGAAACTTTGACCACCTCACCCACAATGCTGGTAAAGCATTCTGTGATGGCCACTCCATAGCCTTCATTCTTTCCCCGATTCTTCCACCCGCTTACTTCTTCAAGCTTATTAATCAGTTCCTGATAGCGCGGTTCGCCAAGGTGTCTTCTTCTAAACTCGAGAGGATCTTTTCCGGCTTCTACCGCCATCTCATCCATAAAGCTCTCTAATGCAAAACCATTGGTGGAAGCATATACCGAGCGCCACCAAATCACCGGTACTGGTGACTCTAATGGAACATCGCCAAAACTATAATGCGGGATTGAATCAAAGTAAGGTTCTAACAATCCTTCCGTGGTACTATTGTTGTACCCTGACCTATCAGCGCCGGGATTTTGCTGATTCATATTTTGACCTGCCATCTTTGTTTCAAAGGAGCTGATCTTTCCATCTTTGGTAAGCCCTCCCTTGCATTGGTACACCATGCCAGGCCTGAAAGGGCCGAGCGAAGTATCATCTTCGCGAGTCCAAATAACTTGAACCGGTGCTTTGATTTCTTTTGAAATCATCACAGCTTCGTATGGATAGTCTGTAAATGCTTTGCGACCAAACCCGCCGCCGAGGAAAGTCATATTCACGAAAACTTTTTCGGGTGACAATTTCAGGGCTCCGGCGAGGTGTCCTTGTATCCAGTCCGGTGCCTGGATCGGCCCCCACACTTCACATTTGTCATCTGTAACATGGGCAGTGCAATTCATTGGTTCCATGCAACTGTGCGACTCATAAGGAGTTTCAAATACGGCCTCTAATTTCTTTTCAGATTTCGAAAAGGCAGAACTGAAATTTCCTTTTGTCTTAAAAGAAATTACATCCCCCTTTACTTGTTCTTTCATTTTGGCATACAGCTGTTCTGTGCTGTGATGTTCAAATCCGGAATCATCCCATTCGACTTTCAATGCCTTGCGACCCTGCATCGCCGCCCATGTGCTCGTCGCGACCACCGCAACTCCTTCATACATATTTCCAAACACATCGCGGTTTACCTTCAACACATGCTTCACGCCAGGAACCTTTTTGGTTGCTGCATCATCGAAACTCTTTACTTTTCCTGCAAAACGGGGATTGCGCTCCACAACTGCATAGAGCATGCCCGGTAATTTTTTATCAAGTCCGAAAATGGCAGTGCCATTGGTTTTCAGGGGCGTGTCCTGCCGTGGCAGCGGCTTGCGAAGGATCTTGTAGTCTTTGAGATTTTTTAATGCTACGACTTTTGGCGGCTCTAATTTGGAAGCGTCCAGAACGAGTTCGCCATAACTGAATTTTTTCCCACTCGATTTATGGATAACTGAGCCATTGTCAGCAAAACATTCGGATTGCAAGACGCCCCATTTTTTTGCACCGGCTTCGATTAACATTTCCCGGGCAGTGGCGCTCAGCTTCAACAGTTTTTTGTAGTTGCCACGGATCGTGGAACTTCCACCTGTAATCTGACTTCCGTATTTTTTGTTGTTGCCTTGGGCAAATACAATACTGACCTGATCAAGATTTACCTCCAATTCTTCGGCTATGATTTGCGGTACCGATTGGAATGAACCTTGCCCCATTTCAGCTCGATGGTTCGTGATCGTTACTTTTCCAGTAAGGTCGATGCTGATCCAGGCGTTAAGTTCGATGCCGAGACTTTCAGCCGTCTCAATCTTAATAATTTCAGGGGATAATTCTTTTCCAAGAGCTGGCATATAAAAGCCCAGGGTCAAAGCGGCACCTGAGAGCCCGCCTACTTTGATAAAGCTTCTTCTCGATATGTTCCGATCGATCGTTTCCATATTGAAAATTATTTGGTTGATGCCTTTTCTGACATCAGGATGGAAGCTGTTTTTATCGCTTTACGGATGCGGGGATAAGTACCACATCGGCATATGTGACCCTGCATAGCGGTATCAATATCTTTGTCTGTCGGACTGGCAATTCGTTGCAATAGTGCTGAGGCCGCCATAATCTGTCCGCTTTGGCAATAACCACATTGCGGCACTTGTTCCTGAATCCAGGCTTGCTGGACCGGATGTGAATTATCCGCGGATAATCCCTCAATGGTCGTAATGGTCTTATTGACCGCTGCCGAAACAGGCATGGAGCATGAGCGAACAGGGGTTCCCTCCAGGTGAACGGTACATGCACCACATTGAGCAATGCCGCATCCATACTTGGTACCAGTCAGCCCTACGAAATCGCGGATGGCCCAGAGCAAAGGCATCTTGGGATCAGCGTCTATGGTAAAGCTTTTGTTGTTGATTTTGAGGGTTAATGAAGCCATAAAGAGTTGAGTTTGAAAATGACTTATAAAAATAGCAAATCAGTCGTCATAAAGCTTGTTCATGCCTTGTAAACTAGCAAATGTCCAATCAATAGAAGGAAGGCCCAAATAATGCCTCAATGGAGGTTAATTTGAAAGAATGGGCCACTAAATACCTGGATTGTTACCAACTACAATAATGGACTCCCAACGGGATCAACCCTAAAAATGATCCTTTTGGAGAGCCTTTGTTTCTTTTGGGAATATTAAAAACAACCGGGATTCATTTGCATTTATTAGTTTCGCGAGGCTTTTTTAAAAAGGTGCCCAATGATTACCCTCGATAAGCTTTTCCCCTACACATTCAATAAGAAGTTTTCTAAACCAGTGGCTTATTTCTCGATGGAATTTGCGATCCATCAATCACTGAAAATCTACAGTGGTGGTCTGGGTTTTCTGGCGGGCTCTCACATCCGAAGTGCATTTGAAATGAAGCAGAATTTCATTGGCATTGGCATCCTATGGAAATATGGTTATTATGACCAGGAGCGAAACATGGATGGAACCATGAAAGTAAGTTTCATAGAAAAGAGTTATTCTTTTCTTACCGATACCGGCATTGTGTTCCCGATCACGATTCACAATCACGAAGTAAAGGTGAAGGTGATGCTGCTAAAGCCGGAGGTATTCAACACCGCGCCGCTCTTTTTATTGACTACGGATGTTCCGGAAAATGACCACCTGGCCCAAACCATCACCGATCGTTTGTATGATCCACACGAAAGTGCGCGCATTGCTCAATCTAACCTTCTGGGATATGGAGGCGCGAAATTGCTTGATATTCTCGGAAGGGAGACAGAAGTTTATCATCTGAACGAAGGGCATGCCTTGCCAGTGTGCTTCCACCTATGGAACAAATACAAGGATGTCGATGAAGTAAAGAAGCGTGTGGTTTTTACCACGCACACTCCGGAGGTAGCAGGCAACGAGGAGCACGCCGTTGCAGCATTGGAAGTCATGAGTTTTTTTGACGGCGTGCCGAAAGAGCAGTATCAAACACTGGTGGAGCCGGAAAGTAAAGTATTGAATTATACTTTGGCAGCATTGCGCATGGCAAAAATCGCCAACGGGGTGTCACAACTTCATGGAGAAGTTTCAAGGGCGATGTGGAAGGGCCATGAAAGAATTTGTGAAATTAAGGCCGTCACCAACGCGCAGAATCATACTTACTGGCACGACGAAAAAATGGAGCACGGGTTTGTTAAAGATTCTATCACCATTGTGCAAAAGAGGAAGAAAGAAATGAAACGGGAGCTTTTTGAGTTTGTAGCAAATCAGACGGGCAAAAAGTTAGATGAAAATATATTGACGATCGTATGGGCAAGAAGGTTTGCCGGTTACAAGCGTGCCAATCTGCTACTGAATGATTTTGAAAGATTTTTGAAGATCGTGAATGATAAGGACTGTCCGGTTCAGATTATTTGGGCTGGTAAACCATATCCGGGGGATGTGGGTTCGATTGAGTTGTTTAATCAGATTCATTGGAAGACAAAATCACTTAACAATTGTACGATCCTTACGGGATATGAACTTGGCCTTTCAGCATTACTTAAGCGAGGCTCTGATGTTTGGTTAAACAATCCCAAGCTCTATCGTGAGGCCTCCGGTACTTCGGGGATGACTGCTGCAATGAATGGCACCATCAATTTTTCCATCCCGGATGGTTGGGTTCCTGAGTTTGCCAAACATGGTAAGAATTGTTTCTCGATTATACCCGCCAGCCGTGATCTTACTGAATCAGAACAAGATGATGTGGAGGCAAATGCCTTGTATGAAATCCTGGAAAAGGAGGTGATCCCCACTTACTATCAGAAATCTGAGAAGTGGTACAAAATCATGCGACAGGCATGGAAGGAAGTCATACCCGAGTTTGATTCTAACCGGATGGTGGAGGAGTATTATGAGAAGATGTATTGATCTATTTTTTTTGAAAGTTGAAATTTGAAAGTTGGTGATGCGCTCCAATTTTCAGGTTTCCAATTTCAATTTTCTTTTTCTGATCTTTGATCAATCCCATGAGTCACATCGTCATTATCGGCAACGGCATCAGTGGCATCACTGCTGCGCGGCACATCCGCAAACTCAGCGATCATGAAATCACCGTGATATCTGCAGAGACAGATTATTTCTTTTCCAGGACTGCCCTAATGTATATCTATATGGGGCATATGAAATTTGAAAACACAAAGCCGTATGAGGATGGGTTCTGGAAGAAAAATAGAATCCATCTTCTGCGTGATTGTGTTGAAAAAATCGATACCGATGTAAAAACACTTCATTTAAAATCAAACAATCAGATTCGATACGATTCATTGATCATTGGCACGGGTTCCAAATCCAATAAGTTTGGTTGGCCTGGTCAGGACTTAAAGGGAGTGCAGAGCCTCTATGGCTATCCGGACCTCCTGGCGATGGAAGAGAATACAAAAGGAATCCGGCGGGCTGTGATTGTAGGGGGAGGACTGATTGGCGTCGAGATGGCTGAAATGTTGAGATCAAGGAACATTGAAGTTACGTTCCTGGTTCGTGAGCCTGCATTCTGGAGCATTGTTCTGCCCATGCAGGAAGCTGGCCTTATCAGCCGCCACATCCGATCTCACAAAATAGATCTGAAACTTAATACCGGCTTAAAGGAGATTCAGGGAGATGCAGGTGGAAGTGTCACCGGAGTGGTCACTGATCAAGGTGAATTAGTCTCCTGTGATTTTGTGGGGTTGGCAGTGGGAGTCTCACCTAATATTGATGTCGTCAAGAATTCAAAAATTGAAGTAAAGCGTGGCGTGCTGGTGAATGAATTCCTTGAAACGAACGTAGGTGATGTTTACGCATTGGGAGACTGTGTAGAACGTACCTATAATTTGCCTGGCCGGAGAAATATTGAGCAAGTATGGTATACGGGCCGGATGATGGGTGAAGTGCTGGCCCAGACCATTTGCGGAGACAAAACAAAATATGATCCAGGGCCCTGGTTTAACTCGGCAAAGTTTTTCGATATCGAATATCAGACCTATGGCAATGTTTGGAATGAGCTAAGGCCAAACGAAAGTGAATTTTATTGGGAACACCGGGATGGAACAAAGTGCATGCATTTCGTGTGGGACAAGGATTCTAAACAATTTTTGGGGATCAATGCGTTTGGCATCCGATTAAGGCATGAATGCTTTGATCGCTGGCTCCGAGATCGAAAAAGCATTGGATTTGTTTTGGAGCATCTGGCGGAAGCGAACTTTGACCCGGAATTTTTCACACGTTATGAGAAGGAAATTTTGACTGCCTTTTGCAGATCAAACCCAACCTTAGTTGAGGTTGCCTGAAGACGTAAAAATGTTTGTAGCACGGATTAATCAATGACACCTTGAAACGAATTAAGATCACAGGCCTGCTTCTCTTTGTAACCGGGTTCTTCATTTTTAATTTGATTTTCTTCCAGTCGAGTTATCGTCTCACACCAGCGATTCTGGGTGCCCAGGTCAGAGACCTTAGAAAATCAGAAATGGTGACTGCTGAATTATGGGACATCATCAATCTGAAAATCGGATCTACGTTCAACTTTGTGGCTGAACTCAATGCAGCCTTTGAGCGCGCAAACGAAAAGCAAGTAGCGACCTATGCGATCACGCCTGACGAACTGGACCAAATAGTAGGCGTCAACGATAAGAAATTTTCAATATCCTCTATTGATTCCATTTTTAGGGGTGATGACCCAGTCAACTTGTTCAAAAGGAAATCATTCAAAGACTATGGAGGTTGGCTCGACGGCAAACAGTATTCATCTCCGGATGAATTAAGCGTGCAAGTCTTGAATGTGGTCGACAACATTCAGAAATATGCGATTGTAAGCCATTTTGGCTTGGATCGCTATGCCATCAAAGACTTGAAATATTCTTTGGCCAAGGCATCATTGACCAGCCCAATAAGATACAATCCCGGCCTCTTTCTTTTTCTGACGTTCGGCCTTTGCATCCTTGGGGCACTGCTTTACATTTTACCAAAACTTGAGTTGCCTGCAGGGATCAAGAACAATGGTATTTTCTTCAGCATCATGAAAAACACCGGCTGGCTTGGGATCGTGACAGGTACCTGGCTAATCGCATTTTATGTTTTGTTGTATTTCTATCCTGAGTACATGACCCATTGGGTTCTTTTGGTAGACCCGATCAGCATGACCTTGAGCGGTGGTGAAGCGGGCAGGTTTTTTCTGTACGGATTTATTTATACGCTGTGCATCCTCGTGATGGGAATTCGAATGATGATAAACTATCGTCATAGTAACTATCAATTGCTGCGCACTGCTTCCGTGATGTTTTTTCAAACGGCATTTGCCTTCCTGATTCCGGAGATCATGATACGTCTCAATCAACCTTATTTTGATTTCAAAAATATCTGGCCATTGGATTACTCCTTTTTCTTTAACAACCGCCTGGACGCTTTGCTGGCCAACGGCGGACTGGGTGTGTTTATGCTGGTATGGGGTATTGCTTTGATTATCATCGGTGTACCTGTGCTCGTATATTTCTTTGGCAAGAGATGGTACTGTTCCTGGGTCTGCGGGTGCGGCGGTCTCGCAGAAACGTTGGGAGATCCATTCCGCCACCTGTCGAACAAATCTGTTAAAGCCTGGAAGGTGGAGCGCTGGATGATTCACAGTGTGTTGGTATTTGCCATCGTGATGACAGCAGGAGTATTGTACACTTACTTTACCGGAGCCTCCTGGTTTTTAATTTTTGATACTTATCAGCTGAGAGAAGTTTATGGAGCATTCATCGGCGCGGGTTTTGCTGGCGTCGTGGGGACGGGCTTCTATCCATTGATGGGCAATCGTACCTGGTGCCGGTTTGGATGTCCGCTGGCTGCCTATCTGGGATTGGTGCAACGTTTCAAATCAAGATTCAGAATCACTACCAATGGTGGACAGTGCATCTCTTGCGGTAACTGCTCTGCTCATTGTGAAATGGGCATTGATGTTCGGTGGTACGCGCAACGTGGGCAAAACATTGTACGCTCGTCCTGTGTTGGTTGTGGCGTTTGTTCTTCGGTTTGTCCAAGGGGAGTGTTAAACCTGGAAGTGAAAGGAGAGAAGGGAAGATTTGGTCAACCGATATTGATTGGTAATAATGGGGTTAAGCTTGAGTCTGGTATCTAGTGCCGCGATTTGATTGCATAACCAGCTATGAAGTCTGTCACTATCATTATTCCAGCCTTTAATGAAGAGAACGGTATCGGGGATGTAATTCGCGAAATACCGAATGACTTCGTGACTGAAATCGTGGTTGTTAATAACGCATCCACGGATCAAACAGAAAAGGTTGCATTGTCAGCCGGGGCCACCGTGCTGCGGGAACCTGTTCCAGGTTATGGTCGTGCCTGTCTGAAAGGGATTGACTATCTAAAAAATTTAACTCTTCAGCCGGACGTCGTTGTTTTCCTGGATGCCGATCATTCAGACTATCCTGAAGAACTGCAGTTTCTGATCATGCCGATCCTGGAAGATAAAGCTGATTTGGTGATTGGTTCAAGGGCGTCGGGAATTAAAGAGCGTGGTGCCATGACCCCACAGCAGATATTTGGCAATTGGTTGGCAACACGGCTTTTAAAAGTGTTGTACGGAGTTCAGTTTACCGACCTTGGTCCTTTCCGTGCTATCCGGTTTGATAAACTGAAGGAGCTCAATATGCAGGACAAAACCTATGGCTGGACGGTGGAGATGCAACTAAAGGCGGCGAAAATGGGTTTTCGATGTGTAGAAGTTCCCGTGCGTTATCGTAAGCGCATTGGATTTTCAAAAATTTCCGGAACGGTAAAGGGCACGGTGATGGCAGGGTATAAGATTATTGCTACAATATTTAAATATTTGTGAGTGGACATCGTCATCACCATACTCTACTGTCTTTCTCTTCTGTATATCTTCCTCTTCAGCATGGGTCAACTCCACTTGACTTGGATTTACAGAAAGGGAAGGAAGAAAAAAGCACCTCAGGATAAACTGGAAAAATTTGAACCGATCGTTACCATTCAATTACCAGTCTTCAATGAAAAATATGTGGTGGAGCGTTTGTTGGAAGCGCTCGGTCAAATGGATTACCCAAAGGAAAAATATGAGATCCAGTTGCTGGACGACTCTACCGACGAGACCACGGAAATTATTCTAAAGAAAATTGAATCCATGCGGCCCCTTGGCCTGGAGATCACTTTGATCCATCGTGAAAATCGTTTGGGTTTTAAAGCGGGGGCGTTGGATCATGGACTCCACCTTGCCAAGGGAGAATTCATCGCGATCTTTGATGCTGACTTTATTCCGCAGCCTGACTTTCTTCGTAAAACGCTCCCATACTTTCTGAATCATTCAATAGGTGTCGTACAAACACGTTGGGGGCATATCAACAAGGACTATTCATTTCTTACACAGCTTCAGGCTTTTGGATTGGATGCGCATTTTTCCATCGAACAAAGCGCAAGAAATGCTTCGGGAAGCTTCATCAACTTTAATGGGACGTGCGGCGTTTGGCGTAAGGGATGCATTGTCGATTCCGGTGGATGGAAGTTTGACACATTGACGGAAGACCTGGACCTAAGCTATCGGGCCCAATTGAAAGGATGGAAGTTTCATTATCTCGAAGATGTGGCCACACCCGGAGAATTGCCGGTGATCATGCCCTCCATCAAATCGCAACAGTCTCGGTGGAATAAGGGTGGAGCCGAAACAGCGCGTAAAATATTTGGTAAAGTTGCCCGTTCAAATTTCCCATTGACCAATAAGATTCATGCTTTCTTTCATTTGTTCAACAGTTCGGTGTTCATAGGTCTCCTCGTGGCCGCTTTGCTGAGTGTCCCAATGTTATTTATCAAGGCTAGTCACCCCGAGATCAAGGTATTATTTAATCTGGGCCTGATCCTGCTTCTGGGATTTTTTTCTATTGGATTCTTTTATTGGACATCCACACAGCGCTTTTATACCCATGCACTGAAAAGTTTCGCTAAGCTATTTCCGGGATTTCTAATCGTTTCCATGGGCCTTTCACTTCACAATGGCATTGCAGTGCTGGAAGGATTATTGGGACACAAGACAGACTTCGTCCGAACGCCAAAATTTAATGTCACCAACATGCGGGAATCGTGGAGGGGAAACAGTTACATCAAGACAAGAGTGAACTGGGTGACTGTGATGGAAGGCATCTTGTGCCTTTATTTTGTTTTTGGGATCGTTGCCGGTATTAGCCTTCATGATTGGGGACTAGTCTTCTTTCATTTGATGCTGGCTGCCGGATTTGGTGCTGTGTTTTACTATTCGGTAAAGCCCGCCATCCATGCGTAACGTCAGGGGATCGTCTCTTGCCCTGCTTCCCATTTTTGTAGCCCTGCTGTGTTACCTATCCTACTTTGTCGCCAGACACGAGACGACTGTTCTCCTGGCATGCTACTTTGGCTTGTTTGTGCTCTACAGTTACATTATCGTAAAGGAGCAGAGCACTAATTTTTGGCTTGTAAGCGCCATCCTCCTCCGTGTCAGTTTATTGTTTGTGTTGCCTAACCTTTCCGATGATTTCTACCGATTTATTTGGGATGGGCGACTCTGGACAGAGGGACTGCATCCCTTCGCGGCATTGCCTTCAGATTTTCTCCAACAAAATATTCCTGGATTAGATGCCACGTTGTTTGATAAGCTTAACAGCAAGGAACATTTCACGGTATATCCTCCTGTGGCTGAGTTTATTTTTTGGATTTCGGTGAAAATTTCCCCCAACTCAGTTATTGGCAGTGTCATCGTTATGAGAATCATTATCATTCTGTCTGAGGTTTGCAGTATTTTGATCATGATGAAGATGCTCGAACGGTTTCAGCTCCCCAAGAAGAACGTGCTGCTTTACGCACTCAACCCATTGGTCATTCTGGAGCTCACGGGCAATCTCCATTTTGAAGCATTGGTCATTTTCTTTTTACTGCTCAGTGTTTGGTTGCTTACGGCTGAGAGGGTAATCCCCGCTGCAATATCCTTTGCTTTAGCGGTTGGCTCGAAACTATTGCCCTTAATTTTTTTGCCACTGATGTTGCGTGCCATTGGATTTAGAAATGCTGCTCTTTTTTATTTCGTAACAGGGCTGAGTTGCCTGGTGCTCTTTATTCCAATGTATGGCCTGGAAGCATTGTCTGGATTTTCGAATAGTCTGGATCTTTATTTCAATAAGTTTGAGTTCAACGCCAGTCTCTATTATCTCGTTCGGGAATATGGCTTCTGGAAAGTGGGATATAACACAATCCAACATGTCGGTTGGAAGTTGGGACTGGTAGGTACAATTTTTATTGTAGCCTATGCTTTTATTTTCAATGCGTATCATCAGGGATTTTGGCGAAAGAAAGTTGGCAACATTGATAGCAGCCTCTTTAACGGGTTTCTTTTTACCCTCCTGATCTATTTGTTTTTTGCCACAACGGTTCACCCCTGGTACATTATTCCTCTTGCAGCGTTTTCAGTATTCACCAAATTTCGGTTTACGGTTTTTTGGACCGCATGGATTTTTCTCACCTACATCGGATATTCTCAACAAGACTTTTCCGAGAAACTGTGGGCCACTGCATTCGAGTATGCAATCGTGTTTGGGTATCTTGGATATGAACTTATATGGCGGGAAAGAGAATTGAGTCAGCAATAATCTTGGCCCTGTTTCCCGTCGAGCGGTCAATTTAATTTTAATCCCTATTTTTAAGAATTAGACCTACCATGATGACATTGCTTCAAAAATTGTTTTCAATTTTAGTATTTTCTGTCTTCGTCTCAACTGCGAATGGGAAAGATGCATACCCTAAAAATCCAGACATTGACATTCAGCATTATCGTTTTGAGCTAACCTTGTCGGAGGGTTCGGATGAAATCCATGGGATTGCCGTCATTGACATCCAATTCAAAAAATCGGGTGTGAGCAAGCTTAGGTTGGATTTATTTTCCAAAGCATCCCAGGGAAAGGGAATGATGGTCGAAAGTATTTTTCAAGGCGGAACGCCGTTGATTTATAGTCATATAAACAACGAACTATGGATTTCATTATCTGCTCCCTCATCCTTGAATCAACAAATTCAGATTGCTGTTTCCTACCATGGAATTCCCACGTTGGGGCTTCATATCAAACCAAATAAGTACGGCGACCGTACCTTCTTCAGCGACAACTGGCCTGACCTCACACGCCACTGGCTCCCGACCGTCGATCATCCATATGATAAGGCTACATGCGAGTTTATTATAACAGCACCTAGTCACTTTCAGGTAGTTTCCAACGGTCTGAAAATGGAAGAAACCAATATCAGTGCTACCATGAAGAAGACTCATTGGAAGCAATCGGTTCCTATTTCTTGTTGGCTGTATGTGCTGGGAGTGGCGGACTTTGCAGTTCAATATGTGGATTCCTTTGAGGGCAAATCAATTCAAACCTGGGTATTGCGTCAAGATCGCGATGCAGGATTTCTTGATTTTGCCAAGCCCACGAAAGAAGTGCTGGAATTTTATTCAAGTTATGTTGGCCCGTTTGCGTATGAGAAATTAGCCAATATCCAATCCAACAGTGTGAGTGGAGGAATGGAAGCAGCCTCTGCCATCTTGTATTCTGAAAAATCTGTGACTGGAGACCGTTCCATCCGCTGGAGAAATGTGGTCATTCATGAAATCGCTCATCAATGGTTTGGCAATGCAGTGACGGAATCTGATTGGGATGATGTTTGGTTGAGCGAGGGATTTGCCACTTACTTCACCTCACTATTTATTGAACACGCTTATGGACGTGATGAATTCGTACAGACCTTGAAGGCATCGCGCAATCAAGTTTATGATCACGACAAAAAATTTCCCACTTACCGCATCGTTCATGAAAATCTGTCAGACATGAGTCAGGTAACTTCCAGTCAAACCTATCAAAAGGGAGCCTGGACACTTCATATGCTGAGAAACCTTATGGGTGACGCTATGTTTCAGCAGGGAATACAGAATTATTATCGCCGCTATTTAAATTCCAATGCTACCACCGCCGACTTTCAGCATGAAATGGAAAAAGCATCGGGGTTGGATTTGAATAATTTTTTCAAACAATGGCTCTACCAGCCAGGAAATGTTGTTCTCAATGGCGGTTGGAAGTATGACTCCAAAACCAAGCAGCTTGATATTGATTTGACCCAGGTCAATCGGCAAGGAAGTTCTTACGTCCTTCCAGTTGAAATTGGGATTTATAAGAAAGGGCAGGACCTTCCCGAAATCCAAAAAATTATCGTCACGCCTTCTGCAACGAAGTTTTCTTTGCCTTTAGAGGCGTCACCCGACCAAGTGGTTGTAGATCCTCGCACAGCATTGCTTGCCCAATGGACATTTGTGAAAAAATAAGAAGTAAAAAATATCTTATGGAAAATCGCTTTTCATTTTCTTTACCGGTATGCAAGACGATCATTTGCCTTGGACTACTATCCATTCCATTGTTTTTATTTTCTCAGGAGTTGCCATCTTATCAGACTGATTTCCCGGCAGAAGAATTTGCCGCACGACGGCTGAGAGTTTTTGAAGCCATTGGAACCAATGCCATTTCCATTGTGCAGGGAGGTACTTCAGTCCGCGGCTTTCATGTTTTTAGGCAGACGAATGAATTCTATTACCTAAGTGGTATCGAAGTTGCAAACGCATATCTGTTGTTAAATGGTCGGACGAAAAAGACAACACTGTTCCTTCCACACCAGGATATTGAACGGGAGCGGGGAGAGGGAAAAAATATATCCGTGGAAGATGCAGCGCTGGTCAAGAAGATTTCAGGAGTCGATGACGTGTATGGCATAGAAATGCTTTCAACACACTTGTCGCGGTTCCTCGTGCGATATCCTTTTCCGGTATTGCATACGCCTTTCAGTCCAGGAGAGGGTGCGGCCGCCAGCCGTGATGAAATTTTAGCAGGTCAGGCACGCGCGATGTCAGACTCCTGGGACATCAGCATCTCACGCGAAGGACATTTTATTGAATTACTCAAAACGCGATACCCTCAATTCGAAGTGCGCGATCTTTCACCAGTGTTGGATGAGATGAGGCTGATCAAGAGCTCACATGAAATTGCCTTGATCAGACGAGCCAGTCAGATTGCTGGGTATGGCATCATGGAATCCATTCGCTCCACACAGCCGGGCGCAATGGAATATCAGTTAAATGCGGTAGCAGATTATGTCTTTCAGATCAACGGCTCACAAGGCGATGGATATCGTTCCATTACCGCCACTGGTACAAATGCATGGTATGGACATTACTTTCGCAACCAGAGTGAACTGAAGGACGGTGAGCTTATTTTGATGGACTATGCACCGGATTATCATTTCTATACCAGTGACGTATCGCGGATTTGGCCAGTCAATGGAAAGTTTTCGGCTGGACAAAAAGAGCTTTACACATTCATCTTGGCATATTATAAGGAGTTGTTGAAACGCATACGGCCTGGCGTGACCTCTGATCAGGTGATGGATGAAGCAACTGAAGCATTAAAGGCAATTTTTGAAAGGACTAAATTCTCAAAGCCAATATATCAGTCGGCGGCGCGTGGAGCACTTACTTTTCGTGGAGGGCTATCGCATCCAGTCGGTATGGCCGTACACGATGTTGGGAATTACAGAAAGGATGTACTAAAACCAGGGATGGTATTTTCTATCGATCCCATGATCTGGATCCCCGAGGAAAAACTATATGTTCGGGTTGAAGATGTGGTGGTGGTGACAGAATCAGGGTTTGAAAATTTTTCCGGCTTCGTACCAACAGAAATTGAAGACATCGAAAAACTCATGAAGGAGGAGGGCATCCTTCAGAAAAGACCAGCCCAGGGCCCGGCCGTAAAATGAAACATGGTAAACGGCTTCTTATTATTTTCTATCGCAATCCCGAACTTGGCAAAGTCAAAACCAGGCTAGCCGCCACCGTGGGAGAAGAAAAAGCATTGGCAATATATTTGAGCATGGCTTCCCACACAAGAACCATCGCTGACCAAGTAACCACAGACAAAGTCATTTACTACACTGACTTCATTGATAGGGAAGACAATTGGCCGAAGGAAAAATTTGGTAAACAGCTCCAGCATGGTAGTGACCTTGGAGAAAGGATGGCCAACTCATTTGCAGATGGTTTTAGCGCTGGCTTTGAGCGAATCTGCATCGTGGGTACCGATTGCTTTGAACTCACTGCGGAGATCATCACACAAGCTTTTCATGAATTGGAGCAGATGGAGGTAGTCATTGGCCCAGCCAAAGATGGAGGATATTACCTGCTTGGCATGACTCGTTTAATCGCTCCATTATTCAAGAATAAAAAATGGAGCACCGATACGGTTTATTCTGACACTGTGAAAGACCTCAATGAAATCGGCCAGAATTTTTTCCAGCTGCAGCCCTTAACCGATGTGGATGAGGAAAAGGATTTGCCTGCTAAGGTTAAAAAATTACTTTAACGTCTCAAGATCACGGATCAGGATCCTTCGTCGGTCAAAATTAATCAGGTTCTGTTCTTTCATCTCGTTTAAGATGGTTGTCACCGTTTGCCGCGAGGTGCCCGTGAGCGAAGCGATATCTTTGTGCGTGAGTTTGGTGGGGATCAGCGTTTCAAAACCAACTTTCTTTCCTTTCCACGAGGCGGTGTCTTTTAAAAATTCCACGATCCGTGTACGCGCGTCCTTGAAGACCAGCAGTTCCAATTTTCTTTCAAGCTTGATCAGGCGAAGTCCAACAAGTTTCAGCATCTTAAAGCTGAGCTCCCGGTTTTCATACATCAGTGTTTTCAGGTCGTCAATGCTTAGCGGACAAACGGAGGTGGTCTCATCCATCGATTGAGCAAAATCTCTTCGTCTCTCTTCACCTGCCAGCGCCAGTTCACCAAAGATCTCCCCGGTGGAGAGGATCGCACTGATGACTTCCTTGCCATCATCAAGAAAATGGCCGATCCGTACCCGACCTTCGGCGATCATATAAATATGTGTGGCAGGTTCATCAGGAAAGAAGATGAATTCATCCTTCTTGAAATTGTGAAAGGTGTGCTTGTCACCCATCACCTTCACTTTATGTGGACAGAGTACATCATAAAGGTCCACACTTTCAAAATACCAAAGAGCCGATTCTTTGCCCATATTAGACCATTTCTTTGTTAAAGTTAATTCTGATCTTTGTCCTTAAAGTCAATTACCCTTGATTTTGTTCCATGAATAAACGGATTCTTACGCAAATATGGATTTATCCTGTGAAAGGGCTTGGGGGAATGCGATTATCCTCCTCCCGGGTGATGGAAAAGGGCCTCCAATACGATCGACGCTGGATGTTGGTAAACGAGCACAACGTTTTCATTACCCAGCGGGAGAATTCCTTATTGTCACTTTTTAAGTCATCGATTCAGGGTGCGGCATTCAAAGTCACGTTTCACTATGACGCCATCCTTCTTCCATTTGTTCATCCATTGAACCATACTCCGATCGAAACAGCCGTTTGGGGCGATGCGGTTACCACGTTTGAAGTAAGCAGAGCACACAGTGACTGGTTTTCTGAGCGACTTGGGATGAAATGCAAACTCGTCTCTTTTCCTGAGGAAAACCCAAGGCCTGTTGCCGCGGACTATAAAATTCATGATGAACAGGTGAGCCTTGCGGACGGCTATCCACTGTTGATCATAGGTCAATCCTCATTGGACGACCTCAATGGAAGGTTGGCCAGTCCGGTACCGATCAACCGCTTTCGCCCGAACCTGGTTTTTATGGGGGGTGAACCTTTTGAGGAAGACAACTGGAAGCTGTTCAACATTGGCAAAAACCGATTCGCAGGAGTGAAGCCCTGCGCCCGGTGTATTGTGCCAACCATTAATCAAGACACTGCTGAAAAAGAAAGGGAACCCCTTTTAACACTTTCGCGATATCGAAAGAGGGATACAGAAATTTATTTTGGACAGAATGTTTTAGCAATTGATCACTATGAAATAAATGAAGGAGATGAAATTACTTTTGAATAAGTCAGACAATTTTTACCTAACCATTTTCCAGCTTTTAGCTTTAAGCTTTCTACTTTCAGCTTCAAGTTGCACCCCTAAAGAAGATAGCCTTCCAATCTTTGGAGAACGCCAGGTCAATGGGACCGACACCCTCTACCACATTATTGCCCCCTTTCAATTTGTTGATCAGGATAGTGCGAACATCACCAACGAGACATTTAACGGCAAGATTTATGTGACAGACTTTTTCTTTACTACCTGCCGAACCATTTGCCCCATCATGAAGACGCAAATGCTAAGAGTATATGAAGCTACTAAGGATATGCCGGATGTCTTGTTGCTCTCACACTCGATCGACCCTGAATATGATACCGTTGCCTTGCTGCATGACTTTGCGAGGCGCCTTGGTGTGGAGAGCAGTCGCTGGCATTTTGTGACTGGAGTAAAAGACTCAATTTATAAGATTGCGCAGACGAGCTATTTCGCTACTGCGATGGAAGACAAAACGGAACCCGACGGATTTATTCACAGCGGTGCATTTCTCCTCATCGACAAGCAAGGTCGTATCCGCGGCAAGTACGACGGTACGAAAGAAGATGATGTCAATCGGCTGATCTCCGACATAAAGCGCCTTCAAAAAGAATCCGTCAACTGAGCAAGTTTTTAATCAGCATGGCACTCAATCACAGATATAACAATTGCCTACTGTCAATTGTCAATTGCCTACTCGTTTTCTCAAGCTGTACCCCAAAAGATCCCAAGTTCCAGCAGTATTATGTGGAGGGACAGCAGATCTACCTTCAACGTTGCAGCAATTGTCATCAGAAGGACGGTAAAGGTTTGGGATTGGTTTACCCACCGTTGGCAGTTTCCGATTTTATGGAAAAGAATTTCGAAGAGGTAATATGTTTGATGAAGAAGGGGAGGCAGGGGGAGATGACAGTGAACGGGAATGTTTACAATCAGCCCATGCAAGGAATTCCTGCTCTCACAGAATTGGAAGTAGCTGAAATCGCAACGTACATATACAATTCGTGGGGAAGGGAACGCGGACTCGTTTCTGTGAATGATGCCGGGAAAATTTTACAAACGTGTTATTAACTTTTTTCACGCAATGTGCTCGATGCAGCACAAAGTAAGAATTCGAATCTTGGATGATTGCCCGGACAATAATAACTCAATACAAATGATCAGGAAAACCTGACATACCTATAATTGTTATGCTCATTTTTCTGTGAAATATTGTTGTCTGAGATGACCATCTGAAATGAAAATTGGAAGTCGCAATTTGCGACATCCAATAGGGAACTCTTGCCTACTTCAATTGCCTACTGCCTATTTTGGTAATGAATCACCCCCGAGCGAACCAACCCCTCCCCCTCATTGCCCTCTCAATCAATAGTTTGAGCAGATAATTTCTCCGAAACGATTTGTCATGATGTGAATCACCTTGTCGAAAGTGGTGAATTGTCTTTGAGCACCGGATTCAATGGTTTCTTTATAACCTAATAAGTTTATTGAATTGTCGTTGATCTTAACGATGCGCGAAAGATAAACGGAATAGGGTGTTGAGATTGGATTTGTGGCAAGCACCTCTCCGCGTTCACTGATTTTAATCAGGTAGGGACTGCATTCAAGGGCGGCAACTTTAGTGCGAACCTCTTTACCGGTTTGGTCGCGCATGATCATGAAATTTCCTGTGAGAATATAACTGTCGATCAGGCTGGTCATATCGACGACCGTTCCGGTTAATGGAATGTCTCTTTTCCATGTCATGTCCCCAAGGGCATTGATATTCAATAGCGTGATGTCGTCCGCGGAAGCATAATTTTGTTTTTGTTCTTGTCCTTTCAGAGTCAGAACAAATGAATTGGTCCTTTCAGAATAAATGAGAAGGCGCGGATACGCAGTTTCTTTAATTTTCTTTCTGATTTTCTCCTCTCCCTTTTCATTCAAGTAGATAAATGTATTCTTAACATCTCCACGGGTCAGATGAACGGAACGGACTAGCAATGCACATCCTTCAGAGGTTGTCGTCATCGCAACCGCACTTGTGTGGGCGTCTCCGGCTACAAGGCTATCAATCGGGACACTAATATCCTTTGACCATGATACTTTCCCATCTGGGTTGAGGTGGTGAACGTAGGTGACAATGTTATTCTTTTTCTTGTCAGGTTTATAGAGACCGGAAATGTAAACGCTCCCATCCGGATTCTTCTTCTTGAACTGAGTCATCAAGATACCCTGATCGATTTTCTCTAAGGAGTCTCTTTTGATCGTTAATGGAATATTCCATTTACCTGCTTTGATGAAATTTTCTTTGAGAGCAACAAGCTCACGTGATTTTTCTGTCCCCAGGATGCTTCCCATAAGCTGAGATTGATACTCCTCAAATGAGGTGGCAATTGTTTTCTGCTCGGTATCGACATAAGTGTCGAGAGCAGCCTTGCTTCCAAAGGAACGCGAAACGAATTCTTTGTGCTTCTCAACATCGAGTGGCGTAATGAGGTTCTTGAGCAGGTGAATAAGCGTGTCTGCTCTCCTGTTAGCATAAATCAAGTTGCTGAAGATTTCTGAGTTCCTGTCACTGGGCACGCTATCCAGCGTCTGTGACTGATATAGTATTTCCCAGTCTTGTTTAAAGGTCTTGTATTCGAGGAGCTCCAAAATGGCAGACTGTCGATCCAGGTTGTTAAGATTAAAGACCAGCTGCTTATCAAGTTTTATAGGTTGTGGCACCTGGCCTGCTGCTGATTTGGAAATAGCGGTTAGAGATTCGTCTAATTTCGTATTGGCAGTAATTATTTTCGTCCGCAAGTCGGCCACTTGGGTACTGACGATTTTTCGAACTTGATCTACCCATGGCCCGTAACCCCATAAGTCAATATTATTTGTCAAGAAATTTAGCCGGGTGACCAAGCCATCAAGTCGGTAGGTCATCAACGGATGGATGGTATATTTTTGTTTGTGATTTTTTATGGGATACTCTGCGGTGCGTTTTAGATAGAGATCAAGATGGAACAGGCAGGAATCATAATTCTTCTTGAGTTCAGTAAACCGCTCGTCCAATTTGGCGTCGTGGAGTAGATACAAATCCTCCGGACTCATATATCGTGTATTGATCTCAGCGAATATTTTTACGGCTTGATCATAATAATTGACGCTCTTCGTAAAATCTTTATATATCGGCTCCATCTTTTCCAGAAATTGGGTGGACGAATCATAGCCCCTGGAAATTTTAGTGGCAACGTTGATGAATGGAACATTGGGTTTCCCTTTGCTGTCAAAAGTCCTGAAGATGGGAAAATAGTATTCATTGTTTCGATCTACTTCGCGCTCGTCCACCAACTGTTTGGCTTTGATGTACCTGATTTTAGCCTGTTCAGCATTTGCCATCGCATATCTGTAGTCTGTGAGCGGATCTGTTTCCCGATAATTCTTTTCATATAAAAGGGCAAGCCTGAAGTTAGCATTTGGATGATCGAGGTCCTCGATGAGGTATTCCTTTAATGAATATTTGGCATGCTCGTTACTCATCCCTTGCAACAAGGGGAACAATTCCTTGAATTTAAGCCTTTGCGCAGATGCCCAAAAGGAAATGCTTAGCAAGAGTAGCAAAGTATACTTCTTCATATTTATTAGATGCTAAGGATTTTCAACTCTACTCTTCGGTTCTTGGCACGACTTTCGTCAGAGTCATTTTTCATTTTAAACTGCGTCTCACCATACCCCTTAGCAACAAATCGATCAGGCCGGATCTTACTTTCAGTGAGAAAATCCTGAACGCTTTTGGCTCGCTTATTTGAAAGGATCAGGTTATAGTTCTCAGATCCTATGTCGTCCGTATGAGCGGCAATTTCGACTTTGAGGGTAGGATTTTCGCGCATGAGTTTCATGACCCTGCTCAATTCTGTAAAGGAGCCATCAGAGAGCTTGTCTGAATTTGATTCAAAAGTAATGTCTTTCAGCGTAAGCATTGCGTTTGGTTCCAGTTTGAGAAGCGCAACGTCAACCTGCGCCACTTTCCCCGAAGTCAAGTCAACGACAGTAGAATTGAAGGCGTACCCCTTGTCACTCGTGACTTCCACTTCGTATCGGTCGCCTGCGCGCAAGGAGACCAGCTGGTTACCTTCGACTTCAATTGTCTCATCCCTGCTTCTGTTTTTTATGACCACTTTGGATTTCACTTTCGAATTATTCACCAAGTCGGCTACGTTCATCATCACTTCAACTTTTTCCGGTCCTAATTCTATATACTTTTCAAAGTCTCTATAAATTACGAGACCCGCAACGTCAAAAGTGAGGATGGCACCTTTGAAATTGGCAGCGCTCAGAATCAGTTCATAATCTTTCCCGATGGGCAGTTCAATGTTTATGCGGCCTGTTTTGGGATTTGTTTTCAAGTCCTTTAAAAATGTATTCTGATTCTTTTCACGAATTTTCACCTCTGCCACAAGTGGTTCAAAAAGTTCGCGATCAGTCACATTCAGAGCAAGTCTCGCAGTCTTAAACAACTGCACATCCATTGCCAATTGCTCATATTTTTTCTTTTTCCTCAAGTCCAGGGAATAAGTGAAACTTGAATATCCTTCCTTCTTAAACTCAATGTTAAAACTTCTGCCGACGGGCAATACGATGGTGTACCGACCGTCTTCTGCGTTGTTGTCCAACTTCATTACTTGCTCGGATGTGAGTGCATCGGTTACAATGATTTCGGTGCCAATGCCGGCCTTTGTATCCGTATCCGTAATGTATCCCTGGACAAGGTTGTTCATGAATTGCCGCAGGGTAGGAGGTATGACAACAGAATAAATGTCAGCGTTGTTGTAGGTATAATACATCAGATCGCCTTCAGCCGAAATACAAGGCAACTGATCGTCTTTGTCGGTATTTACAAAAGCAAGACTTTCCGGAGTTGACCATTCGCCCAGGTCATTTAGTTTAGCCTGAAACATATCAAACCCTCCTTTGCCTCCTGGTCGATTGGAGGAAAAAATTAAGGTCCTGCCATCCGCCATGATCCGAGGAGCTTTTTCGCAGTCCTGATTAATAGGATATGGTAATTTTTCAGGGACGCTCCAGCTTCCTTCTTTGCTTTTAACCGATCTATATATGCTGTAACAGAACTGCTCGATTTTTTTTAGGTCTTTGGATTGAGGGCCTTCCACATTCTGCCGAACGAAATACAAAGTTGTTCCATCGGCACTGATGGAAGGGAACCCCTCGTATCCATCTGTATTAATAGGAGCCCCGATGTTAACAGGCACCCCCCAACCATCTTTTTCACGAGTGGAGTAATATATTTCGTGGTTTGCGCTCCTTCCCACAGTGCGAAAAAAATAAAGGGTATTGCCGTCAAAGCTCAAGTTGGGCCCTCCAATCAAGTCCATTGAATCTGTGCTTGAGTTAATTTTCTTAAGTGGTTCTAATTGTGTCCATTCTTTATTATTCAGGTGTGATTGGAAGAGAATGTAAGACCTTCCCTTACTGCTTGCTTCAAAGATCATGGTTTTACCGTCCGCCTGGATGGTGGGAGCATATTCGGTTACTAGCGGATTGCTGATGGCTGGTTTTTTTGTATTGTTATAAAAGGCCATTGAATCAAAAGGAGCTGGAACTGCGCCCGGCTTTACCTGGCCAATGCATGCTGACCCCATCAAAAAACTGAGAACGAGAATGAAGTATTTCTTCATAGAGAATTTGAAATTTCTAAAAGATTTAATTGCCGATCAAAATGAAAGCGCCCCAAAAGTACGGGAATTCATATTTTTGTTTCATTTCTTTTTGAGTCTCTTGAAATGCCTGGAATTTGTCTGCCCCGTCCATCCAACGCTTATAAAAACTGCTCATCAATTCCTGAGTAGCGGCGTCGTCCACTTGCCACAAGCTCATCAGCACCGCTCGTGCTCCCGCCACAAGGAAGGATCGCTGTAAGCCATAAACGCCTTCCCCGTTTCGTACTTCGCCCAACCCGGTTTCGCAGGCAGAGAGAGCAACCAAATCTGTCTGATCGAGGGCTAGGTTCATGGCTTCATAGGCTGTTAATGTTCCATCTTCTTCACTTGCCCGATGTACGTTACCGGCACCTGCGAGCAGGATTCCTGAACGGAATAACGGATTTTGTACATAATCACTTTCTTCAGATTGCAATTCTTCCGTAATGTTCAAGTCACTCAGGAAGAATCCATGCGTTGCGATGTGCAAAATCTTAGGATTATTTATCTTCTTGATACTTGCTTCCGTGGCATCTTTTAAGGTGAAAGTTTTTACCGCCCATTGTTTTTGCTTTAGCACATCCTGAACAAGATTAACTTCTTTTTCTGTTGCTGGAAGCATCGGTATCTCCCCGCCCTCGAATCCGTAGCGGTTGGTTCCTTCACGTTTGACACCAGGGGTGGTTAATAAGTTAAAGTCGGCATATCCAAAAATGCTGGCGGTGGGGGAAGCAGCAATAACAGGAGTTTTTTCCGCAAGTTCTCGGGTATTGCTAAGAAGCCGTATGGTATAATTTTCCAAAACCCATGTTTTTGTTTTTGGATTTTGCAAACAGTTTAGATTGATTTTGTTGAATACACCATCACAACTTATGAACAGCGTCTTGGCTGTTCCAAGTTCGCGCGCCAAAGGTTCCCAAAAGAGTCGGTACGACAAGGAGTCTTTCACATGATAATTGATCGCATTGCGAAAATATTTATATCCTCTCACTTCAAGTCTGCGGCCATTGGGCCAGATGAAAAGTTTCGGAGTCTTTTCGCCAGGAAGCACGATCAGGGCAGCATAATAAATGGAGTCAGGAACGAACTTCTTGCTGATTCTGATAATTTCAATCGCTGCCTCATCTGGTTTTAAAGATGCCTGCACATCTTTCCAGCTCAATTTCTGCTTGTTGTGTTCCTGCCCAAAAGAAGTGGAGCGTTCTGATATTTTTTTTTCAAGGTCGTTGGCACGCGTTTCTAAATCCGGAATATTGATTTGTTGACGCTTCAGTTCATCGTGGGAGTAGGCGTAAAACTTTACCAGATTCTCTTTGCTTTCCTGCCACTGCTTGTACAATTCTTTTAATTCGGCATCTCCACTGTTCAGTATGGCCGTGCGGACTTTGTTGGAGGCATTGAGCAATATGGCTTTTGTTGAAAGCTGAAGGTCGTAAAGTTGTTCTTTCAGATCAGCATCATTTGTCAAAGCGATATTTTGAACACAAAAATCCTGGTACGTTTCAAATACCGGCTTGATTCGATTATAGAACGAACTCTTTTCTTTTTCGCTCAAGGCTGAGAAATAGTGATCTATTTGATTTTGGTAATTTCGAATGACCGGTCCAAATGCTTCTTTGGCCTGCGGGAACTTCGAGGTAGCGAAGTAGACTCCGGCGAGTCCATAGAGCGATCTGGCAAAATCCGGATGATCCTCCCCTAAAATCTTTCTTCTAAGCTCGACGCTTTCCCTCCAAAAATTTTCAGCCTTGTCGTATTCTCCTTTGTCCTGATAGAGCGCTGCCAGATTGCTCACCACGGTGGCATAAGAAGGATGTTGAGTACCCAGAGTTTTTTCGATCAGTGCATGAACTTCTTCCATGAGCGCAGTGGCTTTGTCAAACTCCTTTTTCTTTTGGTATAAGGTTGCCAGGTTTTGTAGACTTGACCCATAATGAGGGTGATTAGGGCCTAATACTTTCTTATCGATTTCGAGTGCTTCCATCAGCAGTGGCTCTGCGGCATCATATTTTTCTTCCAACTGAAACAGCGTGGCAAGGTTTTGCAATACGGAGGAGTAGTCATCAGTAAGTTTACCGCCCTTCTTTTCGAGGATGATCAATGCTTTTTTGAAGAGTGGTTCTGCTTCCTGAAAGATGCCAAGCGTCTCGTAGAATAGCGCCATTGAATTCAAAGCATTGGCATACAATGGGCTCTCTTCGCCGGCCTTCACCTTATCGATATCGAGGCTTTGTTTAAAATGAGGCTCAGCTTGCACATAGTCTCCGAGGGATTGATAGTAGCGCCCCATGCTGAGTAACAAAGCAGCATATTCTACTGTTTGTTTTCTAAGATCTGTATGGAAATAGGCTAAGGCACTGTCCAGTTCTTCTTTGGCTTGTTTGTTACTGCCGAGACGAAGGTCCATCAGCGCCAGATTTTCCATGGAGGATGCATAAAGCACATGGTCTTTCCCTTTAATATTTTTTATTTGCTGTGTTGTTTGTTTCAACAATTCCCGCGCAACAGACCAGTTGCCTTGCTCTTGCTGAAAGGATGCATAATTGTTCAGAAGCGCAGTATAATGCAGATCAGGAGTAATCCTTCCAGCCTGATAATGCTGGAGGCCCACTTGATAAACTGAATCGGCGGATGAGTATTTCGATTCGCGTTGCAGGCATTGAGCCAAGCCGGTGAGGGCGGTGATGGTTTCCGATTGTGGTGCTGAACTGATTTTGGATATGGTAACAAGAGATTTTTGGTAATCGCGTTTTGCCTGCGCGACCTGACTGTTTTTAAGTTTGATGAGGGCCATTTCATTCAATGAATGAACGTACCGTATGTGAGATTGGCCGAAAAGTTGATCGATGATGGCAATGGATTCCTGAATGCTCGCGAGGGCATGTTCAAAATCATTTTTGTCAGAAAAGAGGAGCGCCATATTTTCCGCAGTTTCTGCATAGCCCAATAAACCTGATCGACCCGATTTGTCGTACAGCGGTAATGCCATGAGATAAAGTTTTTCAGCACCGTCCCAATCACCATGAATTTGCTTCCATGCGGCCTGATTATTCAGAGCCTGGGCATAGGCTCCTTTTCCCTCAGGGTGCCTGCTGAGCTCAGCAATAATTTTATCCGCCTCATCTGCTTTGTTCAGTGCATACAAGTTTACGGCATGCCCATTCAGCAGATTGAAATATTCATCAGAACTGACAAGTCCGAGAGAATCATAGAGTCTTTGTGCTTGTAGATAGACTTCTTCGGATTTAAAAAATAGTGTGTACTTGTGATAAGCTTCTGCGAGCCCGTGAAGCAGCAAAGCATAGTCGACCGTTTGGGTCAAACCTGCTTTTATATATTTTTTTTGTGCCTCGCGAAAAGTGTAGACGGCTTCTTCTGTTCTTCCCATTTCGAGGTTTAGCAAACCAAAATAGTAGAATGAGCTCAGGCTTTCAGGTGGCGCATCTTTTCCTTCAAGACTTTTGAATGCTTGTGCGAAGAGTGCGTACGCCTTTTGATTTTGTTCAGCCAGATAATGATTAATCGCCATGTTTAGTTGAGGTGACACCACTTCATTTTCTTCGGGTTTGTAGAAGTCGAGCAGGATTTCAAGTGACCGTGCAAGAACTTCAATGGCTTTCTCGTAACTACCCAACTGCTGATGAAATTGTGCCGCATTGGAAAGCGCTGCCGCCAGGAGGGTATCTTTTTTGAGTTCCCGGATAGCAATTTCCTTTTGGGCATATTCCAATCCCTCTTGGAGTTTATCTTGCGAAAAGCAGATATTGGCCAGCAGCCTTAAAATCACTGCATGGTTTTCGTTGGCCAATCCACCTTCCTTAAGGTATAATTCAAGCGCTTGATGACAGGCTTTATAGGCCTGTTCGAGTTCGTCTTTTTCATAAAATGAACTTGCCTGCTGGAATGATGCTCTCCATTCCTGACCAAAGGTGATGGTAGCGCTTGTGAGGAGGAGGAAAAATATGACGCCAATTCTCAAATTTTGCATGATGAACTCTAAGATTTCAGATTAGGACAAGAAGAGTCAACCCACAAATTACACAAAGGCTGTTATATTGCAGAATTACAGAAATATTTTGAAGCGTTTGGCAGCATTCGATTTCATAATTTAGGTGTTTCAACTATTTTACATGATTAAATTAGAATGAAGCGACCCAATTACCAACGGACCATCATTACCATTATCGCGCTGGTAGTTATTTATGGCTCCCTGATCGCAGTACTCTTGAGGTTGGAAGAAGGGGTTCCCAACGGCAAACTCAATTCCTTACAAGATGCGATGTGGTACCTTGTGGAAACCCTTACCACGGTAGGCTATGGTGATGCGTTGCCTGTTACGTACTGGGGAAGGATGATTGGTTTTATTTTTCTTTTGTCGAGTCTTGGGGTATATGGTTTTATTATCGGACAGATTGCAAATTTTATGAGCACACTCAAAGAACAAAAAGAACTCGGCCTGAATGGTACGCAGTTCAAGAACCATGTTGTGATGATTGGATGGAACGATTTTGGCCAATCCGTCATAAGTCATCTGGTGGCTGCCGGCCGGCAGATCGCCGTCATTACGAAAGACAGAAGTAGCATTGACATCATCCATGAATTTTATTCGACAGATAATGTTTATACCCTTTACTCAGACTACAATAATTTTGAACTTCTAGAAAAGTCGAACCTCAAAGAAGCGTTGGTTGTTTTTATTAATCTCAACGATGATACTGAAAAACTTGTCTACATCATCAATATTAAAAAGCATTACGCAAACCTGAACTATGTTGTTACCCTCGACAACGGCAATCTGAAGGGAACTTTTGTAAATGCCGGAGTGACGTACGCCATTTCAAAGAATGAAATTTCATCAAAACTTCTTGCCAGCTATATCTATGAACCGGATGTTGCCATCCTCAGTGAGGAGATCATTGCCTATGCCCATGAAGATCACGAGTATGATATGAAGGAATTCTTGATCGTTGGCGACAATCCACTTATCAATATGCCGTATGAGAAGGCATTCTTTGATTTGAAAAGACAGTGTAATGTCGTGCTTATTGGCATAGTGAAGGTGGAGAATGGAAAGCGGGTAATGCACAAAAACCCCGAAGGGAGCATTATGATTGAACATGGAAATTATTTGTTGATGCTGATGGACCGCAAAGGACAGGATCGGCTAAAGCGCGTCTTTCATATTGATGAGGGGGTGTAGGTTGGTGATCATCGGGTTCATATTCTTAAACATCTGCCTCTAAGTTAAAAAAAGAAGGGCGCAGCTCCTCAGCCGCGCCCCAACCCCAAAAACCACCTGGCCTAAAGAATTCAGACCAAGCTTACTCACCAATATCAGTTTTTAATCCAGCCTTATGATTCTGTTTCTACAGGTTGAAGATTAATAAATTCGAAGTCTACACCATTCTTTAGATTAACATCAATCACTGAGTCTTTGTTCACTTTTCCAGCCAAAATTTGTTTTGAAAGTTCATTTAAGATTTCGCGCTGCAGTACCCTTTTAAGCGGCCGGGCGCCAAATTGAGGATCAAATCCCAGTTTTGACAATCTGTCCAAAGCCTCGTCCGATACCTCCAGGCGAATTCCCGCTTCCGACAACCTGCTTTTGATCAGCTCCACCTGAATTTTGACGATTTTTCTGACATCTTTCCAGCTTAAAGGCCTAAACATGACGATTTCATCGATTCTGTTGATGAATTCTGGTTTTACCGTTTTCCTTAGCAACTGTAATACCTGCTCTTTAGTTTCTTCAATTACTTCAAAATAGTTTTCGTCAGTTATTTTTTCAAAGTTTTCCTGGATGAGGTGAGCACCCATGTTGGTAGTCATAATAATGATTGTGTTCTTGAAGTTGGCTACCCGACCCTTGTTGTCGGTAAGGCGTCCTTCATCCAGTACTTGCAACAAAATATTGAATACGTCAGGGTTCGCTTTTTCAATCTCATCCAGCAGAATCACGGAGTAAGGTTTCCGGCGCACCGCCTCCGTCAGTTGGCCTCCTTCATCGTACCCTACATATCCTGGGGGAGCGCCAATCAGCCGACTGACACTGTGTCTTTCCTGGTACTCGCTCATGTCAATTCGTACCATCGAATTCTCATCATTGAATAAATATTGAGCCAATGCTTTTGCGAGTTCGGTTTTTCCAACACCGGTAGTGCCCATGAAGATAAATGATCCGATGGGACGTTTTGGATCCTGAAGTCCTGCGCGACTCCTTCTGACGGCATCGGATAATACACGAATGGCTTCTTCTTGTCCTGCCACCCGCTTTCCGAGTTCTTCTTCCAGATTCAGTAACTTTTCACGTTCACCTTGAAGCATTTTCGCGACAGGTATGCCTGTCCATTTAGCCACAATTTCAGCAATGTCCTCGCTATCCACTTCTTCTTTCAGCAGCGTGCCAGATCCCTGCATGGCTTTCATCTTGTTTTGAAGCGTTTTCATTTGTTTCTCCACTTCCGTGATTTTGCCGTACCGGATTTCAGCAACCTTACCATAGTCGCCTGCCTTCTCTGCTGTATCGGCTTCAAATTTTAGTTTATCAATTGATTCATTAGCTTTTTGTATCCCATGTACAACCGCTTTTTCACTTTCCCAGCGGGCCTTAAGATCATTTCTTTTTTCTGAGAGCTCAGCGATCTCTTTGCTGAGGATGGTTTCCTTGTCACGATCTTTTTCTCTCCGAATGGCCTCTCGCTCGATCTCCAACTGCATGATCTTGCGATTGAGCTCATCCAATTCTTCGGGCACAGAATCCAATTCAATCCGGAGCTTTGAAGCAGCTTCGTCCATTAGATCGATAGCCTTGTCGGGTAAAAAACGATCGGAAATATAACGATGTGATAACTCAACGGCCGAAATGACAGCATCATCCTTGATCCGCACACCATGGTGAAGTTCGTATTTGTCTTTGATGCCTCTCAGGATTGAAATGGAATCTTCTACGGAAGGTTCATCCACAGTCACAGCCTGAAACCTTCTCTCAAGGGCCTTATCCTTTTCAATATATTTTTGATACTCTTTTAAGGTCGTGGCTCCAATGGCGTGCAGTTCTCCTCGCGCCAAAGCGGGCTTTAAAAGATTTGCTGCATCCATGGCCCCCTCTCCTCCACCAGCTCCAATAAGGGTATGAATTTCATCTATGAAAAGAATAATTTCGCCATTGGCATCTGTCACTTCTTTGATCACTGCCTTCAATCGCTCTTCAAACTCGCCCTTGTATTTGGCGCCCGCAACAAGCAAACCCATATCGAGAGACACCAGTATCTTTCCCTTTAAGTTTTCAGGGACATCACCATTTACAATGCGTTGGGCCATACCCTCGACAATGGCGGTTTTGCCTACTCCGGGTTCTCCCAGAAGTATTGGATTGTTTTTAGTTCTGCGCGCCAGGATTTGTAATACGCGTCTGATTTCTTCATCGCGTCCAATGACGGGGTCAATCTTCCCGGCCTTCGCCATCTCGTTTAGATTTTTTGAATATCGCTCAAGGGATTTATATTTTGCTTCAGCATTTGGATCCTTTACACTGGAGCCTCCCCGCAGTTCTTTCACTGCCTTGATCAGATCTTGCTTAATGAAGCCTGCATCTTTCATGAAAGAAGCGACTTTGTCTTTCGTCGATAAGAGCGCCAAAAGCAGATGTTCAATAGATATGTATTCATCTTTAAACTCCTTGAGTTCCTTTTCGGCATTTTGCAATACCGCATTTGAAGCAGTCGATAGATAAGCCTGTGACCCCCCCGATACCTTTGGATAAGAATTCAGTGTTTCTTCGAGTTTCTTTTCCAGAATGGTCCGGTTGACGTTTAACTTTTTAACTAGGTAATCGACTACATTTTCATCTGTGTCAAGAATGGCCTTCAGGATGTGAGCGGGTTCAATTGCCTGCTGCTGATAGTTGGTCGCTATCTCGGCCGACTTTTGAAGTGCTTCCTGAGATTTTATTGTAAATTTTTCAAAGTTCATATTCTGATGATCCTCCACCCATCAACAATCAAAATCGCATCCAATAAGAGGAGATTATGAAATCAGGAAATTTTGGCCGCCTTTTGTGCATATTTTGATCATTTAGTGACAATTTGACTTATAAAATGCTAGGATTTATCGAAGCATGGATATTCAATCCATTCCGATGGGCATCATAATTTTTAATTTGATCTCCAATAATTCTGGTGTAGCTTTTAGAATTGAATATGCCACAGCGACCCAAGCCTTCCGATGAATTTCCAAAAGCCCTACTCGTCGAAGTAGCATGGGAAGTTTGCAATCAAGTCGGAGGAATTTATACAGTGATTCGCTCGAAGGCCCCTGCCATGGCCGAACAAGTGAATGGACCCTTCTGTCTGGTTGGTCCATACATGGGTAAGTCTATTCAGGCGGAGCTGGATCCCCTTGATGATGTGGAAGACGCCTTCGGCCAGGCTGCAGCAAACCTGCGCAAGAGGGGCTATGATGTGCATTATGCCGAATGGCTGATTCCAGGAAAGCCACGCGTTGTACTCCTCAATCCAAATGTGATAGAAGATAAGGCCCTTGGGGTGATCAAGTATCTACTCTGGAAAAACCACGGAATAAGCACACCCGATCATCACACACTCATCAACCAGGTCGTCGCATTTGGCTATCTGACAAAGCTATTTTTTGATGAGATCATAAAGCTCATTGGGATAGACCAACCTGTCATTGCCCACTTTCATGAATGGATGGCTGGCCTGCCCATACTTGATATGAAAAGGGAAAAGATGCCTGTGAAAACAGTCTTCACCACGCATGCCACTCAGCTTGGGCGTCATCTGGCCATTAATTCCCCCTTGTTTTATGCACACCTCCCATTCTTCAATCATGTGGTGGAGGCGAAAAAATTTGGTGTGGTGACAGAGGAAGCCGTTGAATTTGCTTGTGCCCAAAGCTGTGACGTATTCACCACGGTGAGCGATGTCACTGCACGAGAGTGCAAACACTTACTAAAAAGGAAACCAGATGTGATCGTTCCCAATGGACTTAACATTGAAAGATTTGAGGCCCTGCATGAATTTCAAAACCTCCATGCCGAATACAAAGAAGAGATTCATGAATTTGTAATGGGCCATTTTTTTCAATCTTATACGTTCGATCTTAACAAGACAATTTATCTTTTTACCTCTGGCCGGTATGAATTTAGGAACAAAGGCTTTGACTTAACCCTCGAAGCACTCTGGCATCTGAATGAAAAACTCAAAGCCGAAAAGGCTGATTTGACTGTCGTCATGTTTTTCATTACCAAGCGTGACTATTTTAGCATCAAGCCGGAAGTGCTGCAGTCAAGGGCCATCATGGAAGAAATAAGGCAAACTTGTGAGGCGATTGAGCATGAGGTAGGAAAAGGATTATTCTATGCATCCACCACACGGCAGGACAATCGACTTCCCAACCTGAATGATTTTGTGGAAGATTATTGGAAGTTAAGATACCGAAGGACCATCCAAAGCTGGAAGAGTAATAAACTACCTCTGGTGGTGACACATAAACTGGTGAATGAAGAAAACGACGAGATCTTACAGTTCCTGGTTCGTAGAAATTTACTCAACAAACCCGAAGATAAAGTAAAGATTGTGTACCATCCGGATTTCATCGCTTCTACGAATCCATTGTTTGGATTGGATTATAGTCAATTTGTGCGGGGTTGTCATCTTGGTGTTTTCCCAAGTTATTATGAGCCTTGGGGCTACACACCTTTGGAATGCATGGCCAGCGGTGTGCCTTCGGTAACAAGCGACTTATCAGGGTTTGGGGATTATCTTACCCGAAACTTTCCCGACCATGAAAAAAACGGAATGTTTGTGATTGAGCGCGGTAAGCGCACTTTCGACTGGAGCGCCAGACATTTGGCCACATCGTTGCATAAGTTCCTTACACAATCAAGAAGGGAACGAATTATGCAGAGGAATAATGTGGAGAATTACTCCTCAGCGTTCGATTGGAAGAATCTGATCAGGCATTATCGACAAGCATATGAATTGGCAATCTACCCGCGACCATAATTTTTTTAATTAATTATATAGCAATTTGCATCTCTAATTTTTCAAAAAAATTTATGGTTGTCAGAAATCTCGAAGATCAAAACTCGATCGCGAATCAATTTCTTTTGGAATTGCGCAGTACCGTCATTCAAAAAGACAGGCTTCGTTTCCGGCACAACCTCTCCAGACTGGGAGAGATCATGGCCTATGAGATTTCCAAGGAAATGACCTATGAGCGAATCGAAGTGGTAACATCGATGGGAAAAAAGGTCATGCACACATCAGCTACAGAAGTAGTATTAATCACAGTCTTGCGTGCTGGGTTACCTTTTCTGGAGGGCTTTCAAAGAATTTTTGACAGGGCTGAAACAGGCTTTATTGGATCTTATCGTGTGGAAGGGAAATCTGAAATTAAGATCCATACAGATTATGTTGCCGTCCCTTCGTTGACCGGTAAAACCGTTGTTTTACTGGACCCAATGCTCGCCACGGGGCAATCGTTAGTGAAGGCAATGGCTTCACTTGCCGGAAGGGGCGAGCCGCAACAGGTACATTTTGCATCTGTGATTGCTGCCCCAGAAGGAATTAGGCATCTCAAAGAAAACATCAAGCAACCCACATCCTTGTGGACATTCTCAACAGATGAAAAACTGAACTCAAATTTCTATATCGTGCCAGGACTCGGCGACGCAGGCGATCTAAGTTTTGGGCCAAAATAATATGACAGAAGAATTATTGAAGGCCATCCCTGTGTTATTGTTCAGCATGATCAAGTTTATTCTTGGCCCTACCCTTGGGTTCGCTGCGAGGCTTCATTTCCTCACCACAGTATTCGTTACAATAGCAGGAATGATGTCGATGGTACTGGCATTTACCTATTTTGGTGAGTGGTTACGGATCAAAGTCCTAAGCCGTTTATATAAGAACAGAAAACGATTTACATCCAACAGTCGAAAATTTATTTCCATTTGGAAGAAGTATGGTTTGACTGGTGTCGCATTCCTTACCCCCCTGATATTGACACCCATTGGAGGGACCCTGCTAGCAGTGAGCTCCGGCAGTCCAAAAGGAAAAATTATTGTTTATATGTTCGTCAGTGCGGTAGCCTGGTCACTGATTTTCAGTGGGATCATTTACTTTATTGGAAAAGAAGCATTGCCGGGTTTTGTGGCTCCGTGAGTGCCTATTTTGACTCTTCGTCAGGAAGCATTTCAATGTCACGTATCAAAATCTTCTTTGCGATTCGTTGGGCTGTAGGGGTGGCCGCCAATCCCCCCAAGGCAGTTTCTTTGTATCGCGTCTCCATGCTCGCTCCAATTTCTCCCATCGCTTCAATTACCTCGTCTACGGGAATCACGCTGCTCACATCCGCCAATGCGATTTGAGCGGAACTGTTGGCGATGGCTGCCGCACTGGCATTGCGCACTACACATGGTACCTCAACCAAACCTGCGACCGGGTCACACACCAAACCCAGCATGCACTGGACGGTAATGGCGACTGCATTAAATATTTGATCTGTATTTCCATCAAGGCAAAATACGATGGCGCCAGCACCCATGGCTGCCGCTGTTCCGGTCTCTGCCTGGCACCCACCCACCGCACCAGAAATAGAGGCTTTCTGTTCCATGATGAGCGCAATCCCCGCTGCCAGCAACATTGCCTCGAGAATTTTTTTGTCCGGGATCTGGTGAATTTCCTGAAGGGTAAAAAGTACACCAGGCATAATACCACTGGCACCGGCAGTCGGCGCTGCCACAATCCGACCCATACAAGAGTTCACCTCCTTGGCCGCCAGCGCCCGGGAAATAAGTTGCTGAAATTCTCGCGAGAGCACTGCCGTTGGATAGCGATAGACTTTTTTCGCGCCGTTGTTAATCATTCCCGACCGGGAGGTCATGTCATCTTCCAGGCCAGTTCGAACGGCATCTTTCATTACCGTCCATGCGGCGTTTAGTCCTGCCCAGATTTGGGCCTCTGTCCTTCCCTTTTGTTCCACTTCGTAGTCTAACACTACCTGTATCAGCGAACGTTTATTTTCTTCGCTGTGGCGTTTCCACTCTTCAAATGATTCAAACAGGAAAGCCATCGTTCATTTTAGTCTGCACGAAGTTAACGGTTGATGAGGGAATTTCAATTTCCGTTGTCAGAAAGTTCTATATTAGCCATTACAATTATTTTATTCTTCAGCTACCTGAATAAACCTGTTTATACTTTATGAGGATTATAAAATCACTTTTATTGATTGTGATCAGCAATCTATGCTTGGCACAATCATCAGATGAAACCACCATCCGTCAGATTTATAACAAAGCATTGGTGGAGGGAAAATCATATTCGATGCTTGACTATCTCTCAAATAAAATTGGTTCACGTCTCAGTGGCTCACCTGGAGCGGCAGCAGGAGTAGAGTGGAGCCGGCATGTGATGGAAGACTTTGGCTTTGATTCAGTATGGTTGCAGCCGGTGATGGTGCCCCATTGGGTGCGGGGCCAAAAAGAGATCGGCAGGATTGTCAACACAAAGAAAATGGGAACTGTCGAGGTAAATGTATGTGCGTTGGGCGGATCAATATCCACAGGACCTGATGGCATCGTGGCCAACATTGTGGAGGTTCAAAATTTTGAACAACTCGCTCAGCTCGGCGCAAAAAATGTGCAGGGAAAAATTGTGTTCTTTAACCGCCCTATGGACCCAACTAAAATAAATACTTTTTCTGCTTACGGTGGTGCTGTGAACCAACGCGGAGGAGGAGCTTCCGAGGCCGCCAAGTACGGGGCGGTCGCAGTACTCGTTCGTTCGATGGGTGTAAACAGTGAAGACTACCCGCATACTGGTGGCATGCGCTATGCAGCCGATGTGGCTAAGATACCGGCGTTTGCGATCAGTACGAAGCACGCTGACTTGCTTAGTAGGCTAGTCAAGGATGATAAAGGTTTACAGGTGTATGTTGAGTCGCATTGTGAAACGCTTGAAGACGCGCCTTCTTATAATGTAATCGGCGAGATCAAAGGCGGAGAATACAAAGATGAAATAATAGTGGTTGGTGGACACCTTGATTCCTGGGACCTTGCACAGGGTGCTCATGATGATGGAGCCGGTTGCGTGCAGTCCATTGAAGTATTAAGAATTTTATCCACCATGGGTTACAAACCAAAGCGAACCCTTCGCGCCGTGATGTTCATGAATGAAGAAAATGGCTTGATGGGTGGGCGCAAATACGCTGAACTGGCGGCTTTGGGTAAGCAGAAACATATCGCTGCAATAGAATCAGACCGCGGAGGATTTGCACCCAGGGGATTTACCATCAGCGCTACTGAATCAGTGCGGAAGAAGATTCAAAGTTGGAAACCTTTGCTCGAGCAATATGGCCTTTCAGACTTTGAGCAAGAGGGTGGTGGAGCAGACATCGGACCGCTTGCTCCGCAAGGCACAGCGCTCATAGGCTATTTGCCAGACTCACAACGATACTTCAATTATCACCACACTTCTGCTGATACTTTTGATAAAGTAGATAAACGGGAATTGGAATTGGGCGCCGCCTCCATGACAGCACTGGTGTATTTGATTGATCAATATGGTTTGAAGTAGAGGTAAGCTTTGCAAGTAAGATGGAACATGTTAGTTTCTCTTCACCATCGAATGCAAGGCAAGTGCCGGCGCCAGTATAAAAAATACCAACACAATTCGTACGTTCATAAAAAAGCCAACGACGAGCTCTCCCATTTCTGCTGATTCGATCCTAAACAGATTGGCGACCCATGGCATCATCTTATCCCAAAGTCCAAAGGTTACAAGAGCAAAAAAAATTGCAATCAAAACCCCGATAAAGAAAGTTCTGAACAGAAAGTTTCTGAAAAAAATAATTTGTTCGGTCTCCATAATATTAAGTTTAGTAATATTAAGTTTAGTAAAAGGGACTCACACTCAATATCGAAGGTCTCGAATTAATTTTGAAAATTCGTTCGAGTGTAAGGTTATTTCTTGCGAGGTCGACCGACTGAGAAGAGGTCACAATGAACACTAAGAAGGCACAAAGACCACAACGGCAAATATTAACTAAACGGCGTCGTGTCCTTGGTGGTCCGTCGTGATCTTAGTGACATCTTTTTGCAAACCATATTTGAAAATGACCTCATCATTTTGACTTAGGCTGAACTTAGCTCAAGCCTGCTGATACACCCCCATCGGCAAACAGCTACACACCAGATTCCGATCTCCATAAGCATTGTCTATGCGACTCACGCTAGGCCAGAACTTAGCTTCTTTTACAAAAGGAAGCGGGAATGCTGCCTTTTGTCGGCTGTAAGGCATGGTCCAGTTGTCCGCGGTAATTACAGCTGCTGTATGTGGTGCGTTTTTCAACACATTATTTTCTTTGTCGGCTTTGCCTTCTTCTACTTCACGAATCTCATTTCGAATTTCGATAAGCGCCTGGCAGAAGCGGTCCAGCTCTTCTTTTGGCTCGCTTTCGGTTGGTTCTATCATCAAGGTGCCAGCAACGGGGAACGAGACCGTAGGAGCATGAAACCCATAATCCATCAGACGTTTGGCAATGTCTTCTACCTCCACTCCCGATTTCTTAAAATCACGACAGTCTACGATCATCTCGTGAGCGCAACGGCCGTGTGAACCGGTATAGAGAATCTTATAGTGACCGTTGAGTCGATCCTTAATATAATTTGCATTGAGGATGGCAATTTTTGTTGTATTCGTCAGCCCCTCTCCGCCCATCATGGCGATGTAAGCATATGAAATGGCAAGGATGCTTGCGCTTCCCCAGGGAGCAGCCGACACGGCTGTAATCGCATCGGTGCCTCCTGTTTTTACAATGGGATGACCTGGAAGGAAAAGTCTTAACTTATCATTCACGCAAATCGGTCCCATGCCAGGTCCGCCGCCGCCATGAGGGATGCAAAATGTTTTATGCAAGTTTAAATGGCATACGTCTGCCCCGATGTTTGCAGGAGAGGTCAACCCAATCTGCGCATTCATGTTGGCCCCGTCCATATACACCAGGCCGCCGT
>JAYVQY010000139.1:0-18146 GCA_043776715.1 Cyclobacteriaceae bacterium | reverse complement strand
ACGCTTCCCAAAGATGGAGCAATCAGATTCCATGTCAGGTTAAGTGGCGCAGCAACGACTCCCGAGATAAGTCCGCCTTTCAGGGCTTGCGTAAATGTCGGCTTCAATGTTTCCATAATAAAATGTTTTTAGGTTAGGTTAGGTTTGTTTAATGATTGATTATAAATCTATTCTTCAATGAGTATCCCCATCTTTCCTTTCTGATAGTCTCGCATGGCTTCCATGATCTGCGTTTGTGTATTCATGACAAACGGACCGTGTGAGACAACCTCTTCGTTCAAAGGCGCCCCGCTCAACAACAGAACCCGCGTATCTTCCAACGCTTCTATCGTGATGTGATCGCCATCCTTCTTAAAATAAACCAGATTCAATTCTTCCACTAAACCAAATCCTTCCAAGTTGAGTTTCCCGTCTAGCAAATACATCAATGCGTTGTGATGAACAGGAAGCGGAATGGTGATCTGTCCTCCTTTTTCAAACTTCAATGTGGCCGCATTCACTTCGGTATGTGAAGGAATGGGTCCGTGCAATTCGAGCAAGTCACCTGAAAATACATGCGCCGTTACTTTTCCATCTTTGCTCGCCATCGCGGGCACTTCTTCCAGGCTGATCGGAAAATAGGCAGGCTGATCCATCTTGTGCTCAGCAGGTGTGTTGATCCAAAGCTGAATGATCTCCTGCCTTCCTCCAATCTCATGAATGTCGGCGGGTGGCCGTTCACTATGAATGATTCCCATGCCCGCGTTCATCCATTGGGCGCCACCTGCATAGATCACACTGTCGTTACCACGACTATCACGATGGTGCACGCCACCTTTAAAAATAAAAGTAACAGGTGAGAATCCTCTATGAGGGTGAGGACCAACGCCGGCATGGTCAGGTTCAATATGGGTTGGCACTTTAATGTCGGCATGGTGCAATAATAGAAATGGATCAATTTGCTCCACCCTCTGCGTAGGCAATGGCTGGCGAACTGGAAACCCTCCCATGTCTACCTTGTGACCATATAATAAAGAGGATATTGTTCTGTTTTTCATAAGAAATTCGCCGGTTGTTGTTGGTTGTTCGATCTTCGTGGCAGATCTCAACACGATCAACGAAAAACGACCGACGATCAACCATTTTTTAATTCATTGGTACATCCATTAACAATACTTCAGCGTCATTATCAGCCGTGATGGAGATTTTATCCGTATCCCAAACCCCAAAACCATCACGTTTGTTCAGCTTTTGTTTGTTAATGGTTACTTCTCCTTCAATGATGAAGGCATAGACACCGTTTTCTTTTCTTTTGATGCTGTAATCAATCGCCGTTGCTTTCTTCAAATTGCCGAGGTGGAACCAAGCGTCCTGGTTGATCCATAATGCATTGTCACCTTTCTCCGGAGACACGACTGACTGGAATTTATTCAAGCGATCTGCTGACTTGAATTCCTTTTGATCGTAACGTGGTTGAATGTTTCGTTCCTTCGGGAAGACCCATATCTGCAAGAAATTTACATCTTCAGTTCTCGAAGCGTTCTTTTCGCTGTGGGCTAGGCCTGAGCCGGCGCTCATGATCTGCACTTCTCCTGACTTAATTATTCCATGTCCTCCGGTGTTATCGCCATGTTCCAGTGCACCTTTCAATGGGATTGAAATGATTTCCATGTTGTCATGCGGGTGCTGGCCGAAGCCCATACCTCCTTTTACGACATCATCATTGAGAACGCGCAGCATTCCAAAATTGATCCTTGAAGGATCGTGATAGGCGGCAAAACTGAATGTGTGATATGAGTTTAGCCACCCATGGTTGGCGTGGCCACGGCTATCAGCCTTGTGGATGATCGTTTTCATAAAAGTCCAGGTTGTTGACTCAATAAAGTTCTTTGATTTAACAAAATTACATACAATTGTTGTATTTACAATTATTGTTATTACTTATAATTGATTGGAATTCAGTTAATCAGGGCACTTTTGACGGATTCTGCTGATGGCAACGGTAGCGATTACCATAGGATTCTATTTGCTCCTCAACTTATCCAAAACCCGGTTCAGCTCCGCCGCTTCAGGTTTAGAGATGGTTTTCAACGTAGCCGTCCAAGCATCCGACTCCGCATCGATTTCACTAAGGGCATCCAAACCCTTTGACGTAATGACAATGTCTACCTGACGCCGGTTGTTTTCACATATCTCTCTTTTCACAAGACCTTTTTTGCGAAGCTTCTCCACCAGGCGTGTGGCGTTGCTGCTCTTGTCAATCATCCGGCATGTGATTTCAGCAAGCATAAGCGCTTTGGGTTGGCTGCCCCTCAAAATTCGCAGCACATTGAACTGCTCGGGAGTGATTCCGTGAGGTTTTAGCCGTTGCGTGTTGATATGATAGAGCCAACTGCTGGTGAAAAGGATATTCACCGCTACCTTTTCGTATTCGTTGACAAATTTCTCCTGCCTGATATCTTGTTCGATTGACATGCGGCAAATGTAATTACTATTATTGTCTATACAATGATTGATTCTGAAGCAATTGATTCAAACCCGCATTTTATAAGCGAAGAGTTGGTTTAATTTCATAATTTTCTTGGCGGAAAAGCAATGACTGCATTCACAGGAGTGTAAACATATTAGTGCAACCGACCTAACATAACTAGTACGATGAAAGACAAACTAAGGAGCCAGGGATGGTTCGGTAAAACCGGAAAGGATGGATTTATTTACCGCGCCTGGATGAAAAACCAGGGGACGCCTGATTACGAATTCCGAGGCAAGCCGGTGATCGGAATCTGCAATACCTGGTCTGAACTTACGCCTTGCAACGGACACTTTCGCGAGTTGGCAGAATATGTGAAGCGTGGAGTACTTGAAGCAGGTGGTTTTCCTGTTGAGTTCCCCGTCATGTCGCTGGGCGAGACATTGATTAAACCTACCGCCATGCTTTATCGGAACCTGGCAAGCATGGATGTAGAAGAATCCATCCGTGCAAACCCCATGGACGGCGTGGTGTTGCTGTGCGGTTGTGACAAGACAACTCCTTCCCTGGTGATGGGCGCCTGCAGCGTCAACATTCCCACACTCGTCGTCTCCGGTGGGCCGATGCTCACGGGCAAGTATCAGGGTCGCAACATTGGCACCAGTGACATCTGGCGATTCAATGATGCTGTTCGTGCTGGTGAGATGTCACAGGAACAACTCACGGTCAGTGAAGCATGTATGTGTCGCAGCATTGGGCATTGTGCGGTGATGGGTACGGCCTCCACGATGGCGTGTATGGTGGAGTCACTCGGTTTATCTCTTCCTGGCAATGCTGCCATTCCTGCTGCCGACTCGAGAAGAAAAACATTAGCACAAATGTCTGGTATACGAATCGTTGACATGGTGAAAGAGAATCTCCGGCTGTCGGATATCCTCACACGGGAAGCATTTGAAAATGCCATCATCACGAATGCAGCGATCGGAGGCTCTACCAATTTTATCATTCACCTTCTTGCCATTGCAGGACGGATGGGTGTGCCCCTCCAATTGAGTGATTTCGATAAGTTATCATCCAACATTCCGTTCATCGCCAACCTGCAACCCTCCGGAAAATACTTCATGGAAGATCTCTATTATGCCGGTGGACTGCCCGCCGTGATGAAAGAGCTTGACGGGCTGCTTCGCCCTAAATGCATTACCGCAAATGGAAAAACGACAAAGGAGAATTACGAAACTGCAGAATGCTACAACCGTGAGGTGATCGCCACCGTAGCAAAACCTTTCAACCCTTTATCAGGTGTGGCGATTTTACGCGGAAACCTCTGTGAGAATGGTGCGGTGATAAAGCCCTCTGCAGCAAGCGCCCACTTGATGAAACACACAGGGAAAGCGATCGTTTTTGAAGACATTGACGATTACAAGAAAAGGATCGATAGCCCAGAACTCGACTTCGATGAGAACGCAATTCTGGTTTTAAAAAATGTAGGCCCCATTGGATATCCCGGCATGCCTGAAGTAGGGAACATGGCTGTTCCAAAAAGGATGTTGGCAAAAGGAATCCACGACATGGTCAGAATTTCTGACGGACGCATGAGCGGCACTGGTTTCGGGACAGTGATCCTTCACGCCTCGCCAGAGGCAGCGCTTGGAGGAAATTTTGCGGTGGTGAAGACCGGCGATGTCATCAGCCTGGATGTTGCCAATCGCTCATTGAAACTTGAAGTCACTGATGCAGAGCTGGCAAAACGCAAACAACAATGGAAGCCCATCCACAAGAAGTACGACCGAGGCTACGTAAGTTTATATCAGCAACACGTAGAGCAGGCCCATTTGGGGGCTGACATGGATTATTTAAAAGGCGGATCTGGCAGCGAAGTATCAAGAGATTCCCATTGATCTACTCAGTGAAGAAAAATGAAAGTGTTTCAAAATAAAGTAGCCATCGTAACCGGTGCCGGGCAAGGAATCGGGTTGGAGATTTGCCGCCAACTTGCGAAACAGGGCGCAAGTGTTGTACTCAACGACATCGAAGAATCATTGGCTGAAGCGGCAGCGAGGTCGATCAATGCAGAGAAAGGCAGTTGCATTGCAATTTCGGGAGACGCAGCCGATGTAACATTCATTCAAAGAATGGTACGGGAAACCGTCCAGCACTTTGGCAAGCTTGACCTCGTGATTGCCAATGCGGGCATTACCCTGTTTGGTGATTTTCTGGAGTATCGACCTGAGGACTTTTACAAAGTCATGAAAGTAAACCTGGGTGGAAGTTTTTTTCTTGCCCAGACGGCCGCGCTACAAATGAAAGATCAGGGAACTGGCGGCAGCATTTTGTTCATGTCTTCCGTCACGGGACACCAGGCTCACAAAAATCTTGCTGCCTATGGCATGAGCAAAGCTGGGTTGGAGATGCTGGCCAAAACTTTAGTCATTGAACTCTCTCCTTATAAGATAACGGTGAACGCCATCGCCCCAGGCGCCACCGTCACAGAGCGAACCAGCAGCGACCCTACCTATGAAAAGACCTGGTCGCGGATCACACCCATTGGAACACCCGCCTACACCCATGACATTGCCAACGCAGCACTCTTCTTAGTTTCTCCGCAATCACAACACATTACCGGCCAAACCCTAATCATTGACGGCGGTTGGACAAGCGTGAGTCCCTCACCGTATTAACATAACTTATCTTGTGTTAATTCAATAGTGGACGTTGATCGTAATAGTAGGCAGTATGCAAATGCAGTAGGCAAAGCTTTGCCTACTGTTTGATTGCCTACTGCCTACTTCTGGTTCTGTGGCGAACCTAACAACATTAACAAAAACCAAATAAGGTTTGATTTCAAGATACCGATCGGTATCTTTACCCCCATGCGCCAGCCAGCAGTCACCAAAGCCACTATTTTAAAACAGTCCGGGCACTTATTTAATACCCAGGGCTACAAGGCTACTTCGATCAGCGACATTACCACGGCGACAGGACTTACGAAAGGAGCTATTTACCGACATTTCAAAAATAAAAATCAGTTAGAGAAAGAAGCACTGCTTTATCTGGCACAAGTGATGTTCGATCAGATCCGAAAACGAATCAAAGAGAAACCTACCGCCACCGCTAAAATAAAGGCCCTATTTAGTTTCTTTGAAACCTATATCAGCAACCCGCCCGTGAAAGGCGGATGTCCGCTCTTAAATGCATCTACAGAAGCAGATGATTCGCACCCCGTCCTTCGCCGTCAAGCCGTTTTGATTTTGAATATGCTGCGCGATGCCATCATCACCCTTCTATCCAATGGTATTAAGCATAAGCAACTGAAACCCACGATTCAAAAAGAATATTATGCTTCAGTGATCATTGCCATGTTGGAAGGGGCGATCATGATGAGTAAACTCCGCGGCAGCAACAAAGACATCAAAATGACCATCCGCCACCTGGATACAATGCTGGAAGAAATAGAGATCTAAATTTTTTTAACCATGAAGATACCGATTGGTATCTTCAAGTCGATTGCCTATGAAAAAAATCGTTACTCGCCTGATTGGAATATATTTCAACAGCCTGGTCCTTTTTGCACCGCGCGCGGCCGGACGGAAAGGGTTTTACCTTTTCTGTACTCCCCAGCGAGCCCCGATCAAGGACCACCATAAGGATTTTCTAAATACTTCAGAGAAATTAAACTTTGAATGCCAGGGCCATCTGATCCAATACTACCGATGGGGAGCGGGCAGCAAGGTCATTCTCTTCCTCCATGGATGGCAAAGTCAAAGCTTTCGATGGAAAAACTATATTGATGCCCTTTCAAAGGAGGAATTCACAGTCTATGCAATCGACGCCATCGGTCACGGGCTTTCTGGAGGAAAATATTTGAATCTTCCTGTTTACAGTGCCGTCATTGAAAAGTTCATGAGTGTCATTCCAAATGTCCACACCATCGTGGGACATTCGCTGGGCAGTTTTGCGGCACTCTACACACTCTTCAGGTTGCCATTGCTATCTGTCAAACAGCTTGTGATCACAGGCACTCCGGGTAGCGTTGAAGAATTTATGAAATATTATCAAGATGCGTTGGGCCTGTCCGACAAGACTATGAGCGCGATCTATAAATCCTTCGAAGAAAACATCCAGCACCTGCCCGAATATTTCTTTGCCCCCACGTTTGCGAAAGCCGTCACCATACCCATGTTGGTAATACACGATGAACTTGATTTAGAAACTCCTTACCCTCAAGCGGTGGAAATTCACAAAAGCTCTAAAGACTCAAGGCTGATCACCACCTCAGGCCTCGGTCATAATTTAAGATCTCCCCTTGTGGTGAATCATGTCGTCGATTTTGTCACGCAACCTGTAAAAGAATCTAGCATGGCCAAAGCCGAACTCTAAATCTTGAAGTAGCGCGACTTTGATAATGGGCGTTCAGCGTTGGGCATTCAAGATTCAAATCCGATCCAACACTCAATATCTTGAATCCAGCATCTGATTTCTTACTCCACCATACAATACATCTTGAACAGGACCTTCCGCGAAAAACTTTTGAGGAAATGGCAAGTCGATCTTTGAAACCTCATCGAGTTCTTTTGCTGCATCAACAGGCAATTCAAATTTAAGGCAGCCGAGTATATCTTCAACCTGCGAAACCTTGGTTGCCCCGACAATGGGAATGACCGATTGCCCTTTGTGTTGTCGCGTCCAGTTGATCGCCACCTGCGATGCTGTGACCCCCAAACGATCCGCGATCTCTACCACTTTTTTTGTGATGAGCATCGAACGTTCACCCAGACGAATGCTAGTATCGGGAAGCCGTCCCTTGTCGCCCTTCAAATATTTTCCAGTAAGCGCGCCTCCGGCCAACGGTGCCCAGGGTGTTACGGTCATGCCAAAAGCTTTTGCCATCGGCATCAGTTCTGGTTCGACGGTCCTTTGAATTAAACTGTATTCAATTTGTAGTCCTACGAATTGTGACCAGCCTCTCAGCTGAGCCATCGTATTCGCCTGACTCACTACCCAGGCTGGCGTATCGCTCACACCGATATAATGTACCAGTCCGCGACTCACGAGGTCTTCGAGGCCTTTCATAATTTCTTCGGTGGGCGTCCAACTATCCCATGCATGGACCCAAAGCACGTCGATGAATTCGGTATTCAATCGCTTCAGGCTTTCGCGCACACTGCGCATCAGGTTTTTGCGATGGTTGCCAGCAAAATTCAAATCTCCTGCGCGGTCTCGAAGGGAGTATTTCGTGGCTACGATAAAATGGTCACGGTCGGAAGCCACAAACTCACCCAGGAATTTCTCCGAAGTCCCTTCCGTGTAGCGGTTGGCAGTGTCCAGAAAGTTTCCTCCTGCTTTGGCATAAGCATCGAAGATTTGTTTGCTGGCATCTTTTTCGGCACCCCACTTCCATTCGGTGCCGAAGCCCATGGTACCGAGACAAAGTTCAGAGACGCGCAGGCCGGACTGGCCGAAGAGTTTGTAGTTCATGGTTTAGTTGGTTGTGGTCAGTCATTGGGTGATTGCAGCAAAAGACTTGGAAGACAATTATTAAAAGACAATAATGGGCTGAAAAGTTTTCTTTGAGGATTAAATTAAATCATCCTTTCCGTTATTTTATCACATAGATTTCTGAAAACTTGGTTAAGCGAGCAGCACAGCAGCAGGGATCCCCAACTCACGATAAAATATTTTAGCCAACTCCAGGGTAAGAGGCTTTTTGCCATTCAAAATGGCTGACACGTATCCTTTACTTCCTATTTTATCTACAAGGTCCTTGTTCTTAAGACCTCTTTCCTCCATCTTCAACCTGATGGCGGCAATGGGGTCGGGTGGCTGAATTGGAAAGTTCTTGTCTTCATAATCCTTGACGAGTAAAAGGGTTACTTGCAAGATCTCTCCTTCCGGCGAATTTGGCTTTACCTTTTTTTCGAACATTTCATCAGCCCATTCTAGAGTTTTAAAGTACTCTTTCTTCGATTTGATCATTTTTAGTCTCATGACTTTCTGAATTTAATTATTCTCACATCAACTTTATCGTACTCTTTATGGGTGCCAAACCATTTAATTTGAATGGCTTTGTAATCAAAGACTACCCTCACCACAAGTCTATTCTTATTACCGCCGATATTAAAGACTACTCGGTCATCTCCCACCAGGCTGGCATGTCCATAAACTTTTTTGAGTTCCTGAAAATTTCTGAAATTCTGATTGACCATCTCATGATACCATTCCCTCAACGCATTAGAAGCATCAGGATAGGCATCACAAAAATCCAACAGTGTCCTACGTGCAATAATGTTAAACACAGACAAAGGTAGTAAAGTTCTCCATTAGAAAACTTTTGTTCCAGCTTCTTTTGGATCGGTCTGAGCCATCTTGCCTTCCTTATGGTCATTAAAGCTGAACAAATCTTCCTTTTCAATTTTTTTGCTCAAATCGTTTTCTCAATTACCTTTGCAGTCCTTAAAATTATTAGGAACCTATTGGGAGCTTAGCTCAGCTGGTTCAGAGCATCCCGACTTAAGAGTCGGGAGGGTCGGGGGGACACGGATACAGAATTGAAGTATTGAAGGGAGCTTAGCTCAGCTGGTTCAGAGCATCTGCCTTACAAGCAGAGGGTCGGGGGTTCGAACCCCTCAGCTCCCACGCAAAAACCTCAGGTTTTCCTGGGGCTTTTTTATTGCAACTATCCGGGGAGATTCTCAAACTTATAGTCAACACCTATGTCTCCCTACTTCTATATTCTAAAATCCATTGCTGCAGGTAAATTCTACATTGGTCATACCAGCTAACCAATCGATGAGCGCCTACGAAAGCATAATTCAAATCATAAAGGTTATGCAGGCATATTTCGAGATTGGGTAATTGTTTATAAAGAAACATTTGACACAAAAGCAGGTGCCTATGCAAGAGAACGTCAGATAAAAAAGTGGAAAAGCAAAAAACGAATAGAGGAACTCATAGCTGGTACAGAGCATCCCGTCTCATAAGTCGGGAGGGTCGGGGGTTCGAACCCCTCAGCTCCTACGCAAAAAAAAAACTCATTATTCATTCAGGTTATTTTTTGAGTTGTTAGTACTGGATTTCCCGATTCAAATATTGCTCGAAAGTTTTGCAATGACAGCCTCTCTGGCTTCGCGATGCTTGCAATAGCTACAGCGATAGTGCTTGATGAGGAAACCTTCCTCCGTGGACGAAGGCTTTCTTGTAACTTCCTCGGAATGAATCTTCATGGTTAAGAATCCGCACTCGCTGCACTTTTCTGCATGCTGATAGCCCATGTATTTTTCCACCAGCTTGAACCCGGTCTTTTCGTCCAGCCACACATCATATTCTGCAGAGTGGATGGAGCTGGCCTGCTCATCAATCTCACCCTGGTCAAGGTGAACAGCTTCCTCTTCTTCGCTTAGTTTCCTCATTGCATTGCCGGCCGGAGAAATGCGGGGCGTGTTGCGAATTCTCTTCAGTCGACGCTCCACCACCGGAGGATATAAGAGCCGGACGCTGCTCGCAAGCACCAGATAGGCGACCACTGAAAAGCCCGCCAGGAAAAATAATCTGACGTACAGAAGCGCAGATGCTGATACGGGAATCATAGGAGCCAACACCTTATTGAGATATAAGGCCACTGCCGCAATGATGGCTATGACCGCATACCAGAAGAATCGGATCTCATTCATGTTGACATAATCATATCGGTCTTTTGGATTTTTTACCATGAACGTGCGCATCTCATGGTACAGCAGTATCAGAATCGCAACAGCCAGAAAGAAAACAGCCCCGTAGACCAACCATAAATCCGCGGTAGCGATGGGTGTAGAATCATTCATAAGAAATTGTTTTTTGGTATACCAAATTACCCCTTTCTAGCTTATTAAAAAGATGATCGCGGTCAGCGTTCCAGAAATTGCGTAAAAACCCGCTTATTCTAGACAAAAAAGGCCAAAATTAACTGGAAAGTTCCGATCTCAGTCCATCAGTTTGATCTCTCAAGGTCATATTAAAAGATAAAAATATAAGGGTCTCAAGATAGAGACTCACCCCCCCTGCTAAGCGAGTACATTTTGTCTCGATGGCGGATTTTTATAAAGAGGACATCAAGACACCAGCCGGAAGGCACTCACGAGTGGAAACCTTACGGAAGTTCCTGACCAGAGTGTTTTCATAAAATACCTTTTCAAAATTCTAGAAGAAAATGAATCTGTATTTCTCCCGTCCTCTGTCTTGAATACCCGCATTTACGAACCCATCATTAACAATTCACCAACGGTGCCTCAATTTGGCGTCATACAAGGCGTGGGTGATGAAGGTGGGGATTTTATTTTTATCAAGAAAAAGTAGAAAATCAATTCTCCCTCTTCATAAAAACAAAATTTCCACCCTGGTCTCCTACATTTTGGATCTCCCCATAAAGAGGTTTTGTATCGGAGTTGTTCTTCATACTTTGCTTGACCTGATCGTAAAGGTCTTCTGTTGGAAACCATAGGTTCTCGTTGGTGTTCAAGGCTTGAAGAAGATATTTCATAAATACACTTTTGTCCGGCACCGTGGTCAGGTTGCCACTGGTCATTGCTTTGCGGCTGGGTTTCTTCAGCATCAACGCGATGTCCGGCGTGGCATTGTTGTTGGCGCTTCGCGTCTTAAAAATACCGCCACTGAAGCAGGCATCCGCTATCAACAAGGTGTGCTTTGAGTTGATGGCACCGATGTCTTCCACTAGCACACTGTTCCGAAACCATTTCGCTCGGCTCTTTTCCTGGGCGTCCACCGGAATCCAGTATCCAATATTTGTCTTATCATCGAAAACCCCATGCCCTGCATAAAAAACCAACAAGAAATCCTCCGGACTTATCTTGTGCGCCAACTGGTCAAACGCATCATTGATATCTTGAAACGTTGGGTTCTTCAAAAAAGTAATGTCCTTTTCTTCAAATGTATATTTACTAAGCAGCGTTTGCCGCAATTGACTGGCGTCTCTGATCGGTTCATTCAGTTGCTGGAAGGCTTGGTCTGAATAATCCTGTGCTCCGATCAGCAAAGCATAATATTTCCGCTCGATCTTCCCCCCTTTTGCCAGCTGTTGCCCTTTGATAATAAAAGATTTTGCGTTTGGGTTATTGAAATTGTCCCTGGCGATCACCGACAATTCCTCTCCCTGATTGAAAGCCAGTGCAAAAACCAGTGAGTCTCCGGAAGGTTTATTGATCCTCTCTTCGTTATTGATGCTGACGTAAGCAACACCTCCTTTGTCGATGATGGTAAGCGCAACCTCCACTTTCCCCTGGACCATAGTACCTCCGTTCTTGTAGGAAAGGAAGATGTCTGGAGGGACTACATCTTTGTAAGCAAGGTTAATTTTGAGAGGCTTGGTAGAAACTTCCGCGCTCTGTGCCAACCCCTGATAAGCCATAACAGCCAGTAGCAGAATACAAAGTACCATCCTGGTTTTCATAATATTGTATTTAATTGTAACGACGGTATATCAAGAAGACTGACGAATTGTTCAATAATGACCTTGACTCTATGGTTCGATTCAGGTCAGTCAGCCTCGCACTATTTCTTTTGTGCTAAGTGCACATAGGTTCAAGACTCCCTGTCAGGCATGACCACCCGATCAAATTAATTCTCTCTCCTCTTGAAAACAAAATTTCCACCCTGATCTCCTACGTTTTGAATCTCGCCGTACAGCGGCTTCGTGTCAGAGTTGTTCTTCATGCTTTGTTTGACCTGATCGTAAAGGTCTTCTGTTGGAAACCAAAGGTTCTCGTTGGTGTTCAATGCCTGAAGGAGATATTTCATAAATATGCTTTTGTCAGGCACGGTTGTCAGGTTGCCACTGGTCATGGCTTTGCGGCTGGGTTTCTTCAGCATCATAGCGATGTCTGGAGAAGCATTGTTGTTAGCGCCTCGCGTCTTAAAAATACCGCCACTGAAGCAGGCGTCAGCAATCAATAGGGTGTGCTTTGAATTGATGGCACCAATGTCTTCCACCAACACACTGTTCCGAAACCATTTTGCACGGCTCTTTTCCTGGGCGTCCACTGGAATCCAGAATCCTATGTTTGACTTCTCATCGAAAACCCCGTGACCTGCATAAAAAACAAGTAGGAAATCATCCGGACTTATTTTGTGAGCCAACTGGTCAAACGCATCATTGATATCTTGAAACGTTGGGTTCTTTAAAAAAGTAATATCCCTTTCTTCAAATGTATATTTATCAAGAAGTGTTTTGCGCAACTGGCTGGCGTCTTTGATCGGTTCATTCAGTTGTTGGAAGGCCGGGTCAGAATAATCTTGTGCTCCGATCAGCAAAGCATAATATTTCCGCTCGATCTTCCCCCCTTTTGCCAGCTGTTGCCCTTTGATGATAAACGATTTCGCGTTTGGGTTATTGAAATTGTCCCTGGCGATCACCGACAATTCCTCTCCCTGATTGAAAGCCAGCGCAAAAACCAGGGAATCTCCGGAAAGCTTATTTATTCTTTCTTCGTTGTTGATGGCCACGTAAGAGACCCCTCCTTTGTCCAGGATGGTAACATCTATTTCCACCTTCCCTTGTGTGATGGCGCCTCCATTCTTATAAGAGAGAAAAATGTCAGGAGGGGTAACATCTTTGTAGGCAAGATTAATCCTGATGGGTTTCGTGAACGCTTCTGCGTCCTGGGCCATTCCATTGTGCGTCAGAATAACCATCAGGAACAGGAGGACGTAAGGTGCAGTCATGGTTTTCATAAGAATTGCTTTTATTGTTGAGATAGCAGTATGATGATTCTATCTAATGATGATCTTCGTTCGCTTTTCCGGATTTGATCCTGCTTTCATGGTCACGATGTACATTCCTCCAATGTGGTTGCTCTTCCACTGCACCTCATAACGTCCGTGGGCAAATTCTCCGTTGATCAAATGTGACACCGCCTCGCCGCGCGCGTCGTAGATGGTGATGGTGACCGGTACTTTTCCGGCACGCTCAGGGATCCTGAATGGAATATTCACAATGTCAGCCCCGGGGTTAGGGAAGGGCTCGCCCAACATGGGCAACTCGTTCTCCAACATCCGCTCCACTTCTTCACTGTTGCCGAAAAATACTTTCAATGTCCCAGTAGCAGCAGGCAACGTGTAGTGATCATATTTTTTCATATCTACCAACATCGTGGCGGAAGGATCCAACAAATAAAGTTTGTTTTGTCTTTGCTCCAGCCCTGCATTGTTCCATTGCAGTGTCACGGGCGCTTCACTTCTGCTCTTCACCGAGAATGTCCAAACATAACCCGGTTGCGTTGGCACTACCTCCTTACTGAATGTAAGTTTCTGTTCCGGATGTGGAAAAATCACTTCGGGCATACGCAATGCCTCCAGTACCGGCACACTCACCTGATCAAATTTATCAATCCCGTCAAACCTCGCTTTGGAATTCATCCCGATGCCTCCAGTGAGGTTCTTCACCTCGCCGTTGGAAAGTTCTAAATCCATCTGCCAGTTGTCACTGTCAATATCTGCGACCGTGCTAGTGGAAGAATTCTCCCGCCCATTCTTTCTTGTTACCGGTATCTTGAGTGAGATGGTTCCCGGATTGTTGTTTCGGACATAGGCACCGCGATAACGCTCCAAAAGATCACTAGGTGCCAGGCTTGCGCCACCTGAATAGATCTGAAGTTTGCTATCAACACCCGTTGAATTGCTGTTTGATGTAATTACGTCACTCCAGGATATCTTGAAATTGTAAGGGTTTCCGATCAGGTTCCAGCCAGGCGCAAGAGTCAATACATAGGGATTTGCATCGCTTACAGTGGGTACCATTCCTTCACCCGGATTGATTTCCTTCAGGTCCTTTACAATTAACCAGTATCCCTTGCCAATCTCAATGTTATTGAAGCCCGAGCCTGGGTATTCAACATTATCGTTACCATTCCAGGAATATAATCTCCATTTTGTTTTGTCAACTCCACCAAAGGAACTGAAAACCGATAGGACGTTTTTGTCATTAAGATCTAGCGGAACTGCTATGATCTGGTAATTGCTGAGTGTAATTCCAGGAGAAAGATTTGGAATAATTTGCTCTGTGGATGTCTTTGGGTAATGAACTACCGCCTTGCCCGTGGAACTTACTTTAATGTCTGCTAAAACGTCTGTTACTTCAAAATAATAGGTAAGGCCAATGGCATCGGCGAGTTCTGCTGCCTCGAATGTCTTTTCAAATTTGCTGCCCACGCCAGTGACGACGGTGGTTCTAAGTGCCGAGGTTTCTTCTGAGATTCCACGGCTCTTCAAATTAACGACGCTTACTTTGGTCTGATCATTTACCGTAATGCTGACGGTCAGTTTTCCACCTTTGTCAAAAGAGGTAGGGAATGCTTCGGGCTGGAGAATCTGTAGTCCGGTTTGAACCGTAAAATCAAATCCACTGGTGGCTGTCTGCGTACCAACCTTAACAGTGATCGGACCTTTGGTCGCCCCAGCAGGTACCGAGGTGGCAATGCTTGTGCTCGTGGGTGTTCCGGTGATGGTCGCTACAGTGTTATTGAACCTGACCACCATTGCAAGAGTTGGGTCAAAATTCGTTCCCGTGATGGTTACTATGTCACTCACTTTACCACTCTTGACAGAGGCATCTGTAATCGTCGGTGGTCCTAATAGTGTAAATACTCCAGTACTGGTTCCCGTTTGAGTACCTATCGTGATGGTGATGGTTCCAGTCGTAAAATTTACGGGCGCCAATACAGTGACGCTGGTTGTCGAGGCCGAGGGCGTAGACAATACAGGAGTCGTTGTACCATTGAACTTGACAATGTTATTTGCCAGGGTTGTATCAAATCCGGTTCCTGTAATTGTGACTATTGTTCCAACACCACCGTGATCAGGACTAAAACTCGCGATTGCCGGTGGGGAAACCAGGGTGAAGGTGGTGGGACTGGTGGCCGTTTGACCTCCCACAACAACTGTAATACTTCCTGTTACTGAGCCTGCGGGCACCAATACACTGATGCTAGTGGCCGTGGGTGTTCCTGATATTGTAGCCTGTATGCCATTGAACTTCACCGTGTTATTACCTGGTGTCGTATCAAATCCCGTTCCTGTAATAGTCACCAGGGCCCCGACCCCGGCGCTTGTCGGATTGAAAGAAGTGATGGTAGGTGGTAGAATCACAAGGAAGTTGGTTGAGCTGGTTCCCGTCTGACCTGCGACCGTAACGGTGATCGTTCCTGATGTTGCTCCAATTGGTACGGTTGTCGTTATGTTTGTCGTTGTGCTCGCAGTTGCCGGCGACGCACTGCCATTAAATTTAACAGTATTGTTTGCAGGAGTTGCGTCAAATCCAGTTCCTGTGATCGTAACCATCGTACCGACTCCGGCGCTTGTTGGACTGAAGCTTGTGATCGTTGGCCCAGGAATTACAGTGAAGCTGGAGGAACTGGCACCAGTTTGACTAGCCACCGTGACGGTGATGGTCCCGGTTGTGGCACTTGCCGGCACCGAAGTTGTGATGGAGGTCGCTGTGCTTGCCGTAGCAGTGGCGACCGTGCCACTAAATTTCACAGTATTATTTGCGGCGACCGGGTCAAAGCCAGTGCCGGTAATTGTAACGGAGGTTCCAATGCTGCCACTTGTAGGATTGAAACTGGTAATGACTGGAAGAGAAGGTGTTGTGAGTGTAATCGTTGACGAGCTGGCAGAGGAGCCGGAAGCGTTTGCAGCCCTGACCTGATAATAATAGGTGGTTGAAGGAGAAAGATTGGTACTAGCTACATAGTTGGTGCCATTCCCAACCGAAAGATTGTTGTACCCATTGACAAAAGTCGAAAAGTTGTTGGCGGTGGAGACATCGAGGAAGTAACCACCAGCCCCGGTACTCGCTGCCCAGTTGGCCTGGAATGAAGTTGGGGTAATGGTTGTTGCTGCGGCAGCGACGGGAGCGCTGCATATAGTAGTCATACTTGCAGGGTTCCCGCTTGAGGTATTAATAAGATAACTTTCCGACCCTGCAGCCCCTGTATAATCAAACACTTGAAAATAATATAATGTGCCGGGAGACAGGCCATTTACTGCGGCGGAGTTGCTGGTAATATTTCCAACAACAAATCCAGAACCTAAAAGAGCCCCGCTTCCATAGGTTGGGTTGTCTGTATAAGTAGTATTATTCAGAGGGGTTGCGGAAAGGGCTGATCCTGCCCTCGCCACGATCAGATGGGAAGTTCCATTCCCGACTGTGAAGCCGACCGTCACGGAATTAATCGTGGGACTGCTAAACGTGATGGCGGTTGCCTGCCCGGAGATCGTTGAAACTGAAACGGTATTCGAGTTTGCTGAATTGCCACTGGTGTTGCTGGCCCTCACTCGATAATAATAAGTATTTCCAGAGGTCAGGCCAGGAAAGGAGAATGAAGTGGTATTACCAATGGATAAATTGTTGTATTGAGGGTAGGGGAATGTTGTAAAACCAATGTCATTGGCTACATCCACAAAATATTCAATCGAACTTACGGGTATCCACGACGCCGTAAAACTCGTTTGCGTGATTCCGCTCGCTGCCAAAGCGATGGGTGCTGCAGGTGCTGTCAAAAGCGAGATGACAGGATTCGAGTTTCCAGATGCGCCTGATGCATTAGCTGCGCGAACACGATAATAGTATGTTGTGCCGCCGGAAATGCCCGTACCGGCTAGGTAAGTCAACACATTTCCGACCAGCAAGTTATTGTACCCTGTCACAAAAGATCCAAAAGAGCCGGAAGTAGAAACGTCCAGATAATAACCCGTTGCTGAAACGCTGGCATTCCAATTTGCAGTGAACGATGTGCCCGTGATCACCGTAGCGGCAACAGCGACCGGCTCAATTGGAACGGTAACAAGAGAAATTGTATTTGAACTGTTAGAAGTCCCGGCTGCGCTTGAAGCCCGTACCCGATAGTAATATGTGGTGGCGGCTGAAAGACCGGTGGTCACAGCAAAAGTAGTCACATTGCCCACCGACAAATTATTATATCCGCTGACAAAGGAGCCGAAGATGCTGGAGGTAGACACATCCAATGAATAGCCCGTGGCACTGGCGCTTGCATTCCAATTCGCGATGAAAGAAGTCTGTGTTGCTGTCGTGGCCGCGGTCGCGATCGGATCCGTTGGAGCACTATCAACTGTAATGGTATTCGAGTCGGAGGAAGTTCCGGAAGTACTCGACGCTCTAACTCGATAATAATAAGTGGTTCCTGCTACAAGTCCGCTGCTCACAACATAGGCGGTCACGTTGCCCACCGAGAGGTTGCTGAAGCCCGTGACGAAAGACGCAAAAGTATTTGACGTGGACACATCCAGCGAATAGCTTGTTGCCGTTGCGCTAGTTGCCCAGTTCGCAGTGAATGAAGTCTGTGCGGTGGCAGTTGCAGCAGTGGCCACGGGGTTAGGGGGAGCGGTTGTAACAGTGATGGTATTCGACAGTCCGGAATTTCCTGATGAACTGGAAGCTCGAAGACGGTAATAATACGTTGTCCCACCAGTAAGATTTGTGTTTACAGAAATCGTTGTCACATTGCCAGCGGAAAGGCTATTGTAGCCCGTGACGAATGAGGAAAAAGTGTTTGAGGTTGACACGTCCAGCAAATAACCCGATGCATTAGCGCTCGCACCCCAGTTGGCCGAAAAAGAATTCTGCGTTGTGGTGGAAGCTGCCGTAGCCGTGGGATCAGGAGAGACGGTCGCGAGCGAAATCGTACCGGAGTTT
>JAYVQY010000138.1:0-18154 GCA_043776715.1 Cyclobacteriaceae bacterium | reverse complement strand
CTTATGTCTTATGTCTTATGTCTTATGTCTTATGTCTTATGTCTTATGTCTTATGTCTTATGTCTTATGTCTTATGTCTTATGTCTTATGTCTCACGTCTTACGTCTTAAGCCTTACGTCTCCTTACGGGTCGCAAATAAAACCAAAATAATCCGAAGTCAGAATTTTAGAAAATCTTCCATCCCCAATACCCCTTTCTGACGGGGAAGCCATTCGGCCACCAACACAGCCCCGGTGGCAAATCCTTCACGGGAATAGGCGGTGTGTTTGATTTCGATGTCGTCAATGGCAGAATTGTATTTCACGATGTGAGTTCCTGGCGCTGCTCCTTCCCGAAATGAACGGATCGTCAAATCCTCCACGCTATCGGTTTCGTGCTTCACCCATTGCTTTTTCTTTGATGAGTTTTTGAGAATGCCTTCTGCAAGGGTGATGGCCGTTCCACTCGGCGCATCTTTTTTCTGATCGTGATGTATTTCATCAATGCTAACATCATACTCGTTTTGAGTTTTCATCATCCGGGCGAGATGCTCGTTTAGCTTGAAGAAAATATTCACACCCAGGCTGTAGTTGGAGGCAAAAAAAAAGGCGCCTTGCTGTTGTGTGCAGTAATCATCAATTTCTTTCCGATGATGGAGCCATCCGGTGGTACCTGCCACGACTGGAATCTGGTGACTCAGGCACAACCTGATATTTTGAGGTGCCGATTCTGGCGTTGAAAATTCAATGGCAACATCCACTGCAGATTTGAAATCAAATGACATGCCCATAAAGGGATCAATCTTGCCGACGATTGAGTGATTTCTCGAGGTAGCAGCAGTTTCAATTGCTTTTCCCATTTTTCCATATCCGATCAAAAGAATTCGCATGGCGTCAGAATTTTAAGGTAAGTGAAAACCCTGAAGTGCGACCAATCATCCCATTCTGTTGTACCGATGGCTCGATGCTCACTTTCAAATTTGGATTGAGGTCAAATTCTTTCAGGTGTGCATCTACATGGGCGTCCACGATTTGTAGGATATATAAAAATCCGTTGAGGACAATGAAGAAGTCTCGCTGTCTTCTGTAGTTGTCAATAATGTCGCGAAGCTGTGCTTCCGTAAACCCGCTGGAAGATTTAGGGGCAGAGCTGGCTGAACCCGTGGTAGAACCCGTCGAAGTTGATGACCCGGTCGGGTGTTCAAGAAGATAAAACAGTTCATTCTTATACTTGAGGAATAGTTCGTTGTACCTCATCGCATTTGTCGTCAACAAATAAAAACCGCCCCACACCAAAGGTAACTTCCAATACTTTTTATTGTAGATCTGACCAGTGCCTGGAACCACCGCTGCATAGAGGAGGGCTTTACGCGGTTGATATCTTTTGGCATAAGATTCTATCGTGATGATCTTGCCTCCCTTCATCACGATGAGCGAATCGGAAGGTTCTCTTATGGTATCAATTTGAACTTCCGCTTTTGTGCTAATCTTTTTTTTACTTTTTATGGAATCCACCGGGTTCTTCACGGTGTCTACTTTCCCTTCAACTTTCTGTGCAAAAGATGAGGTTGTCCAGAGGCAAGCAAATATTGTAATGAGTCGAAGCATTAATTCAAACCTTGAAAATATCGAGGATCCGGTTCAGGTCCTCGATCGACAAGAATGGAATTTTGATTTCACCCTTCTTGCCATCGCTCTTAACACTAACTTTCGTGCCAAAGTGTGAAGAAAGCTTGCCTTGAAGCTGAATAATTTCTTTGGGCCCTGCCGGTGTGCGGGAGGTTGTGGTTTTTTCTTTTTTAGAGCCTTTGTGCATCGACCTCGCCAGTTCCTCCACTTGACGCACGGATAAATCTTCTTGCAAGGTTCTCTTGAAAATCAGTAGTTGTACTTCCGGAATTTCAATATTGATGATGGCCCTGGCATGGCCCATCGAAAGCTTGTTGTCACGTAGAGCGATTTGAATGTCAGGTGGAAGCTTTAAGAGCCTCAGGTAATTCGTAACGGTGGAGCGATTTTTTCCTACACGGGTGCCCAACTCATCCTGTTTCAATTTACACTCCGTCAGCAGACGTTGATAGCTCAACGCAATTTCTATTGGATTAAGGTTTTCACGCTGGATGTTTTCAATCAACGACATTTCCAGCATCTGTTGGTCATCTGCCAGACGAACGTATGCGGGGATTTTTTTTAACCCTGACAGACGAGCGGCCTGAAATCTCCGTTCACCGGAAATGAGCTGATATTGATTTCTGGATAGCCTGCGAACGGTGATCGGTTGAATGATGCCATGCACCTTAATCGAATCGGCAAGCTCTTTTAATGCTTCCTGATCAAAATTTTTCCTGGGCTGAAATGGATTGACTTCAATCTCGCTGATCGCCAGTTCATTCATGTTTCCGGAAGGTGCCTGAGCCTCTTCCAGATTACCCGTTTCAGGCGTATCGCTAAGGAGGGCGCTGAGCCCACGACCAAGTCCTTTCTTTTTCATGGTTATTTGCTCATGCCGTTTTTATTCAGGATTTCATGCGCAAGATTCAAGTACGCGATCGAACCCTTGCTCTCTGCATCGTGCACAATGACAGGAAGTCCAAAGCTAGGCGACTCACTCAACTTCACATTTCTTGGAATGATTGTTTTAAAAGAGATATTCTTGAAGTGTTTTCTTACTTCCTCCACCACTTGATTTCCCAAAGAAGTCCGCGAGTCGTACAGGGTGAGTAAGATGCCTTCGATTTCGAGCTGCGGATTCAACCGTGTTTGAATAATTTTAATGGTGTTCAGCAACTTACCCAATCCTTCCAACGCAAAGTATTCACATTGAACTGGAATGATCAGCGAATCTGCTGCCGTCAATGAATTGATGGTGATAAGCCCAAGTGAAGGGGAGCAGTCGATGATGATGAAATCATACTCATCTTTGATATTTTTCAACGCCTCACGCATCCTTTCTTCGCGATGGTCAATGTTCACCATCTCTACTTCCGCACCCACGAGGTCGATGTGAGAGGGGAGTACGCTGAGATACTTTAGGTCGTTTTGAACAATGGCATCATGGATATTCCCACCATCCACCATGCACTCATAAATGCTCAATTTTACATTCCTTGGGTCGATGCCAAGGCCGGAAGAAGAATTGGCCTGTGGATCAGCATCCAACAGCAAGGTTTTCTTTTCCAACACCGCCAGACTGGCCGCAAGATTGATGGCGGTCGTGGTTTTCCCTACGCCCCCTTTTTGATTTGCTATCGCAATAATTTTTCCCATTCGCGGGTTGTAGTGAACTAGTTATAAAAACTCAATAAATTTTAAAGAGCACAAATATAAGATTAAGCTATTGGGTTTTGGGTGTTAGGTTTTGGCTGTTCGCACTGACTTTATTTCTTTGGTCAGGCATTAAGTTTAACCTAGTCAAGCCAATACCCAATACCCAGCACCCAACACCTATTTCTTCTTCTTCCTCGCTTCCTCACCAGCCTTCATCGCTTCTTCCAGCTTGGTCATGAACTTGGATTTTGTGCCCGTGCCGGAAACCATTTTACTTTTGTGGTCTTCCATCACTTGTTTGATTTTATCTTCATCGACAAAACGTTTGATAATAGCTTGCTGGGCAAACGTGACAAGATTGGTGACGAAATAATAAAAACTCAGTCCGGCGGAAAATGAATTCAACACGAACATGAAGATCACCGGCATCGCGTATGACATGGATTTCATGGGTCCGGTCACCGAACTGATCTGATTGTTCTGCCATGTATAAACCAAGGTCGAAGCTGTCATAAGTAAAACGAAAAGACTCACATGATCTCCATAGAAAGGAATCGTGAAGGGGAGGTTGGCGATGGAGTCATACGTGGACAAATCGTCTGCCCACAAGAATGGCTGTTGACGTAACTCCACGGACACAGGAAAGAAATAGAACATTGCAAAAAGTATCGGCATTTGAAGAAGAAGGGGTATGCATCCACTGAAAGGATTCACGCCTGCCTGCTGATACAGTTTCATTTGGTCCTGCTGTGCCTGGGTGGCGTTGTCGCCATTCTTTTCCTTGATCAGATCCAGCTCTGGCTTCAACAGCCGCATCTTCGCCATACCGAGGTAAGAAGTGTAGGAGAGGGGCGTGAGGACGATCTTGATGATAATCACCAGGATCAAAATGATGATGCCGTAATTGCCGATAAAGCTTTCCAGGAAATGGAAAATGGGGATGATCACAAATTTATTTACCCAACTCACGGGTGGCCAACCCAGATCGAGGTTGCGGGAAAATCCGTCTGTTACGGTGGTAAGTATTTTGTAATCGTTGGGGCCAAAGAAGAATTCAAAGTTGGTTTTGTTGGCGATCAAATCGCCCTTGGGAATAAACAACTTTACCTGAGCTGACTTTACAACCGAAGTATCTGAAACAGTTGCCATGGCACTCACTTCTCCACCACTAAATGAATGTTGCGCTATGATGGCACTCGTAAAAAACTTTTGCTTGATGCCCACCCACTTTACTCCGGTGGCGATTGCTTCTGACTCCAACTCGGTGGAGGATTCTGAAAGATGCTCAAAATCACCTTTCTCTGTAAAGTAATTGACGGTTGTTTTAGTGCGACTATCCAGAATGTCTTTCTCTTGAACAGGTATGTTATCCATCCAGAGAAAAGTAAGGTGATCTCCGTTGAATGAATCACCCAGTCCTGAAGATTGAATACGATACTTGATGCCATACCCATTGGAGGGAATAGAATAAATGTGTTTAATAGTTTTTCCGTCGGCGAGGGAGGTGGTGTAAGTAACAATGGTGCTATCGGCAGGGAACTTTGTTGAATTGTTAACGCCATTCAACTGCCGGCTTTCACCCGTGTAGAACAATGAATACAGATCAACATCTTTGCCTTCATAGATCGCATTCAGTTTGAAAGTGTTGAACGAAGGAGAAACCAGTTTCAAAGGCTTCTTATAATATGTTTTGAATTTTTTCAGTTCTACGTCTTTGATCACCCCGCCGCGGTTGGAAAATGTAATCACCAGATCATTGGTTTCGATTTTCGTTGATTTCTCCTCCCCGCTGAGTAAAGAAGCCAGTGGTCCTTGCGGCTTAAGTTGTGTGGTGTCAACTGGTTTTAGCAATGTTTGAGAAAGGGAGTCAGGCCTTCCAGAAGTGGTAATGGTAGCGGGAACTTCTTTGGGAGGCTCAGGGGCAAAGAAATTGAAGTACGCCAGCAGCAAGACAGCGATTAATGTGAGCCCAATGGCAGAATTACGATCCATAGTATTTTTATAACAGAGTATTCAAATAAGAGCCTGATGTTATGATTATAATAACGGGGATACCCCCGGCATCACAATCCAAGTTTTGTTAGTTAAATGACAATTTGTTTCACGCAAAGCCGCAAAGAATACAACCATTTGTATTTCTCTTTGCGCTCTTAGCCCCGACACTTCGGGGTGGTATGCATTTGTTATTTTGTTGCAGAAAACGATCATGTCACAATTGGCATTTTTTTATTAAGAGTCACGTTTCTTATGATTCATTCCGGCCTCGATAAATTTCACGAACAGCGGGTGTGGATTCAACACGGTACTTTTAAGTTCAGGATGAAACTGCACACCCACAAACCAGGGGTGATCTTTTAGTTCCACCACCTCCACAAGTCCTGATTCAGGATTGATACCGACCGCTTTCAATCCGGCATTTTCTATTTGGTCAAGGTATTTATTATTGAATTCATAGCGGTGGCGGTGGCGTTCATGGATGACCGTTTCACCATAAATAGAAGCAGCTTTCGACCCCTTCTTTAGTTTGCATTCATATGATCCTAACCGCATCGTCCCACCCTTTTTTGTGATTTTCTTCTGTTCCTCCATCATGTCAATCACGGGGTTCTTCGTTTTAGGATTAAGCTCAGTCGAACTTGCATCCAGTCCAAGAACATGGCGGGTGAACTCCACGACGGCGCACTGCATTCCTAAACAAATACCGAGGAACGGAATTTTATTTTCGCGAACGTATCGGATGGCCTCAATTTTCCCCTCAAGTCCCCGTTCACCAAACCCAGGTGCCACGAGTACGCCATGGAGATCCCCCAGCAAGTCAACGACTGTTTCTTTATTAATGTCTTCGGAAGAGATCCATTTCAAGTCAACCTTGCAATCATTTTGCGCACCTGCATGGATGAAGGATTCAGCGATCGATTTATAAGCATCGGGAAGGGAGACATATTTCCCAACCAGTCCCATTTTGATTTCATTGGTTGGATTCTTGAGTTTGCCAAGGAATGATTTCCACTTCTCGAGGTCGGGCTCATCTTTGGCATGCACCTTCAATTTGGAGAGAACGCGCTCATCGAGCTTCTCTTTACGCATCAGCAAAGGCACATCATATATGGTGTCTGCATCAATCGCTTCGATGACCGAATTAAGCTGAACGTTGCAAAAGAGGCCTACTTTCTTGCGGATTTCCATTGGCAGAGGCATCTCCGTGCGGCAGACTAGTATATCCGGCTGCACTCCTTCTTCGAGCAGTTTCTTTACGGAATGCTGTGTTGGCTTTGTTTTAAGTTCTTTCGCAGCCTTGAGGTAGGGGATCAGCGTAAGGTGAATAACAAGGGAGTGGTTAGACCCGAGATCCCACCTTACCTGACGAACGGCTTCAATAAACGGTAAAGACTCAATATCTCCGACAGAACCACCAATTTCGGTGATGATGAAGTCGTATTTGCCGCTTTCACCTAGTAAATAGATGTTTCTCTTGATCTCATCGGTGATGTGAGGAATCACTTGAACAGTCTTTCCCAGGAATTCGCCTTTTCGTTCTTTGGTGATCACATTATTATAGATGCGACCGGTGGTGATATTATTGGCCTGGGAGGTGCGAATATTCAAAAACCGCTCATAATGGCCCAAATCAAGGTCCGTTTCGGCACCATCGTCGGTTACATAACATTCACCGTGCTCATATGGGTTGAGGGTACCTGGGTCTATATTAATGTAGGGATCGAATTTTTGTATGGTGACAGTGAATCCTCTTGCCTGGAGCAGCATTCCCAACGAAGCTGAAATGATGCCTTTACCGAGAGACGAGGTTACGCCACCTGTTACGAAGATATACTTGGCATTAGAGGTCATAGAGAGGCTAAAAAATACGCGCGCAAAGGTAGATTATTTGGGAGTCGTTGGAACCTGGCTTTTAAAATAAATTGGTTCCCAAAGCATTTGTTGGTGTCTTCAGGCTGACCGAGAACTCGTGATTCAGCCTGTGGTCGGTGTTTTCACCGATCACCAACATAGACCATTAGATTTCTGCAAAGACAAACTATGAACAGCATCTGTAAGGTTGAAGTATAATGGAGAGATAGCAAGTGGTCGGTGACAACACCCGACCGCAGGCAAATGATTCCTTTACCGAGAGACGAGGTTACGCCACCGGTCACGAAGATATATTTGGCAGAAGAGGTCATAGAGAGGCTAAAAAATACGCGCGCAAAGGTAGATTATTTGGCAAGGGGAGGAACGCCTCCTTTGAAATTATTTCAAATTTAAGGACTTTTGGGGGGTGTAGATTCCCTAAATACCGGAAGGTTACAATTTGCAGCTTAAAGCGTATAAACGAAGCGATACCAGAACCTCTTTAATGAAGCAGTCTTTTAGTTTCCGTAGTCTAGTTGTATTAGTCGGGCTTTTAATCTCATCATATGTTACGTCTACTGCTCAGCCAACGGTAGTTAGTAATGCAGCAGAACCACGACATGAAACTCTTAGTCAACAGGTAGTTTCGGTTCTTTTTAATGCAACGCTGGGTGGTTCCACAGCTGTAGGACAGTGGACTGTGACTATCAATGGCACCTCTGTTCCGGTAACTGGAGCTGCGTTTGGGGGTGCACGTGTAAATGTGACCTTTAATGCTGCAGGCGTGGGTGCAATTGGTCACAGCGCCACGGAGCCTTTTCTAAAGCCAGGTGAAATACTCCGCATTAGCTTTACAAATACGGGCAGTACCCTTAAAAATGCGGCGTTGACACTGAATGCAGTTGCTTTTGCAAATGTACAGTCTAATAACAACTGGACAGCTGCTTGTGGGGACCTTGGATTCTTTCAGCAAGGAAACATACCACTTGCCACTGTAACAGTTTGCTCGCCCGTAGTTATGAATTTTTATCAGTATCAATATTATTTAAGTCTCAGGGTTAGGAACAGCGTGGCTTATGGTTTAGGAAATCTGATTAACGAAGTGACCTGGGGAGATGGTAGTGCATTGACGCAGCAAGCAGCTTATACATCGGACCTTTCGGGAACAGCGTCGGCGACATTTTTTGCTCCTTCTGCATTGCCAGGTGGTAACCCTGCGGTGATTATGGCATCACGCGCAACTCATAATTACCCTGCAACTCTACCTGCTACTGGTGGAGACTGTAGTTGGAATGTGTCGGTGACTCCGGCCTTAAACTTTGCCGTGTATACCCAATGTAGCGGTGCATTGACTGCGAATACTACTTTTGCAACATATGATACAGACAATAAGAACACTGGAGTACTCAACCTGCCTGCATCTGTAGCCAATACCGACAGGGTTTGTATTGGAACTAATGTCAATATGCAGTTTACGGACGCTACTTTGTTGAATTGCAGAGTACCAATTGAGCCAATTACAGGAGTTCCAAACCAACAAGCCAGAAGTTTTCGCATTGTATATGGAAGTACCAATTATGGGGCTCCCGGAAATATTCCTGATATCAGGGTGACATTCCCTGCCTCTATGGGGGGTGGAACCGTTCAAATCACGAATAATGATGCCACCGGAACATTTGCGCTTCCTGGGTACTTTCCTACAACAGGCACTGCTGCACCAGATTTCAATGGGGTAATAACCTTAGGGGCTCCTGTGACGGTTTCGACTGCTTTAACTTATATGGGAACCATCACAACAACGCTGACAAGCAATCAGGCAGTTGGGCAGCGTTTTTATATCCGTATGGACTACTGGGATGTTTGTAATCTTTATGATGGGTTAAGTACTGTTAATGCTGAAAGCATTTCCAACTATGTGGAGATTATTGCCAAGCCGGCGACTCCTTTGGTCACAAACGTCACACTTTGTAATGGAACGCCGCTTGCCGGTGTTAATTGGGTGATTAGCGGACCTGGCACCGTAGGGAGTACGGCGATTAATTGGTACAGGTCATTGCCCGCCATTCCGGCGAATCAAATTTTAAACCCGAATGGCGCAAATTCATTATCATTTCCCGTTACTGCAGCTTCCTATTTGCCAGCGATTAACCCTGCAACTTCTGGTACCTATCAGATATTTGCTACCTCGGTTGTAGGGGCAACCAATGCATGCGAAAGTAGCCCTGCCACTGTAAGTCTGATTATCCGGGAACTCCTTGCAACACCTACTGCTCCAGCCGGAGCTGCTGCCATATGTAATGGCGCTCTTGGAGTGGCATATACAACTACACCTGTGCCTGGAGTTAATGCCCTTGGTGGGACCTTCAACTACACATGGTCAGCAACGGCAGGTATTACCCAGGCAACAGGAGGCTCCACGGCATCTATCACTGTGAATGCAACTTCCACAGGAGCTAAGACGCTGACAGCAACTTTGCAATATGCTACAAATGATACCAATGGTAGCAGGTGCCCAACAGCAAATAATAAGGCAATTACTGTCAATCCAACACCCTTTATATTTAACTACACGGCTTCAGTCTGTAGCGGTTCGGTATTTACAGTATCGCCTGTTAATGGCTCACCCACGGTGGCTACCATCGTGCCAGGCGGCACAACCTATTCATGGCCTGCTCCGGTTGTAACAGGGGGAATTACCGGAGGAAGTGGCCTGGCGGCGCAGGCTTCGATTAGTCAAACGTTGACAAATCCGACAAATGTAAATCAGACGGCAACCTATACTGTAACACCGGCTACAGGCTCATGTACAGGCGCGACTTTCACCGTGACGGTGACCGTTAATCCAAAGCCAGTCATTCCAAATCAGACTTCCACAATATGTAGTGGTGCAACTTTCACGGTGAGTCCCGTGGATGGCGGTGCGACCATTGTACCGGCCAGTACAACTTACACATGGCCGGCACCGGTAGTCACGGGAGGTGTCACGGGAAGTAGTTCTGCAGTAACCCAGCCGTCTATTAGTCAAACCCTGACGAATCCGACAAATGTAAATCAGACAGTAACTTATACTGTCACGCCTACATCCGGGGCTTCGGGGTCTTGTGTCGGATCTACGTTCACGGTAACGGTGACGGTAAATCCCAAGCCGGTTATTCCGAATCAAACACCGATAGTCTGTAGTGGCACAGCCTTCACGGTGACCCCAAGCAATGGCGGCGCCACCATTGTGCCAGCAGCCACCACCTATGGTTGGCCCGCTCCGGTTGTTACAGGAGGTATCACGGGAGGCAGTGCAGTAGCAAGTGGAGCTGTGTTAATAAGTCAAACACTGGTCAACCCTACGAATATCGCCAGGACTGCGACTTATACTGTAACACCAACTTCAGGAGCAGCGGGAGCTTGTGTTGGGTCAACATTCACGGTAACAGTGACTGTGAATCCAAAGCCAGCGATGGGTGCATATACGCCCGCGATCTGCAGCGGAAATGCTTTTACTGTGAGTCCCTCCGATGGTAGTCCGACCGCCGCAACCATAGTGCCGGCAGGAACTACTTATGGATGGGCGGCTCCGGTGGTTACGGGAGCTGTGACAGGAGGCAGTGCTGTCGCAAGCGGTGCAGTATCTATCAGTCAAACTTTAACCAACCCTACGAATGTCAACCAAACGGTAACATATACCGTAACCCCGACTGGTCCAGCAGGCTTGGGATCTTGTGTTGGATCTACGTTCACAGTAACGGTGGATGTAAATCCAAAGCCGGTCATTCCAAATCAGCCATCTACAATCTGCAGTGGCACCACATTCACTGTGAGCCCTGCTAACGGTGGTGCAGTGATTGTGCCTGCGGGAACGACTTATGCGTGGGGAGCGCCGGCAGTTACCGGAGGTATCACTGGAGGTAGCGCCCAGGCGGGCCAGGCATCTATCAGTCAAACCCTGACCAATCCCACTAACACAGCCAGAACAGCAACATATACAGTGACTCCTACGTCAGGGGCAGTGGGAGCTTGTGTAGGATCAACATTCACTGTTACAATGACCGTCAATCCTACTCCAGTCATGGCTCCATACACCTCAACGATCTGCAGTGGTACAGCTTTTACTGTAAGCCCCGTCAATGGTTCACCCACGGCAGCGACCATCGTGCCTGCGGGAACGACTTATGCGTGGGGAGCGCCGGCAGTTACCGGAGGTATCACCGGAGGTAGCGCCCAGGCGGGTCAGGCATCTGTCAGTCAAACACTAACCAATCCGGTTAACACCATTGAGACCGCTATTTATACGGTGACTCCAACTGGTCCCGTAGGATTGGGATCTTGCGTTGGATTGACTTTCACGGTTACTGTAACGGTAAATCCTAGACCGACTGTGGACGTGATTGCCAACAAGTCCTTCTGCGCGGGCGCGGCTACTGGTGCGATAAACTTATCGAGCGCGTTTAATGTTGTCGGCACAGTTTTCAACTGGACAAATTCTAACACCGCTATTGGGCTTGCGGCAACGGGTTCAGGAAATATCGGCTCTTTTTCGGCAGCCAACACGACCAATGCATCAATTACAGGAACCATCGTTGTCACTCCTGTGGCCAATGGTTGCTCGGGTAGTACGCAGACCTTTACAATCCAGATCAATCCGACTCCTGTGGTGGGAGCTTATACTCCATCAATATGTAGTGGAAGTGCCTTTACTGTAACCCCTGCTAACGGTGTGCCGGCTACCACGATCATACCTGCTGGCACTACGTATGGATGGCCTGCACCGGTAGTTACGGGAGGCATTATAGGAGGTAGCGCTGTGGGGAGTGCGGTGTCGATCAGTCAGACGCTGACCAACCCAACGAACGCGCCACAGACAGCAACATACACTGTGACACCCACGTCGGGAGCGGCAGGTGCTTGTGTTGGATCAACTTTCTCAATAACTGTTACAGTGAACCCGATACCAACCGTTGACGCGATAGGAAATCAAGCGGTTTGCGTTGCGACCAACACTGCGCCAATAACATTCTCAAGTGCTTTTAATGTAACCGGCACAGTATTCAATTGGACCAATAACAATACCGCCATTGGTCTGGCGGCAAGCGGCGCGGGTAACATTGCCGCCTTCCCTACCACCAACACTACGAATGCACCCATCACCGGAACGATCACCGTTACACCAACGGCAAATGGATGTTCAGGTACACCTCAGGTATTTACAATCACTGTAAATCCCAAACCAATCATCCCGGTTCAATCTACTACGATCTGCAATGGTGCATCATTTACAGTCTCGCCGGCCAATGGAGTGCCAACAGCAGCGACAGTTGTACCGGCAGGTACAACCTATTCATGGCCTGCACCGGCCGTAACAGGAGGGATCACTGGAGGAAGCGCTCAGGCCGGGCAAGCATCCATCAGTCAGTTGCTTACCAATCCGACAAACTCCACACAGACGGCGACCTATACCGTCACACCAACCTCGGGAGCTGCCGGGTCTTGTGTCGGAACGGCATTCACTGTTTTCGTAACGCTGAATCCACCTCCTGTCATTCCTGATCAGGTCGCAACGATATGTAGTGGAGCCACATTTACAGTTGCTCCTGTCGATGGGGTGCCAACGGCAGCAACAGTCGTTCCTACGGGCACAACATATACCTGGCCAGCACCTGTTCTTAGTGCCAGTATCACGGGAAGCAGCGCCCAGACTTCACAGGCCTCGATCAGTCAAACACTGACGAACACAAGTAATGTAGTTCAGACGGCAACCTATACGGTGACTCCGACGTCGGGAGCCGCCGGTGCTTGTCCTGGAGCAACATTCTTTGTGACCGTTACGGTAAATCCCAAGCCTGTCATATTTGCATATACTCAAACAATATGTAGTGCTGGAACATTTACAATAAGTCCGGCCAATGGCTTTCCGGCAGCAACGACTATTGTACCAGCGGGTACAACTTATACATGGCCAGCTCCGGTCGTTACCGGTGGTGTTACGGGAGGCAGTGGGCAAGCCGCACAAGCCAACATCAGCCAGACGCTGACCAACCCAACTAACTTAGTTCAGACAGCGACCTATACGGTAACACCAACATCAGGCGCAGCAGGTGCTTGTGTTGGTTCTACATTCACAATAACTGTTACAGTTAATCCGAAGCCTGCCATGGCTGCATACACATCAACCATCTGCAGCGGGGCGACATTTACAATAGCACCGGCTAACGGTGCGCCAACTGCAGCGACCATCGTGCCTGCCGGTACCACGTACGGCTGGCCTGCACCTGTCATCTCAGCCGGTATAACCGGGAGTAGTGCGCAGGCAGCACAGCCATCGATCAGCCAAACACTGGGCAACACAGCAAACACTATTGGAACGGCAACCTATACTGTAACCCCAACAGGTGGAGTCGGAGTAGGATCTTGCGTGGGATCAACATTCACGGTGACCGTAACGGTGAATCCAACGCCTACAGTAGATCCCTTGGGTAGTCTCGCATTCTGTGCGGGCACGATGTCGACTGCGGTGACATTCGTAAGCACACTCAATGTTGCCGGGACGGTATTCAATTGGACCAATACAAATACAGCTACCGGTCTTGCTGCCAGTGGCGTAGGAAATATCGCTGCGTTTGGAACGACTAATACAACCAATGCGCCGATTGTTGGAACGATTACAGCGACACCCACAGCGAACGGCTGCCCCGGAACACCACAAGCATTTACGCTCACTGTAAATCCTACGCCTGTCTTGGCTGCATACACCGCTACAGTATGTAGTGGATCCACCTTTACAATAAGTCCGGTCAATAGTTCCCCGACTGCTGCGACCATCGTTCCGGCCGCCACTACTTATGCATGGGCAAATCCTGTTGTCACTGGCGCATTAACTGGAGGTAGCGCACAAGCAGCTCAGGCTTCTATCAGTCAAACGTTGATCAACCCAACAAACGCCGTTCAAACCGCAACTTATACAGTAACACCGACATCGGGAGCAGCAGGGGCTTGTGTTGGAGCCAACTTCACAGTAACAGTTACTGTCAATCCCATGCCGGCGTTCGGAAATTACACGGCAACGATCTGTAATGGTGGAACATTTACGGTAGCTCCTGTTGATGGAGCTCCTACGCTGGCAACTATTGTTCCAACGGGGACAACTTACTCATGGCCGGCACCGATCGTTACGGGAGGTGTAACGGGAGGCAGTTTGCAAACAGCTCAGGCATCGATTAGTCAGACGCTCACCAATCCAACCAATTCAGTCCAGACCGCTACCTATACGGTCACACCTACAGGTCCCGCGGGCCCATGCGTTGGAGCGACGTTTCAAGTAGTAGTCACACTCAATCCATCACCTGTGATCCCGGTTCAGACAGCTACGATATGCAGTGGTGCAACATTTACCGTAACTCCTGTTAATGGTGGAGCAACTGTTGTACCTGGCGGAACGACTTACGCATGGCCTGTACCGGTTGTGACGGGTGGTATTTCTGGAGGTACGACGCAGGCCGGAATGCTGTCCATTAGTGATGCATTGACCAATCCGACGAATGTAAATCAGACGGCAACGTACACGGTAACACCAACCTCCGGAGCGGCAGGCGCTTGTGTTGGGTCGACCTTCACGGTAACGGTGACAGTCAATCCCAAACCAGTGTTGGCGACGTATACACCAACAATATGTAGTGGAACGTCATTCCTGGTATCACCAGTCGATGGTGTTCCGACAGCAGGCACTGTTGTTCCTGCGAGCACGACTTATACCTGGCCCGCTCCGGTGCTATCGGCCGCGATAACGGGAAGCAGTTCAGGTACAAACCTGGCAACAATCAGTCAAACGCTGACGAATCCTACCAATGTAGATCAGACGGCTACCTATACGGTAACACCAACATCAGGGGCTGTAGGCTCTTGTGTTGGAGCACCCTTCACGATAACGGTAACCGTCAATCCCAAACCAGTTCTTTTTGCTTACACACCAGCAATATGTAGTGGAACTGCATTTACGGTTAGCCCTGTCGATGGTATTCCTGCCCCAACCACCATCGTTCCCGCTTTGACAACATATTCCTGGCCCGCTCCGATTGTTACCGGTGGCGTAACGGGAGGTAGTGCACAAGCAGTCGGCGTCGCATCAATCAGTCAGACACTGACCAATCCAACAAATGTTCCAAGAACAGCGACCTACACGGTAACTCCAACGTCGGGAGCACCGGGAGCTTGCGTTGGATCCACATTTACGATAACTGTAACTGTTAATCCAACACCGGTGATACCAGCATTGACCGCTACTGCGTGTAGTGGTTCTGCCTTTAATGTTGTTCCGACAAATGGTGTGCCTACCGGCGCGACAATTGTCCCAGCATCAACAACCTACGATTGGGCCGCACCGGTTGTAACGGGTGGACTCACAGGGGGCAGCGCACAAACAGCGCAAGCATCGATCAGCCAAACGTTGACGAACCCTACAAATGTTTCGCAGACCGCGGCATACACGGTAACACCTACTTCGGGCGCTGCAGGTTCTTGTGTTGGCGCTAACTTCACCGTCACCATTACAGTCTCACCAACACCAGTATTATTTGCCTATACCTCCACGATATGTAGCGGTGCAACATTCACCATAAGCCCGGCAGACGGAGTGCCGGCGGCCACGACCATTGTTCCCGCTGGAACGACCTATGCATGGCCCGCACCTGTTGTTACTGGAGGCATCACCGGTGGAAGCGCACAACCAGCGCAGGCTTCGATCAGCCAGACTCTTACTAATCCGACAAATTTAGTTCAGACTGCAACGTACACTGTTACTCCTACCGCTGGTGCCTGTTCAGGTGCAACTTTTACAGTCACGGTAACGGTTAATCCTAAGCCAGTCATACCGGCGCAGACGGCAACAATATGTAGTGGCGGTACTTTCAATGTAAGCCCTGCTGATGGAGTTCCGACCCCTGCAACGATTGTGCCCGGTGGTACTACCTATGATTGGGGCGCACCTGTAGTTACTGGTGGTATCACCGGTGGAAGTGCTCAAGTGGGCCAGGCATCGATAAGCCAGACATTGGTTAACCCGACAGATATTCCGCGTACAGCGACCTACACAGTGACTCCGACATCGGGCGCATCTGGAACTTGTATTGGAGCAAATTTCGCTGTCACCGTCACGGTCAATCCAACGCCGGTACTCTTTGCTTACACCTCTACGATTTGTAGTGGAACAACATTCACTGTCAGCCCGGCAAATGGCTCGCCGACGGCCGCAACAATTGTACCTGCTGGTACGACCTATGCGTGGGCGGTGCCTGTTGTAACGGGAGCCATAACTGGAGGCAGCGCGTTGAGTGCTCAGCTGTCTGTTAGCCAGGCATTGACCAATCCAACCAACATTCCGCAGACTGCAACTTATACCGTCACACCAACTTCTGGTGCGGCGGGTGCATGTGTTGGTGCGACATTCACAGTGACCGTCACGGTTAATCCGAAACCTTTTATCCCCACGCTCAATCCTACAGCAATATGTAGCGGTGCAACCATTACAATAACTCCTGTTGATGCAACCCCAACGGCAACGACGATCGTGCCAGCAAGCACAACGTATACCTGGGGAGCACCGGTCATTGCCCCCTTACCAGGATCTATCACGGGCTTCGCTTCAGGGACGGCGCAGGCATCGTTTAGCCAGACGCTCACCAATACTTCAACAGCAATTCAAACGGCAACCTATACGGTAACTCCAACTTCTGGTGCCGCGGGAACTTGCGTAGGTGCCAACTTCACAATCATTGTTACTGTTAATCCGAGACCGATCCTAAGCAGCACCCTTACACCGGCTGCACAATGCAGTGGCACGTTCAATTATACTCCCACCAGTGCAACACCGGGTTCGACTTTCGCATGGAGCAGGGCTATTGTGGCAGGTATTGGTGAAGCAGCATCAAGTGGTACGGCCAACGTGAGCGAAACGTTAACCAATGTTACTGTTGCGCCAATCAACGTAACCTATGTTTATATCACGACAGCAAATGGCTGCAACAATGCGCCGGGCGAGAATGTAGTTGTTGCGATTAACCCTACGCCGGTAGCCAATCCATATACCTCCGGTACTGCGACCGTCTGTGAAAGTAACACTGCAACTTATTTTTATGCTGTTACCTCCAATGGTGCAAATACCTATTCGTGGAATGTACCGGCAGGATTCAACATTGTTGCCGGTGGCGGTGGGGCAACAGTCGGTGGTGGGCAAGGTCCATTTACTGCCGTATTTTTTATTGTACTGAAATTTCCAGTTGGAACATTGCCAGGAACTCCATCGGGCACATTATCAGTTACTGAAAGAAGCGCGTTAGGTTGCGTTGGGTTACCGAATAATCAGCTAATTACCATTAACTCCAATCCTGGAGCTGTAACATTTCAAAGTAATCCCGGACCATTCACTACTTTCTGCAAGGGCCAACCTCTTGTGAAATTTGATATTATCGGACCTAATGCTGGTTCTTCTTATACATGGGCTCTTCCTTTAGGAGGAGGGACTTTCAATGGACCCAGCGGTGGAACATCCGTGTTTATCGATTTCTCACCAGTTCAGGCTTTCTCACAAATCACCGTATTTGAAACAAATCCTTCTGGTTGTGTGGGTACTTTGGGAACGTTGAATGTTACCCTCGCTGACCCGGCAGTTATGGTGGCCCCATTTGCGGGATCAATCTGTAGTGGCGAGGCACCTTTCACCGCCGCAGTTCCTTTTACATTGACTGCAGATCAACCCAGCACTTTTGGATGGTCAGTAACTACAGTTTCTCCAGGCATTACTGGCGTGTTTGCGGGTCAGTTGGGCACAGGTCAATTAACATTGCCTCTCACCAATACAACTACTGCTCCTGGTACTGTAACGTTTAGTGTAAGACCAACGATGACTGCTGCACCGAATTGTCTTGGTGCAGCTCAAACATATACCATCACCGTAAACCCTATACCAACATTGAGCAGTACGTTAACGCCTGCGGCGATCTGCAGCGCTACTGTATTTAATTATACTGCAACCAGTGCTACTGCTGGGGCAACCTTTGCATGGAGCAGGGCCTTGGTA
>JAYVQY010000137.1:0-18220 GCA_043776715.1 Cyclobacteriaceae bacterium | reverse complement strand
AGTCGGGATTATAGCCCAGGTCATTGCTGATCTGTTTCCAGTCTTTCTTTTCTGCTTTTTGGTAAATACTGTTAAGCTGCTCATGAATCATGGGAAGTGTTTTTTGTTTGCGCTTACTGCTCAGGATTCCGTAGTGCCGGATGCGGGGAAATCGACGCTGGTCGGGATTTGCAATCCCGACCGATCCTATCAGAGAACTCCGATCGGGGCGCGATTTGCAATCCTACCCAATATTGAATTGGACCGCGACCTGAAAAATGATCATGAAAACCTGATTCCAAACTCAATCCGTGGTCGGTAGCTTGCATCATGGGCTTCAAATATTCCATCCGCAGCGATAAGCTAAATCCCTACCTTTGAGATGTGTTTCTTAGGGAGAGGTCGTGCAATGACCAACCTTGGAGTTGCCCCAAAAAAGCAGACAACTGGAAATAAATTCAACCCGTGACGGATTGTCACGGGTTGAAAAGAACCGAAAACAAATAAAATAGATGGAACAACATAAGGAGATTAAGGTTTTTGAAGATAAGGAGGTAAGGTCTGTTTGGGATGAAGAACAAGAGAAATGGTATATCTCAATTGTAGATGTGATTGCCGTGCTAACCGAAAGTGTTGACCCCGCAGCGTATTGGAGAAAACTGAAACAGAGACTTAAGGAAGAAGGAAATGAAACGGTTACAAATTGTAACCAGTTGAAAATGGAAGCCCCGGACGGCAAAATGCGCTTAACCGATGTTGCCGATACCGAACAACTTTTTCGCCTCATTCAGTCCATTCCCTCACCAAAGGCTGAGTCTTTCAAACTCTGGTTGGCACAAGTGGCTTCCGAAAGACTAGACGAAATGCAAGACCCTGAATTATCCATCGACCGCGCCTTGCGGACTGAAAGAAGGCGTTCATTTTGCAACGCTCACCGACATTATTACCAAAGGATGGTCGGAGAAAACCACAAAGGAGTATAAAATTCTGAAAGGCTTGAAGAAAGAAAACCTGCGCGACAACATGACCAACACCGAATTGATTTTAAGCATGTTGGCTGAGGTTTCCGCGAAAGACATTTCGGAAGTAGTAAATCCAAAGACTTTTGACGAAAGTAAAGTGGTTGCCAAGCAAGGTGGCACGGTTGCACGCAAAGCAAGATTGGAACTGGAAGCACGAACAGCTAAGAAAGTAGTGAGTTCCCTTAACGCCAGAGATACTCTGCAATTAATGCAAGGTGCCAAGAAGAAATCCAAAAAGAAGAAATAAAACTACAACAGAGCAACGCTAAATTAAAGTCGCTCATCGATAAACCGACGCTGGTCATTGCACGACCCTACCACAATGAAACTTTGTACGGAGCCGGATTTGCAATCCAACCCAATATTTGATTGCACCGCGACCTGAAAATGATCATGAAAACCTGATTCCAAACTCAACCCGTGGTCGGTAGCTTTGCATCCATGGGCTTCAAATATTCCATCCGCAGCGATAAGCTACATTTCCTCACCCATACCATCATCAACTGGGTCGACATCCGTTATTGGTAGGGGCGTTGGGGTTAATTAATTATATTTGTATATGGGTAATGTTAATAATGGATTTATTGCCTGGCCGATGATTTCTCTTGAGCGACGCTAACAGAAGCGTATGTTTATGAACTTGTAAAAGAGTAGCTTAAGAACAATTCATGGCATGCGAAATGTCCAAGCGTAAATGACAATGTGATTTGGCCTATCTGACTCAGATTAAAATTCCTAACAGATGAAAACGAAATATTTTACAAAAGCACACCAGGAAAATTCGGAGGCTGCAATAAAACAGATTAAGGAATGGAAGAAATCGCCAACCGACTTCGGGAAGTTATTGAAGCAGATGAGAGAAAACGCAACGGACAAAAAATCTCTCAGGATGAACGTGAAGATTTAGAGAAGTTTTTCATTCTCAAATACGCAAAAGAAAACGATCTTTGGATTGATGACATTTATTCGCTTGGTAATTCAACTGGCTTGCGAGGCAATGAGAACACAATCATCGTTAATATTGAAAATGCTGTCGTTTATAAAAGCAACAATTTATTCAACTCGAAGTTTCTTGTTTCTAATTTATTGAAGCAAATAATTGCACACAACCAATTGTTCCCGGAAACAAAATATGAGCTGGCTGGATTCACAGGCTTAGACAATGGTAACGCGCGCGCACCATATATTGAGGTTGTATTAAAACAAGATTTGGTAAAAGACGCAACACAAGCAAGTGAAGAAGATATTTTTAAATTCATGCAATCACTTGGTTTCCAACAGATCGGAGACGCAAAATTTTCAAACATTGAATACATAGTAGCGGACCTTCACCCAAGGAATGTATTAAAAGATAACAATGGAATTATCTATGTTGTTGATGATGTAATTTTCGCGTTGAATGATTTATAATCGACGCAGGTCGTTGCAATCCCGACCCTACCACAATGAAACTTCGAGCGGAGCAGGATTTGCAATCCAACCCAATATTTGATTAGACCGCGACTTGAAAATGATCATGAAAACGTGATTTCAAACTCAGTCCGAAGTTGATAGCTTCGTATCATGGGCTTCAAATATTCCTGCTCCCTTAGGATCCTATCAAAATGAAAGTTCGAAGCCATTGTGCGCGGTGGCCTAAACCGTAAGTTTTCTGTAAATTGACGTCATATGGGGACAAAAGACACAGATATGAACCTGGAACGGGAAAAACTCGAGATCATCAAATGCAAGGCAAAACCCGTCAAAGCTGAGATTGTGAAGGCCACCGCGCACGACATGGGTAGTTCTTTCCGTTGGTATTCCCGCCTCGGGGTCACCAACAACAATGATTGAATGCGAAAGACTGGGACTTTTTGAACCAGTGTGATGGTGATGGGTGTGTGGCTGGCGCTTGTTGGTGAAGAACACCTAGGGCTGGGAGGTGAGTTCTTGTTGTGGAGAAAATGAAATTGAATTAAATTGAATCATGAATTTCCAACGCTGAACGCTGAATATCGAAGATGGCTCACTTCAGAATTGGAAATTGGGCGTTGGATACTCATGATTCATTTCAAAATATAGATTGAGACAGAACCGCCAACATGTAAGGCGAGGAGATAATGAAATTTGAATCTTGAATTTCCAACGCTGAACGCCGAAGGTGGCGCTCACTTCAGAATTGGAAATTGGGCGTTGGATATTTATGATTCATTTCAAAATAAAGGTTGAGAACGAAATTGCAGATACTTCGGCGGTCATGCCTCGGGACAGCCAGAAGTCAAAGAAGATATTTCAAATGATATTTCCCAATATGGGAACTTTAACGTACCTTTGACAAAAGGTTAATACTTGAGAGTAATTGCAAAGAGGGTACTCCGGGAGTTTTGGACTAAACATTCGGACTGCGGACAACAACTTAAATCCTGGTATCGTGAAGCTGAAAAGAGCGAGTGGAAAAATTTCAATGAAATAAAGAAAGAGTACCCTACAGCAAGTGTTCTCGGGGACAATAGAGTTGTTTTCAATATAAAAGGAAATAACTACCGACTAATTGTTAAGATTAATTTTCACTATCAAATGATGTGGATACGATTTGTTGGGACTCATAATGAATACGACAGGATTGACGCGATTAAAATTTGACAACTATGAATTTGAAACTGATAAAGACTAAAAAAGACTACCAACAAGCATTGGACAGACTTGAGATAATTTTTGACGCAAAAAAAGGAACTAAAGAAGGAGACGAACTTGAAATATTGGGCATATTGATTGACCAGTATGAAAACGAACATTTTCCAATTGACTTACCCGACCCGATTGAAGCAATAAAATTCAGAATGGAACAACTTGGTTATACTCAGACGGATTTAGCAAAGGTCGTTGGACTTAAGAGTAGAGCTAGTGAAATACTGAGTAAAAAGAGAAAGCTATCGTTGGACATGATTAGACAGCTCCACGAAAAACTAAATATACCAACGGACGTTTTAATACAGTCCTACTAAACAGCACCGCCAACATGCAAGGTTTGACGTAGGATGAGATAATGAAATTTGAATCTTGAATTTCCAACGCTGAACCCCGAATATCGAAGTAGCGCAACTTCAGAATTGGATATTGGGCGTTGGACATTCATGATTTTCAATGTTGAAGAAAGAATTTACGAATTGATTAACTTTGGAAAGAACTAAAAATAGCTTGTTATGACAACCACAGGAATCAAAACGGAGCTTCAGCAGATGATTGAACAGGAGACTGACATAACTGTATTGCAGGCCATCCACACGATATTACAAAAGACAAGTCTGAATCCGGTGCTGAAGGAAAGCTAACAGCCCGGGCCTTAAGATCGGAGGAAGAAATAAAAATCGGTCGTGTCTTAGGCAGAAATAAAGTAATTCGACGTACTCCCCGCATTTTTTAGAAGATTGCTCCGAATCGCCCCTCGCATTGGCACATGCAATAGCCGCGCAAACCCACCGCGACACCAAAGCCATGGCAAGAACCAAATTCACTCAATACCATCACTCAATCTTCAATGACTCTGTCGGGTTTTGCCTGGCTGCTTTCAATGATTGATACGAAATCGTTATCAGCACCAGCAGCACCATAGTAGTCCCAACAAAAGCAAATGAATTGATGGAGATAGCAATGTGGGATGGATAACCTTCCAGAAATTTTTGCATCAAGAAATACGAGATAGGGAGCGCCAACCCTAGTGAATATAGGACTGGTGAAACAAAGTCGCGACACAACATTACTACCACTTGACGAACTGTTGCTCCAAGTACTTTTCTAATACCGATTTCTTTCGTTCTTCTTTGCGTGGTAAACATTACCAGCCCAAATAGTCCGAGACATGCAATGGTAATGGCAATCACCGTAAACCAAGCAGACATATTACCCAACTGCTTCTCGCGGTATAATTGATCTTCAAAATCAGTATCTAAAAAGGAATAGTTAACAGGAATGCCTGGTTGAAATTTCTCAAATACCGCTTTGATGTGACTCACCGATTCCTCCAATTTGCCTTCCTGATAACGGACTAAGAGATTGCCGTGATCTTCACGTTTTCCAAAAGCAAAGACAACGGGCTTCTCAGCGGTATGGATGTCGTCATTCTGAAAATCATTGATCACACCAATAACTTCCCCCTTTTGCTGGCCAAACATATTGTAACTAATTCGTTCACCGATCGGATTGTCAAACCCAAGCAAATCGGCTGCTTTTTGTGTAATTATAAAATTGGAAGAATCGGAAGCCATTTCGCTCGAAAAATTTCGTCCTTGCGCAATCTTAAAATTTAAAGTACTCAACACATTTGCATCAATATTGGCGCCGTAGAATAATAACGGACTCGAAAAGGGTGATGCTACCCGATTACATTCTGCGTATCCATTTACCTCCATAGGACTTGCCCCACTAATGGCAGCCGCTTCGATGGATGTATCGGTCAATATGGATGACCTAAGATTATCGAGAGCATTACGTTGAACTCCGTCCAGCCAGATGTTAATGACGCGGTGTTTGTCGTAGCCAACATCTTTCTTCAGCAGATAGTCAGTTTGCTGCCACATAATGAGTGCACAGAAAATAATAATAACCGACAATGCCAATTGAAAAATAACCAATGTCTTTCGCAGACCTGCTCCACTTAAACCTGAATATAGATTCCCCTTTAACACAACAGCCGGCTTAAAAGACGATAGCAAGAAAGCAGGATAACCGCCCGCCATCACCGTTGTTAAAACTGAAATACACAAGAGACCAATCCACAAAATAGGATCAGCAAACGAAATAGAAAGATTTGTGCGGATGAGTTGATTAAAGAAAGGCAACAGCATATATGCCAGAAGGAGCGATATCAATGAAGCAATCGATGTTAACATCATGCTCTCTGTCATGAATTGCCGAATCAATACTTGCTGTGTGGCTCCTGTCATTTTACGCACCCCGATTTCGCGAGTTCGTTTGGTAGCTCGAGCCGTAGAAATATTCATGTAGTTAATGCAAGCCATAATTAGTATGAAGATTCCGGTAATCGAGAAAATAATGATATACTCAATTCTACCACCAGAAATCTTTCCGTTTTCAAAATTCCAGTGCAAGCGCCAATCTTCCAGGCTAATTAGAAATGCTTTTGAATTATTATTATTGAAAAGCTCTGAGAATTTCTTATCGATTTGTTTTTCCACCTTTTCACGTGAGGCAGGATCATATAATTTCAAATCGTAATTCACCCATTCATCAGCCGCTCTTAATTCCGAGTGGTATGGCAAAACATAATTTATGTAATTAAAACTACTGTTATCCGGAAATGGAGTGTAAACGGAAGAAACTATAAATTCATTTTTGTGATCAATGATAATTGTTTTCCCTAACGCATCAGCGTTGACAAAGAGAAGATCGGCAAGCTTTTTTGAAATAGCAATAGAGTGATTATCTGGCAAGGGTTTAGCGGCATCGCCAGAGAGCAAAAAGGAGGGATGAACTGCAAAGAAGCTGGTATCTGCATACACTCCTTCTTTTTGCACGGACTTCTCCCCATTCGCTAATACCCCTTGCGCGTTCTTAATTCTTGTTGCGGATTCAATCTCTTGCAACTCATGCGTGAAAAAATCCATGAGTTTTGCAGTATTGCCTTCTTGTGTTACAATTTCTCCTTCCACCAAATCATTTGTCATCAAGGCATATATTCTTTCTCTATCAGGCAGGGAACTGTCGTACCCATACTCATAACCAACCCACACAAACATTAAGATAGAGGTAGTAATACCCACAACGAGGCTACTCATGGCAATGAAAGAGTAAGAAAGATTTCTTGAAAAATTGCGGAAGACGAGTTTAATTATAGAAGACATCATAGCAATCGGATTGGTGTTCAAAGTAAGTTAATATTATGGTATTATATCTGACTGACTAGAAGATTGGTGTTAATTTGACTAAGGCCGAAGGACAAAAGACACGGCTTCGAATGAAGTGAAGACAAGGGCCCTACTACTGCCAATAAAATGTTTCAATGGTGGGGAGAAGAGTAAGCTATAAGTTTTATCTTCGTTCCGCGTTTGGTTACCTGGGACAATGACGTTTTCAAAAGCCTACTAAATAAACACAAAACGTGGTGGCTCATGCCTTGGGGCGAAAGAGTAATGGACAACATGGTACACTAACCAATTCCATTGAGAACAGAATGACCAAATCAAATAACTAAAAAAATGAATCCAAAAGTTGATTTTTATTTTAGTAAAGCCAACCTGCCAGGCGGCAAGGCAGGAAAGTGGCAGAAGGAATTGGAGAAATTGAGAACGATCATTCTTGACTGTGGGCTGACTGAAGAATTGAAGTGGGGGGTTCCTTGTTATACGTTTCAGACAAGTAACATCGTTTTAATACACACATTCAAAGAATACTGTGCGGTGTTGTTTTTTAAAGGTGCCTTGTTAAAGGATGCCAATGGTATTCTCGTGCAACAAACGGAGAATGTGCAGGCAGCGCGCCAGATTCGGTTCACCAATGCTCAGGAAATAGTGAAGATGAAGCTCATCTTGAAAGCTTATATTCATGAGGCTATTAAGGTGGAAGAAGCCGGCTTGAAAGTGAATCTTAAGAAGACGACTGAATTTTTAATCCCTGAAGAATTCCAAAAGAAATTAGATAAAATGCCAGCCTTGAAAACCGCCTTTAAAGCATTGAAGCCGGGACGGCAACGAGGATACATTCTCTATTTTTCGGCACCGAAACAAACCAAAACCCGGGAGGCAAGGGTTGATAAATTTAAGCAGCAAATTCTTAATGGAAAGGGATTAAATGATCATTAGTTTCCTGCCTGTGGTATCATTATATTGGATCATACTTTAAAATATTGCTTTACTTAATAATGCTGTTGCAAGCAAACCATTCTGCCTTAAAAATTGGATGATTAACGGGGAAAGCCGAAAACCGAGTAGAGTAGGCTAAACAAAATTTGAACTCATGACGCACAGATTCAAAACCATCGCAAGGCCAACCTTACTGACTTCAGTTGTTGTTTTATTATTGACTGCGACAAGCTGTAAAGAAGCACCAGAAGAAGTAGAAATTAAGGAAGCTAAGATTCAGGCGGAAGCACCTGAGTATTTTCTTTTAAGACCAGAAGTTGAAAAGGCTTATGGTTATTCCCATGCCGTAAAAATTGGAGACGACATAAAAATATCGGGAGCGGTAAGCATGGATGACAAGGGGAATTTAACGGCAGCTGGCAGTATGGATCAGCAAATGAAGAACTGCTACAGCGATCTGGAGAAAGTTCTAAAACATTATGGTTACACTTTTGACGATGTCGTGGTGGAGAACATTTTCACCACCGACATGGCAGGGTTCATTAAAGCATCGGCATACCGCAACTCTGTGTACACGAAGCAATTTCCGACAGGCACCTGGCTTGAAGTCAAAGGACTTGCACTTCCTGGGCAACTGATCGAGATCGACATGGAGGCTCATAAGACTAAATAAAGATTTTGGTGATATGCCGCCCGGCTGCAACCTACGGGCAGAGTCGATATATTGAATGGTGGAGCTACGAAGGTAGATTGAGTTTTAGGGAAGTTTAGGCTGGATTGCAATTCCGGTCCAGCCGTTCACAGTAGCAATAGGCACAAAACGCCGGGTGCGCCCAACAGCATATGGGTTGGACAATGACAATTGCTATCATTCCACCAAATAGTTAATACATGCTAAAATTCAGACCATGCTGACAGCCATACACCCGAAATTGCCCATGCGAGACAAGGCATTAACAAAGGACTTCTATGTAGACAAGTTGGGCTTTCAGAATTTAGGGAGTGCCGATTTAGAGGGATACCTAATGGTGCAAAAGGACAACATACAAATTCACTTCTTTGAATTTAAAGAACTTGACCCAAAAGTAAATTATGGACAGATGTATATCAGGACAAATCAAATTGACGAGCTTTATCAATTGATGCTGGACAAGAAGTTAGGCATACATCCAGCAGGAAAATTGGAAATCAAACCATGGGGACAGAAAGAATTCTCGATGCTCGATCCCGACAATAATTTATTGACATTTGGACAAAGTACCTAAAGAGACATGAGCAGCCAACGACGTGTTTATTACGACTATTAAATGGTCGAACTTCAGGGAAGTTTACAACAAGGTTAAATTTGTTTTATGGATAATCTTCTCCTCGATTTGAATGTTCATGACAACACCTTGAGCCCCAATGAAAAGGCGTTTCTTGATGAATTCGGATACTTGAACCTGGGGCAACTGTTGACAGAATCCCAGGTTTCACAAATTAATCATGTTATCAAGGACTTATTGGAGAAGGAAGGTGAAAATGCGGGGTCTGAATTATTGGATTCCAGGTACATCAAACATCCCAAAGAAGCAGGTGCCGACCGGCTTGCCGACCTGGTCAATAAAGGCGAAGTATTCGACATCTTTTATGCCCATCCCAGAGTGCTTGCCGGCATCGCCCACGTTTTGGGCCAGAAATTTAAACTCTCATCCTTAAATTACCGTGCCGCTAAACCGGGGATGGGATTGCAGAAACTGCACGTCGATTGGCATGAGGCTGTGGTTCCTGGCCAATACAAAGTATGTAATTCCATCTGGCTGCTGGATAATTTCTCAAAGGAGAATGGTGCTACGCGCATTGTTCCTCGAACTCATTTATCAAGTGACCTTCCTCAAGATAAGTTACACGATCAGGAGGCCCCACACGCTGATGAGGTGATTATTGAAGCGCCGGCGGGATCCGTATTCATTTTTAATTCTCATGCCTGGCATGGTGGCACGACCAACCAAACAGCAAATGACAGGAGATCTATTCACAGCTATTTTTGCGAATTCACGCAACCTCAGCAAGTGGACCAATCAAGATATATCAAAAAGGAAACGCTTCAGCGCTTGTCGCCGGCCGCTGTTAGAATTCTGGGGATATGATAAAAGTGGGGAGCTTACCTTGGATATATTCCGCAAATGTATGTTATGACAAATTGAAGGCGCCGCTCTGTCTTTTTGATTGAATAGATTTACTGCCACAAGACAGAAAGTTGAGAAGGAATTAAACACGAAATACACATGCTATGAAGAAAATGCGTTGTACTCTTATTTTTTTTGTAATTCTCGTTTCATATATCAATTCTTCGCATGGCCAAATACCGGATTCAGTTGTCAGGAAAGTAGATGCCATTTTTGCTGAATACGATAAGACCAATTCACCGGGTTGTGCCTTAGCAATATTGAAAGACGGAAAGATTATTTATAAAAGAGGCTATGGCATGTCCAATATGGAGTACAACATCGCCATCAGCCCGGGGTCCATTTTTCATGTGGCATCAATCTCTAAACAATTTACAGCGGCTGCCATCGTGCAGCTTTCATTGGAAGGCAAGCTTTCATTGGATGACGACATTAGAAAATATATTCCCGAGGTGCCGGACTTTGGTCATATTATAACTTTCAATCACCTGATACACCATACCAGTGGACTTAGGGACCAGTGGGACCTTCAAGGGCTCGCCGGTTGGCGGGACGACGATGTGATTACGGAAAAGGATATTCTCGAGATGGTTGCCCGTCAAAAAGCGCTAAACTTTTTGCCAGGGGAGGAGTATTCATACTGCAACACCGGCTATACGCTTGCTGGGATTGCCGTTAAGAAGATTACGGGTATATCCCTGCGGGCTTATGCAGATTCCGTTTTCTTTAAGCCGCTGGGCATGACCAGCACACATTTCCATAGCGATCATTCAGAGATCACACCCAACCGAACTTCGGCGTACGTCAAAGATGACAAAGGAAAATGGAAAATAAGTATTCCAGTATAAGAAGAATAAGGTCGCAGGCTTTTTGTTAACCACGGGAAGGGTGCGGAATCTTTCTTTTGTAATAAATCCTGGAAATTAGTTTGACATATTAATTGAAACACGTCAACAATGTTACCCAATATAAATTATGGAAATATCAGCCCTAACTAGAAGTGTTGTTAAAGGAAATCACGCTGTCATTGCTCCTGATGGCTACATCAATAGTGTTGTGCCGGGTTGGATCAATGGTGTAGTGAATGTTATTATTAATGAAGCAATGGGAGCAAAGTTTTGTCAAACGTTAATCACTGCCAAACAAGATTGCGAACTCACTGGTAAGACCGAAGTCTCACAAATATTTTTTTACATCGTGGAAGGTTGCTGTCAAGCTTCTGTTGACAAACAAAACAATTGAGCAAAGGTCAGTTTGTGTATGTACCGATTGGTTGCAAATATTTATTTGAAAAAATTTCGGAAGACACAAAAATATTGACTTTCCACAAAGCTTACGAACCCTTGAGAGGTGACCGTAATTTTTGGCAAGACCGCCGATGTGTCATCTCCATCGTATTTGGGCGATGATGCTTTGAGGCTACAGGTTTTATTACCTGATAATTTATCGTTTGACATGGCGGTAAATATTTTTACCTACGATTCGGGAGGTCATTTACCAATGGTCGAAACACACATCATGGAACACGCTGTGTTGTATTTACAAGGACAGGGGTATATATATGCTCAACCACGAATGGTATCCCGTCAAAAAAGGCGATTCAATTTGAATGGCACCCTATTGCCAGCAATGGTTTACAGCAATGGGGAAAGAGCCTGCTGTGTATATTTATTACAAAAATGTGAATCGTTTTCCAACAAGCTCCTGATTTTGAGTCTATCGTCTAATGAGTTGACAGCGGCTATGGCGCGCGTGTGGCGCCCGGCTATGTTTTCAAAAAGAACCATTATGGTATGAATTCATGAAAGTGTATGTTCAAGCCAAACTGAAGTGATTAGTGGCGATTCAAAAATTCCCGATAAAGTGCAGCATAGAAATTCATCAGCACTAAAAGGCAGACTCAAGGATCAGACTCTACAGAATTAAATGAAGACTAATACAAAATGGTTACCTTTGTACAGTAGACCTAATCAAGGGCCAGTGAGGATCAATACTTAAAAACAAATGAATTATGCTAAATCAAAGAGTGGCAACCATTTTATTCATTGCCGTATCAGTTTTAAGCTGCAGTAAAGACAGCCCAAAGCCTGTTCCAGCTATTACGTTTACGCAGGCAGAAGGAAAGGCTGTTAATGGACAATACACCATTACAGGAACAATAACTTCTTCCGTACCTCTTCTAAAGGTTATTTTAACCAAAGAAGGCGATACTTCACCACTTATTACAGATGACACTACGGCAAAGAATAAAAACACTTATTCTTACTCGTATTTAATTACTGGAATTACTAAGGACACTAATATTCTGATTGATATTTATGATCAGAATAACACGAAAACGTCCTCGAAATTTTTAATAAAAATTTAGATCGGTGAATGGTGAAAAAAAAGCTCTCATTTAAATGAGAGCTTTTTTTTAACTGCAATCGCACCGACACTCTGGCCATTGTACTTTGAGTAGGGAGTGTTGGCAAGTCCGGCAACAACCATGCGATCCCAATCTTTGCCAGTATGCGCGAACCAGTTCTCCCAGCCACCAAGGGTCTCCATTTCATTGCGCATCTCCGCCCTTATCTTCGGATCTTTAAGGTGAGTTCTGTAATCTCTTGTTCGGAGCCGTAGATGGCAGGAGGGTAGATGAGCGATGTTGGCACACCTATGGCACCGGCCTCCATCGCTTCTTGTACGAGCCCGCGCATCCGCTCGAGCTCGGCCGGTGATGCCTGACGATCTTTATCGCCAATGACGATTTCACGAACCTGTGTGTGGCCAATGTCTCAAGGAGCAAGTTTACCCACGCAAACAAATGAATAAGCCACATCCAAGCTCTCTTCAACGAATTGTAGGAGTAGGGTTTGGCCTGGCCATTGTGGTTGGCGGTACTTTGGGACCGGGCATCTTGCGCATGCCTGCCACGATCGCCGGATACACCAGCAACCCGTATTTTTTTATTGCTTGCTGGATCTTGGGAGGGCTTGTTGCCTTGATGGGTGCATCAATCTATGCTGAGTTGGGTACTCGGTTACCGATCGCCGGTGGTCCTTTTGTATTTGCAAAAAAGGCCTTTGGCGGTGCATGCGGGTTTGTTACTGGTTGCAGCGATTGGCTTTTTATGTCGAGCAGTATGTCATATATGGCGATTGCCATGGCGGAGTATCTGAACCGGTTGATGCAATGGAATTTGCCGGTAGGTGTGAGTGGCTCAGGGCTCATCATGCTATTTGCGATGATGCAATGGCAAGGACTAAAATCAAGCAGTAAGTTCCAGGAAGTATTGACAGTTACGAATGCCTGTTGCCTGTTGCTATTTGTAGCAACGTGTTTTGTTTACTTCTTCCGAGGTAATTCTTATACTGGTGTGATTCCAGGGTCAAAGGAATCTCTGCCGTTTCTACCCATGCTTATCCTATCCATCAGGGCAGTGTACATTGCTTATACAGGATGGAATTCAGCAGTCTATTTTAATGAGGAAGACAAAGACCCTCAGGCCAATCTTCCCCGTTCTTTGATTTTGGGTGTGGTTGGTGTCATGATCATTTATGTTGTTATTAACCTGGGCCTTCTTGCCGTACTGCCCTTGCCGGTCATTGCAAATTCTAATTGGCCGGTGGCAGATGCAGCCCAGTTAATTTTTGGAGGAAATGGCGGCAGTGTGGTTACCATCATTTCCATTATTTCAATAGCCTCCTGTTTATCCGCAACGATGTTGATTGGATCGAGGATACTTTTTTCGGTTTCGCGTGCCGGGTTATTTTTCAAATGGTTTGCGATGCTTAATCAACATTCCATTCCTGGCAATTCCTTGCTCATGACTGCATCGGTCGCCATTATTTTTTCACTCTCTGGCATATTCAATGTGGTCGTGAGCATGGCAGCATTATTCGCGCTGTTGGCGGACCTTTCAGTCTATGTCGCCATTTTCTTTTTTCGACGGCAGGATTCATCTGTGTCAGGATACTACAAAGCATGGGCATATCCCTACGGACCAATATGCATGATCCTCATCACCCTTGCTTTGATGTTAGGTGTGTTTATGGAAGACACCATCCATGGGCTATATGCCGTGGCAACCCTGGCCATCGCATTTCCTTTTTACTTTATCTTTAGAAGCAAGTCAAAGGGAAGCCAATATGCGAATCACTGACCCTCGGTGGTTGTAAAATTTTTTCTTACATTGGAAGTGATAATTTTTCAACTGGCTTAGTAAGATTTTATGAAAAAAATATTCAAGATTATTCTTTGGACCGTTCTTGGTATCATCACGATTTTTGGCGTTCTGTTGGGTGGCTTCATTTACAAGATCAAGAATGGCTTCCCGGTATCATATGAGACTGAAATTCCTACCATCAACTTTCCTGAGAATCAACCTGCCATTTTGTTGTTTTCGAAATCGAGTGGTTTCAGGCACGCTGGTTCCATCGACACCTCCAAGATTGTCTTTGCAGAACTGGCCAGGAGAAATAACTGGTTTCTGTATGATACAGAAGATGGAGGGGTATTCAACTCAAAACAGTTGGCCAAATTCAAGGTGGTTGTGTTCAATAATTCTACTGGCGAAGTGATTGATGTAGAGCAAAAAATGTTTGTGGAGGAGTATGTCAAAAATGGTGGCCGCTTAATGGGTATTCATGGTGCCGGTGACGACTCACATCATTGGGACTGGTATGAAGAGAACCTGATGGGTGCTAAATTTTCTCATCACCCCTTAAAAAAATGGCACATTCAGGAGGCAGAAGTAGTTCTTGAAGAAGTTCCGGATTCCGTTTTGACGAATGAGTTGGCTCCAGCCTGGCGGCTTTCAGAGGAGTGGTATGTGTTTTTCGAAAATCCCCGCGCCAAGGGATTTAACATCATTTATGCCATTGACGGAGAAAAGATAGTGCCCAATGGAAATATGCTTTGGATGACCGACAAGAATTTTGGCATGGGCAAGGATCATCCTGTGGCATGGTATAAGACCTTGGACAAGGGGAGTACATTCTATACGTCCATGGGCCATGATCAAAGCACCTGGAAACGTGAAGAATTTGTCAGGTTGATTGAGAATGCGCTTCGTTAGATCCGGTTTCGTTAGTCACGTACTTTCCGTAACCGTGTCTTGGACTTTCCTTTTCAGAAAAATAATTTTCCTTGGCCGGTTTTTGGTTTGTTACCAACATAAGCGGTGCATTTGTGGATATTCCTCCACAATTTTTGGGGGACATTGAAAAAAGACCTTCCTACCACAATCAGAGCAAGGGCATGCAGATTGTAAGGAGGTTGCTAAGTAATCCACTTGTGTTTTGACTAAGACCTTTTTTCAACGGGCGCTTATTATCCTTTTTTCAGGAACTTTATTGCTGATCGCGGGCTATTGTGGGTTTCAGGTTTCAAGCTTATCCAATGAGCGGGCGCAAATCAAGAAAGACTACGGCCTTTTGAACAACATCAATTTCGGGCTCCTTTCTGTGAATGCCTGGCGCGACCATCTTGTACGGGTAGTCTCCAACCGAATCGATGACTTTGAGTTTTCACAGGAACAGGAGAAAGCTTTAAATTATGAGGTTTCTCAGGTGTTGCACGCTGTCATTAACAAGGCAGATAGCATGCTCGACAAAAAGCAGAAAACCATCGGTGGTAAACTGAAAAAAATCGCCATCAAGACATTCGTAAAAGAAGATAAGCTTCATGCGCAGGTGCCGGTGTTCGCAAAAACGATTGTGGACGAACTGAAAAAACCAAAAAATAAAAAGAAATTAAAATTTTTAGCGGAGAGCAAGCTGAAGGATTTTAGCGCCATCACCTATGACAGTGCCAACGACATTCGCAGAAACGAGGCCATCCTTAAAAAATATGAAGTAGCAGACTTGCCGGCATTTAACATCCATAGTGAATTGCTATTGAGCGGACTGCAAAAGCAAACTTATTTCTTCACTTACGTCATCCTCAGCATCATGTTATTGTTCCTCGTAATTTGGTGGGCTGTCAGAAATCATAAAATGGCCCATAAACCCCTTTATGTAGTCTCCGTTCTGGTGGCGCTCGTGGTGTTAATCATTGGATTGACTTCACCGATGATTGAAATCGATGCACGCATCAAAGAAATGACTTTCCTTCTGATGGGCGAAGACATTTCTTTCCACGATCAGGTTATTTTCTTTCAGAGCAAGAGCATTGTCGATGTAGTCAGGATATTGATTCAAACTGGTAAATACGATTCTGCCTTTGTTGGAATACTCATCCTGATGTTTAGCATCATCTTCCCGGTCGGAAAGTTGCTGAGTACAGGTCTTTATCTTCTGGGCAACATGAAGTTGAGAGACAGTCGTCTGATAAAGTTCTTTGCGTTCAAGTCCGGCAAGTGGAGTATGGCGGATGTCATGGTCATTGCCATTTTCATGGCGTACATCGGATTCAAAGGGATTCTCGACAGTCAAATGGAGAGTCTGAACATGAAGACCGATTCACTCGCAAGTATTTCCACCAACGAAACCTCCTTGCAGCCGGGGTTTATACTTTTCACATCGTTTGTATTGTTTGGATTGATACTCGCAAGCATTCTGGAGCGGATCACGAGTCAGGAGCTGTTAAGGCCGAAAGGTAAATCAATTGTGAACGGAGTGATCATCCCTGCCTAGTTTGAGACCCTGAGTTCTGGTCATATTTGAATTCAGTATGGGGACAGATTGAGTTATGAATTGAATCGTGCAACGACAACATAGAAGCACGCTTAGGTAGCAGAGAATTTGCGAAGCAGAATAAATGTTTTTACAATTCTTTGCCAGATCCAGCAGGCATGAATAAGCTAATCCTCCTCATTACTACTCTGGTAACTCTTAATCAACGCGTATAAAGCGGTGAGTCCTGTTTGCTGGTTCCGCACTAATTGGCGAATATCAGCGCCGATTTCTTTGCAATCAATCACATCCCAAAAGGCTTTCTCGGAAGCCTCTTCACCGTATTTACCCGAGCGCAAAACGGATTGGCGGTCCTTGCCTGTAAAAATAGATTTGAATTCCATCCAGGCGTTGTATGTATCGGCGTCGGCTTGCGAGGGTCCTGCATCAGCAGTTCCTCCGAACTTTAATATTTCGTTTACTAGTTCCAATGCGTTTTTGTGTCCATCGTCTACCATACTTTTGTATGCCCTTTTGAGATTTATGCCACTTTCTTCTTCCGCTGCTCTTCTATAACCTTCGATCCGACCAATGGTGATGTGTAGCAAGCTGTTAAGCACTTGTATGGTATTGACAACTTCAAATGTCATGGCATGATGGACTTAGGTTTCGCTGCATCATGGTATAAAATATTCATTCCAAAGACCACATATCTCAAATCTGAGTCATCGTCAATTAACTGAGGAAATTATTCCACAATCTGGGCATAATCTCATTGTATGGATGGGACGTCGTTGTCGAAAATGGATAAGAAGATTCTAAAAGGTTTAAGCCCTTGTGCGGGATGCGCTGCCGCTGGAGATAATCGTCTGGCCCCTTGCTGGCACAAAAATTTCTGTAACAAGCTAAATAACATCCTAAAATCAACCCGTTTACTTATGAATGCCACTGAACTTCTTGGAAACTGGAACACTACGAAAGGAAAACTGAAGCAAAAATTTGCCATCCTCACCGACGATGATTTACTCCTGGTGGAAGGTAAGCAAGATGAATTGGTAGGCCGACTTCAGACAAAGCTTGGCAAAACCAAAGAAGACATTCACAAAATCATTTCTGAATTGTAGAATCGGCTGATGAGCCGCTGTGGCGAAGCAGCATAAACGCATTTGAAAAGTATTTTTCATTCATAGTTGCCATGTGGCTGGAATAGATAGGAGATGGAAGTAGCCAAGAGAGAGGAATCTCAATACGCAAGAAGTCTGATAGAGGCTAGCCTCGACCCGTTGGTGACCATCAACACCAAAGGTAAGATTACTGACATGAATGAGGCACTGGCAAACATCACAGGCTTGCCACGCACGAAACTTACCGGGACAGATTTCTTTGATTATTTCACCGAACCCCAAAAAGCTCGTGAAGTTTATCAGGAAGTATTCGCGAAAGGATCAGTAGCCGATTCTCCGCTTACCCTCCGGCATAAAGACGGCAAGCTCACTGATGTATTATTCAATGGGTCTGTTTATAAAGATGATCGGGGAAATGTATTGGGCGTGGTAATCGTTGCCAGAGACGTCACTGCTCAGAAGTTGCTTTCCAAATATTCACTTAGCCTTATTGAAGCGAGCCGTGACCCATTGGTGACCATCAGCACCGAAGGC
>JAYVQY010000136.1:0-18275 GCA_043776715.1 Cyclobacteriaceae bacterium | reverse complement strand
GAAATTGAATTTTCGGTCTTCATAATGTAGTTTTAGTGAAACCCAAAACTACTACCAACCTTTGGCTAAGGAAATATGTACTTCATCGGATGCTTACTCCGTAAAAACCATAAACCCGTTCTCCCAATAAAAATCACCTGAAACTGGAGTCGGGAGTTTGTCTTTCTTCTCTGAAGGTATATTCATAAAAAAACCCTACCCCGGAACCGGAATAGGGCTTCAAATTAACTTTTTTACATCCACTATACTTTTATCTCAACATCAACTCCGCTCGGAAGTTCAAGTTTCATAAGTGCATCCACCGTCTTGGCGCTATTGGAATAAATATCAACCAAACGCTTGAAGGTACATAGTTGGAATTGTTCCCTTGATTTTTTGTTCACGTGGGGTGAGCGAAGTACAGTAAACTTCTCCTTTTCGGTCGGCAATGGAATAGGGCCACTGACCACTGCTCCAGTTGCTTTTACTGCGCGGACGATCTTCTCTGATGACTTGTCCACCAGGTTGTGATCGTACGACTTGAGTTTGATTCTTATTTTCTGATTCATACCTTTTATAGATCTTTATTTGGCGGCCACGGTACCTTTTACTTCTTCGATTACCTTTTCAGCCAATGCCCTTGGCACAGGAGCATAGTGAGAGAATGTTAACGATGCAGAAGCACGTCCGGATGTAATCGTACGCAAATCAGTAACGTATCCGAACAATTCAGACAATGGCACATCGGCCCTTATCACTTGGGCACCGGCACGGGTATCCATGCCCTTCATGATTCCTCTTCTTCTATTTAAGTCTCCTGTCACAGATCCTGTATATTCATCTGGAGAAATAACTTCTACCCCCATGATCGGTTCCAGCAGTTGAGGCCCGCATTTCCTTGCTGCTTCTCTAAAACCAATGCGTGCGGCCAGTTCAAACGACAGTGAATCTGAGTCGACATCATGGTAAGATCCGTGGAACAACCTGACCTTCATATTGTCGATCGGGTACCCGGCCAATGGACCGTTTACCATCGCCAAGCCAAAGCCTTTCTCAATGGCAGGAATAAATTCTCTTGGGATCACTCCGCCTACAATATCATTCTCGAACTCGAGGCCCGGCTTATCCTCCGGTCCCAGCACGCGGGGTCCGATCTCAAACACGATGTCAGCAAATTTACCGCGACCACCGGTTTGCTTCTTATAAACTTCCTTATGTTCAATGGATTTAGTGAGGGATTCCTTGTAGGCCACCTGGGGAGCACCCTGGTTAATCTCCACTTTAAATTCTCGTTTCAACCGCTCGATGATAATTTCAAGGTGCAATTCGCCCATTCCACGGAGAATGACCTGCCCAGTTTCGTGGTCGGTATTCACACGAAGGGTAGGATCTTCTTCAACCAACTTCGAAATCGCCATCCCCAGTTTGTCTGAGTCAGCTTGCTTCTTAGGTTCAATCGCATAGCCGATCACAGGTTCTGGGAATACCATTGATTCCAATACAATTTTTCGCTTTTCATCACAAAGCGTATCGCCAGTCTTAATGTCCTTAAAGCCAACAACTGCGCCAATATCACCTACCGGCAGTCTGTCAATCTGCTTCTGTTTGTTGGCATGCATTTGAAAAACACGTGATATGCGTTCTTTCTGCTCTGAACGGGTATTGTATACATACGACCCAGACTCAAGAACACCAGAATAAGCTCTGATAAAACACAAGCGGCCAACAAAAGGGTCTGTTGCAATCTTGAATGCCAACGCGACGAAGGGTTCCTTTTCATCAGGCTTAATCGATACCTCCTCCCCTGTATCAGGGTCGGTGCCAATAATCACATCCTTATCCATTGGAGAAGGAAGTAACTCCATGACATAATCAAGCATGGTCTGTACACCCTTGTTCTTGAAAGAAGAACCACACACCATGGGCACAATCTTCATGCTGACGGTGGCCTCACGCAATGCTTTCAATATTTCTTCCTCAGAAATGGAATTAGGATCTTCGAAATATTTTTCGATGAGCGTCTCGTCTACTTCTGCAACTGCTTCCAGAAGCTTCTCCCGGTATTCTTTTGCTTCCTCCACCATGTCCGCTGGAATCGGTATCTCATGGAACGTCATGCCTTTGTCACTATCATTCCAGATAATGCCTTTATTACCAACCAGGTCGACTACTCCTTTAAAATTATCCTCTTCACCAATCGGGAGCTGAAGTGCTACCGCCTTGCTTCCGAGTTTATCCTTCACCTGCTTGCATACACCGAGAAAATCTGCTCCAGCGCGGTCCATTTTATTTACAAATCCAATGCGGGCCACTTTATAGTTGTCTGCCAGGCGCCAGTTTGTTTCTGACTGAGGCTCTACGCCATCAACTGCACTAAACAAGAACACCAGTCCATCGAGTACCCTTAGAGAACGATTTACCTCAACGGTAAAATCAACGTGCCCTGGCGTATCAATGATGTTAACGTGGTAGTCATTGTTCTTGTATTTCCAATAAACTGTGGTGGCTGCAGAAGTGATGGTAATGCCTCTCTCCTGCTCTTGCTCCATCCAATCCATGGTGGCGGCACCATCGTGTACTTCGCCAATCTTATGATTCACACCAGCATAATACAAGATGCGCTCTGTGGTCGTTGTTTTACCAGCATCTATGTGCGCAGCAATTCCTATGTTCCTTGTATATCGTAAGTCTCTTGCCATTCTGAATTAGAATCTGAAGTGTGAAAATGCTTTGTTTGCTTCTGCCATTCTGTGAGTATCGTCCTTCTTCTTGATGGCTGCGCCTTCTCCTTTTGAAGCGGCAAGAATTTCTGCTGCCAACTTATCCATCATGGTCTTTTCACCACGCACCCGTGAGAAATCGATAAGCCATTTGATGCTAAGATTAACCTTACGCTCAGGTCTAATTTCTATCGGTACCTGAAAAGTAGCTCCACCAACTCTGCGGCTCTTCACTTCAACTGAAGGCATCAGATTGTTCATGGCACGTTTCCAAACTTCAAGTCCGCTCTCGCCCGATTTCTTCTCCACGATGCCGATGGCATCATAGAAGATGTTGTAGGCCACACTCTTCTTGCCCTGCTCCATCATGTAGTTCACGAACTTTGTGACCAGCGTGTCGCTGAACTTCGGGTCCGGGAGGAGGTATCTTTTCTTGGGTTTTGATTTTCTCATGATGTGTACTGATTATTTTTTCTTAGCGGCAGGTGCACCTTTCGCAGCTGCGGCCGCGGCTCCAGCCTTTGGTCTTTTCGTACCATACTTGGAACGGCTTTGCTGCCTTCCACCTACACCTGCTGTGTCGAGTGCACCACGGATAATGTGGTAACGCACACCAGGAAGATCTTTTACTCTGCCTCCACGGATCAACACGATCGAGTGCTCCTGAAGGTTGTGCCCTTCTCCTGGGATATAAGCATTGACTTCTTTACCGTTTGTGAGTCTTACGCGAGCCACTTTTCTAAGGGCTGAGTTAGGCTTCTTAGGTGTGGTGGTGTAGACACGTGTACACACTCCCCTGCGCTGAGGGCAAGAATCCAAGGCAGGTGACTTTGATTTGAAAGTCAATTTCTTCCGACCTTTGCGTACGAGTTGTTGAATGGTAGGCATTTATTTTGTCTCTTTTGAACCGCTTAAAAATTGGACTGCAAAGGTATTTAAAAGAAAATAGGATGCAAAACCTTAAGTTTAAAGAATTTTGAATCCTATTTTGCTGGTTATCAGTCCTTTCCCCCTTAAGCTTCCCCCATTGCCCCACCAAAATTCATAGGGAATTTTGGCAATTCATCAGTCCGCTTGATCGGGCCAAAAGAAGCTTCGTACTTTTCGATGTTGTCTTTGAGGGCAGAAAGCAACCTCTTGGCGTGCTCTGGAGTGATGACAATCCGGGATTTTACCTTTGCCTTTGGAACTCCCGGCATGAGGCGAATAAAATCAATGACAAATTCGCTGTTGGAGTGGGCGATCATGGCCAGGTTAGAATAGACTCCCTCTGCGATCTCTTCGCTCAGCTCAATATTGATCTGATTTTGCGGAGGCTGATTCTTATCTTCTGCCATGGCTTTGTTGGAGCTTAAAGTTGAAAGCTTAAGGTTCAAAGTCGTAGTGATCACAACTTTGAACCTTAAACATTGTATTTCTAAACCTGTAATTCCTTTTCCTTTCTTACGGGAGCAGGGGTATTGGTTGACTCGACCATCTTTTCATACTCCTCTTCAGAACCTACGATCAGGTCATTGAGTTTGCGCTGACCTGTTCCCGCTGGTATTAAGTGGCCTACAATCACGTTCTCTTTGAGACCAGCCAGGTGATCGGTCTTACCTCTGATAGCAGCTTCGCTTAGCACCTTTGTGGTTTCCTGGAAAGAAGCAGCTGACAGCCAGCTTTCTGTTTTCAAGGAAGCCTGGGTAATACCTTGCAACGTTGGCCTTGAAACAGCCGGCATAGCATCGCGTACCTCTGTTATTTTCTGATCTTTTCTTTTGAGAGAAGAGTTCTCATCACGCAATTCACGGGCAGAAACAATCTGTCCTGGTTTGAACTTTTGAGAATCGCCAGCCTCCAAGACAACCTTCTTGTCAAGAACCAGGTCGTTTAACTCACGGAACTCCAGTTTATCCACGTATTCACCCTGTAGGAAGCTGGTATCACCACTATCGATGATCTCTACTTTCTGCATCATTTGACTCACAATTGCTTCGATGTGCTTATCGTTGATCTTCACACCTTGCAGACGGTACACTTCCTGAATCTCATTCACCAAATACTCTTGAACCGCCGTAGGGCCTTTGATCGAGAGTATATCGGAAGGAGTGATTGCACCATCTGAAAGCGGCTGCCCTGCCTTCACAAAATCATTGTCTTGTACAAGGATATGTTTTGAAAGTGGCACAAGGTAACGCTTCTGAACACCATCACGGGATTCGATGAAAATTTCACGATTTCCACGCTTGATACCTCCATACGTCACCACACCATCAATCTCACTTACCACTGCTGGGTTAGAAGGATTACGAGCCTCAAATAATTCAGTCACACGAGGCAATCCTCCCGTGATATCACGTGATTTACCAACCGCGCGCGGAATCTTCACCAGCACTTGTCCTGCCTTGATCTTCTCGCCTGAATCCACTGCCAAGTGGGCTCCTACCGGGATGTTATACCCTTTGGAATCGCTCTTCCCTTTTACAAGAATGGCAGGATTCTTAGTCTTGTCGCGGGTCTCGGTAATCACTTTCTCACGGTGACCAGTCTGCTCGTCCGATTCCTCTTTATAGGTGATACCCTCTATGATTGCCTCATATTCAATCTCACCATCAAACTCAGATAAGATGACAGCGTTGTAAGGATCCCAGTTACATAGCTCATCACCTTTTTCAACTTTCTGTCCGTCTTTCACTAATAAAAACGCACCATAAGGAACGTTATTGGAAATCAGAACGCGGCTCTTTTCTTTCTCTATGATTCGAATTTCGCCGGTACGTCCCATGACCACCTTCACTTTATTACCATCCTTATCGGTTGAATCGATGGTACGAACGGCCTCAAACTCTATCACTCCTGTAAACTTAGCCTTGATGCTTGCTTCTGTTGCAATGTTGGACGCTGCACCTCCCACGTGGAATGTGCGAAGCGTAAGCTGCGTACCAGGCTCGCCGATCGATTGTGCGGCAATTACTCCAACGGCCTCACCTGCCTGCACCATTCTGCCTGTTGCCAGGTTGCGACCATAACATTTTGCACATCCGCCGACCCGTGATTCGCAAGTAAGGATGGAACGAATTTCCACCTCTTCAATGCTCGTCTCATCAATCCGCTTTGCGATTTCATCCGTGATCTCATTGCTCGCAGGGCAAATCATTTCATCGGTGATAGGATCATAGATATCATGCACCGACACACGGCCCACGATACGTTCGGAAAGCGGCTCAACGATGTCTTCGTTATCTTTTAAAGCTGTTACTTTCAGTCCACGCAATGTGCCGCAGTCCTCTTCTGTGATGACAAGGTCTTGCGCTACGTCTACCAATCGGCGGGTCAGGTAACCAGCATCCGCAGTCTTTAAGGCTGTGTCTGCAAGACCTTTCCTTGCACCATGGGTAGAGATAAAATACTCCAACACATCAAGTCCTTCTTTAAAGTTTGACAAGATGGGGTTTTCAATAATGGAGCCTACAGATCCCGCCAGGTTCTTCTGTGGCTTGGCCATGAGGCCGCGCATTCCTCCCAACTGACGAATTTGTTCTCTCGAACCACGTGCACCTGAGTGCATCATCATATAGATCGAGTTGAACCCACCTTGATCTTCTTCCAACTGCTTCATCAGCGTGTTGGTAAGCAGCGTATTGGTTCTGGTCCAGATATCAATCACCTGATTATAACGTTCATTGTCGGTGATCAGACCCATCATATAGTTGTTCCACACACCATCCACTTCCTGTTGGGCTGTGGCCACCAATTTTGGCTTTTCTGCTGGTATCTTCACATCATCGAGACCAATGGACAATCCGCCACGATACGCCATCTGGAAGCCAAGCTCCTTAATGTCGTCGAGGAATTTTGCTGCTTTGGCCAATCCAGCAATTTTATAGACATCCGCGATAATACCTTGAAGCTTTTTCTTGGTGAGGAGTTCATCCACGAATCCAACTTCTTCAGGCATTACTTGATTAAAGACCACACGACCTGTCACTGTCTCCAGTGTCTTTCTTGCAATCTCACCAGTCTTTTTATCTTTCACTTTCACACGTACTTTAATAATTGCATGCTTTGAGAGCTTGCCCTCATTATAGGCGATGATTACTTCTTCTGGTCCGAAATAAGTTTTGCCTTCACCAAGCTCACCCTTTCTTCCCTTTGTCAAATAGTACAATCCCAATACCATGTCCTGAGATGGCACGGTAATAGGAGCCCCATTTGAAGGGTTAAGAATATTGTGTGATGAAAGCATCAGCAAAGAAGCCTCTACAATTGCTTCCTGACCCAGTGGCACGTGAACGGCCATTTGGTCTCCGTCAAAGTCAGCATTGAATGCCGTACAAACAAGCGGGTGCAATTGAATTGCTTTACCCTCTATAAGCTTTGGTTGGAAAGCCTGGATACCAAGTCGGTGAAGCGTTGGAGCACGATTGAGGAGCACTGGATGTCCTCTCAAAACATTCTCTAAAATATCCCACACCACAGGGTCTTTACGGTCAACGATCTTCTTCGCAGACTTAACTGTTTTTACAATTCCTCTTTCAATGAGTTTGCGAATGATGAAGGGCTTGAATAACTCTGCCGCCATGTCTTTCGGAAGACCACACTCATGTAATTTCAACTCCGGGCCTACCACAATTACTGATCGGCCAGAATAGTCGACACGCTTTCCTAACAGGTTCTGACGGAAGCGACCTTGTTTTCCTTTCAGCATATCGCTGAGGGACTTTAACGCGCGGTTTCCTTCTGAACGAACGGCATTGACTTTTCTTGAATTGTCAAACAAAGAGTCCACGGCTTCCTGAAGCATGCGCTTCTCATTTCTCAAAATAACTTCCGGGGCTTTGATATCAATCAATCTCTTCAGACGGTTATTACGGATAATCACACGTCGGTAAAGATCATTCAAGTCAGATGTCGCAAAACGACCGCCATCCAGTGGCACCAGAGGACGAAGTTCCGGAGGAATTACCGGTACCATCTTAATGATCATCCACTGTGGTCTGTTTTCAACACGTGTATTTGCATCGCGGAAAGCTTCAACGACTTTTAATCTTTTGAGTGCCTCTGCCTTGCGTTGTTGAGAAGTGTCTGTGGCCGCCTGATGACGAAGTTCATAAGAGAGCTCATTTAGTTTCACGCGGCTGAGCAGCATCTCCAGGGCATCCGCCCCCATTTTGGCAATAAATTTCTTTGGATCATTGTCATCCAGCATCTGGTTTTCGCGTGGCAGCTTATCCACGATATCCAAATACTCTTCCTCCGTCAGAAAATCCAGACGATTGATGCCATCTTCCTCTTTTATACCAGGCTGAATGACAGCATAGCGTTCATAGTAAATGATCTGATCAAGTTTCTTGGTAGGAAGACCCAGAAGGTATCCTATTTTATTTGGCAAGGAACGGAAATACCAGATGTGTGCCACAGGAGTCACCAACTCGATGTGGCCCATACGCTCACGTCTTACTTTTTTCTCGGTCACCTCTACACCGCAACGGTCGCAGATGATGCCCTTGTAACGAATGCGTTTGTATTTTCCACAATGACACTCCCAGTCTTTTACGGGACCAAAAATGCGCTCACAGAATAATCCACCCATCTCCGGCTTATAGGTCCGATAGTTGATGGTTTCAGGTTGCGTTACTTCACCATGTGAACTCTCCAGGATGGATTCAGGAGAAGCCAGGCTGATGGTGATCTTTGAGAAGTCGTTGTTAAACTTTTTATTTTTTCTGAAAGACATATTGTGAGTTTTCAGTTATTTAATTAAAAATCCAATTCGTCGGACCACTTTGGGTAGTCCGACGAATTCACTAATCCATAGTTATCTCGAGTGCAAGGCCTCTTAGCTCATGCACCAATACATTGAATGACTCAGGGATATTCGGCTTGCGCATGTTCTCACCTTTCACAATCGATTCGTAAGCTTTCGCCCTACCCACCACGTCATCAGACTTAATGGTCAGAATCTCCTGAAGAATATGAGAAGCACCGAATGCCTCAATGGCCCAAACTTCCATTTCTCCAAAACGCTGACCACCAAACTGAGCTTTTCCACCCAAAGGTTGTTGCGTAATGAGTGAATAAGGTCCGATGGAACGAGCGTGCATCTTATCATCCACAAGGTGACCCAACTTCAACATGTAGGCCATTCCAACCGTTACCGATTGATCAAACCGTTGTCCAGTAAGTCCATCGTATAAGAAAGTTCTTCCGAATTCCGGCAATCCTGCCTCTTTCAATTCAGCTGAAACATCCTCGAGGCTGGCACCGTCAAAAATCGGAGTAGCATATTTTCTACCCAACTTCTTACCTGCCCACGCCAATACGGTTTCATAAATCTGTCCCAGGTTCATACGGGAAGGCACACCCAGCGGGTTCAAACAGATATCCACCGGTGTTCCATCTTCCAGGAATGGCATGTCTTCATCACGTACGATCCTGGCAACAACGCCTTTGTTACCATGGCGTCCGGCCATCTTATCACCTACTTTCAGCTTACGCTTCTTGGCTACATACACCTTGGCTAACTGAACAATGCCTGCCGGGAGTTCATCACCAACCTCAAGGGTAAAGCGTTCACGCTTAAATTCACCTGCGATGACATTGCGTTTGTTAAGATAATTCTTAACAATCTCTGCGATCATCTCACTCGAATGATCGTCTGTAGTCCACGATTCCAGGCTTATGTCAGCAATCAAATTGACTTCCTCAGGAACATTGTAATTGCTCTCATCTCTGTAAATATTCTTGTCTGGGAAGAGATTGCTTTCAATCACCTTTCCGGAGAATTTCACACCCTTGCTGATGAGTTCATCACCAAATTTGTGCTTCACTCCCTGGCTGGTTTTCCCCGTGAGAATCGTGGTCAGTTTCTTAACCATTTCAGACCGGAGCTCTGCCAGCGACTTGCTGTAGCGGGCCTTCAATGCATCCAACTCCTTCTTGGACTTTGTGCGAACATCTTTGTCGCGCTTAGGGCGCGAGAAAAGTTTCGTTTCAATCACAACGCCTTTCAGCGAGGGAGGCGCCTTCATTGAAGCATCTTTCACGTCACCGGCTTTGTCGCCAAAGATGGCACGCAAAAGTTTTTCTTCCGGTGTAGGATCTGTTTCACCTTTTGGAGTGATCTTACCAATCAATATATCTCCTTCACGAACTTCAGCTCCGATTCGAATGATTCCATTCTCATCAAGATGCTTGACAGCCTCCTCGCTTACATTCGGAATTTCAGACGTGAGTTCTTCCTCGCCGCGCTTGGTATCGCGTACTTCGAGTTCAAATTCTTCTACGTGGATGGAGGTGTAGATATCATCTTGCACAACACGTTCGCAGATTACGATCGCATCCTCAAAATTATATCCCTGCCATGGCATGTAGGCAACTAATAGGTTGCGTCCGAGTGCCAGCTCACCATTTTCAGTTGCATAACCCTGACACAAAGGCTGGCCTTTCTCAACCTTCTGACCTTTCTTAACAAGTGGTGTGAGGTTGATGCAAGTATCCTGATTGGTTCTTCTGAACTTGATTAGTTTATAGCTTCTGTACTCATCATCAAAGCGAACAAGTTGCTGCTCTTCTGATACGTCATATTTAACCACAATTTTGCGGGCATCCACATAATCTACTACGCCATTAGCTTCGGCCAATAAAAGCGAGCGTGAATCCAATGCGATGCGAGCTTCCAAGCCGGTACCTACAATCGGCGCCTCTGGCCTCATCAGCGGCACTGCCTGACGTTGCATGTTTGAACCCATGAGGGCACGGTTTGCATCGTCGTGCTCTAGGAATGGAATCAGGGAAGCAGCAATCGAAACGATTTGATTCGGGGCCACATCCATGTATTTCACTTCCTTTGGTTCTACCACCGGGAAGTCCCCTTCAAAGCGCGCTTTTACTTTTTCGGCTACGAATTCGCCATTTGGTTTAAGCCTTGCATTTGCCTGAGCAATATTGAAAGTATCTTCCTCTTCCGCTGTAAGGAAAATGATATCCTTTGTCTTCACGCGGCCTGCATCGACTTTTCGATAGGGCGTTTCAATGAAGCCCATTTTATTCACCTTAGCGTGAACACAAAGGGAAGATATCAATCCGATGTTTGGACCTTCCGGGGTCTCGATTGTACAAAGCCGTCCGTAGTGAGTATAGTGAACGTCACGAACCTCAAAGCCTGCACGTTCGCGTGAAAGACCACCGGGCCCGAGTGCAGACATCCTACGCTTGTGCGTGATCTCTGCGAGCGGGTTGGTTTGATCCATGAACTGCGAAAGCTGATTGGTACCAAAGAATGAATTGATCACAGAAGACAAGGTCCTTGCGTTGATCAAATCAACAGGCTTGAAGTCTTCATTATCACGAACATTCATTCTTTCTTTGATCGTACGCGCCATGCGGGCGAGCCCTACACCAAATTGTGTGTAGAGCTGTTCGCCTACTGTGCGCACCCTCCGGTTGCTCAAGTGGTCAATGTCGTCCACGAGGGCTTTGGAGTTTACCAGGCCAATCAAATATTTTACAATAAGGATAATGTCTTGCGTTGTCAACACACGTTGGTCGGCGCTTAATTCAAGACCCAGTTTCTTGTTGATGCGATAACGGCCTACTTCACCGAGGTCATAGCGTTTTTCGCTAAAGAAAAGGCTTTGGATAATATCACGCGCTGTTTGCTCATCGGGTGCTTCTGTATTCCTAAGCTGACGATAGATTTGCTCCACCGCTTCTTTTTCTGAATTCGAATTGTCTTTAGCCAGTGTGTTGAAGATGATGTGATAGTCTGTCACATTCACATCATCACGATGCAGAATGATTGACTTCACGCCGCTTTCTACGATCGTTTCAACATCCTCCATCACGAGGACATGGTCGCGCTCCAGCAGCACTTCATTGCGGTCAATGGATACAACTTCACCAGTATCTTCATCCACGAAGTCTTCGGTCCAGGTTTTGAGCACCCTAGCCGCCAGCTTCCGGTCAACCACTTTCTTCAAAGTGCTTTTTGTTGCCTCTACTTCTTCTGACAATCCGAAGAGGTCGAGGATATCTTTATCTGTGCCATAACCGATGGCACGAAGCAAAGTCGTTACGGGGAATTTTTTCTTCCTGTCGATGTAGGCATACATCACAGAGTTCACGTCTGTGGCGAACTCAATCCATGATCCCTTAAATGGAATGATGCGCGCTGAGTACAGCTTGGTACCATTCGTGTGTTTGCTCATGGCAAAGAAAACACCTGGTGAACGATGCAGCTGTGAAACAATTACGCGTTCTGCTCCATTGATTACAAAGGAGCCTTTCTCAGTCATGTAAGGAATGTTTCCTAGAAACACTTCCTGTTCAATTGTTTCGAAATCCTCGTTGTCCTCATCGTTACAGGTGAGGCGAAGTTTCGCTTTCAGTGGAACAGAAAAAGTCAGTCCCCGGTCGATACACTCGTCCACCGAATACTTGGGCGGATCGATGGTATAGTCCACGAACTCCAGCACGAAATTCTCGCGTGAGTCGGAGATGGGAAAATTTTCCGCAAACACTTTGAACAGGCCTTCATTCTGCCGCTTTTCAGCAGGCGTTTCGATCTGTAAAAAGTCTTTGAATGATTGAAGTTGAAGATCGAGGAAATCAGGATATTCAATAATCTTTTCAATGTTTGAAAAGTCAATCCTGCTATTAATAGTCTTCTTTGCCAAGGTGCGTTTTTATTTAAAGGTTCCTGGACTAGAACATAAAGTAGGTACAAATAGAAATAACCCCACCCCGACAAGTCGGGGTTGGGGCCTAAATCCGGTTAGACGGTACCCAGCGTCTTCAATAAGTTATTTCAACTCAACGTCGGCACCAGCCTCAATGAGTTGCTTCTTGAGATTTTCAGCTTCGTCTTTTGGTAAGCCTTCCTTGATGGTTTTAGGAGCTCCATCCACCATGTCTTTTGCTTCTTTCAAGCCAAGACCAGTGAGTTCTTTCACAAGCTTCACGATCTGAAGTTTGTTAACACCCGGAGCTTTCAACACAACGTCGAAATTAGTTTTTTCAGCTGCTGCGGCAGCGCCGCCAGCCGCAGGACCTGCGATTACTGCAGCTGCTGCAGCAGGTTCTATACCATACGTTTCTTTCAGGTATGAGGCTAATTCGGTTACCTCTTTTACGGAAAGTTCTACGAGTTGATCTCCAATTGATTTGATGTCTGCCATGTTGTTAAGTGTTTAAGATTCTGTTTCAATAAATTATTTTGCTCTTCCTTCCAATGTCTTAACCAATCCTGCAATGGTCTGCTTGCTGCTCAAGAGGGCAGACAATACATTCTGTGCAGGTGATTGTAACATGGAAATAATTTCACCAATGATTTCATTTTTCGACTTGAGGTCGTTGAGGACGTTCAGGTTTTCCTCGCCGATAAACAAGTCGGACTCAATACAAGCACCTTTAAAAACGGGCTTGCCTTCATTCTTCTTCCGATATTCCTTGATGGCTTTGGCCGGTGCGTTGCTTGATTCTTTGGAAAAGATCACACCAGAAAAACCATGCAGCACCTTATACAAAGGGTCGAAATTTGCACCTTGCTTACGTTCCAGGGCTTTCCGGATCAGGGTGTTTTTGTACACGCGGTATTCAACACCTTTCTTAAAGCAAATTCTGCGGAATGCATTAATCTGCTCTACCGAAAATCCCGAAGCATCGGTAATGTAAAAATGGTTGTGCTGAGAAAATTTCTCTGCCAACTCATCAATAATTTGTCCTTTTTCCTCTCGGGTCATCGTCTTAAATTTTAGAGTCCTACAATTGAACTCGCATCGATCATTATGCCGGGGCTCATCGTCGTCGAAAGGCTAATGCTTTGGAAATACGTTCCTTTCGAAGAGGCCGGTTTTAACTTTGCAACCATGTTAATAAGTTCAGCGGCATTATCTTTGATTTTGTCCGCGCTGAAGGAAGCCTTACCTACGGAAGCATGAATGAGTCCTTGTTTGTCAATTTTGAAGTCTACCTTACCTGCTTTAACATCTTTCACTGCTTTTCCAACTTCCAGGGTCACGGTACCAGACTTCGGGTTAGGCATTAAGCCACGGGGGCCGAGTACCTTACCTAACTTACCTACTTTCGCCATCACGGTGGGTGTACAGATAATCACATCGATGTCCGTCCAGCCGCCTTCAATTTTAGTTACAAATTCATCCAGGCCGACATGCTCCGCACCGGCGTCTTTTGCCTCTTGAACCTTGTCAGGAGTGCAAAGCACCAACACGCGAACCACTTTGCCCAGGCCATGAGGAAGAGACACCACACCGCGAACCATTTGGTCTGATTTCTTAGGATCAACACCCAAACGAATGTCAACGTCTACGGAAGCGTCAAACTTGGTGAACGTGATCTCCTTCACAAGTTTAGAGGCATCCTCCAGAGAATATTCTTTCTCTGAATTGTATTTTGCCACTACCGCTTTTCTGTTTTTTGAAATCCTTGCCATGATTATTTATTATTTATCCCACGGAGCAGCACCGCTTACGGTGACGCCCATGCTGCGGGCTGTACCAGCAATCATTTTCATCGCTGACTCAACTTTAAAGGCGTTGAGGTCAGGCATCTTCGTTTCTGCAATCTTTTTGACCTGATCCCAGGAAATTGAGCCCACTTTTGTACGGTTAGGCTCCTTTGAACCCTTCTGAATCTTAATGGCCTCCATGATCAAAACGGCTGCAGGAGGTGTCTTAATGACAAAGTCAAAAGATTTGTCATTATATATAGTGATCAAAACCGGCAACACCTGGCCTGGCTTATCCTGCGAGCGAGCATTGAACTGCTTGCAGAAGTCCATAATGTTCAAACCCTTGCTACCCAATGCAGGACCAATGGGTGGTGCGGGGTTGGCCGCGCCTCCTTTTACCTGCAGTTTTAAAAAGCCTATCGCTTCCTTTGCCATAATACTCTTAGTCTAACTTTTCAACTTGCATATAGCTCAACTCGACCGGTGTATTCCGACCGAATATTTTCACCATTACATTCAGTTTCTTCTTGTCTTCAAAAATCTCTTCAACTGCTCCGGTAAATCCGCTGAAAGGACCATCCATCACCTTCACTGATTCGCCCTTTATAAACGGTCTCTCCAATTTCTCCCCCACCTCATCCACCTCATCTACTTTACCTAAAATGCGGTTTACCTCTGTTTGTCTCAAAGCCACCGGATCTTTTGCGGAGCCTGTGCCATTGTTACCTAGAAACCCAATCACTCCAGGAATGTTTGTCACTGTGTGGTGGGCCTCTGGGTGGCCTAAATCAGCTGAAACCAACACATACCCGGGGAAGAAATTCTTTTCACGCATTTTCTTCTTCCCATTGCGCATCTCATACACTTTCTCAGAAGGAATCAACACCTGAGGTATTGATTCAGTGAGTTTGGAGCGGTCGATTTCAGTTTCCAGGTAAGACTTCACTTTCTTTTCCTGGCCGCTGATTACGCGTAAAACGTACCACTTTAGTTCACCCATTTCCTTGCTGACTTAAAACTCCTGGTAGAACCAAGACAAAGCGTTCTTAAAACCCACATCTATTAATCCAATCACCAGTGCGAAAATCAGGGAAGCGACCAGCACCAAAATGGCACTGCTCTGAAGCTCGCTGAATTTCGGCCATGAGACCTTATTCCGAACCTCTTCAATTGACTCCAACAGGTAATTCTTTACTCTTTCCATTTTTTACCTTTCTTTTCACTTTCAGGCTTTTTACTCCTGATATATGTCCGCCTTCGCTAAGGCTTCATCGGACGAAGCACGGGTGGAGAGACTCGAACTCCCAGCCAACGGTTTTGGAGACCGCTACTCTACCAATTGAGCTACACCCGTTTGGTCCAATCCACCACTTGTGGAGAGCCCTTAAGAACCCTACCCGTACCCTAAATTCAAAAGGACTGCAAATGTAGGACAAAAGGTTTCAAAACAAAAGCGTTTCCTGGAAATTTCCAGGAAACGCTTCGATTTGATTATCAATCACTTAACCGCCTTTTGGAAAGCTTTGCTGGCTAAGAGATTCTCGATTTTAGTCAAGAATTTCAGTTACCTGGCCAGAGCCAACCGTACGACCACCTTCGCGGATGGCGAACCGAAGACCTTTTTCCATGGCTATTTTATTGATCAATTCCACGTCAATGGAAACGTTGTCACCTGGCATCACCATTTCAACTCCTTTTGGGAGCATGATTTCGCCAGTCACATCCGTCGTACGGAAGAAGAACTGAGGGCGGTACTTATTAAAGAAAGGAGTGTGACGACCGCCTTCTTCCTTGCTCAACACATAAACCTCGGCCTTGAATTTGGCATGAGGCGTTACCGTGCCTGGCTTGCAAATAACCATTCCACGGCAAATATCAGTTTTTTCAATACCGCGGAGGAGGAGCCCTACGTTATCGCCGGCTTCACCTCTATCAAGGATTTTGCGGAACATCTCAACCCCAGTGATCGTAGAAGTAAGGTTTTCGGCGCCCATTCCCAATATTTGTACCGAGTCACCAGTCTTAATAATACCACGCTCGATACGGCCAGTAGCTACTGTACCTCGACCAGTGATAGAAAACACGTCTTCTACCGGCATCAGGAAGTCTTTGTCGATGGCACGGATCGGGAGCGGAATGAAATCATCCACTGCATTCATGAGCTCATCGATCTTCTCAACCCACTTCGGCTCACCGTTCAGTGCACCAAGAGCAGAGCCTCTGATCACCGGCATCGTGTCGCCAGGGAAGCTGTAGGAAGAAAGAAGTTCGCGAACTTCCATCTCAACCAGGTCAAGCAACTCAAGATCATCTACAAGGTCAACTTTATTCATGAACACCACCAAGGCGGGTACACCCACCTGACGGGCCAACAGAATATGCTCACGAGTTTGTGGCATCGGACCATCGGTCGCAGCTACTACGAGAATAGCACCGTCCATCTGTGCAGCACCTGTTACCATGTTCTTCACATAGTCAGCGTGGCCGGGGCAGTCAACGTGTGCATAGTGACGCTTTACCGTAGAATATTCTACGTGCGAAGTATTGATGGTAATACCGCGCTCTTTTTCTTCAGGGGCATTGTCGATAGAAGAGAAGTCTCTTATCGAAGCCAAGCCCTTTTTGGACAGTACCATTGTAATGGCGGCTGTCAGTGTAGTCTTACCGTGGTCAACGTGTCCAATGGTACCCACGTTCACGTGAGGTTTCGAACGATCGAATGTTTCTTTTGCCATATTTGAAAATTCCAGTTAAATGTTTAGAAAGTGTATAATTGATTAAATAAGTTACAATCCTAAGCTTCTCCGTCTAAGAAGCATACACCCCAAACATGTTAAGCCTTCGAATAAGGGTTATTCGTTGTTGCCCCGTGGCACTGAGATCTTCGATACTTTTATGATGGTCGCTACCCACCGGTAATCGAGAGATTTCTATTAAAATTTTACTTCCAAATTCAGTTCGACCCTCCTACGCTGAGACAGCTTCGGCGGGCAGGGAACTCAAACCTCACCATCCAACTTCTGTTCAACTTTACGTGAGCCGTTGAACAGGATTCCCTCCTACGCTGAGACAGCTTCAGCGGGCAGGGAACTCTTTCCCGTCCTAATCAATTCTCATCTACTGACAGAGCCGTTGATGAGGATTCCCACCTTCGCTGAGACAGCTACGGTGGGCAGGGAACTCTACCCCATCCTAATCATCTACTGACAGAGCCGTTGATGAGGATTCCCGCCTTCGCTGAGACAGCTACGGTGGGCAGGGAACTCTACCCCATCCTAATCAATTCTCATCTACTGACAGAGCCGTTGATGAGGATTGAACTCACGACCTCTTCCTTACCAAGGAAGTGCTCTACCACTGAGCTACAACGGCTTTTTAGACCGTTGATGGTTGTCAGTTGATCGTTGTTGGCAGAGCTACTAACAACTAATAACCAACAACTATCAACCATCTTCCAAGAGCGGGAAACGAGGTTCGAACTCCAGCCTCCGCGAGACGCTTTGGCTGGCATGCGCGACCTCTCTTTCACTCATCTTTCTCAACTCTGAGCGGGAAACGAGGTTCGAACTCGCGACCTATAGCTTGGAAGGCTATCGCTCTACCAACTGAGCTACTCCCGCCTACGCTTCGCTTCGGCGGGCAAGCCCGCTGGCGAAGTTTATTGACAATTCATACTTGTCCGCCCTCATTTAAGTTCCGGCGGACGCTGTGGGGGGAACAGGATTCGAACCTGTGAAGACATAAGTCAACAGATTTACAGTCTGTCCTCGTTGGCCGCTTGAGTATCCCCCCAATTTCTTCACACAATTACATTTAAACTTTCAGCCAACAAGCCCAGTGTGAAACTGTATTGCTATTTTAATAAGAACGATCTGTCGGGAAACACCAACTGCACTGAACCACACCCATTTCCAAAAACAGGAGTGCAAAATTAATGGCTTTTTTGTGATAGGCAAGCCGGAGCGTGAATTTACGCGGCAATTAAATAGAGGGTTTGGCATGATGAAAAGCCCGTTTCAGAATCTATTTAACCCACTTTGCAGCTATCCGGTCAGAAGTAGCTGTGTTCTAATAGGTTCTGTTTTTTCTGGTGTTAGTTTGTGTACTACAGATTTTCGTTTTGT
>JAYVQY010000135.1:0-4660 GCA_043776715.1 Cyclobacteriaceae bacterium | reverse complement strand
CAAAACAGCTCAATCCTGATACGATTCTGAAATTCTGATTTAAAAATGAAAGTCAGCGATAATCTTTTTAGGCTGATGAAATGGGCTAGCGCAATCGTTTTCGACCAATTTCCCTGCCCAGGGTTATAGAAACTTAATCAAATAAGATTGATACATAATCAAAACCAATCCCTCGGGTGGAGGGATACGTTTGTCTTTTAAAGAATTCCAATGGTGCCTCGGAAATTAATATTTTGGTCTCAGACAGTTGCCCTTGGTGGTTTTTTGTTTGGGATGGATACGGCAGTTATCTCAGGGGCTGAGCAGGCCATCCAAAAATTATGGGGACTCAATGTTTTTCAACATGGGCTCACGGTATCCATAGCGCTCATGGGCACGGTAATTGGCGCGCTCTTAGGAGGTATTCCATGCGATGTGTTTGGAAGGAAACGGACACTATACTGGATCGCCGTTCTGTTCTTGATTTCATCGATCGGTTCGGCTTTGGCGAATAATTGGTATGTGTTCTTGTTTTTCAGACTCTTTGGTGGTTTTGCTATAGGGGCATCATCAGTAGCAGGTCCGATGTACATAAGTGAACTAGCTCCCGCTTCACACAGGGGGCGGCTGGTCATGATGTTTCAATTCAACGTCGTGCTGGGCATTCTCCTTGCATTTCTCTCTAATTACTTTCTGAATGGCGTTAGCGAAAGCGCCTGGCGCCTCATGTTGGGTGTGATAGCAATCCCATCTTTAATTTTACTCATCTTAATGCCTTTCATTCCAGAAAGCCCTCGTTGGCTAATATTCAAAAAAGGAGCAGTTGACGAGGCGGAAAAAGTTTTTAGGGCAATCAATCCTGTAACAGCCAAAGCTGAAGTACAGGCCATTCAAAACGCCAATGGTAAATATGATGCGTTGATGGGCAGCCTGTTAAACAGAAAATATAGTTTTTCTATCATGTTAGCAGTATTCTTCGCCATCTTCAATCAGGTGTCGGGTATTAATGCGGTCATTTACTATGCACCCAGGATATTTGAAATGACCGGACTGGGTACAAGTTCAGCATTGCTTTCTTCAGCAGGCATTGGATTAATCAATTTCTTATTCACTCTACTGGCTGTAAATTATATTGATCGCTTTGGTCGTAAAAAATTAATGCTGGTGGGATCAACTGGACTTATTGTTTCCCTGGCCCTAATTGCAAAATCTTTTTACCTGCAAGACTTCAGCGGCTATTCTGTATCCATTTATCTCTTCATTTACATCGCCTTTTTTGCTTTTTCACAAGGAGCAGTTATATGGGTATTCATTTCTGAAATCTTTCCGAATGAGGTCAGGGCAAAAGGTCAGTCACTGGGAAGTTTCATGCACTGGCTGATGGCATCGATTATTACATTCTCTTTTCCCTATTTCTCAGAAACATTTGGGGCAGGGAACTCTTTTATGATTTTCACTTTAATGATGGTTTGTCAATTAGTTTTCGTGTTGATGGTCATGCCGGAGACTAATGGTAAATCACTGGAGGAACTCGAAGGAATATTGTTTTCATCCAGGAAAAATATAACTAAATAAAAGACAATTAAATTGAAAAACTTTAATGTATCGATGATAGAAGTTATGAATACCAGTTAGGTACGAAGGGTAAATATTCCGGATAATGTATACAAAGTGAAAATAGAAATTCTAAACCAAAATAATTAAGTATGAAAAAAACAATTCTACCGAATCTCAAAAACATTTCGGTTGGTTTCCTGGTTGTGTTTTTCCTTGCCTCTTTTAGTTATGCACAGGCTCAGAACATAACAGTATCAGGCACCGTCCGGGATGAATCCAAAACCGGCTTGCCCGGTGTGAATGTCCTGGAGAAAGGAACTTCAAATGGAACGATTACAGACGTAGCAGGGAAGTTTAGCATGAGTGTAAACTCAGCTGCAACATTGGTATTTTCCTTCGTTGGTTATGTCAGCAAGGATGTTGTCGTGGGTGACCAAACGGTCATCGATACTGATCTTCAAGTCGACGTAACAACACTTTCGGAAGTTGTGGTAACAGGATATGGATCTGAAAAGAAAGCGGACATCACCGGAGCCGTTGCTATAGTGGATATGAAACCCATTCAGGCCAATTCTAGTGGAAACCCCATGCAATCCTTGCAAGGACGGGTGGCGGGATTATATGTTGAAAAAAATGGCGGCTCTCCTACAGGTGAGAACAGCAGGATTTTGATTCGAGGGTTAAACACATTGGGCAACACCGATCCGCTGTATATCATTGACGGAACACCTACTCAAAATCCCCTCATATTTAACACCCTGAACCCATCTTCTATCGAGTCCGTTCAGGTTCTGAAAGACGCTTCGGCATCCTCGATTTATGGTTCAAGAGCTTCCAATGGCGTAATCATCGTCACAACAAAGGATGGGTCATCCAATGGGGCTGAGAAACTAACGATCCAATTAAATTCCAGCCTTGGATTTGCATCGGAAAAGCCTCAGCGTTATAAAATGTTAAACGCGATTCAACGTGGAGAAGCGATCTGGAGAGGTTCTGTAAACGATAAAACCAATCCCAGTTCTCCTCTTTATACTTTTGATTGGAATAAGGATTTTAACAATCCTGTTCTTAACAGTGTAACCCCGGTGAATCCAGTGGGTGGAAATCCTCTGGTGCCTGCTGGAGATACAGATTGGCAGAATACTACATATAAGCAGGCTATTATTTCACAGACTGACCTGACACTTTCGGGATCAAGTGCAAACAGTTCAATCCTTGTGAACATGGGTTACCTTAAAAATACCGGAACTATGGCCTTTACCAACTATGATCGGTATTCCACACGAGTAAATGCAAATACGAGCTTCTTTGATAAGAAATTAAAGTTTGGGATAAACACAGAAATTGCAGTTTCAAATCAAACGCTCACGGCCAATGATCTTGGCGGAGCCTCAACTCCTTCTCTTGCCATTACGCTGGCTCCAACCATACCGGTTTATCAAACCGATGGACAATATGCAGGACCTACTGGTGGTGGTTACTCAGACAGGAATAACCCGCTTCATATGCAGGACATTAACAAATGGGACAATGTAAACAAGACCATAATTTTCGGAAATGTGTATATGGAAGCACGAATCATTAAAGATCTGTTCTTCAAGTCTAGTTTGGGAGTGGAATATCAGAATGTGCTGAGCAAAGATATCGAGGTCAATTTTCAGGAAGGCTTCCTCGGCAGATCCGTCAACAGCTTAAGGAATACAACCGCTCTTACTTTTAATCTTACCTGGAGTAACACGTTGCGGTATCAACGGACTTTCGGAAAAAGCAATGTAGGATTCATCGGCGGTGTTGAAGCTATCAAAAATCAATTCCAGACCTTTAATGCTTTCAAGGAAGGATTTGCCAACCAAACTGAGGACTATTTTTACCTCGATGCCGGGACTGGCCGCAACCTGGCGGGCGGTAATGCCACAGGAAACCAATTGTTATCTTTCTTCGGCAAAATCAACTACTCGTTCAACGATAAATATCTCGCCTCTGTAACCTTGAGAAGAGATGGTTCTTCCCGATTTGGCGCAAATAATAGATATGGATTTTTCCCCGCTGCGACCGTGGGGTGGAGAATCGCCAATGAGCCGTTTATGCAAAGTTTAAAAGTAGTCTCGGACTTAAAATTGAGGGCAGGAATTGGACAGGTAGGTAATCAAAATATTGGCGATGCGGCCAGCCTTGGACTGTACGCACCCAATTATGGCACAATTTCAGGTGCTTATACGAATACTGGAACAGCATACGATCTTGCTGGTGTTAACGGAGGCACTTTACCATCTGGTTATGTTTCCATTCAAGCCGCAAACCCCGATTTAAAATGGGAGACAACAACCGAATTCAATTTTGGACTTGACTTTGCCTTGTTTGAGAGTAAGGTGTTTGGAGCGCTTGATATTTTTCACAGAGAAATTACGGGCATTTTGATACAACCACCCGTTGCCTCAGCAGTTGGTGAAGGGCAATTGCGATTTGTAAACGGTGCCACTAAAGTGAATGATGGATTTGAGCTCCAGCTTGGATATCGGGGTAAAGTTGGAGATTTCTCGTATTCTGTTACAGGAAATGTTGGGCAATTCGTAGACAAGATTACCCAGTTACCAGATGAGGTTCGTGCTGCTTATCCTGGGAATTCCGAGAAATCGATTGTAGGTCACTCCCAATTGTCACTCTTTGGCTATCAAACTGATGGCATATTCAAATCACAGAGCGAGGTTGATAATTGGCCGACTCAGCCTGGAAAAGGAATCGGAAGAATTAAGTATAAAGATTTGAATGGCGACGGAATAATAAATGCATTGGATCAAAACTGGCTGGGTACTGTTTTGCCAAAGTTTGAATATGGAATCAGGATTGATCTTACCTACAAGAACTTTGACATGCAAGTGTTTGGTTCGGGTATCTCAGGCAGATCGGGTGTTGACCCTGGCAATGGTCTTTACAATCGCCTTTTTGTCAATCAAAACAACGCGGTAGGCATTATGAATGCATACCACGCTCAAAATACGAGTTCGAATGTTCCCATGTTGTCGTTATCCGATGCGAACAATGAAGGAAGGTCTTCCGATTTCTTTATCGTGAGTACCTCTTATTTCAAACTCCGGAACGTTCAGCTCGGATACACACTGCGATC
>JAYVQY010000134.1:0-4726 GCA_043776715.1 Cyclobacteriaceae bacterium | reverse complement strand
GCAAGGGTATGAAAGAAGTTATTCATGAGGAAGGCAAAGGCAAACGCCAGCAGTGCTCCACCTACTACACCTTCCCAGGACTTTTTTGGAGATATCCGTTCAAATAGTTTTCGTCTTCCGAAAAGTGTGCCGCCAATGAAGGCGCCCGTGTCACTGGCCCACAAAATGAAAAGACAGCCGAAGATGATCTCAAAATTATATGTACCATTTTCAAAGACCGCGATGTTGAGCAACGTATAAGGAATGGCAACGTAAAAAATTCCAAGAAAGGTGTAGGCAATATTGGTGAAGGGCTTCCGCTCAAATTTCTTGTACAGCTTGATCATGTACACGCAGGAAATCATCGGGAAAATCAAAAAATAGTATCGATAAGAAATATCCTTGTGCTCGATGAGAAATGAGAGCGTAAAGATGATCATGCCGCAAATGGTCCCGAAGGTCTTCTGGATTATCATGCCATCCAATCCAGCGAGCGTATAGAACTCACGCAAAGTCATAAAACATATGAAGAAAAAAATAATGAAGTAGGTCCACTCGCCGTACAGGATGCAACCTACGATAACTGCAGCACCAACGAGAGCGGTGAGGATGCGCTGGGCGAGATTGCTATAACTTTTAAGCATGGTCGCGGGTTGGATTTGTTCGTGACTCAAAATACTTTTTCAAATAAAACATTGATAACAATAATAATAACCCACCGGCAGCCACCAAAGGCCAGGGTGCGCTGTCTGTGCTTTCAACATCGAATGAGATTATTCCTTTCTGATAAAGGTAAAGCCCCGTCACCTGCAGTCCATTATTAAAAAAGTGGGCGAGCACAGGTATCCAAAGGTTGCCTGACCAAAAATACAAGTATCCAAGGTACATCCCCATCAGTAGGCGCGGAACAAAGCCCATAAATTGGAAATGGATTCCGCTAAACAAAATCGAGGTGATCAGGATAGCCACATGCGGATTTTTGACGGCTCTGATGAACTCCGTTTGAATCAATCCGCGGAATACCAATTCCTCACCGATGGCCGGTATCACGGCAATTACCACAAAAGTGAAAATGAAGTCCAATGGAGAAAGATTGGATGTAATTAATTTGATCAGGGCCGCGGCCGTTGCCTCTGTATCTTTCGCCCATTGACCAAAGCCATTCAACCATTCAGGAAATTGGATGGCCGCGTTCCATTCTGCCACGGGAGAGATCGCTGGTCCAAGACAGATGACCGTCATCAATACCACAAAGACCAGCAATGGCCATTGATTCTCATGCTTGAAAAAGACTTTGGCTCCGCGATCTTCTGTAAATTTCAAATACCACAGTGGGAGGAGGATTAAGCCTATGGCGGATCCAACACCTTGCATCAAAAGAATCGCATTCCGCAAGTTAGGGTGATCGGCCGGGCTTTGAATTTCCTGAAGAAAATCCCCTTCATAAATGAGTGAACCTGCCACGATACCAAGAATCTGACCAATCACAAACCAACCGATAATTACTACCAATAGAAAAATCCTAAGCAAAGAAGAGTAAGGCGGTCTGTCCGACACAATATTGCTATTCATGTGCACTCTTTTGGCTATTTTTGCGGGCAAATATGGTGAGTTTGGATGGAATGGAGAAAAACGAATGGTGAAAATCGGTAACATAGAATTGGGAGATTTCCCGCTGCTGCTGGCACCGATGGAGGATGTCAGTGATCCTCCTTTCCGTGCCGTGTGCAAAGAAGGGGGTGCTGATTTGATGTATACCGAATTCATTTCATCGGAAGGACTTATTCGCGATGCTGCCAAGAGCATACAAAAGCTCGATATTTTTGAGTACGAACGACCCATTGGCATCCAGCTTTTTGGTGGCGATATTGGTAATATGGTTGGCTCGGCAGAAATCGCAGCTTCGGTCAGTCCTGATCTGATTGACATCAACTATGGATGTCCTGTCAAAGCTGTAGCATGCCGTGGTGCAGGGGCTGCCTTGTTACAAGACATTCCCAAGATGGTGAAGATGACCGAGGCAATTGTAAAATGCACGCATCTTCCTGTCACCGTAAAAACACGATTGGGCTGGGACGACCATACAAAAAATGTGGGCGAGGTTGCTGAACGCCTTCAGGACATAGGCATACATGCGTTGACGGTGCACGGTCGCACCCGCGTTCAGATGTACAAAGGAGAAGCAGACTGGACATTGATTGCGGCGATCAAAAATAATCCACGCATTCGGATTCCAATCTTTGGCAATGGAGACGTAGACTCTCCACAAAAGGCACTTGAATACAGAAACAAGTTCGGCGTAGATGGAATTATGATCGGGCGAGCGTCCATCGGCGCACCCTGGGTGTTCAGAGAGATTAAACATTTTTTTGAGACAGGAGAACTTCTCCCATCACCGGATGTCGCTGAACGAGTACGGGTATGCAGGGCTCACTTCAATTTTTCCATTCGCTGGAAAGGAGACCGGCTGGGTATATTTGAAATGCGCAGGCACTATGCGAGCTACTTCAAGGGTCTTCCCGATTTTAAACCCTATCGCTCGCGCCTGGTGGAAACAGAGAAAGAAAATGAAGTTCATGCAATTCTCGATGAGATCAATGATGTATTTTCTTACCAGCCATCTTTTGTATAAGATCATCCGAGCAAGGTTACATTCTGAATGCTGTGTTTCTGAAAATTCACCATTTGGGATTTGACTTTTAATATTCTTTTGCCAAACAATTTGTGGAAAACAAAAACTCTCCCCTTTCAATTTTTCTTCTTCTCATCCTCGCCCTAATCTGGGGGACCTCGTTTATTTTAATGAAGCGAGGGCTGGTGGTCTTTTCTCCGGGAGAAGTGGCGGGCCTCAGGGTTACCATCGCGGGACTGGTGCTAATTCCATTGGCCGTGATGAGGAGCAAGCAATTAAATTCAAAACATCTCCCGAGGCTTTTTCTTTCGGGAATGATGGGCGTTTTTATTCCAGCATTTTTATTCACCACCGCACAACAACATATTGAGAGCTCAGTGTCAGGGATATTGAATACCCTTTCCCCGATTTGGACGATGATCATGGGTGTTGTCTTTTTTAAACTCACCTTCAAGCGTGCGGCCGTTGTCGGGATTCTGATTGGATTGGCAGGCACCGTATTGCTCATGTTGTCAAGGGCCAACGGACAGTTTACAGGTTTCAACCTCTACGGATTGTTGATTGTATTGGCGTGTGCCCTTTATGGAATGAATCTTAATTTTATCAAGTTTAACATCGCTGATTTGGGCTCGATCACCATTACCAGTGTTTCCGTCGCTCTTGTTGCCCCATTGGGTGCCATTTATCTTTTTGGCTTTACAGACTTTAGTAATAAACTTCAGACGGTGGAGGGCGCATGGCGGGCATTTGGGTTTATAGCCATCCTTGGTTTCATGAGCACCGCCATTGCGGGATTCATTTTTAATAGATTGGTGAAGATGACCACACCTCTGTTTGCAAGTTCAGTCACCTATATCATACCCATTGTATCTGTCATGTGGGGAGTTCTCGATGGAGAAGAGTTGTTGATAAGTCACCTCGCTGGCATGGCTGCCATTTTAATGGGCGTCTACCTTGCAAACAAGAAGTGGGACTAAATGATCCTTCTAAATTTTGAGAGTAAAACTCATTCAATAAGTGGGTAAGGAAATCGACTATCTCATTATCGGCCAGGGATTGGCTGGATCTGCATTGGCATGGGAGCTTTTGCAACGTGGTAAGTCAATCCTTGTGGTGGATGAAAGAAAAAAGAATAGGGCCTCTACATACGCTGCAGGACTTTTCAACCCGATCATTGGCAAGTCCCTGACGAAAGCCTGGGAGGCAGATCTGATCTTCCCATTCCTTTCGGGATTTTACTCACGTGCAGAAGAGAAGCTGAATAAGAAATTTCTTCATCTCACTTCCATCTATCGTCCCTTTATTTCTGAAGAGGAAATGCAACAATGGAAGAAGAAGAGTGAATCGGAAATATTAAAAAAGTTTTTTCTTGCCTTCCATGGCCCCCTGCCATTGAATGATGTCATTAAGAATCCCTTCGGTGGAATTGAAATAACACAGTCTGGCTATCTCGATGTTGTCACCTGGATGGCGGCGGTAAGAGAACGCCTGATTGAGCATGACGCTTACCAAGACGAATCGTTTCAGGAAGACGAACTTACCTTTGATAAGGAATGCGTGCAATATAGAGACCTCAATGCAAGAAAGATCATCTACTGCAACGGGGTGGCAGCGCTCCAAAGTAAATGGTTTGACTGGCTCCCAATCAAGCCATTAAAAGGTGAGACTCTTGAAATATCGATTCAAGCCACCGCTGGCCATATTTACAATCGAGGTGTCTACCTTGTGCCGACGGCTGAAGCGGATAAGTTTAAAGTGGGTGCGACCTACCAGCATACGCCTTTTACAGATGGTCCATCTGTGGAGGGCCTCGCAGAATTGACATCTAAACTAGAAGCATTGGTAAAGATCCCTTATCGTATAATTCACCAAGATTGGGGTATCCGCCCGACCACCCATGACCGGCGCCCCATGCTTGGGCATCACCCTGCCAATAAAAACGTGATCATTTTTAATGGCTTGGGCACGAAAGGCGTAAGTTTAGCGCCGTACTTTGCATGTCATTTGGTTGACTGGTTGGAGGGAGTTGGTGACTTAACGTCAGAGGTCAATATTTATCGGTTCAAAGCGTTATATTCGAGGTTACAGTGATTCAATTTATGCGTTGGTTTGTCT
>JAYVQY010000133.1:0-111143 GCA_043776715.1 Cyclobacteriaceae bacterium | reverse complement strand
CAAAACGAAAATCTGTAGTACACAAACTAACACCAGAAAAAACAGAACCTATTAGAACACAGCTACTTCTGACCGGATAGCTGCAAAGTGGGTTAAATTAAGAGGTTGACCGATCAGAGGAATGGATAGGAAAATGAATGGTTGAATCATTTGAGGGCGTCAACCTCGACGCAATCAATTGAGTTCTGTGAAACAAAACCCAATGTACCCGGGACGGGAATTGAACCCGTACAGCTATTACTAGCCACAGGATTTTAAGTCCTGCGTGTCTACCAATTCCACCACCCGGGCATTACTTTATAATGCTTGTGGTTCTTATTTAAAAGAACGACTGTGCCCACCTCGTCTGCCGAGCTCTTAGCGTGGGCAGATTCCACCATCCGGGCAGACCAATGATCGTTGTTGGTTAATCGTTCATCGTTGTTTGGCCTTTAAAAGAAAAAAAGTGTGAGTTAACCCCCACACTTTTTTTCGATTAACCATCAATAAACAACGATCAACCATTTTCTGAGCGGGAAACGAGACTCGAACTCGCGACCCCGACCTTGGCAAGGTCGTGCTCTACCAACTGAGCTACTCCCGCTTATTAAGTTCTGGGTTTCAGACCCAAAGTTCAATGTTTTCGGCCTGAAACCTAAAAGGACTGCAAAGTTAAAACCGATTCCCTATTCTGCAAATTATAGCTTTAACCCCTCCGTAAAGTGCTTCCTCTTCTTCTCCTCACTAAACTTATCCTTGTTGAAGTCTGCCGACCCTCCTTTCGGAATGGAAAGCGACCTGAAATCATTTCCCTTTAAAACCTTCGCCTGAAATAGTATCTGTCCGATGTGGTGAGGGTAGTGAGCCAATTGTCGTTGAATGGCTTCCATCACCGTCTGCCCTTCGTTTCGGATATAAATAAGTCTGCCGAGATCGGAGGGCTGTAAACTTTCCAGGGCGCTGAATAGACAGCGCCATCCTTTCTCCCAGGCCTCCATCATTAATTTTTTATCAGCATAGGTCTCAACAAACTCTGACTCGCGGTTGCGCCAGGGCTTCTCTCCATCCGTCGTAAGAAAATCGGTAAAACGTGAAACCATGTTGCCACTCAAATGATGGATGATAAGTGCGATGCTGTTGCTGGCCTCATTGGGTTGTATCAACACCTGAGCATCCGTCAATTGCTCAATCGCTTTTTCACCGAGACTTTTATAATAGCGGAACAGTTTTACTGAACTTTCGAGAAAATTTAATTCAATAGTCGATGACATCTTCTTCTATCTGTTTCTTTTCATTCCGCGCAAGCGGAGGCCGATCGCGTTCAAATTGTTTTTTCAGTTCTTGCGCATGCAGCTTGTCTTTGGAAAGCTGAATGTGTCTTGGTACTTCTTTAAGATCCCAAATGAGTCCAACGGCTGCAAGCCCCCTGAGGATGTAGTAGGTGATGTCAATCTCCCACCAGAAAAATCCCTGGCGTGATGCGACTTCATAATAATGATGATTGTTGTGCCATCCTTCGCCCAGGGTGAGCAATGCAAGCCACAGATTGTTTTTGGATTCATCTCCGGTAGCATAGCGTGGCTTTCCAAACTTGTGCATGATGGAGTTGATGGAGAATGTGGCGTGATATAATACAACAGTGCTCAGAAAAAATCCTATGAAGAGTGTCGAGAAGCCTGCCGTGGTAAACATGGTCAGGATGCTGCCACCGTTTACAATCCCACCCATGGCCATCAGGAAGATTGCAAGCGAAGTAGGGGCCACGAGGTAATGTTCGTTGAGCCAAACCAATTCGGGATATTTTGCATAATCACCAATCACTTTATAATCGGTCTTCTTAAAATCCGGTCCCACGATCCAGCCTACATGGGAATACCAGAAGCCATAGATCAACATCGAGTGAGGATCTTGCGGCGTGTCGCTGTGGCGATGGTGATGACGGTGATGGGCAGCCCACCAGAGTGCACCTTTTTGTGCCGATGTCTGTGCCATGAAGGCGATCACAAACTGAAACCAGCGTGAAGTCTTATAAGATTTGTGTGCGAAGTACCGATGATAGCCTCCGGTGATCCAGAACATGCGGTACACGTAAAAAAATACGCACATCATCCAGTCGAACATTGTTGCACCCGTGTAAATCGCTACCAATGGAAGCAGATGCACAATCAGGAATGCGATCTCTTGTGCAAGTATCGGTTTGCTGCGGACTTCAGGAGTGATGCTTGTCGCCATGTTGGCACGGGTTGTAAATCCAACACAAAAGTAACGGTTTATGTTCAAAAATGGCCTGATCAATCTTATGACCATCAGCTTTGAACGGGTGTTAGCCTCAACCGATATTTTTACAGAAAAAACCGTGCTTTTGAACTACCTTTGTGGTGAATTATGAATCAGGCTCAAACCATTGCTTTGTATCAGCCGACGTTAAGATCGATTGCGTATAACCTTGTGCGGTCCAGGGCTGATGCGGACGACATCGTTCAAGAGACTTTTTTGAAATGGTTAAGCATAGATTCAGAAAAGATTCAGAACACAAAAGCGTATCTGATTAAGGCGGTTACCAACAATTGTCTGAATCATCTCAACGCTCTCAAGAGAAAAAAGGAGGAGTATCTCGACTCCATTAATGTGTCTCAATTCATCCATCGTTTTAAAGAAAATAACTTCGCACATCTGGATCTCGAGGCTGATCTTTCCAAGGCATTCAAAGTGATGTTGACGAAGCTGGAGCCGTTGGAAAGGGCTGTGTACGTACTTAAGGAGGTTTTTGATTTTGACTACGAGGCGCTTCAGGAAGCCCTTGATAAGAAAAAGGATCACTGCCGCCAGTTGGTGTGCAGGGCCAGGAAGAAGTTAAGTGAGGAGACTTCTAAGATGCATTTTGACCTTCCCGATGGCTCACAGCTGATGGCCAGTTTTCGCAGGGCCTGTGACATGGGAAATGCAGCAGAGTTCGTTCAGGACCTGAAAAGGGACATTTCCGGTTCACTTCCGAAGAATTAATAAAAAATTTTACCCATTTCTGTCACAAAACAGCCGCAACATTGTCTTGCACAAACGGTCTTCTAGTGGGGCTGAATTTGCTAAACCTATAACCTTCGGATTACAATGATTGTCATTTTTGCATTTTTCATAGGGCACTGGTACCTCTCCTTATTCTTCCAGACGTTTTTCCTTCATCGCTACGCTTCTCACAAGGCTTTTACGATGAGTCCTTTTACTGAGAAAGTATTTTTTGTTCTTACATGGATTTTTGAAGGATCAAACTACCTGAGCCCATTTGGATACGGCGTCATGCATCGCATGCATCATGCGTTTGCGGATACGGAAGAGGATCCACATTCTCCCAAGTATGATGAGAGCATCTGGAAGATGATGTGGAAGACGCGCACGATTTATTCCTCAATTGCCAACAAGATCCTAGTTCCAGACAAACGCTTCACCGATGGTGTTCCGCAGTGGCCTGTCTTTGACAAATTTGCGCGCTCATGGCCCTCACGTCTATTTTGGGGTGCGACCTACGTATTTATTTATTGGCAGTTTGCGACCGTATGGTGGCTTTGGCTATTGTTACCGATTCATTTTTTGATGAGCCCCATTCATGGTGCCATCATCAATTGGTTTGCGCATAAATATGGTTACCGCAACTTCGAAGTAGGTGACACCTCCAGAAATTTCTTACCGGTTGACTTTCTCATGATGGGTGAAAGCTATCACAACAATCATCATAAGCTAAGTTCTCGGGCCAACTTTGGAGGAATCCGCTGGCATGAAATTGACCCCACATATCAGATTATTAAACTACTCGACAAGCTGGGAGTCATCCATATTTCTAATCAAAAAGAAATGAGGACTGAATCTATTCAAAAAGCAGCCTGATGCTTTTCTAAAAGAATTTAAAATCCCGAAATGTTTTCGGGTTTTTTGTCTTAGGCAGGGTTCCACAAATTTTTAGATCCAGGCAGGCATGCGCACATGGCCTGGAAAGAGTGTGAAGAAACTTTTGTTGTTTCAGCCAACTCCCATTACTTTCACAGTCTTAAAAAAAATCTTATGAAAAAATTGATCAGTGCAGCAGGGGTGTTATTCATTCTATTTTCCTGTGCGCCTAAGAAGGAGCAGGCTGTTGTTTCAAACTATCCGGCTACAAAAAAGGACGGAACCGTTGATACACTCTTCGACACACCTATAGCCGATCCTTATCGCTGGCTGGAGAACGATACGACTAAAGCAACGGCCGCATGGGTGACTTCGCAGAATGAAGTGACGTTCGGTTATCTGAAAAACATTCCTTTTCGCGATGCCATTCGCAAGCGGTTGGATGAAGTGCAGAACTATGAACGCCTTTCAGCGCCACACAGGGAAGGAGCATACTACTATTATTCTAAAAACAGTGGCCTTCAGAATCATAATGTGCAGTATCGAAAAAAGGGAGAAACCGGGGCAGAAGAGGTTTACCTTGATCCGAATACTTTTTCAAAAGATGGCACCACTGCGTTGGCGGGAATGTTTTTCTCAAAGGATGGCTCCTTGCTGGCATGCCTGATTCAATCAGGGGGATCAGATTGGCGAAAGGCAGTAGTCATGAAAGCCGAAGACAAAGCTATGATTGGTGATACACTCCGTGATTTGAAATTTACCGGCATCGCATGGAAAGGCAATGAGGGATTTTATTACAGCAGCTATGATAAACCCAAAGGTTCTGAATTGTCGGCCAAAACCCAGTATCATAAAATTCATTACCACAAACTGGGTACCCCACAGACCAGTGATCAGCTTGTGTTTGGTGGCGAGAAAACGCCGCGTCGATACGCAAGTGCCAGACTAACAAAAGATGAGCGATTTTTAGTAATCTCAGCAAGGACCAGCACCACAGGTAACGAGTTATACATTCAAGACTTTAAAGATTCTAAGGGCAAGCTTGTCACCATCGTGGGAGACTTTGAGCACAACCACAATCTCGTGGAAAATGATGGAAATACTTTGATCATCCAGACCGACTTAAACGCTCCGAACAATAAAATTGTAATGGTCGACTTTTCAAAACCTACTGTTGAGAACTGGAAAGACATTGTGCCGGAAACAGCCAATGCAATGCAGGGAGTTTCAACCGCCAATAAAAAGATGTTTGTGAATTACCTTAAAGACGCAAATACCTTCATCAAACAATTTGACTATAAAGGAATGGAGGAACGCAACATCGCACTTCCAGGCATTGGCTCAGCGGGTGGCTTTGATGGGAGGGCAGATGAGAAACAGGTTTATTACTCCTTCACATCTTTTACCACGCCAACCTCAATTTACAAATTCGATATTTCTACAGGAGCATCGACTCTGTATGCTCAACCCAAGGTGGACTTTCAATCCGAAGACTATGAAACCAAGCAGGTCTTTTATAACAGCAAAGACGGTACTAAAATTCCCATGTTTATTGTGTACAAAAAGGGGCTGGAGCTAAATGGCAAAAATCCTACATGGTTATTCGCGTATGGTGGGTTTGGCATAAGTCTCACGCCATCGTTCACCGCTTCCCGTGTAGTGTGGCTTGAGAATGGTGGCGTGTTCGCACAACCGAACCTTCGCGGTGGTGGTGAGTACGGGGAGAAGTGGCACGATGCCGGACGCCTGATGAATAAGCAAAATGTATTTGATGACTTCATTGCAGCGGGTGAATATCTTATCAACGAAAAATACACTTCCTCCAACTATCTCGCAATAGTTGGCGGATCCAACGGCGGTCTGCTGGTGGGTGCAACGATGACCCAGCGTCCGGAATTAATGAAAGTAGCACTGCCAGCCGTGGGTGTGATGGACATGTTGCGTTACCATAAGTTTACGGCTGGCGCTGGCTGGGCCTATGACTATGGAACCGCGGATGACTCGAAGGAAATGTTTGAGTATATCGAGAGATACTCGCCTTTGAATGCACTTAAGCCGGGCACAGCCTATCCGGCCACATTGATTACTACTGCCGATCATGATGATCGAGTGGTGCCATCACACTCATTCAAGTTTGCTGCTACCCTACAGCAAGACAACACCGGGAGCAATCCTACGCTCATTCGCATTGATACAAAATCGGGACATGGATCTTCGAATTTGTCGAAAGCGTTGGATGTAACCGCCGACCAGTTTGCCTTCACCTGGTACAACATGGGTGTGCTGCCGCCGCTAGTAAAGAAAACGATGTAAGCCAGGCACTTCATTGGGAATATAAATTGTCAAGATGAAAATCAGAGAAGGAACCCAACAAGATCTGCCGCGTGTGCTTGACCTCATCATGGAATTGGCGACCTATGAAAATGCGTCACATGAAGTGATCAATACAGTAGAACAGCTGCGAAAGGATGGGTTTGGGCTGAATCCCATTTATGGATTCTTTGTGGCGGAAAATGAAAGGGGCATCGTAGGGCTATCCTTATATTATTGGCGTTACTCCACCTGGAAGGGAAAGCGCCTGTTCCTTGAAGATCTGATCGTTTCAGAAAAGGAAAGAGGAAGTGGCATTGGGAAACTTCTATTCGACAGAACCATGCGAAAGTCGCTGGAAGAAAACTGCAGCGGCATGATGTGGCAGGTATTGGAGTGGAATGAACCGGCGATCAATTTCTATAAGAAATATGGTGCTAAGTTTGATGACGAATGGACCAATTGCACTTTGGACAAAAATCAGATCGAGGCCTTAATAGCCAGGGACATTTAAACCGAGGATGATGTCGCGATGGCCGATCCAGATTCCTTTTTCATTTTTCTTTAGTTGAATAATTCCTGAGCCTCCGCGCTTCTCCTGACGCGATCTCTCCTTGGCTGTTAACAACGGATCGTCTTCGAATAAGTATTCATCAATCCAATACAGCGAAGTATTTGGCTCCTTGATAAGCGGATGGATGTGCTGCGGCGCAGTTCTTTCCGGATAGCTCGCAGGCCGAATGGTTTCAAATTGATAGCGGCCGCTGGCATTGGTTTTTATCCATCCACGCAAGTGGCCGTGAACCTTAGCATTTGATTGATCGGGCGCAGGATTGTATCGACCTGTGATATCGGTCTGATACACATATAAAATGACATCCGGCGCGGGGGTCTTTCCGTCAGTATTGTAGATCGTGCCGCTGATAACCAAGGGATCACCGGGTTCGTCAGATTTGGCAATGCTTGTTGTCCATGATAAATTGTCGGGCATGCCTTCAAACATCAAATCACAACGATCGCAAGGCCCACCCACAACTCTATCCTGAATTTCTTTATTCTGTGAACAGGCTTGTATGGCAACCCAGAAGAAGAAGAAGATATAAAAACCTACTGATGCTTTCATACTTACATGAAACGTTGAAACACCCAGTTTGGATTTCCCAGCTCCGATTGATTCACTTTTGGCTGCAATTTTTAAAGAGGAAAGCCCTCAAGAGCCCAGTTCAAGAGGCATTTACACTTCCTGTAGCAGGGTACGGAAGGAGGCCTGATGATCGCCGAATCTTTTCTTTACATCTTCGCGCAAAGTGGGCGCAAATTTTTCAAGATAGAGGTCTACGTCATCCAGGGAACGCGCAGAATATTGGATGGCATACGAAATGGTGCCACCATCCTCACTCGCCAGCACCTTGTATATCTTATACCCAGTAAACATTTGTGTGGCCATGACATCCGGAATATGAATTTCTCTCATCCAAAGGAGCCACTCTTGTTCAAAGGCCTTGTCAACACCAACGGTTACATTGTAAATCAGCATCATCAAAAATAACGATCGTGAAGAGGATTACAAAGAGTGTGATCCCTTTCACACCTTACTTTTCTTCAGCGCCGTTGGCCGAGCATCAGGGCAAGGAGTACCAAGATGGTTCCGATGATGGTGAACAGTGTAATGGGCTCATACAGCAAAATAGAAGCGAACACAAGCCCAAAGATTGGACAGAGGAAAAGCCAAAGCGATGCTTTTACCGGATTTGACTTGAGAAGATATAACCAGCATTGCACTGCGCCGATAGAAACAGGAATTACAAGCCACCCCACTGAAATCCAGAAGCGAAGATCAAAGTGATTGGGCTTTGAATGAAATATCAAAGCAAATGGAAGGAGTAAAAACCCGCCGATGAGCACTTGCCACCCATTGATGGCTGTGCGTGATAATTTCCACGCGACTGTTCCATAGTAAACAGAACCAATCGAGTATGCTACCATGCTTGATCCCAGGAGCACAAGACCAGCCAAGGAAGCATGACTAGCTTTCAGGAGTGGGTAAGAGGCTACCATGACACCGATAATCCCGATCACAATGCTGGTCCACTCAATTTTTGATACCGGCCTCCTTAGCCATAAGGCCGTCATGACACTGATCAGCAAAGGATTTAATGCCACCGCAATAGAAGTAATACCCGCAGTAACATCGCTCAATGCAATAATGAAAACACCGAGGTAGATGGCTGTGTTGAAGGCGCCAAATACCGTCACGTGAAGCCATTCTCTTCCTTGCGGTAAGCGGTCTTTTTGTACGATTGTAGCATACCCTAACAAAAGAATTCCGGCAAGAATAAATCGCACGGTAAACAACACCAATCCTTCTGCAGAGGTCAGCCCAATTTTACCAGCCGCCGCCGCGGACGCCCAAAGAACTGAGAATAGAAAGCCCGTAAGGATGTAACGGAAATATGAATTATCCATCAGCAATGAGTCAAATGCAAGAGGCAGATCGTATCAAAGGGTGGGCATATTGTTAATGGGTTCCAGTCTAATGGCGCGATAAAAAATTTCGCAGCCTTCGGACTGAAGTTGAATTTTGCCTTTTGTCAGAGGTATTTCGTTTCCATTCTCCAACTGGCGGGAGCGATACAGCCTCATTACCACTACACCATTTACAACATGAATGCTTGAATCTCCCATGCAGTATAGCTCAATGGTATTCCATTCTCCCGTAGGTTTTTCAGCATCAGGACTTTTTATGCAGCGCCGGCCTACCTCGCTGTTGTCTTTAAAAGTTAAGAGCGTTCCCTGCTCGTCATACACAAACCGATCTTTATCATCTTTTATTGCGGGAATATCAAAAATGCCACCTGCCACACCCCAATAATCCCCGCAATCCGTTTCCTGTATTTGTAGCTCTTGAGAGCGCATCCAGGCCTTTGCATCAACACCATGCGGACCCACTGCATGATAGAGCACACCACTGTCGCGCTTCCGGTCTTTAAATGATTCTATTTTTTTCTCACCCCACTTGAACTCTAACACAAGATGATAGTTTTCAAACGCCTGCTGTGTTGAGATACCGCCATAAATTTCTCCTGAAATACGTAGGGCAGGCGCGCCATCCACAGTTACAACGGAGAAGACGTGCGTTGGATCATTATTGAGTCCCGGTGGGGGAAGGCTATCTGCCAGTGGAGCAATGTAAGTATCCCAGCCACTAAGGTTTTGTCCATTAAATAATGTTTGTTCCTTATCCGATGAAGGCGAGCAAGCGGCAAGCAGAAGAAGGTGAAGACTTAGGAGAAGGAATCGAATGTGAGGCATACGTTTTTTTAGGAATTTATCAGGGCTTTCAGAATTAGTTTTCCTGAATAAGCTCACAAACTGTTCTTCAGTTTCGGATCAGTTTTTCTCCACATAATACCCAAAAATGATTCCCATCTCATCTTCGCTGGTGAGCCCGAACTTGACGGTGGTATTTTTTGTGTTATTATAGGTGATCTCAGACATCAATCCCTGGCCTGCCTGTAGGAGCATGGGGGGGTCGAACTTAATGAATTGAGGATGCTGCCAGTCGGTGCTGGTATATACTGTCTCTCCATTGCGAGTTCCGCCGACAATCTTAATCACAAATTTTTCGCCAAGCTGATGGGTATGTGAAGTAAGCGTGATCAACAATACATCTTTCGACATCATAAATGTTTTGGATACTTTGCTTCGAACCCCGGGGCTGAGGTTAATGCTTTGGTTCCCTAAATTGAGCGGTTTCGCTTCCTTTTGGACCAAAGAGGCTGCTACCGTATGGAAATTAACATTCACTTCACCGTCAATGGGTGTTGGTTCCTTGTTTACGTAATGCGAATTGAAATCCAAACCAATATTGGCCTTTAATTTCACTGCGACTCCGGGAGGAAACTCAAAATTAATGTAAGGACTTTGTGACCCGATTACATAAACATGGTATCCCATGGGAATCATATTAATGGAGTTGAGCGTGCCGTCGCTATTCCGAATGTCGCGGATGACTTCTTGTTTTGGAAAGAAAATAGGGGGGATGTCATTGTTAAAATCATACACCACCATGTGATGGCTGTTCAACCGCATATTGATCTCAAAGCGATTGACAAAAACATCGCCAGTGTTGCCAATATTTTTGTAAACAAAAAACTCGCGCTCAAAATTGGGGGCCACCTGAAACTTGGAAAGATTAATCTGAAACCCCTTTCCAGCTTCGGGTGCAGCAATGGGTACAAAATTTTCCGTTTGTGCAGTTTGGTCATCCAACAATGCGGCATCCGCCACAATCCCGGTCCTGGGGGCACCGGCGATTACCCATTGCTCGATGAATTCCAACTGACCAATTGAAAGTTTCTTAAGCCCCAAAGGCATTGGATTGCCATAGTCACTGGTGTGATGATGATCGTATATGTGAAGTTTGTGAAGAAATAAGCTTGCCTTTGCATCGAATGGCTTTACGCGCAAAAGGCCCTCCGCCTGAGCATTGGCATTCTTCGATTTGACATTCACCAAATTGGCGAAGGCAACACTTTTTTCCAGCACCAATTCATGCTGCGCAAAAGTCCCGTCATTTTTTGAGGCATGGCAACCCGTGGTAGCACAGGAAGGCGTTAAGATCTTTGTTTGTAAAATATCAAAGGAAGATTCAGGCGGACTTTGATTGTCCTTACATGAATAAAGGAGCACCGCCAGCACTACAATTGTTGCGAGGCCCCGGAAAAAATTACGTCGAAACATAGTCACGAAGATAATCAAAATAAGAAGTAAGATTTCCATTTTCTGCAATGGTACCCCTCGCTACGGTACCCTCCGTGTCTTCCACAAGAAGTGGCCTCAGGACTCTATCAATCAAATCTCGACCAAACTCTTCTGAGGCGCTCCGCGGTAATTCACACGGCAAATTGTCGATGGCCATGACGGTGATAAACTGATCACTTGTCAAGGCGGGGTGAACAGCATCCGCCAAGGGATCGTAATCATAGAGAGGATCAACAATAGATGTAGCGCGCTTGGTACTGGGAATGGATCCATTGATGTCACAGGTGATGTCAGCAATGACTTTGATCCGAAAGCCATTGGCTTGCATGTCGTGCCGGCTGAATAGCAAAGGAGCTCTGGGATTCCAAAACGCACCAGCCAAAAGAATATCGCTCACTTTCGTGAATTCTGAAAAGTGTGAATTGTATCGCTCCGGGTATTGATGAAATTCTTCCCGGTTAAAATGCCCTCCTTCTTTCCGCGAATGGTAATCGGCACTGCTGAGTTGTACATAGACAGGCTTTTCAAATGTTTGGGTGAGAAAATCTTGCGGATTGACCTTACGGATGCCTGCAGTATCCAGAGTTTCCATGGCACCCTTGGCCACACGCCCTGCGCCGGTAAGTACAATTTTTATGGGAGGCAGTTTTACTTTTCGTAATTCCAGTTTCAGATCATTGATATCAAAACATTCAAAGGCCCGTCTGAGCGAGAATTGTTTAAACCTTTTTCCATATGTCCATAGGCCATTGAAAGCTCCCACAATCCCGGCATATCGGCCAAAGGCGACCAGTCGGTTACCCTGCGTGTCGCGCAAAACTTCGTAATCTATGAGGCGTATATTTTTTTTGAGAATCTCTTGAAGTAGTTTTTTATTGTATGGCTGCTTTTTGAGTGTGTGCGAAAAAAATAGGTATGTCTTGTTGGAAATCAGATCGGGTATTTGGACCTCTTTAATGCCCATCAGAATGTTACATGCCGGCACATCAGCTAAGACAGGGATATCCAGTTCCCGATATTCTTCATCCAAAAAGCAACGAACGGTACTTTGTTGACAAACCACCTTGACATGTGGAAACCGCTGGATGATTTCCTCAACCTGTAGGGGCGTAAAAGCCACCCGCTTGTCAGGTGGAATTCTTCCTTCACGAATAAGACCAATGGTGATTGGTTGCATGATGTATAAAAATACTCACTATTGCTTTGATAAATTAATTTCTGAAGCAATCTATTTTGATCTTAGGACTGTCCTGGAAAATAAGCAATGCTGGAATGATTGCATCGCATAGAATCTTCGCGGTTTTTTGATGTCTCAGCAAGAATACCGCGACCTGCAAGTGAAGTTCTGAACACTTGCTGTAAGTTTTTTCACGAATGGCTTTACATATCATTATTAAATTGGAAGATCGCGGCACCCGAGACGGGGCCGCGAAGACATGTCACTGGATGAATGTCTAATAATTTAAGTTCATATTGATTACAACCGAACAAGGCCAAACCTCTTTACCTTTGTTGCGATGAGTTATTTTATCCTTGCCTTCGGATGGGTTGTTTATTTTATTTTACATAGCGTACTGGCTAAAGATGAAGTGAAGGCATTTGCTGTCCGGCAGCTTGGAAAAGCATTTCGATTTTACCGCGTGATCTATAGTATCATATCTTCCTTAGGATTGGCGGGTTTGCTGGTCCTAAATGGGAGCATGCACGCTGCATACTTTTTTGAAAGCGCAGGCCTGGTCCGGTACCTGAGCCTTATGCTCACGACCTTCGGGGTGATGACGATTCAAATTGCCTTTCGGCAATACAGTTTAAAATCATTTTTGGGGTTTGCCGATGAGCGTAATGAGCTAAAAATCGAAGGAATTTTAAAGTATGTCCGCCATCCGATCTACACAGGTCTTATCATGGTGACCATTGGGTTTTTTCTGTTTATACCAAACTTGCCCACACTGGTTTCCTGCCTGAGCATCTTGGTGTATTTGCCCATTGGTATTTATCTGGAGGAAAGGAAACTGATTCAAATGTTTGGAGAAAAATATATTCTGTACAAACAGAACGTACCTTCCATCATACCAAAGTTACCAATCGATCGCTTAACTTTTTAATAGACTGCCAAGCAACGAACTGGCTTCTTTACCTCTATTGGTTCCATAGGGTGATAAAGCCTGAACAAGTTTTCGAATGGGCATGGACTGTAACCATACTTTGCCACTTCCGCGGAGGGTGGCAAGAAAAATTCCCTCCCCTCCAAAGATCATTGACTTCAAGCTTCCGGTCGTCTCTACATCAAAGTCAATCTGCGATTCAAAGGCAACCACACAACCAGTATCGACACGGAGCGTCTCGTTGTTTAGAGTCCTTTCAATGACAGTACCCCCAGCGTGAACAAATGCTTTTCCGTCGCCTTGTAACTTTTCCAAAATAAACCCTTCTCCGCCAACCAATCCCGCGCCAATCTTCCTGTTAAAGAAAATTGAAAGTTTCGTGCCGAACGCAGCACAGAGAAATCCATCCTTCTGAACGATCAATTCGTTGTTTCGACTTGTCGAAAGATCAATTGGAATCACCGTCCCGGGATAGGGCGCGGAGAAACCTACTTTGGCCTTTCTGTTCCCTTGATTGGTAAAGTGTGTCATGAACAGCGACTCTCCTGTAAGTACCCGACTGCCTGCCGACAACAGCTTATCGAAAATACTTTGATTGGTAGACGAACCATCGCCCATCTTCGTTTCAAATTGAATTCCATCTTCCATAAAAAGCATGGCGCCCGCTTCAGCAATCACTGTTTCCAGCGGATCAAGTTCTATCTCTACGATTTGGATGCTTTCGCCTTTGATCTGATAGTCGATTTCGTGTGATTTCATATTACTGATATTATTTTCTTTAAGAATTGCTTATTTCTTCTTTGACTTGACCGTCCTCTTACTCTTTTTCTTTTGATCATCGAAGTCTCCCCGCTCTGCAAGCTTTTTGTCATCCACATTCTTATTCAAGAATTCATTAATTTTTTCAATATTCATATTTGATCTGATCTCTCCGAAGGTATCAATCGAGACTTCCAGTCCATCGAGATCTCTATGAACCCGCGGCTTTGGTTGAATCTTTAATCCTTTTCCCGATGTTTTTTTCTTGCTCATGTCAGACTACTTTTTCTTAATTATTTCCAATGCATAGCTGATTCTTTTCCCGACCTCCAATGGCCCAAGAATCTCCATTGTCATCATCAAGTCTGGACCTGAAGCGCCACCTGTAATGACCATCCTCAGTGCCTGCAGAATTTGTCCTGTTTTAATCCCAAGGCTTGAGGTTACACGCTCTAACGTCTCTTTCGCCGTTCCGGTTGTTAGGTTTTTTATCAACTTCATTTCATCCCGATACTGACTTAACACCTTGATTGCTCCGTCATTCCATTTTTTTGATACAACCTGCTCATCGAAGGCCGCGGGAGACTGAAAGAAAAATTTCCCCTGACCCCAAAAATCCTGAGGGAAAGTAACGCGCTCCCTCATGACCACGACAATTTTCTTTGCCTTATCAAGGGAACATTCTATTTTTTCCTGCTTTAACGAATCAAGCAAATAGCTCGTGAGTTCTTCATCAGACTTGTTTCTCAAATATTGTTGATTGAACCACTGCGCTTTCTGAATATCGAAATGGGCGCCTGCCTTCCCGATCCTCTCAAGGGTAAATGCTTCAATGAGTTGGTCCAATGAGAAGAGCTCTTGCTCCGTGCCCGGGTTCCAGCCTAGAAATGCCAGAAAATTGATCAGTGCTTCAGGGAGGTACCCCGCTTCTTTATAACCGATTGCGACCTGACCGCTTTGAGGGTCTGGCCAATTGAGTGGAAAGATTGGGAACCCCATTTTGTCCGCGTCCCGTTTGCTGAGTTTTCCATTGCCATCGGGTTTTAGTAGAAGTGGAAGGTGAGCAAATTGAGGCATCTCAGTTTCCCAGCCTAAGCATTTATACAAGAGCACATGCAACGGGGCAGAAGGAAGCCACTCTTCTCCGCGAATGACATGCGAGATCTTCATTAAGTAGTCGTCCACCACATTGGCCAGGTGATACGTGGGCATCCCATCTGATTTCATGAGGACTTTATCATCCATTTGGGATGAATCGAAAATGATCAGGCCGCGGATCAAATCGGTGAGATGGATTTCTACATTCTGGGGTACCATCATTCGGATCACATATTTTTCTCCAGCCAATAACTTTTGTGAAACTTCACTTTCCGAGAGTGTAAGCGAGTTCTTCATTTGCAAGCGCGTCGCGCCGTCGTATTGCGCATTGGGTGCGCTCTTACGCATGGCCTCTACTTCTGCTTCGGTATCAAAAGCATAATATGCCTTTCTATCTTCAATCAGTCTAAGAGCATATTGTTTATACAAGTGCTTCCGCTCCGATTGGCGGTATGGTGCGTGCGGTCCGCCAACGCCTACACCTTCGTCAATCTTAATTCCTGTCCAGGCGAGTGATTCCAAAATATATTTTTCGGCTCCAGCGACATATCGCGACTGGTCTGTGTCTTCAATTCGCAAGATCATGGTGCCCTTGTGCTTTCGGGCAAGCAAGTAATTGTACAGCGCTGTACGCACGCCGCCAATGTGAAGGGCTCCCGTGGGACTAGGGGCAAATCTGACTCTAACGTCTCTCATTAAATGTTAAGGAAATGGGCCTTAAAGGTACAAATTCCGTTAAGAAAGGAGGCGATGAAGAACTTCCCGTGTCGGCTTTAGCTGGAGCTTGAAGTTGGACCAAACGATGGCATGAATGAGAACAATAATTAGGAGGCCGCCAAAGAGATAAACGATATTTTTCGTCTGATAGGAGCCCATCAATGAACCGAGCGTGAGTAGTATCGACCAGAGCGTTAAGAGAAGCCGGATGGTAGGGAACAACACGTAGTCTACCAGAAGGATGCTTCCAGAGGTAGAGGATTCAATCTGCCCGATCACAAGAGGCAGGTAATGGTTGGCCCTATGGACCCTTAAGGATATTCTGAATTTTTCTTCCTTTACCCAGCCGTTGAATAAAAGGTTCTTTTCGTCTGACTGAATAAACGGTTTATTGGAAGTGGTAGCTGAAAGTGTTTGATAAATGTAACCAGCCCCTTTGGGGAGGACAATGGTCTCGTGAAAAGCTGGGAGCAGTGAGATCACTTCACCGCAATGCAGGAAATTTCAACATTCACATCTTTTGGCAGACGGCTCACTTCTACCGTTTCACGAGCAGGTGGCTGACTTGAGAAATAGGAGCCATAAACCTCATTCACTTTCGGAAAGCTATTCATGTCCTTTAAGAATATCGTGCACTTTACGACCTGAGTGAAGTCCATGTTTGCAGCCTTCAGCACTTCGCTAAGATTTTTCATCACCTGATGTGTCTCGTCCTGGACGTTACCAGTGATGAGATTGCCAGTGGATTTTTGGGTGGCGATTTGTCCGGAGACAAAAAGCAGATTCCCGGCTTGAATGGCCTGGCTGTAGGGTCCGATGGGCTCGGGGGCATTGGCGGAATAGATGACATTTTTTGACATAATCGTCTTCGTGTTACTTTTGATCAAATATCAGAAAAATCGGTAGTGTCCAGATTGAGGATTGGATAATATTTTGCCACTAGGACACCGAGACACTAAGAAATGAAACCCTTTGTGGCCTTGTGTCTTCGTGGCAAAGTGATTTCGATCCATCCAAACTGAGGCACGAAAAATCGAAGGGACGTAGTTTTCAGTACTCATTTAAAATTGCCGGATGGAAATTCTCATTGTAGGGCACAGCAACCACCTGGAAGAAGCGCGACAGAAATTTGGCGAGGCACATACTTACGCATTGGCGGAAGGTAAATTGCGTGATAAGATTTCGCTAAGAAAAAGCGATGTGGTTTTTGATTTTCGCATGGGTCATAATTATTCGACGATGAAACAGTACGAGGAGTATCACTCATCCATCGTTTTTCTTGACGTCTCAACAACAAACTTGAAACAACTTGACTGTGGGAAGACCCAATCCTCCTTTTTTGGGTTTTGTGGTATGCCGGGTTTTTTAAACAGGGAAATTCTCGAAGTGAGCATGAGGAGTGAAGGTGATCGGGAGAAGCTTAAAGAAGTTTGCCATGATTTGAAAACTGACTTTCGGGCAGTTGCCGATGGTGTAGGACTGGTGACCCCCCGTGTTGTATGCATGATCATCAATGAAGCTTACTGTACCGTGGAGGAAGGTACGGCCACCCGTGAAGACATTGATCTGGCGATGAAGCTGGGCACGAACTATCCATTTGGTCCTTTTGAATGGGGGAGAAGAATAGGGCTTCGCAACATCTGCGCATTGTTGGGAGCCGTCCACCGGGACTCAGGAGACGAGCGATATAAAACCTGTCCTCTGCTCGTCATCGAGGCTGGATTAAGCTAGTGGTTGTTGGATAAAAGTGATTTAACTTTGAGTATTAACTGGAGCGCATGTCTTTTAATTTTTTCACGCAGGCGCAAAGAACGCTAAGAAAAATGCAAAGATTTGATGTTTAGCGTAAGTCCAGGCATTAGTATTCTTCAAAACTTTTGGTAAACTAAATTATCATGGCCGGTATCTTAGACATCTTCTCAAGATTTAGAAAGAAGAAAGTATTCAAAGAATATGAATTTCAGGTAGTGGATTTTAACCTGGTGGATGAAGGTCTAATCCAATATGCACAGTGGCTTCACCCCGGGGAGTTTGGCAATGTGGTGACCCAGGAGAATGTGGATTTCTTCAAACAGTTTATTAAGAAAGGAGATTTTGTGATTGACATTGGCGCCAATGAGGGTGATACTACTGTGCCGATGGCATTGGCAACAGGTGTGGGAGGGACGACGCTTGGGATTGAGGCTAATCCACATGTGTTTAAAGTCCTAAAAGCCAACGCAGATTTGAACAAAGAAAAGACCAACATCATTCCGTTGAACTTTGCAGCTACAGCCGAAGATGGTGAGTATGTTTTTGGATCGGGCGATCCCTCCTATGGAAATGGAGGGATCGTGGGATTCACTCATAACGAAACCAGGAACACGCGTTACACATTTCAGGTTACAGGGAAAAATCTAGATCAGTATCTGAATCAGCACCATGCCGGGGCCTTGCCAAAGCTGACGTTCATAAAAATTGATACAGAGGGTTATGACAAGGAAATAATCAAAACCATTACAGAAATATTGAATCGATACCGGCCCTATTTGGTAACAGAATGTTTCGGACCTTCAACGAAGGAGGAAAAGCTGGAACTCTTTGATTTATTAACAGCGATGAAGTATTCCTTATTGCGGTTGGATCATTTCAAAATAGATGTCCATCCATTGATGACCAGGGCTGATATGGTAACAAAAAAAACGTTTGATATTTTGGCGATTCCTGTTGAGCGGAAATTACTCAACAGTAACTGATTTAGCCAGGTTCCTCGGCTGATCTACGTGACAACCACGCATCACGGCGATGTGATAGGATAGCAGTTGCAGAGGCACCACACATACCATGGGCATTAACGACTCAATCGTGGCTGGTACTTCAATCACAAATTCCGCCATGCTGCGGATCAACGTGTCTCCTTCAGTCACTACTGCAATGACGCGTCCCTTTCGGGCTTTTACTTCCTGGATATTGGAAACAACTTTTTCGTAGGAGCTGTCTTTGGTCGCGATGAATACAACGGGCATTTCATTATCGATCAGCGCGATTGGCCCATGTTTCATTTCTGCTGCCGGATATCCTTCAGCATGGATATAAGAAATCTCCTTCAGTTTGAGAGCACCTTCCAACGCCACGGGAAAATTATAACCACGACCGAGATAGAGAAAATTACGAACGTCTTTAAATTCCCTGGCGATTACCTGTATTTGATCATTAAGCTTGAGTGCACGCTCCACCTTAGCCGGGATGTTCTCCATCTCCACCAGCATCTCATGGAATTTTTGCTCTGTGATGGTGCCTTTGGCCTGCGCCACAATCAGGGCAATCATGTTGAGCAAGGTGAGTTGAGCGGTAAAGGCTTTGGTGCTGGCAACACCAATTTCAGGACCTGCATGGGTGTAAGCCCCTGCGTGGGTTGCCCGTGGAATCGATGAGCCCACGACATTACACACCCCAAAGATGATAGCGCCTTTTGACTTTGCAAGGTCAATGGCAGCCAGCGTGTCTGCGGTTTCTCCTGATTGTGAGATGGCGATGACTACATCTCCTTCCCGAATGACGGGGTTTCTGTAACGGAATTCAGAAGCGTATTCTACTTCTGTTGGAATGCGGCAAAATTCTTCAAAGAAATATTCAGCGACGAGGCCAGCATGCCATGATGTTCCACAGGCCACGATTAGGATCCGGTCAGCATTCACCAATTTTTTTAGGTACTCACGGAGACCACCAAGGATGAGTCGGTTCGAGCCTGAATCCATTCGTCCGCGCATACAATCCATAATGGACCGCGGTTGCTCAAAAATCTCTTTCAGCATGAAGTGCTCAAAACCACCCTTTTCAATGGCCTCTAATTCCATATCAACTTTTTGGATATACGGAGTCAAAGGAAGGTTCGCCACATCCCGAATGGTGAGTTTTCCACCATCGATGACCGCGATTTCCTGGTCGTTGAGGTATATAACTTCGTTTGTGTATTCAATAATGGGGGTAGCATCCGAAGCCATGAAAAACTCTCCCTTGCCAACTCCAAGTACCAACGGACTGCCTTTACGTGCCGCGATCAGCATGTTTGGATTTTGAAAAGACATCACCACGATGGCATAAGCTCCAACGACTTTTGTTAAGGCCAGTCGGACGGCTTCGTCCAGGGAGCAGCCCTCTTCTTCCTGGATGTCTTCGATAAAGTGAATAAAGACTTCAGTGTCTGTATCACTCAAAAAAGTGTGCCCCTTCCTGATGAGTTCCTGCTTGAGAGAAGAGTAATTTTCAATGATCCCGTTGTGGATGATGGCCAATTTTTTTGTAGAGGAATAATGTGGATGGGCATTTTCATCATTGGGCTCCCCATGGGTTGCCCAACGCGTATGTCCCATTCCAATATGACTCTTAAGATCAAGTCCTTTCAAGTAGGCTTCGAGTTCAGAAACCTTCCCTTTTTTCTTATAGACATTAAGGCCCCCGTTTAGCAAAGCGATGCCTGTGCTATCATAGCCTCTGTATTCAAGGCGCTTCAACCCTTTTATGATGACCTCACTGGCTTGTCTATGTCCAACGTAAGCGACGATGCCACACATACTATTTACCTATTGGATTTTTACTACCGGCGTGCTATAGTACAGTCGTAGCGTTAAGGTGGGCTCTAAAATCATTGGGTTAACAGCTTTTGAAGCTTCAGCTTCGGAGGGCATCAAGGCAAAAGCATTTACCTTCCTCGGATCGTGTTTATGAGTAGAAATTAACTGACAGAATTCTGTAATGAATATCTTATCCAGGCGATACGGATCTGTAATGACATTAATCCGCACACCTTGTTCTGCCAGTATGTCTACCGGTGGATTGGTGGTGGTATTAGATGATGAAATACTCCTTGATATTTTAGACAGATAAGGATCAACTGATCGAGTTACAACGCCATTGACAAGCGTATCAATATTTAGTAATCGGAACCCATCATTCGAATCTAACAATCTCATTTGCAGGCGAGCCGGTGGGGTCTGAGATGAAATCACAGAAGCCAATAACTCGGCAGAATTGAAAACAACATGATCAAGGGTATCAATGAAATGATAGAAATTGGTAAGATTAACTCTTGTGATAAGGGCTGTTCCGCTTTGAAGATATGCCCGCTTGTCGCTGGGAATAAATTCTTCCCCTGATTTGATTCCGCTCAGGGCTGTCGCAGATCGATCGGTGGTGATGGTGGAAAAACTTATGGCAGGGTAAGATATCCCCGAAGAGTTATTGGAATTGTATAACAGAAAGTCTGTCCTGTAATGAACTCCTCCGTCTGAATAATAAAGTGCCAGTTTAGTATCTGTGGATTTAGGAAGAGGGGTGCGGAATACAGGATTAATGCCTAAAATCTTCTCAGCATCAGAGGTTAAGATCGCTAAGCCTTTGTATTTACCCATGAACCTCTTGGCATCTTTTACTAAATCCGGGCGTATTGCAAGATCGTACAAAAGGCTATCTCCTAAAGAGCTCTTCATAGGAACGCGAACATTGAAAACTCTATTGTTAGAGGTATCGGCATCGGAATTCAGGGCCAAAGCAATATCAAATTCGGAGGGACTAACAGTAAAAGTTGTTTCACCCTGCGGCTTAATTGAAACGTTCACCTTGGAAGTGGTATAATATCCCCGGTTGGGATAAATTGTATCGAGGATTTCATGCACCCTCAAATGCTGTGCTGATACATTAGAAGATCCGTAATAGTAATAATCCAGCTTAAGCTGGAGTACCAATGAATCAACGGTGGCTGAAGCCGATACGGTCGGGATTTGGATTGGGGGTGTGATGTGAGCATATCCGGTCGTTGTCATGTCCCCAACGAATGGATCATTGTATTTGCCCATCAAAATCCTTGAAAGTGCATCTCCCGTAGTGTTTCGTGTGAGGAGCCCATCGATTTGAATAACGCTTTGATTAAGCGGTACGTCAATGAAGCGCGCATTTAAGCGAGGCACTTTCTCGAGGCCGATGTAAGCAGCATCGTCCCGGCAAGAAAGAAAAAGAAATATGAGAAAAAACAGCAGCAGGCCGCCGGTTTTACCCCGCCAACTCAGTATATAGGTTGTAAAACGATTCAGTATAGTTATCGTCCTTCTCAATGGTTTCAACTTTCTTCTCTTTAATCTTCTTAACTAATCCTTCCAGTTTTTTATTGTCCCCTGCAACAGAAACAACGTCAGCAAATTGGGCCCCCAATTTAATGAACCCTTCGTAATCACCCGTCTTTAGGTGTCCTAACATATTATCTTCAATATCCATCATCTTCACTTTCCCCATAAGGTCACCCTTAAATTTGTGAGTGAAACTGTTGTTGTAGATCGTGAAGACGGTCTTGGTATTTTTGAACAACGGATCGTTCTTATAGGTTGTCTTCAAATACAAAGGAATAAAACTTGTAATCCAGTCATTGCAATGAACGATGTCGGGTGTCCAGCCTAGTTTGCGCACGGTCTCGATGACCCCCTTGCAAAAGAATATGGCGCGCTCATCGTTATCCTCATAGAACTTATTTTCCTTATCATGAAATACAGACTTGCGGTGGAAATAGTCTTCGTTATCGATAAAATATACCTGCAACTTTGCATTTGGAATGGAGGCCACTTTAATGATTAAAGGCTTCTCTTCATCTCCGACCGAAATATTAATCCCTGAAAGACGGACAACCTCATGAAGACGGTTCTTACGCTCGTTAATCAACCCAAATCTCGGCACCAGGATACGAATTTCCATTCCTTTTTCTTGCATGGCCTGAGGTAGCTTCCTTACAAATTCAGCGACTTCACAGGTTTGCAGAAAGGGATTAATCTCGCTGGCTACATAGAGGATGCGTAGTTTAGACATAATTATAGTTTTTAAGGGAGAACAAGAGTGCAAAGGTACGTGAAAATAGCCCCCTATTCAACTGTGAATCAATTATAAAGCCTATATTTGCGCCCTTCAAAAAAAGGGCCAAGGATGCATATTTTTACGGCAGTGGGGCCGCTGAAGGCCTATTTAAAGCATCACCGTTCTGCGCAATCTTCTATTGGATTAATCCCTACCATGGGCGCATTACATCAGGGCCACTTGAGTTTGGTAGAAGCATCAAAGAGGGACAACGACATCACCGTTTGCTCTATTTATATCAACCCCACACAATTCAATAGTAGGGCTGACCTTGAGAAATATCCAAGAACTTTTGAAAAGGATATTCAGATGCTAAGGGAAGCAAATTGCGATGTCATGTTTAGGCCCGACGATTCCGAAATGTATCCAGAGGTGAGCCAGATTAATATTGACTTTGGTTCGCTCGATAAAATACTCGAAGGTGAATTCCGGCCTGGGCATTTCAGCGGGGTAGCGCTTATCGTGTCGAAACTCTTTAATATTGTTCATCCTGATCGGGCTTACTTTGGTCAAAAGGATTTTCAACAGCTCAGAATTATTTCAAGATTGATTGATGAATTGAAATTTGATGTGAAACTGATGAGCGTACCCATTATTCGGGAATCGGATGGTCTGGCGATGTCTTCCAGGAATATGCGACTAACCGCCGAAGAGAGGAGAAGGTCCGTCTGCCTTTTTGAAAACCTTAAGCAAACATGTGCAGCCCTTCTGCGAGGTGAATCGTTCTCAAACTTGAAGGAAGAAGTCAGCAAACGATGTATTCAAAACAATGTGAGGTTGGAATACCTGGCCTTGGCAGACACCAAAAACCTTACTTTGTTGCAAAGCGTTAAGGATCCTGATCAGACCATCTTGTTAATTGCCGCTTATGTGGGGGATGTGAGACTAATTGACAATATGTTACTATTAGAAAAATAGGGCCATGGATCAATCATCGATATAGAATAGAACAAAAGTTTACAAAATACTTTAGCGATCAATCATTCAAGATCTTGACCAAAACTATTAAAACGATACTACAATACTTATTGATGCTGCTGCTGACGGCAGGCTTGTTGTGGCTATCGCTGCGCGGATTAACGGTGGCCGAAGGGGAGAATAAAATGGAATTTATCTGGAAGGCCTGGCAGGGGGCCGACAAGATTTATTTGCTATTGATGGCCGTAACCGCCTTTATCAGCCACCTGATACGTGCTGAACGGTGGAAAATGTTACTCGTACCTACCGGGAATCATGTTAAGCTGAGCAACAGCTTCTTATCATTGATGATCGGATACCTGGTCAACCTTGCCATTCCGAGGGGAGGAGAAGTTTCAAGATGTTACAATCTATACAAACTCGAAAACACACCTGTAGAAGTTTCTTTTGGGACAGTAATATTAGAGCGTCTCGCCGATGTGCTCTGCTTGCTGATTGTGATTTTGATCGCCTTCATTGTCGAGTGGGACAAGTTGGTGTCATTTTTAAATTCATTGGGTATTGGATCGACTTCTGGAACAACTGGGTTTCATGTTCCATCATGGATTATTCTTGTAGGAGTCCTTGGATTGCTTGGTATGGGAATGGGAGCTTACTTCTTTCGCAAAAATGAGCGACTTTTGAAAATCATTCTGGGATTTAAGGAAGGGTTGTTTTCAGTATTTCAACTTCAAAACAAGTGGTTATTTATCATTTATTCAGGAGTGATTTGGCTATTGTATTACCTGATGAGTTATTGGGTGATCATGGCATTTGAGAGTACAGCAAACCTTGGATTTGGCGCAGTGCTCGCTGTCTTTGCGTTGGGTGCAATTGCAATGGCAGCTCCACTGCCGGGGGGTGCAGGCTCGTATCATGTAGTCGTTCCAAGTGGTTTGTATTTTTTATATCAGCTGCCTAAAGAAGAGGCGATCATCTTTGTATTTATTTTTCACGCCTGGCAAACGCTGATTATGATTGTGGGGGGTGTTGTATCTTTAATTATCAGCTATTGGCTTATTCGATGGAAAAAGCAATCGACAAAATAAAAGATCTTGCCACTGCAAAAGACCTTGTGCAGCAATGGAAGCGCGATGGGAAGAAGATTGTGTTTACCAATGGCTGCTTCGACATTCTCCACCTGGGTCACGTTGACTATTTGGAGCATGCCCGTGATTTGGGAGATAAGCTGGTTTTAGGGTTAAACACAGACGATTCCATTGGTCGGTTCAAAGGCCCGAACCGGCCTATACAAGACCAAATTTCAAGGGCACACGTACTGGCCTCATTACAGTCTATAGATTTAGTCGTCTTTTTTAATGAGGACACCCCGCAGCGGTTAATTTCTGAACTTCTGCCAGATGTTTTAGTGAAAGGCAGTGACTATTTGGCAGAAAATATCGTTGGCTCAGATGTTGTGAAAAAGAACGGAGGAGTTGTAAAGACCATCGAATTTGTTCCGGGGTACTCTACTACTCGTATAATAGAGAAAATCAAAAAAACTTAATTTTAGAATTATGGGAATGGGTGCATTAGTAATTGGTGTTTTTTTCATGCTGATCGGCTGGATCATAAGCTCTCGCCTCAAAAGCAAATTCAAACAATATTCGCAAACACACTTAACCAAAGATCTGACCGGCGCTGAGGTGGCACGCCTGATGTTAGCCGATAATGGAATTCATGATGTTCAAGTGGTGAGTGTCGAAGGTCAGCTCACAGACCACTACAACCCTGCCAGTAAAACAGTGAATCTAAGCCAGGATGTATTTCATGGACGCAATGCAGCAGCTACCGCCATTGCTTCTCATGAATGTGGCCATGCGGTACAGCACGCCACTGCTTATAGCATGCTGCAATTCCGCTCGGCGATGGTGCCGATTCAGAATATCAGTGCCAGCGTGTTGAACTTCATTATGATGGCAATGATTTTTGGTGGATTCTTTGCCGGCAGCATTCTTCCATGGAATACCGCATTGCTGGTGATGATCGTATGCTATGGAGTTTTTGCATTGTTTGCCATCATTACTTTACCTGTTGAATTTGACGCCAGCAACAGAGCCCTGGCATGGGTTAAGACAAGAAATATTGTGACACCACAAGAATATGATATGGCGCAGGATGCCCTTAAGTGGGCAGCGATGACTTATGTCGTTGCTGCGATCGGCGCCATTACCACGCTGGTATATTATGTGATGCTCTATTTGGGTGGCAGCAGGGATTAGAATTTCTTACTTCAGTGAGTAGAAGCGTAGCCCCGATTGTTTCGGGGCTTTTTTTTAGTCAAATGATGTTGGCTCCTTCAGGCGCCAGAATAGGGAAGTTCTCTCCATTTGCGTGAGAACTATTTGATGAATCTTTAGTTAATTAGCACATCCGGATTGTCCTATGAATTTTCACCTCACTGAAGAACACCTGGCCGCTCAGCAAGCAGCGCGCGATTTTGCTCAAAATGAATTGCTCCCTGGTGTAATTGAACGCGATATCCACGCAAAATTTCCTGTTGAGTTACAAAGGCGTATGGGTGAACTGGGGTTCATGGGCATGATGACCGATCCAAAATACAATGGAGGAGGTATGGATACGATATCGTATGTCCTTGCGATGGAAGAGCTTTCAAAGATAGATGCTTCCGCTTCTGTGATGATGTCAGTGAATAATTCATTGGTGTGCTGGGGCCTGGAGAAGCACGGCAACGAAGAACAGAGACAGAAGTACCTCAAGCCTTTGGCAGCAGGGGATGTGATGGGCGCGTTCTGTTTGTCAGAACCGGAAGCAGGATCAGATGCGACCAGTCAACGCACAACGGCAGAAGACAAAGGCGATTACTACTTACTCAATGGCACCAAGAACTGGATTACCAACGGAAGCAGTGCAAGTGTCTATCTGGTAATGGCCCAAACCGATGCCAGTAAAAAGCACAAAGGAATTAACTGCATCATTGTGGAGCGAGGCATGCCTGGTTTTGTAGTAGGAAAGAAAGAAGATAAAATGGGAATTCGGGGAAGCGATACGCATTCTCTGATGTTCACGGATGTGAAAGTGCCAAAGGCCAATCGCATTGGTGAGGAGGGCTTTGGATTTACATTCGCCATGAGTACCCTTAACGGCGGCCGTATCGGCATAGCATCTCAGGCTTTAGGCATTGCTTCGGGTGCCTATGAACTTGCCTTGAAATATTCGAAAGAAAGAAAGGCCTTTGGTAAACACTTGTCAGATCATCAGGCAATCCAATTCAAATTGGCCGAAATGGCTACTAAAATTGATGCGGCGAGATTATTAGTTTGGAAGGCTGCCTTTTTAAAAGACCAGAAAAAGGATTTTGTAAAAGCCGCCGCCATGGCCAAACTTTTTGCTTCTCAGATTGCTCAGGAGGTTACGACTGAAGCGGTACAAGTTCATGGAGGCTATGGCTACGTGAAAGAATATCATGTAGAACGTTTGATGCGCGATGCAAAGATTACCCAGATTTACGAAGGCACGACGGAAATTCAAAAGATGGTGATCTCAAGGGAATTGTTAAGGTAGAGGCATTGGGGTTTCGATCAAAAGATCTACTTGATTGGATGATGTCCCCTTAGCAAGTTTACTTCATTTGGAGTGACCACGCTTTCCTTGTTGCCAAAACTGTTTCTAACATAAGTCAACACGTCACCAATCTGTTCATCCGTGAGGTAGTCAAGGGCCGGCATCACGTTGTGATATTTTTCTCCATCAACTTCCTGCTGGCTCATTCCGTTAAGGATGATCGGAATCAAAATCTTCTTATCACCAAGAACAAATGATGTTTGAGTGAGCGGTGGATTCATCGGAGGCGCCCCACCTCCATCGGCCATATGGCACGCAATGCAATATTGTTTATAGATGAGTTCTCCCCGTGTGAATGACTCTGCCTTTCCGGGATCGATTGACGCGTCTTCCTCGGCAGGTTTTTCTTTTTTTGAACATGCCAAGCTGACCGCTGAAATCAGCAGAACGAGCAGGAATGATATCCTCATCCTCAATTATTGCTTGTACTCAATCTTGTAAAGTGTGCCCTTCACATCATCGGTAACATACAACGATCCATCGGGTCCCTGGGCAAGACCGCAAGGGCGGCGTTCGGCGCGACCGGATGCTGTTTTTTCAGGAGAGCCAGAGAACCCATCTGCAAAAACTTCCCATGCTCCAGATGCTTTGCCATCAACAAAGGGCTGGAAAACCACAAAGAAGCCAGCCTGTGGTTCAGGTGCTCTGTTCCAGGATCCATGAAAGGCAATGAAAGCACCATTCTTATATTTTGCAGGAAACTGATCACCAGTATAGAATAACAGCGCATTGGGAGCCATATGTGCAGGAAAAGCAGCAGCAGGATCAATGTATTCGCTGCCAGCTTCTTTTTGGCCATCGCCTCCGTATTCCGGCGCAACCATTTTCTTTTTTTGGATGCCATCATAATAAGAGTATGGCCATCCTGCATGGTCTCCTTGCTTCAGCGCGAACATACACTCTGCAGGAAGTTCAGCAGATTGTTTGATGGTGTATAAATCAGGGAAAATATCGTGAAGTTGGTCTCTGCCGTGCTGCATGACGAACAACTGGTCCAACGGTTGGTTCCAATCAAGTCCCACCACATTTCTTAATCCCGTCGCGTACTTCACGCCTTCTTTATAACCCTGGTTCAATTGTGCGGCTTTAAACATCCAGATGCCACCGGCAGAATCCAGGACCGGGCAATCCTTCATTCCCAGTGAGCCTTTCTGCCTGTCTTTCTCCTGACATGAATTTGAGAAGGCTCCAATATTTACATATAGATTTCCCTGGTTGTCGAGCACCAAAGATTTTGTTTCGTGCTGGCCGTGATCGATCAGGCCAGTAACAATTTTTTCTGGAGTCTGTGAATCTGTGACCTGGTATTGATCGTCAAGTTTGTAGCGAAAAACCTCCTGATTGGAAGAGGTGTATAGATAGCCATCCTTTAAAGAAATGCCGGTGCCGCCAAAATCACCGAATCCTGACATGACTACCATGGCACCGTTACTTTCGCTCAAGAACAATGTACCCCTCCCATCAATTGGATTGGCCAAACGAACGTAGATATCACCTTTTGGGGTCACCACTAGGTGGCGAGCCTTTCCAAGACTGTCCGCAAGAATCTTAGCGACAAAGCCATCGGGGACTTTCAATCCGGCATTCGCCAGAGTTTCTGCACTTTTTTTGGTGCCGCAACCAGTGAGAAGAACAATGATAAAGAAGGAAATTGCGGAGGAATTTATCAAGCATTTGTTGAACATGTCGTTGGTGTTTTTTAGGAAGGCAAAAGTAAGAAAAAGATTATTTCAAGTCACCATCGACTATTTCAATGATTGAATCCCTGAAAAATTTGAAATGGACTCTATTGCGTTTGATCTATTTTCTGGTCTCCACCGCCATGTTCCAATCATACACCTTGTCGCTAATTTCGGTCAACAAGTCGGGAGATTTTTCGAGGGCGTTACCGATCACGATCATATCAGCGCCGGCCTCCAGAGCACTAAGTGCTTTTTGTGGCGTGTTGATACCCCCACCGACAATCATGGGAACGCTGATTGACTTTCTAACAGACGAAATCATGCGTGCACTGATTTCGCGTTCAGCACCGCTGCCAGCATCAAGATAGATGAGCCTCAGTCCCAGCATCTCGCCGGCCAAGGCAGTGCAGGCTGCTAATGAATATTTATCTTCGGGGATCGGTGTGGTGTTGCTGATGTAGGCTACGGATGTGATGCGTCCCGAACTGATAAGCATGTAGCCTGTGGGCATCACTTCCATGCGGTTATTTTTCAAAATGGGAGCAGCTTGAACGTGTTGTCCAATCAACAAATCGGGATTGCGGCCGGAAATTAATGATAGAAATAGAATAGCGTCGGCGGAAGGATCAATTTGCATGGCGCTTCCCGGGAAAAGTACAACCGGAATGTTCACATCCTCTTTAATAACCTGAATTACTTCGGCAAGATTTGGCATGGTGATCAGGCTACCTCCAACGAAAAAGAAATCCACACAATTCTCATTGGCAAGGTGGACAAGATGTTTCAGTCTGATTACATCTTCCGCTTTATCAGGATCGATAAGAACGGCAATGGATTTCTTGCCAAGTCGATGACGCTGCTCAAGAGTTTCAAGAATTTTCATTCGTCTGTTTTCGTGACGCTAAATATTCAGCAAGTTTCTCTTTGGCAATATCCAGCAATATCGTTGAGGCTTCGTTGAGCACTCGTGTGCCGATCTGGCTCAGTACAGAAGGGCCATGATCTTCTTCTTCTACTTCCTGAACCTCTTCCGGCGCATCGGCCTGCGTCTTTAATTTATTTTTCTTTTTTTTCCGGTGGCTGGAGATTGAACTAATCAAAAGGTAAGTTAATGCCAGCGAACCACCGATGATCAGGGCATTTGTGACCATCTTATTGGCCTTTTGTGTCAATTCACTTACTTCCTTTTCCAGCGCTCGTTTGTGGCGATCGGAAGTTTCGATCAGTTTTTTCCTTTCCGGATCCTGACTTTCTAAGAGTTCCATGTCTACTTTTCCTTTTGTTTGATCATCTGCGTCAATTTGTGTTTGAAATATTGAAAAATGTTCTTCCTGAATACGAGTAAAATCAAAAAGGCAGCTCCATAAATTCCAGCTACTGACCAATAACCGGTATAGGATTCTTCAAAAAAGCTATTCAGAAATTGAGCCAGACCTATGCTAAAAAAAATGAGAAACAGAAAACCCATAAAGAAAAGGGCCACCATCACCATACTTCTGGAGATGGCAAGGACCACATCCTCTCGTATATCAGCCTTCATCAGTTCAATCCGGGTTTCCACATAGCCGCTCATGTGCTGGATGACATTATCCAACCTCAGGAATTTCAAAATGGACTCAGAAATTTTCTCCATAGCGTATGGCAATATAAGGGATTTTCAACTTTAGCGGGCCATCGTGCAAGAAATTGACCCTTCTTTCCCACGGCGGCAAGGTTGCTGAATTATGGCAGGTTGGTTAGGTGATTTTACTTCACGACTACATTCAATAACTCCTCCATGCTGGTCACCTGCCCAAGTTCGTCTCTTTTTTCTTTTTTCACCAGCAAATTGGAAGATGCGCTAATGTAGCTCCAGGTGACTTTTGAATTTTCCGTTCCATACTTTTTCTCAAATACAAACACTGAATCGAATGACAGGGTTGGATTGATCATGATTTTTGGAAGTACCTCTCGAATGCACACCTCGAATTTTCCATCACCGTCTTCGCCATCCCTGCAAAAGCCAGGTTTATTCAATTCAAAGAGTTCATTGTTGATGATTAACAAATTGTTTTTTCGATAGACAGAATAAATTAGCGATGGTTCAATTCTCTTTTCCCCATCATACACTACCCTACTGCTCATCACCTGGTTTTGAAATGTCTTTGCAATTACCGTGAAAAAGGAAGTTTGATTGTGTTCTGTTCGTCGGTAGGTGAGTTCCGTGACGGACACTGCATCACGGTTGAAGTAGATCAGTGAGAATGGAATAAAGAAAAACATCACGAGCAGATAGAGGAGCCCGGCAAGTCGGTACTTCAAAGTAAGTCGGCCCAGTCCGTTTGCAAGCTTGATGGGGATTTCTCTCAACGCAGTGATTGGGAAAAATATAATCACACCGATAAAATTGAATAGAAAGTGTGCAATGGCAATGCTAATGGCGGTGTTGGAATTAACCATGGCCGCCAGAAATGCGCTGATGGTTGTGCCAATGTTGGCACCAAGGATAAAAGGCACGGCACTTCTGAGCCGCACGACTTTTTTCGCTACCAGAGGAACGACCAGGGAGGTCGTTACGGAACTTGATCGAATGGCAGCGGTCGTGAGAACTCCCCATGCAAAAGACTTTAACGGGCTCCTGAAGAAAAATTGCCGAAAACGTTCTGACGAAGCAAAACCTAAGAGATTTGTAAGAACCTTGCGAAAGAATAGGATGGAGCCAAAGAGCAACAATAATGAGATTATGACCAATACAAAACCATTCCCAATGGCAGTCACCAGTAAATCGGTAACTGCTCCAAACCCGCCACCGACAGGAGAGAAATTTCCATTCGATGGTCCAATAGGTTGATTGAAAAAGGTAGTCGCGAAGTATTGGGACAACCGTGAGAGAAACTGAAAATAATATTCTAGTGGGAAGAGGATGATGGCCGTAAGGATATTGAAAAAATCGTGGTAGGTACCAGCAGCTACTGCTCGCCTGAATTCTTTTTTCTTTGGTAGAAAACCAAGTGAAACAATTGTACTGGTGATGGTCGTACCTACGTTGGCACCCATGATGATGGGCACCGCGCTTTCTAATGTAAGTGATCCTGACGCTACGAGTGCAACAGTCATGGAGGTGGTGGCCGTGCTACTTTGGATGATGGCGGTAACGAGAAGACCGATGAAGAAAGCTGTGAAAGGATTTGAAGTCGCGAGAATGATTGTCTCCGCAGCGGTTTTGCCCATCTGTTGGAGGGAAGAGAGCATCAACTCCAGGGCAAAAAGAAAAATCAGCAGCGCACCAAGGATGTAAGCCGTATTTCGAATGAAAGTCTTCCATCGATCATGGTTGGGAGGAACTATTTCAACAATGGGAGGCTCGTTCTTCATCCTGAATGGTAAAGATAGAAACCCACCACGAAGATGAAAGATGTTAACAAAGACTTAATTTAGGTTTTATCGTCCGCGTTCCCCAACTCCCTAATCGCCATCCAAGCCATCAGTCCTGGCCCAATGGCGAGTGCATCTTCATCGATGTTGAAAGTAGGGGTGTGTACGTAAGAGGTGATTTGCTTCGCTTCATTGCGCGTGCCCAGACGATAAAATGATGCCGGGATGACATGAGAATAGTATGCAAAATCCTCAGACGCGAGCGTAAGGTCAATGTCTACCACATTGTCTTTACCGACATATTCGATGGCAGCATCTCGTATGCTTCTGGTAAGTTCAGGGTTATTTTCAAGATATGGATAACCATGTGAGATTTCAACCTCGCAACGTCCGCCCATGCTTTCAGCAATGCCTTCCGCCATCTTCTTGATCTTAACCAGCGCTTCCTTTCTCCACCCTTCATTCAAGGCGCGGAAAGTACCCGCGATGTTGACTTCGTTGGGAATGATGTTGGTGGCTCCCATTGCAGTAATTTTTCCAAAAGACAAAACGGTAGGTTGTTTTGGACTCGCATTGCGGCTGATGATTTGCTGAAGTGCAATAATGATGTGAGAAGCGATGACAATCGGATCCACGGTCAATTCCGGTGCCGCAGCATGCCCTCCCTTTCCTATGACTTTAAGATAAATCTCATCAGAGCTCGCCATATACATCCCCTCCCTGAACCCAATCTTACCGACCGGGAGTAGTGGCATCACATGTTGTCCGATGATGGAAGCAGGTCGTGGATTTTCAAGAGCACCATCCCGAATCATAAACGATGCGCCACCAGGGTTTTTTTCTTCGCCGGGCTGAAAAATCAGTTTCACCGTACCCTCGAAACGCTCTCTCAACGCATGCAAAATTCTTGCAGTTCCCAAAAGGGATGCTGTATGAACATCATGGCCGCAGGCATGCATCACGCCAGGATTTTTTGATTTGTATTCTACCGTATTGGCTTCGGTGATTGGAAGGCCATCCATGTCTGCACGCAATGCAACATTTTTTTTGGAAGGATTCCTTCCTTCGATCATCACCACAACGCCGGTACCCGCAATCCCTTCTGTTGGGTTCAATCCGAACTCGCGCAAAGTATTTGCCACAAATTTGGCGGTGTTGTGTTCTTCATACGAGAGCTCCGGGTTAGCATGCAAATGCCTGCGCCATTTCACTGCTTCCCTGGCATGTGAGTTCGATAATTGTTTTACGGATTCGAGGAGTGGCATTAGCGGACCATGATTTTCTCGGGCACCAAAATAGCATTGGGAAAAGTTCGCTTCAACCGCAGCAGATCTTTCTGAGCCTCAAGTCGTGAGAAGTAATTGCCGACACGGACACGGAATTTTGGCTGATTATATTCCAACTCGGCAGTTAGGTCTGAGGCATCTGCAATCATTTGCTTTTTCGCATTCATTGCATCCTCGCGTTTTTGTCCTGAATAAATCTGAATCGTGTATCCCTCAATGAACTTTCGCGTAACATTGAACCGGTTGATGCTGTCAAGAACAAAATCTACTTTTTCATTTACATTGCGGGTTGGTAATAGCTCTGCCTTTTTTCTCTCCTGGGTTATTTTAGCTGTGTCTGGCGCATCCGAGAATTTAGGACGCAGGGAGTATAAATCTTCGTGGTAATAGGGTTTACTGTTTTTCTGCGCAGCACAGGAAATCGAGAGAACAAGAATTAGAATGATGAAAGCTGAATTCCTGCTCATCATCTTATTGTTCAATCACGATGCACCGGCCACGCATCACATCATCCTCCACCTTTTTGTACTTCACATCTTTTAATACCCTGCCATCAGGATATTGAACCGATACCTTATCATTGCGCCCGGCCATTTTTTCTGATTTTACCGGCATCACTTTTTGCTCCACTTGCTGACTTTGTTGAGCGGGTTGATTGCCTCCGCCCTCGAGTAACGACCGTGTCTCATCCTTCTGCTCGCTAAAGCGTTGTCGCTTTTGAGAGCGTACCTCTTGAAGCCGTTCAGGTTCCTGGGCAGAGATTTCTGCTTTCATGAGGAAGGAAATGGTTTCTTGGTTCACCAGTGTAATGAAGCGTTTAAACGCCTCAAATCCCTCAAACTTGTAAATCAAAAGCGGATCCTTTTGTTCGTAAACCGCATTTTGAACGCTTTGCTTCAGGTCGTCCATGTCGCGCAGATGCTCTTTCCACTGTTGATCGATGATGGCCAGTGTGATCATCTTTTCCATCGATCGTATGAGCTCTGCGTTGTGGGTCTCGATGCATTTCTTCAGAGGTGCCGCCACACCGATCTGCTTAACACCATCGGTAAAGGGTACTAATATGTTTTCAATGGTGGCCCCACGAGTTTTGAAAATATCAGTGATGACAGGCAGAGCTTTTTGCGCTGCCAGTTTATTCTTTGTTTCATAGTGGTTCAACGCCTGTTGATAGAGTCTTTCTGTCAGCATTGGTTGGTCAAGTTTTGTGAACTCGTCCTGTGTTATGGAAAAGTCGACGCCCAGGATGCTTAGTAAATTCACTTTAAAGTTTTCCAGAGATTCACCAGCCTTGGCATTCGCCACCAGATCATCACAGGTATCAAAGAGCATGTTGAGGATGTCGAGTTGGAGGCGTTCCCCAAAGAGCGCATTGCGTCTCCTTTTGTAGATTACTTCACGCTGTGAGTTCATCACGTTGTCATACTCCAACAAGCGCTTACGTATGCCGAAGTTGTTTTCTTCAACTTTCTTTTGAGCTCGCTCGATAGAATTTGTCACCATGGAATGTGAAATAACTTCACCTTCTTTCAAGCCAAGACGGTCCATGATTCGTGCGATCCGCTCCGGCATGAAGAGGCGCATCAAACTATCCTCAAGAGACACGTAAAATTTGGAAGTACCAGGGTCTCCCTGGCGACCGGCCCGGCCACGCAACTGTCTGTCTACCCTTCGCGACTCATGTCGTTCAGTACCAACGATCGCCAGACCACCAGCGGCGCGTGATTCCGGAGTAAGTTTAATATCTGTTCCACGGCCAGCCATGTTGGTAGCGATGGTCACTGTACTTGGCTTCCCTGCTTCAGCTACTATTTCTGCTTCGCGTTGATGTTGCTTTGCATTCAATACATTGTGTTTGATTTTACGCAACTGTAACATGCGACTGAGCAATTCAGAAATTTCCACAGAGGTAGTACCCACCAATACAGGCCTTCCTTCTTTGGTTAGCGAAACGATCTCTTCTACAACAGCATTGAATTTTTCTCGTATTGTTTTGTGCACGAGGTCATCATTGTCCACGCGGGTGACGGGCTTATTAGTCGGGATCACAACCACGTCGAGTTTATAGATATCCCACAATTCACCCGCTTCGGTTTCTGCTGTACCCGTCATGCCAGCCAGCTTATGGTACATCCGGAAGTAATTCTGCAGCGTGATGGTAGCGTACGTTTGTGTCGCGTCTTCCACCTTTACATTTTCTTTAGCTTCAATGGCCTGGTGCAATCCATCCGAGTAACGCCTTCCATCGAGCACACGACCAGTCTGTTCGTCTACAATCTTGACTTTATCATCGACGATGATGTATTCAGTGTCGCGCTCAAAGAGGGTGTATGCTTTTAGCAATTGGTTAATGCTATGAATCCGTTGTGACTTCGTAGAGTAGTCCCGGATGAGTTCTTCTTTTTTCTGAAAGCGCGTTTGAGAATCGACGGATTCATCTTTCTCAATTTTATTGAGTTCCGTCCCGATCTCCGGGAGAATGAATAATTTCGGATCCTCACCTTCGCCTGTGATCAGGTCAATGCCCTTGTCCGTAAGCTCGACGCTGTTGTCTTTTTCATCGATCACAAAATAGAGCGGCGCATCTGCCACCGGCATTTCTTTTTTGTTGTCTTGAAGATGGTAGTTCTCCGTTTTTTGTAAGATATTCTTACTTCCTGTTTCGCTGAGATATTTAATCAGGGGTTTGAACTTAGGCATGCCACGATGTGCACGGAAAAGGGCCAGCCCACCGTCTTTGTCGTTTCCCTCAGCAAGCAATTTTCTTGATTCATTTAAGTATTGGGTAACCAGTTTTTTCTGGGCTTCTACTACTTTGAAAATACGGGGTTTCAGATCATAAAACTCATGCTCATCACCTCGTGGTACGGGGCCGGAAATGATAAGTGGCGTACGTGCTTCATCTACCAGGACGCTATCCACCTCATCTACCATGCCATAGTGATGACCTCTTTGTACAAGCTCTTCCGGATCGCGGGCCATATTGTCGCGCAAGTAGTCAAACCCAAACTCATTGTTCGTGCCGTACGTAATGTCAGCCTGGTAGGCGTTCCTGCGAGCAATCGAATTGGGTTCATGCTTATCAATACAGTCGATCGTCAGCCCATGGAACTGGAACAACGGACCCATCCACTCACTGTCGCGGGTGGCGAGATAATTGTTTACGGTGACGATATGGACTCCGCGCTTCGCCAATGCATTAAGAAATGCAGGAAACGTGGCCACCAAAGTCTTTCCTTCGCCGGTGGCCATTTCAGCAATTTTGCCTTCGTGTAACACGATGCCACCGATGATCTGTACATCGTAGTGCACCATGTCCCACGTGATCATGTTGCCTGCCGCCATCCACTGGTTGTGCCAGCGAGCTTTGTCACCTTCGATTTTAATATGATCATACCGTGCGGCAAATTGAATGTCAGATTCCTGCGCGGTCACCTCGAGGTATTCATTGTCTTTGAAGCGCCTGGCGGTTTCACGCATGATGGCGAAAGTTCTTGGAAGCACCTCCATCAATACTTTTTCCAGTTCTTTATTGCGGTCTTTTTCAATTTGGTCAATCTGATTGAAGATGGCCTCCTTTTCGTGGAGGTCCAGGTCTGGATGATCGTTTACATCTTTGTGAAGGCCTGCGAGTTGGTCATCAATGGGCTTCAACTTTTCATTGATAAAGACTTGGACTTCTTTTGTCTGGCCCCGGAGTTCATCGTGGGAAATCGACTTCAGTTTCTCTCCTTCGCGCTTCGTCGCTTCCACCAATGGCATGATGCGCTTGATGTCTTTATCTGACTTGGAACCGAATAATTTGGTGATAAGTTTTAGCATTCGTCGTCGTTGTTAGTTGCTGGCTGCTGGTCGTTGGTCATCAAGGCTTTTCAAAGGAACAACCAGGGACAAACAACGAACAACCACCAAACGGGCCGTAAAGTTAAGATTTTAAGAGGTGCAATTATAGTTCCAAAGGCTACGAATGTGCAGTTTGACAGTATTCTGCAGGTCGTTGGACTGCTTTGAGCGGCCCCATACCTACATCCAGGTCTCAAAAACCAACTGTACAGGCCCTGTTAGGTAAATGTTGTGAAATGTGCCGTTCTGACGCGTTTCAAATTCTACCTCAAGTTTACCGCCAGGGGCCGTGAGTTTTATCGGAGGAGTCAGCCCGAATTTTTTGGCCACCACCAGCGCACACGCCGTTGCGCCAGAACCGCTTGAATAGGTTTCATCTTCTACCCCGCGCTCATAGATCCGGAAGGCGACGCTATTGTCAGGAAGTACTTCGACAAAGTCGGCATTGGTACCATTGGGTTTGTACAACTCACTGTATCGGATTTTTTTACCCTCCTCAAATACCGGATAGGCCTCAAGGTTTGTCACGAGACGTACATGGTGATCGGTACCTGTATTGACATAGTAGTCGTTCTCTTTAGCCTCAATCGATTCCACATCATGGAGGGAAAACCGAACCATTCCATTCTCTAATATCTGGCCCCTGTGGTTGCCATCATGGGCGGAGAAAGTAAAATCATTTTTGATGACCCCCAATAGATGCGCAAAATGTGCAATGGCTCGACAACCGTTTCCACAAAAGCTAGTGGTGCCATCCCGGTTGAAGTAGATCATTTTGAAATCTTGCGAGGGATCTTTCTCCAATAGAATCAACCCGTCAGCTCCAATACCAAACCTTCGGTCGCACATTTTTGAAATCTCCGAAACGGAAAATGACAGCTTCTGTTCTCGGTTATCTACAAGAACGAAGTCATTGCCTGCTGCCTGATATTTATAGAAATGGATTTTTGACACTGGATTGCTCGCTACTTCACTTCTTCATAGTCAACATACTCGCCGCCTTTGAGGCCATTTTTCTTATTCGCTTTTCTTGGGGCGGAGTCCATGTGAACGCTGCCATCCGCCGGCCTCCTGAAGTTGGGGGGCTGCTGCCTGGATTGACCCAATATTCTGAATAAAAAGCCGCTCACCTTGTTCAGGAGATAGATCACCAGCACCAGAATAATTATTAATTTGATCATAAGCCTTAAGCCCGAAGGGCAAAGGTAAAGGTTTCCTGAAAACTTAAGCTTTTTGGCAATTCTTTGGGCATTTGAGAAGAAAAGTACCCAACAGGTATTGCCACAACGTTTTGGAAACAACACAGATCACGGAGTGCCTGGATGGGTTTTCTCTGTTCAATGTCAAATGCTGCCAAAAATGAGCCATAAAGCCTTAAATGCTACATGCTGCATGAGTCGATTTTTGCAACTTTTTAGTGTGTGAAACCGTCTACAGTTTATGCTTAGAAACTACCTCAAGATTGCTGTCCGAAGCCTCCTGAAGCAGCAGGCTTACTCGCTGATCAACGTGCTTGGTCTCGCAGTTAGCATTACGGCTTGCCTGCTCATTGGCCTGTATGTAAAACACGAGCTATCCTATGATAAGTTTTTCCCGGATGCCGAACGGATATACAAGATGGCCCTTGAAAGAAAATATCCCAACCATACTACCTTCTATGGAGCCATCCCACATTCCTACGCCCCGACGATTCAGCGCGATTTTCCTGAAGTTGATAACACGCTACAAATATTGGGACCTGCTAATGACGTTGTATTGAATTATAAAATAGGACCGAGTGAAATCAAAAGCTTTGAAGAAGATTATGTGCTTTTTGCAGATACTTCTTTCTTTTCCTTTTTTGATCTCACTTTACGCAGCGGAGATAAGAAGACAGCACTGACCGTTCCCAATCAAATGCTTATTTCGGCGTCCATGGCAGACAATATCTTTGGTAAAGAAGACCCGATCGGCAAGGTTCTATATGGCAATTTTGGTGAATATAAAGTGGTGGGCGTATTTCAAGATATTCCTGACAATTCCCACCTCCGAGCAAATTTCATAGCTTCATTTGCCGGCCCTGAATTTCGCAAGACAGAAAACTACATCACGTTTGACTCAAGCACATATCTCAAATTAGAACCGGGTGCCGATGCAGGCGCCCTTGAAGCCAAATTTTCTAAGATGGTAGACACTTATGCTTCCGGGCAAATTGAAAGGGAGTTAGGACAGTCATGGGAAGACTATAAAAAAGCAGGCAATGGATATCGATATTTTCTCCAGCCCCTTACTTCGATTCACCTGGATCCAACCAATATTGAATTTACGATGACGCCCAGCGGGAATCTGAAGTACATCTACGCCCTGCTCTTTATTGGAGGGCTGATCTTAGCAATTGCCTGCATCAATTTTATGAATCTCTCTACTGCCCGGTCTTCAGAACGAGCTCGTGAGGTAGGAGTCCGCAAGGTGATGGGCTCATTGAAGAATCAACTCGTGATTCAGTTTCTGGTGGAGGCAATCATGTTGTCATTGATCGGGACCTTCCTTGCTGTCGCCACCGCCATGCTGGTGCTCCCCACATTCAACATGCTCGTGGAAAAACAACTTCATTTTGTATTCAGCATGGATGTGATCCTGGCGCTTGCGGGCTTCGCACTTCTGGTGGGCATACTGGCCGGCTTATATCCGGCGCTTGTTCTTTCATCCTATAATCCAGTGGTGGTCATGAAAGGGAATTTTTCCGGAAGTTCAAAAGGAGCATGGCTCAGGAATGGACTTGTGATTTTCCAGTTTGTCATTTCTATCATCTTGATTGTAGGAACCCTCGTGGTAGGGGAACAGATGCGGTTCATTCAAAATAAAGACCTGGGCTTTAATACGGAGCGAGTATTGATGGTCGACAGGGCCTTTGCGTTGGACAAGAAATGGGAAACTTTCATTGAAGAGGTGCGAAGGATGCCGGAAGTAACCTCTGTGTCTGGAACAAGTTCGCGCGTCGGCAATCGCGAGGATTTTTTTGGCCAGATGTTACAACCCCAAGGGTCCAATGAGGTGCTCACGGTAAAGTCAATGATTATGGATGATGATTTCGGTCAAAATATTGGTTTCAATGTGAGCGACGGCAGGCTGTTCAGCAATGAGACAAGTGATTCGCTTAATGTTATATTGAACGAAACGGCCGTAAAGACAATCGGACTCGCCGATCCGGTAGGACGCAAACTATCCAATTCAGATTTATTCAGGGGGGATTCTATTAATTCTAAGGAACGACTATTTACGGTGATTGGTGTAGTCAAGAACTTTCATTTTCAGTCGCTGCGTGACGAGATCACTCCGCTGGTTATTTTTAGCAAAGAAGTTTTTGGCGCACGTTCAAATATGAATTACGTGGCCGTGCGCCTCAAAGAAAACGGATACCAGCAGGCGATTGCGAATATTGAAAATAAATGGAAGGGGCTCGTTACAGATAGGCCCTTTAAGTATGAATTCCTGCAGGACAATCTTAATCGCGGCTATGCGGAAGAGCAGCGCTCGGGAAAAATGTTCACCATCTTTTCGAGTTTGGCCGTGATAATTGCGTGTGTTGGACTTTTTGGTCTATCAGCGTACACGGCAAGCCGGCGAACCAAAGAGATCGGCATTCGCAAAGTGTTGGGTGCTTCTGTAGGTGGAGTGGTAATGCTGTTGTCAAAAGATTTTACGAGGTTGGTGATCGTCGCGTTCCTATTGGCTACACCGCTTGCATGGTGGATGATGAATCAATGGCTCAATGGTTTTGCGTACCGGATTACCTTGGGATCGGACGCCTTTCTTTTGGCAGGCCTGATGGCATTGAGCATAGCATGGTTAACGATAAGCTTTCAATCGGTGAAAGCTGCCATTGCCAATCCGGTGAAGTCGTTGAAGAGCGAATAATGGATTTCCCGCAGATCAACCGCAGACAAAAAAATTCCGCGAAAATCGGCGTGCATCTAATCGGCAAAAATCAGCGGGAAAAAAACTCTAAATCTTATGCCGGAGCATTCTTCCAACAGATCAACGATCGAATACATTCAGATTAACTGCAGACAACGAATTCCGCGATAAGCGGCTTACCGACTCAGGTACAGATTCCTTTCATTATAAATATTCAGAAAGTAATCATCCATGAGATCGTCGATGAAATAGATTGCCTCGCCGGTAGATTTCATTTCAGGCCCTAGTTCTTTGTTCACTTCAGGAAACTTGCTGAAAGAAAAGACGGGTACTTTAATCGCATATCCTTTCTTGGTGGGGTTGAATGAAAAATCTTTTACTTTCTTTTCGCCCAGCATCACCTTCGTTGCATAATTAACATATGGCTCGTCGTAGGCCTTGCAGATAAATGGCACCGTACGGGAAGCACGCGGATTGGCCTCAATGATATATACCTTATCGTTTTTGATGGCAAACTGAATGTTGATCAAACCAACCGTTCTCAATGCCAACGCAATCCGTTTGGTATAGCTTTCAATTTGCTTTATGATGAAATCTCCGAGGTTGTAGGGGGGTAGTACTGCATATGAATCGCCTGAATGAATACCCGCAGGCTCAATATGCTGCATGATGCCGATGATGTACACATCTTCACCGTCACAGATGGCGTCTGCCTCAGCCTCGATGGCCCCATCGAGAAAGTGATCCAGCAAAACCTTGTTTTCCGGAAGGTGCTTCCAGATATCAAGGATGTGGTTTTCCAACTCTTTTTCGTTGATCACGATTTTCATACTCTGGCCTCCCAACACATACGAAGGCCTGACGAGCAACGGAAATCCAATGGTCTTTGAAACTTCGAGCGCCTCGTCAGCGTCGGTGGCCACCCCAAATTCCGGGTAAGGAATGTTCAGCTCTTTCAGCAAATTTGAAAAACTGCCGCGGTCCTCCGCAAGGTCAAGGGCTTCAAAAGAAGTGCCTAAAATCTTCACGCCAAACTTTTTAAGCTTCTCAGCGAGTTTCAATGCCGTCTGTCCGCCAAGTTGTACGATGACACCTTCTGGTTTTTCATGTTGGATGATATCCCACAAATGTTCCCAGAACACAGGCTCGAAATACAATTTGTCGGCAATGTCGAAATCTGTTGAAACTGTCTCTGGGTTGCAGTTGAGCATGATGGCCTCGTAACCACACTCTTTGACGGCAAGGATGCCATGAACACAGGAATAGTCAAATTCTATTCCCTGGCCAATGCGGTTGGGTCCGGAACCCAACACGATGACTTTCTTCTTATTAGAGGGTATGGATTCATTTTCGGAATCGAAAGTGGAATAGTAATAAGGTGTCTTAGCCTCAAACTCAGCAGCGCAAGTGTCTACTAATTTGTAAACCCGATTGATTCCCATCGCCCGTCGCTTCAGATGTACTTCGCTTTCCAGGCACTTCAACAAGTGCGCAATCTGCCGGTCGGCGTAACCTTTTTCTTTCGCTGTACGCATCACAGGCACAGGAATGGTTTCGAGCGTATATTTTTCAACTACTTTCTCGAACTCAACCAATTCCCAGATCTGTTCTAAAAACCATTTGTCAATTTTTGTGAGGTTCTGAATGGTCTTCATGGATATCCCCAACTTCATGGAATCATAAATATGAAAGAGTCGGTTCCAGCTTGCATGCTCAAGGCTGTATAAAAGATCTGCCTGCTTGGTCAGTTCTTTTCCATCTGCCCCCAGGCCATTTCGGCTGATCTCCAGCGACTGACATGCCTTTTGTAATGCCTCCTGAAAATTTCTTCCCATGCCCATTACTTCTCCCACGGATTTCATCTGTAGGCCAAGTCTGCGATCGGCGCCCTGGAACTTATCAAAGTTCCAGCGTGGGATTTTTACGATCACGTAATCCAATGCCGGTTCGAAGTATGCTGTGGTGGTCCCGGTGATGGCATTGGTTAGTTCATCGAGGTTGTAGCCGATGGCAAGCTTGGCAGCAATCTTTGCGATCGGGTAACCTGTTGCTTTTGAAGCCAAAGCCGAAGAGCGCGACACACGGGGATTGATCTCAATGCCGATAATCTCATTATCATTGTCAGGGTTCACTGAAAACTGTACGTTGCAACCGCCGGCAAATTTGCCAATGCCATTCATCATTTTGATGGCGAGGTCGCGCATGTGCTGATAGACTGTATCAGGCAAGGTCATGGCAGGAGCAACTGTAATCGAATCTCCCGTGTGGATGCCCATGGGATCGAAATTTTCTATGGAACAAATGATGATCACATTTCCATTGCCATCCCTTAGCAACTCCAGTTCATACTCTTTCCAACCCTTGATGCTTTGCTCGACGAGTACTTCATGGATGGGGGATGCATGAAGGCCCCGATTGAGTGCTGCATCAAAATCTTCCGCTTTTTGCACGAAGCTTCCGCCCGTTCCGCCCAAAGTATAAGAAGGGCGAATCACCAGCGGGAACCCGATCTCCTGGGCGATTTCCTTGCCTTCAAGAAATGACGTGGCGGTGGCTCCTTTGCATACGCCCACACCTATTTCATTCATCTTGAGCCTGAATTTCTCACGGTCTTCTGCGGTTTCGATAGCAAGAATGTCAACGCCGATAATTTTCACTCCATAATGGTCCCATATGCCGGCTTTGTCACATTCGATGCACAAGTTGAGCGCAGTTTGTCCTCCCATGGTGGGCAATACGGCATCGACATGATGCTTTTCCAATATTTCCCGGATGTATTTCTTTTCGAGTGGTTTTAAATAGACATGGTCCGCAGTCACTTTGTCGGTCATGATCGTGGCGGGATTGGAATTGATCAGGATGACCTCAATGCCTTCTTCCCGAAGCGATCGTGCGGCTTGTGAGCCGGCGTAGTCAAATTCACACGCCTGGCCGATGATGATGGGGCCACTTCCAATGATTAAAACGGAACGAATGCTGCGATCTCTTGGCATATTGGCGTTGGATAAATTGGGCAAAAATAAACACAGAATTAAAGGATTCCGCAGAATGCCGAGATTAAAATTTTGAAACTCGGATTAGTGGATTCCACGGATTGGAGGGACTGGACATCTTTGCGCCTGGATCAAATGATTCTTTAAGGGTGTCATCAGAAGTCGTCAAAAAAGAAGGACGTAATTCGTTTAGTGTTGTATTTTTCTCAGAAAATTTAGGTCCAAAAACCTGGCTATGAATCTGAATGTGAAGGCGAAAGATCAGAACACCTACGACGCCATCGTCGTCGGCTCAGGGATCAGTGGAGGCTGGGCGGCCAAGGAACTTTGTGAGAAAGGCTTGAAAGTGCTGATGCTGGAGCGTGGAACAAATGTCGATCACCCAAACTACCCCACAGCAACGAAAGATCCCTGGGACTTTCCCAATGCAGAAAGATTATCACAGGAAGATCGCGCGCGCTGCCCCATTCAGACAAGGCACTATTCCTATCGCGGTGACAATAAAGAGTTTTATATCAATGACCTCGAAAACCCCTACACGGAGATAAAAAGATTCGATTGGATTCGTGGAGATATCGTGGGAGGACGGTCGTTGTTATGGGCACGCCAGTGCTACCGGTGGAGCGACCTGGATTTTGAAGCTAACCTTCGTGATGGCAATGGGGTTGATTGGCCTATTCGATATAAAGACATCGCGCCGTGGTACAATTATGTAGAACGGTTCATCGGCGTTTCAGGACAAGCAGAAGGTATCCCGCATTTACCTGACAGCGAATTCCTTCCTCCAATGGAAATGAATTGTGTGGAAAAACATTTTAAGAAAGTCGTAGAAGAGAAATTTCCGGGAAGGAAGCTCACCATTGGAAGAGCTGCTAATGCTACCGCACCCGTGAAAGGGCGTGGTGTTTGTCAATATCGAAACTTATGCCATCGGGGTTGTGCTTACGGGGCCTATTTCAGCACCAATGCGAGTACGTTGCCGGCTGCCTTTGCAACGAATAACCTCACGTTGCGACCCCATTCATTGGTGAATAAAGTGATTTATGATGATCAAAAGCAAAATGCAGTAGGCGTTGAGATTGTGGATGCTATCACGAATGAAGTGATTGAGTTTTATGCGAAAGTTATTTTTCTCAATGCATCGACCATGGGTACTGCATTTATTTTGTTGAACTCCACATCCGGCCGATTTCCAAATGGACTGGGCAATGGCAGTGATCAGGTTGGTAGAAATATTATGGACCACCACAAAGGAGCGGGGGCAGCAGCTCAGGTGGAAGGGTTTGAAGACCGCTATTATTCAGGACGCCGACCAAACGGGGTGTACCTCCCACGCTTTCGGAACCTCAAGGATAAAAGGAAAGATTACCTCCGGGGATTTGGATACCAGGGTGGAGCGGCACGCGGAGGATGGGACGATGACATCATCCATCGGCCAATAGGCGCCGACCTTAAAAAGTCTATGCAAACACCAGGAGGTTGGAGTTTTGGATTGGGAGGATTTGGTGAATGTCTTCCTTATGAATCTAATCGTGCCGTATTGGACCTCACCAAAAAAGATAAATGGGGCAGGCCTACACTGAGTGTTGATTGTGAATTTAAGACGAATGAAAAAGCAATGCATCAGGACATTGCACAATCTGCCGCCGAGATGCTGGAGGCGGCGGGATATAAGAATGTCCATTCTTATTCGAGGATTTCATTCCCAGGAAATGCAAACCATGAGATGGGAACCGCACGGATGGGCAAAGATCCAAAGACATCCGTGTTGAACACCTTCAATCAAATGCATGAAGTAAAAAATGTTTTCGTGACTGATGGGTCATTCATGGCCTCATCTTCCTGTGTAAATCCTTCCCTCACATACATGGCAATGACGGCCAGGGCGTGTGCATATGTCGTGGACGAAATGAAGAAGCAAAATCTATAGTTAACAGCTTCCCACTTCCCCCTTTCAACTTTCCACTTTCCCTCCCTACTTTCAGCTTCCTACTTTCAGCTTCCTACTTTCCACTTTCCACTCTCTACTTTTTTCCCCCCTCCACTTCCCTCCACACCCTCAAAAAATTTCCAGAGCAAATTTTCTCAACATCCGATTCGGTGTAGCCGCGTTTCAGCAATTCGTAAAGCAGATTTGGATATTGCGATACGTCTTTGAGCCCATCGGGCAGATTTTCAACACCACCGACGCCATCATAATCAGAGCCAAGGCCAACGTGATCGATGCCGACAAGCTTCACAACATGATCAATGTGGTTGGCTACCGTTTGAACATCCGTGGTCGGGATTGGATTTTCTGTTCTGAATTGCGCCACGACTGGCATGGCAAGCGAATCACTCGATTTCAATCCTTTGGATGTCAAGAGTGAGTCAAGTTTTTTGTTTTGTCGGGCTACATCGTTGCTCAGGAAGGCGGTATAAAAGTTTATGTCCATCACACCGCCATTTTCACCGAGTTTTTTAATCATATCATCCGTCATGTCGCGGCGGACGGTAGGAGCGAAGAACCGTGCGGAAGAATGAGATGCAATGCAAGGTGCTTTTGTGAGTTTCATCACTTGGTAGAATGTGCTGTCGTCCACGTGCGAAATGTCGATCATCATTCCGATGCGGTTCATTTCTTTCACCACTTCGCGACCAAAGGGACTTAAACCATTCCAGGTATGGGTGGTGTCGCCGGATGAATCGCAGATCTGATTGTCTTTGCTGTGGGTGAGCGTGATGTAACGGATCCCACGATCGTAGAAGTATTGTAAGTTTTTGAGATCATCGCCAATGGGAGCCCCATTTTCCATGCCCATGGGCAAAGAAAGTCTGCCTTCTTTAAAGTTCTTCTCAACATCCGCTACCGTATTGGCCAAGGCAAACTTGTCAGGGATATTTTCTGCGATTCCCTTGACCATATTAATGAGTGAATCAGCCAGTGCCTTGCCTTTGTCGGGCAGGAGTTGGTTGGAAGAGGGGATATAAATCGACATGAAGGGAGCATCGAGGCCACCTTGCTTGGCGCGTTCATAATCGAAATCTCCCACACTGCTCTTGATGGGAATGTTCATGTATTCACGCTCAATGCGGAAATTCTTGATCTTCAGCCGGAACGGAAGATCAACGTGACCGTCGGCGATGATGTATTTATGAGCAAGTTCATCGGCAAAAGCACGCAGTTGCTCGTCATTCATTCGCTCGACGGGCTTTTTTTCTGAACAGGAGGCAAGAAGCAAGAGGAAGGCAATACCAATCGTGCAAAGGAATTTCATAAGTTTGGATTAGGAACTTAAAGGTAAATATTCGGAATGTATTTCTGATGGCTTCGGCGCAATGAAAGAGGATTCTAAATTAATTACGTTGTCACAATTAGCGTTGCGAAATGGCAACGATAAACCCGAAATTTGGGTGGCCTACAAGGGTGAAGTGTACGATGTCTCCCTTTCGCGCCTCTGGAGGGAAGGCAAGCATTACGAACATTGGGCGGGGCAGGATTTGACAAATGAATTGCCGGATGCGCCTCATACTGAAGAAGTTTTTAGTAGATTTAAAGTGATAGGCAGATTAGCATGAGCCCGGAATATGCGCCGCTGCTCTGATATTTAAAACTGCCCTGCTATGAGCGCTGTTTACCAAAATCCTGCAGTTGATGTTTTAGGGCCAATACTTGTATAATTAATTATTGATAATATGATCATCATCGCTGATAGTGGAAGCTCAAAAATTGATTGGAGGCTTCTCAATAAAGATGGGAGCATTGGGCAGACTAATACCATTGGGTTTAATCCATACTATCAGCCGATCGAGGACCTCAAGAAAAATATTCGCGAGGCACTTGTTCCCATTGTAAAAGAAACAGTGACGAAAGTATTCTTTTATGGGACGGGAGTCTCCTCTTCAAAGAATCAGGAATTGGTGCGGGGAGCATTTCTGGAATTCTTTCCCATTGCTAAAGTTGAAATAGAATGGGATCTATTGGCTGCCGCGCGCGCGCTTTGTGGTGAGGAGGCCGGCATTGCGTGCATCCTGGGCACTGGCTCCAACTCCTGTTTGTATGATGGAAAGAGGATCACAGAACAAGTCGCTAACCTAGGCTGGATTTTAGCGGATGAAGGTTCCGGAGCCACCATCGGTCGAAAATTTCTATTTGATTATCTCAGAAAACAAATGCCTCCGGCGTTGGCGGAACAGTTTAAAAAACGATTCCCTTTTACCCGGGAAGAGTTTTTAGAGAAGATTTATCAGCAAGAGAAGCCCAGCACTTTTCTTGCTACTTTTTCAAAGTTTATTTTCCAGCATTTGAAAGAACCTTATTGCTATCAATTGGTGTATGACAGTCTTGCAGAATTTTTTGAGAACAACGTGATGAAGTACGAAGGATTTAAAAATCTACGCGTCCATTTTGTTGGGTCCATCGCCTTTTACTATAGCGATCTCCTGCGTCAGGTAGCCAACGACAAAGGAGTGACTGTAAAAAACATTCTGGAGACACCCATCGCAGGGCTGACCCTCTATCATCAAAAAGATGTTTCCTGAATTCACAACTTAAACTTTCTACTTTCAATTTTCAACTCTAGACTCCTTTGACTACCACAGAAGCATCTTCCCGCTATAAGGACCTCGAAAAGATGAGCGTTCGCAATCTCCTCCTTAATATTAATCGTGAAGACAAGACAGTGCCCCTCGTCATTGAAAAGGTGATTCCAAAAATTGAAGCACTGGTCAAGGTCATTGTGAAGAAAATGAAATCAGGAGGAAGACTGTTTTACATTGGCGCAGGTACCAGCGGCAGATTGGGCGTGGTGGATGCATCAGAAATTCCTCCCACATATGGAGTACCACAGGGAACGGTGGTGGGTGTGATCGCAGGGGGAGATAAGGCCATACGCAAAGCCGTTGAGCATGCAGAGGATGACCCTGACCAGGCATGGAAGGATCTTGAAAAATTCGCCATCAATTCAAAGGATGTCTTAATTGGGATTGCGGCTTCGGGGCGGACACCCTATGTGATAGGTGGCGTGAAGGCAGCTCGTCTTCATGACATTGTAACGGGATGCATTACATGCAACAAAGCAAGTGCGTTGGCGAAAAACGTGAAACATCCTATTGAGCTTGTTGTAGGACCTGAGTTCGTAACGGGCTCAACACGAATGAAAGCCGGTACCGCTCAAAAGCTTGTGCTCAACATGATCTCAACAGCAGCGATGGTGGGGTTGGGTCGGGTGAAGGGAAACAAGATGGTTGACATGCAACTCACCAACAACAAACTTATTCATCGTGGCACCTTGATGATCATGGGGGAGTTGGGTATTAATGAATCGGAAGCTGGTAAATTATTAAAGAAGTTTGGCTCAGTACGAAAGGCGATTGGAAAAGCGAGTAGGCAGTAGGCAATTGTCAGTAGGCAACGCTTTACTGCATTGGCTTACTGCCCTCTATTAATATGGTGCGTTTATTTTCTTTTCCCGGGCAGTGGTAGTGTGAGATCGATACTCAACTGCGCATGCTCTACCTGCGCATCCTCCGGCACAAGATAGTTTCTCCGGGTTTTCATCTCGTGACATAATACACGGGTTCTTTTCAAAGGTCCTTTCTTAAACCAACGTCCGTGCAAAGCAAATATGCTGCCTTCGGGAATTTCTGAAAGGAGCGTTGCTGATTTTTGTTTTTCATCATATTGGCGAAGCGCATTCGTCAATTTTGAATCGGAAAAACTGGAAGCCTTTGGATCGACCATATATTTTTTCAAAACGGAAAGAAGTTCTGCCGGGAAGACTTCTTCTGTCAACAGGGGAACCATGAGATGCCGGAATGTATTTTTCCATTCATTGCCGTGAGCTTCCGGTTTCCATCCGTGCTTTTGGTGTACCACCAGGTGTGCGACTTCATGTACATAGGTGAGTAAAAACAGGTAGGGATGACTGTCCTGATTGATGGTGATCCTGGGCGTTCTGCCTGGGCGGCAACTGAAATCTCCTACTTTTGAAATTCTACTCTTCCGAAGTTTGAAATCAAACGGGCTTAGCTTCCATAGTTGAAAACAATATGGAATGGCGATCGCCGGCACATGGTTTATTAAGATGGAATGAAGATGAATAGGATTCATATAAAACAAAAAAAAAGGCTTTAGATTCTAAAGCCTCTTGATTTCAATCATTGAAGATTGGCACAGCACTGAATTACTTAACTGCAGCAGAGTCAGTCTTAGTAGTGTCAGCGGCGGTGGCAGTAGTGTCTGCAACGGCAGTTGTTGTTTCAGCAGCAGCTTCTTTCTTAGCGCCACAAGCAACAAAAGCAAATGCAAAACCGCATACCATTAACAGTGCGATTACTTTTTTCATAGTTTTCAGGTTTTAAAATTAAGAGCGCAAATATACAAGTAATGGGCGATTTAAAGGCATCCCCCCCGAAAATATTGGCATTTGGTTCAAAGCACCCTCAAAAAACAACGTCTAGTTATTTCTTTCTAAAGAAGATACGCACGGGAACGCCCGTAAAATCGAAGTTTTCGCGGAGTTTATTCTCTAAAAATCGTTGATATGATTCCTGAATGTACTGTGGCAGGTTACAAAAGAATGCAAACGTTGGCGTAGCCGCATTTACCTGTGTGATGTACTTAATCTGTATGTATTTACCCTTGATGGATGGCGGCGGATAATGCACAATTTCCGGAAGCAAGGCGTCGTTCAACTGTGACGTAGGTATTCTTTTAATCTTGTTATTATAGACTTCTACTGCTTTTTCCACCACCTGAAAAATGCGCTGCTTGTGAAGGGCGGACGCGAATATGGCAGGCAAATAGTCGATCGGGGCCAGGCTTTCCACCATCTCCTTTCTAATCTTATCGGCCGTTTTGCTGTCTTTCTCAACAAGATCCCACTTGTTTACCATGATCACCATACCCTTACCTTGCTTCTGGCCCATGGCGATGATGTTCACATCCTGCGACTCTAGACCCCTTTGAGCATCAATCACGACAATGCACACATCACATTCTTCCAGCGCGCGCAGCGATCTTAGCACAGAATAAAACTCAATGTCCTCATGCACTTTACTTCTTTTGCGAATGCCAGCTGTGTCGATAAGAATGAAATCGTTTCCAAACATTTTGTACCGCGAATGAATTGCATCACGGGTTGTCCCTGCTTCAGGCGTAACGATGCTGCGCTCCTGACCAAGCAAGACGTTGAGAAAAGATGACTTGCCTACATTCGGCCTGCCAAGGATGGCAATTTTTGGAATGCCTGCATTAGGATCTTCTACATCTTCCTGTATAAAAACTTTCACCAGGTCATCAAGTAGTTCGCCGGTTCCACCGCCATTCTCAGCGGAGATCGGATAAACTTCGCCCATGCCAAGGGCATAAAACTCACTGGTCAGGCTGGACTTGTCCGGTGTATCTGCTTTGTTGGCAGCGATGAAGACAGGTTTTTTTGACTTGCGTATAATGTTGGCAAACTCTTTATCATAGCCGGTAAGACCATCACGACAGTCCACCATAAAAATCACAGCGGTAGCCTCTTCAATAGCGTGTTCTACCTGCCGGCGTATTTGTGATTCAAATTTATCGTCAGAGCCTGTGACATATCCGCCGGTATCAATGACGGTGAAAAATTTCCCAATCCATTCGGCATATCCATAGTGACGGTCGCGTGTTACCCCTGGCATGTCGTCCATGATGGCATCCCGCCGTTCCACCAGTCGGTTGAAGAAAGTTGATTTGCCCACATTGGGTCTGCCGACGATTGCGATGATATTGGCCATGTTTATAAAGAGTGTGCAAAGGTAACCTAAAAGTGCGGGGGGAAGTGGAAAGGTTTAAGCTTAAAGTAAAAAGCGGATTTGTGGAGTGACCAATAATGCCTTCCACTTAAAACTTTTTTGATTTTCTGTTTTTGACCAACAAGATTTACGTTGAAATGTGACGCGCGTCAGGACCAACCCGGCTTTCCACTTCTATTCCAAATACCCGAACGAGCGCAGTTTATCTTTTTGCTTGCGCCAGTCTGCAGAGACTTTCACCCGTGTTTCTAGAAATACTTTTTTTCCAAAGAATTTTTCCATATCCAACCGAGCTTCGGTGCCCACCTTTTTCAACGAACTGCCTGCTTTGCCTATGATGATTCCTTTTTGCGAATCACGCTCAACAAAAATAGTGGCACGCATGCGAATGATACTCTCTTCTTCTTTAAAATCTTCAATGCCTACTTCCGTGCTATAAGGAACTTCCTGATTATAATTTCTAAGAATCTTCTCTCTGATTATTTCAGAAGCAAAAAAACGCTCACTGCGGTTGGTCAGCTCATCTTTTGGAAAATAGGGCGGGTGTTGTGGGAGAAGGTCCAGCAATGCAGGAAAAAGTTTGTCTACATTTTCTCCGCTGAAAGCAGAGACCGGGATCACATTTTTAACTGGCAAGTGACTCTTCCAGTAGCTCACCATCGCCGCACGGTCGGCCTTCGGTGCCAGGTCTGCTTTATTGATCAACAAAAGGATGGGAGCCGACAACGTTTTAAATCTTTCGTATACCGATGGATCGAATTTCTCTCCCCATTCCACCACCAATAAAATCACATCCGCATCTTCCAATGAGACTTTGACGTAGTTCATCATCGCTTCATGTAACGCGTACTTTGGTTCGAGGATGCCGGGTGTATCAGAGTAGACAATCTGAAAATCCTCACCATTGAGGATGCCCATAATGCGATGCCTGGTGGTCTGCGCTTTGGCTGTAATGATTGACAGGTTCTCGCCCACCAGCTTGTTCATAAGCGTGGACTTCCCCACGTTGGGTTTGCCTACAATACTCACAAAACCAGCTTTATGTGATGAATTCATGTGTTTACAAATACAAACTTACACACGATTTACCTTCCAGCCCCAGAAAGGATTAATACCCAAAGAAGCGATAATATGAAAAAGAGGCTTTTTTGGCTTGTATTAATACTGATAATGGGTTCCTGCAGGAACCATTCTTGTCCCACCTATGATGGATTAAAAGGACGCTCTGCCTCTATGGCAAGCAGTAAAAAATCAAAATCGGCGAAAATCCCTTCACCTTATTATAGAGTGACCAAACAGGCGGAAAAGGATTAGAGTTTTTCCACGCCAGCGCCAGTTCAGACATGGTTGGATCATTTGTTCTACCTTTTTTCAACATATCCGGGGCCGCACATTGGTTACTCACCGGAAAAAGGCTGGGGTTATATATTACGTCCTGGCCAGCATGAAGCCAGTTCCTATTGTGGTGCTTTGGTCGGGACGTTATCGAATCTTGAAAAAGGGAATATAAAACCCGGGATACCCGATCAGGATGATTATCACGGTGGTGGACTCAATCAGTTTGCTTTGGCCAATAGTGAGAAGATCCTCAGTTCAGCCAACCGCCTTGCCCAGTTGACAAAATTCACCAACGAGGAGGCTGAAGCAAAGATCCAGAGCAATAAGTTGTTGTGCTTCATGCACGGTGTTTGTGAATGGCTTCTCGACCACCACATGCTTACCCGCCTCAAGCACCTTCACAGTAAAATCGAAATGAGTTTCGTTTGGTGTGTTGACAACCACAAGGTCAATATGGGGATCGGCAAGAATGTTTTCCAGGTTCCTGACCACGTTGATATCGGGGTAATGTTCTTTCGAGGAATCCGATTTTCTTTGGAGTACTGCCTTCAGCCTGAAGCCTGGATGGACAGCCAGAAGGGGAGCATGAAATTACTTCGCCCGACATTACATATGACAATAGGGCGGTGGTGATGGGTTGATGAGAATCCATAGAATTATTAACAACCTAAAGATGCACTGAGAATTCCTATGCTACAACCGCGCCTTCCCATTCTCCAGGCTCCTTCCTGTCGGATTGTGGGCCTGCGGTCGATTTTTACCCAACCTGAAAGAAAACCCCGTGGACACAAAGAAGTTATTCTTCTCATCCTGTAGGCTTACCCCACAAGATAAATCGACCTGAAATTTCGGTGCAAGCAAATAGGTGAAGCCTCCATCGAAACCCTGTTCACCGGGCCAGGAATTAGGAACAAAGTCAAAATATTCAACGAACAATCCGAGGCGTTCTGTCGGCAGGTAGTTGTAGCAGAAAGAAGCAGTGAACATCGGCTTATTCAAATTGTAGTCCCAGAGGTATCCAATGTTATAATTAATTGCTGTGTTGGGATAGAAATCATTTTGAAACAGGAGAAGTGCGTCATATCCAAGGGTTTTGGTTGTGAAAGACTGCCCTACAGGTACAATCAAATCTAGCAGCACATCCATTTCTGGAATCCATCGATTTTGTTTGATCACATGTGATTTAAGCCCTGTCGAAATAGAAGAAATTCCAATAAACGATCCATCCGTCTGACCCAGAATTTGCCGCACGGAAATCCTCCCTTCCATGCGTTTTGTTATTCCCGTTCGGAGAAGTGCCGAAGGCATATTATAGAAAATCCCACTGGATCGATTGAAATAATCAAACCCTACTTCGAACTGATACATGCCTTGCGGAACCGTAAAGGGTGTATCGGCAATGCCTGGTCGATCAACGGTCAACTCGTTAAGGTTGTTTTGCGAGAAGGCAGTGGTAACAATCAAATTAAGTATTAAGAAGGTCCAGGACTTTCTCATAACCAAGGAGAGACTTTGGATTTGAAAAAAAATTGATTATTTGGATTGACGATCAATCCTCACGATGGCATTGCGCCACCATGAAAAAGTTCAAATAATCAATGAGCCCAATGTGACAAACAATCTTGTCGGGTGTATTGAGGAGAAAACCTTTTGAAGGTAGTACTGATACTTTGCATGATGCCCCATCGAGAATACAAGGATGCTCGTATCGTAAAATGAATGATAGCCCCGAGCCCGTGGTTGGCCCGTAATACTGATCTTAATTGTTCTTCGGAATTCCTCAGCTCCGTCATCAGCATCTTCCGTTAACTGAGTTTCGGTTTCTGAACCTGAACTGAAATTGAAATCGTTTGATGAAGAGTATCCGGCAGAATACAATACAAGTGAGATGAAAAAAACAGAGAATATATTAATCTTCACTTTATAAATCTAAAACATTTTCTTCAGGCATAGAATAAAGACTTATAAATAAATCCAAAAGATTGTTTTGACAATATGATTTATTGGTGTGAACCACCCTCGTGCTTGTTCCGTAATCGGTTGCGATCAGGTTATCTCTATGCTTTCAGCGTTTTGGATTTTCTATGCCATATCAAATAAATTGCAGGGAGTGTAATGAGTGTCAGGATGGTATCGGAAATCAAGCCACCAATCATGACCACCGCCAGGGGCCGTTGGGTCTCGGATCCAATACCGGTTGAAAGCGCAGCTGGTAATAATCCGAATCCCGCCATCAGGGCTGTCATGACTACCGGTCTGACGCGTGACAGGGCACCATCGATGATCGAAGTTCGAACATCGGCACCAGCTTCTTTAAGTTTATTAAATACAGATACGAGGATTACCCCATTCTGAACTGAGACACCAAAAAGAGCAATAAATCCAACTCCGGCAGAAATGCTGAAGTTAATCCCCGTGATCATTAACGCAAGAATTCCACCAATCAATGCGAAAGGAACGTTCATTAAAACTGCAACAGCATTTTTAGTTGAATTGAACATAAAAAATAACCACATAAAAATCAATGCTATAGAGATCGGAATTACAATTTTTAGTTGATTGGTAGCCCTTACCTGATTCTCAAACTCTCCGTTCCAGGTTAGGTCGTATCCCTTATCAATGGTAATGGCAGCAGCTACTTTTTCCTGGGCCTCAGCAATCGTGCTGCCAAGATCGCGTCCCCTCACTGAAAACTTAATGGGTATAAAGCGGAGGTTATTTTCGCGATAGACAAAGGAAGGACCGTTTTGCAGTTTAATATCAGCAATTTCGTGAAGTGGTATTTTCGTCCCATTGGTGCAAGGTATCATCAGCTTTTCAATGACGTTCTCATTTTTCCGAAACTCAGGTGAGAAGCGTACGCGAATGTCGAATCGTCGTTCGCCGTCGTAAAAGGTTGACGCTTTTTTCCCGCCTACAGCCATCTCAATAATATCGTTTGCTTCTGCGACATTGGCGCCATAGCGAGCCATTTTTTCGCGGTCAAGTTCAATCCGCAGTTCGGGAGCCCCCAGGCTCTTAAAGATGCCCAGGTCCTGCACACCACGTATGCTCGTCATGATTGTGCGGACGCTGTCGGCCTTTCGTTCCAGCACGGCGAGGTCGTCACCGAAAATTTTGATGGCCATTTCTCCTTTTACGCCAGACACAGCCTCCTGCACATTGTCGGAGATTGGCTGAGAAAATCCGAAAACGATGCCTGGAAATTGGGCGGCAAGTTCGTCCTGCATACTTTTAATGATCTCGTCTTTGTCCAGTCCCCTCTTCCATTCATTTTTATGATACAAGTCAACGAAGAACTCCACGTTGAAAAAGCCAGTAGGGTCTGTGCCATCGTTGGGCCTTCCGTTCTGGGAGATCACACCTTTGACTTCGGGATACTGTTGAAATATTTTTCTCATCTCCGAGGACATGGCGTTGGCGGTGGTAAAATTTACACTTTGCGGCATGCTCGCCCGCACATAAATCGAGCCCTCATTCAGCGATGGCAAGAACTCCGAGCCAAGTCCGGTGAAAACAAAAATGCTGATTACCAACAACAGGCCTGAAGAGCCAATTCTCCGCCAGGGGTAATTCAGCGACCGCTCAAGAATTGGGAGATAGATTTTTTTTATCCACTTCACGAGAAAATTCTCTTTCTCAACAATATTCTTTGTGAACAATATTTTGCTTAGCAATGGAACAAGTGTTAAAGTGAAGATCAATGCACCCATCAGTGCGAAGCCCATGGTATAAGCCAGCGGGCTGAACATCCGCCCTTCAACCTTTTGAAAGGCAAAGATGGGTATGAGTGCCGTGATGATGATGAGCTTGGCAAAGAAAATCGGCTTTCCCATCTCAATAGAAACAGCCCGGATCATCGACATCTTGGCCATCGCGTTGAATTTGGTGACCCCGACCGTCAGCTGCTTGTGAGCCAGGTAAGCGAAGACTCCTTCCACCATCACTACTGCGCCATCAATGATGATACCGAAATCGATGGCTCCAATGGAAAGGAGGTTGGCGGACATGCCCTTAAGCCTCATGCAGATAAATGCAAAAAGCAAGGCGAGGGGGATAATTAACGCGACAATAACGGTCGCTCTCCAGTCTAAAAGAAAAATGGATACGATGAGGGTTACCAGCAAAATCCCAATCGACAGATTCTCGAGGACAGTATGAATGGTGAGGTTAACAAGGTTGGTCCTGTCATAGAATACTTTTATTTTCACTCCTGCCGGGAGCACACGATTATTTAGGTCATCAATTTTTTTATTGAGTTCTTTCAATACGGCGCTCGGATCCTCTCCGCGGCGCAACAGGACGATTCCTTCTACCACGTCCTGCTCGTTGTCGCGGCCCACCTTCCCGAGGCGCGGCGTGTAAAACTCCGAAACTTTGGCAACGTCTCTTACAAAGATGGGGGTACCATTGATATTTTGAATAATGATTCTCTCAATGTCTTTTATTCCTTTTACAAGGCCCAGCCCCCTTACGAGGAATGCCTGCTGCCCTTTCTCAATCACGTCCCCACCCACATTTCCGTTATTGGCCTGAATCGCAACAAAAACATCCTTTGGGGTAAATTCATAGGACTTGAGCCGCTGAGGATCAATCGTCACTTCAAAGGTCTTGACTTCTCCGCCGAAACTGATCACGTCGGCAATTCCTGGTACAGCTTTTAGGCGTTTGTCGATCACCCAATCCTGAATTTCTTTCAGCTGGCGCAGGGTTTTATTCCCGCTGCCGTCGAGTGTATAGCGATAAATTTCACCTGTAGGACCCGACGGTGGTTGTACCTCCGCATCAACTCCTTCCGGTAATGTCACATTCTCGATTTGATTGTACACCACCTGCCGTGCATAAAAATCGTCCACATCATCTTCAAAGAAGATGGTAACAACAGAAAGCCCAAACAGAGAGATTGAGCGCAGGCTTGTCTTCTTCGGCACCACGTTCATCTCTACTTCAATTGGGATGGTAACAAACTTTTCCATCTCTTCAGCGCTTCTTCCCGGCCACTGGGTAATGATAATGACGCGGGTGTTGATAACATCCGGAAAAGCCTCAATGGGCGTCAACACGAAGCCGCGTATTCCGAGAGCGATGACCAAAGCCGTGCTGCAGAAAACGAGAATCGGATTTTTTAATGAGAACGATATGATATTTTTAATAAAAGTATTCATAGGTTTTTCAAATGCATGAGTAAGGATATTGGTCCCGTCCCATATTTTTCGATAAAAAAATGTTGTTAATATCCACGCAATGACCAAAGCCTTCGACCAGGTTGGCCGGCGCAACGGTGGATTGATTTGATTTTATCCCGCATGAGCAATGCAGGGCAGGAGATCATCTCAAACTATGATCTGACGATTCAAAATAAAAAGGAGAGCAGGTGGGCGCGTGACGCAACCCTTTAAAGATCCGCAGAACGATACAGCGGGACAAACTTTTGAATAGTATTGGGTCGGAGGTTTTCGGAAGAGATAGGTTTCATCGTCATCAACATCTCTTTCAAATTCCTTTTCAGTTTTACCGCGGCTAAGCTGGCCCTCAAAAGGGACGGGGTTGTTTTGAAATGAGTTGTGAAATTCTTTTTTATTTTTTTCGGATGGCAAAGGCGGGCCACTCATTATTGCCTGACTGAGGTCAATCAGCCCGCTAACGATGAAGACGCATGCCAAAACCCTTGATATCGTTGTACTATTTTTCAAAATCACACGGAAAAAAATTCCAATTAATTATTTAAAACATCCAGGCGAACCTGATCCCATAGGTTGACAGGCCCCCGGTTGCCTGACCTTTCGCATACATATTTCCCATTGTCTGAGTGTAAACAAGGTGGACCTGAAACACACTTGTTCCCCCACCAGAGTCGATATCAAGTCCCAGGGAGGCCTGGACGCCAAACAGATTCCTGACATAATTGTCAGTCACCCAGTTATAGGGGTGGAATCCGTCTATGACACTTTGGTAAGTCTGATTTACACGCGAAGTATGAATGAGGGTTGGCCCCACAGCACCGCTTAATCTCATGCCTTGCTGGAGGAAGTCTTTAGGAGTGCGCAATAACAGTGTCAATGGAAATTCAATGGTACTGAAACGAAGTCTGTCGAGGTATGTCGAGTCAGGATCGCCACTCCGGTAGCCTGTGGGCGTATTCACAAAAACCCAGGGATGCGCAAAGGCGCCACCCGTGACGTCTGTATGGTGGATTCCGGCGCCCCTCTGCTGAAAACCAACACCAAGACCGACGCCGAGGAAGGAATTAAAATAGTATTCTGCCCTCAGGTTGAAACCGATGGAGGGCTTTATGAAATAACTGGCCTGTGTTTCCCCGGTGATGCCGCTCCAATATTGCTGGTAGCTAATGCCCACATGAAATTTCTTGTCGAGGGCAACATTCAGGTTTCCGTCTTCCTTGATTTTCTCCTTTAATTGCTGCTGCGAACGGACTTCCGACGAAAGCAGCAGCAGGGAGAGAAGTAATGGCAAGTGAATAATCTTCTTCATATTCAAATAATCATAAATACTTAGACCTTATGGCCAGTGCTCTTGTTCCAGAGTTGATAGATTGCCGGCAATGTGACCAATGTCAGAATAGTTGCCGACACTAATCCACAAATCACTACGACCGCCAGTGGTTTTTGTGTCTCTGATCCGATTCCTGTAGAAAGCGCTGCGGGCATTAATCCAAGTCCCGCCATTAGTGCAGTCATCACAACAGGCCTTACGCGGGTGAGGGCCCCTTTAATGATGGCGTCTTTGAGCTCCATACCCTGATCGTACATTTTGTTAAAGACGTCAACCATGATCACGCCATTCTGAACACATACGCCAAAGAGTGCTATGAAACCAACGCCGGCAGAAATACTAAAATTGATGCCCGTAAAGAATAGGCCTAGGATACCGCCGATCAATGCAAACGGAACGTTTAGCAAAACAATTCCGGCATACTTAGCCGAGTTGAACATAAAGAACAACCACATAAAGATGAGTGCAATGGAAATAGGTACCACAATTTTTAGTTGATTGGTTGCTCTGACCTGGTTCTCAAACTCACCATTCCAGGTCATTTCATATCCTTTTCCAAGCTTGACTGCCGCACCTACTTTAGCCTGAGCTTCGGCAATCGTTCCTCCAAGGTCGCGGCCGCGCACCGAGAACTTGATAGGAATAAAACGGTGGTTCCCTTCGCGATAAACAAAGGCAGGTCCTGTCTGACGACGGATGTTGGCGATCTCCCGCATAGGAATTTTTGTTCCATTGGTGCAGGGCACCATGATCTTTCCGATTTCTTTGTCAGACTTCCTGAATTCGGGGGAGAAGCGTAACCGAATATCAAACCTACGTTCTCCTTCGTAGAAGGTGGATACTTTTTTTCCACCCACGGCCATTTCGATCAGATTGTTGGCCTCACCCACGTTGGCTCCATATCGCGCCATCTTCAGTCGGTCAAGTTCAACACGCAGTTCGGGCTGCCCCAGACTTTTAAAGATCCCCAGGTCCTGAACACCGGGGATAGTGGCCATGATATTTCTGACGCTGTCGGCTTTTCGTTCCAGCGTGACAAAATCATCGCCAAAGATCTTGATTGCCATTTCTCCCTTTACACCTGACACAGCCTCCTGCACGTTGTCTGAGATGGGCTGGGAAAAGCCAAAGACTACTCCCGGAAACTGACCGAGCAATTGGCTCTGCATGTCTTTTATTATTTCCTCTTTTGAAACCCCGCGCTTCCAATCTCCTTTTGGAAACAGGTCCACAAAAAACTCGACGTTAAAGAATCCAGTGGGATCTGTGCCGTCATTGGGGCGTCCGTTTTGGGAGATGACTCCCTTTACCTCCGGGTACTGCTCGAAAATTACACGCATTTTAGAAGACAACACGTTGGCACGCGAAAACGCAATGCTTTGAGGCATGCTGGCCCGCACATAGATTGAGCCCTCATTGAGTTGGGGCAGGAATTCCGTTCCGAGCTGTGACCCTATCATAAGGCTGATCGCGAGTAGTCCAACTGACAGACCTATGCTAACCCTTGGTTTGGCAAGCGACCATTCAAGGGCCGGCCTGTACACGCGCTCGAGGGATCTGACGAGGAAATTTTCGCGCTCTTTGACATTTTTATCAAGGAGCATCTTACAGAGCAATGGAACCAGCGTCAAAGTGAAAATAAGAGCGCCCACGAGGGCAAAGCCTATTGTATAGGCCAATGGACTGAACATTTTGCCTTCAACTTTCTGAAAGGCAAAAATGGGAATGAGCGCCGTGATGATGATTAGTTTCGAATACAGAATTGGTTTACCCATTTCAATGGAAATCTTCTTGACCATACCCATTTTGGATATCACATTGAATTTGGCAGTTCCCAATTCATGTTGCCGGTGGGCGAGGTAAACAAAGACACCTTCAACCATTACAACGGCCCCGTCGATGATGATGCCAAAATCAATGGCCCCGATCGACAAGAGGTTTGCTGACATTCCCTTGATTTTCATACAAATGAATGCGAAAAGAAGGGCCAGCGGGATAATGATGGCTACGATAACTGTGGTGCGCCAGTCCAGGAGGAAGACAGATAATATGAAAGTCACGAGGAGCATCCCGACGATCAGATTCTCCATCACCGTATGAGTAGTAAGATTGACGAGGGTGGTTCTGTCATAGAAAACATTGATTTTAACTCCCTCCGGCAGGACGCGGTCATTCAAATCAAGTACGGTCGTGCTGAGGAGTTTGAGTACCTCACTCGGGTTCTCACCTTTGCGCAGCAGCACGATCCCCTCCACCACATCATCTTCATCGCCCCGACCAACTTTTCCAAGCCTTGGTTTGAACGATTCAGTTACGGTAGCAACATCCTTAACGAAAATAGGCGTCCCATTAATATTTTTCACGATGATGGTCTCAATGTCTGGTATGTTCTGAACGAGGCCCAGGCCGCGGACCAGGTACGTTTGTGTGCCACCTTCGATTACGTCCCCACCCACATTTCCATTATTCTCATTCACCGCTTCAAACACATCTTCGGCTGTGAACCCATAAGCAATCAGCCTGTTGGGATCCAGGGTGACCTCAAAAATTTTTACCTCGCCTCCAAAGCTTATTACATCTGCGACTCCCGCCACAGCTTTCAAACGCTTGTCGATCACCCAATCCTGGATTTCCTTTAGCTGACGTATGGAGTGGGTCGTGCCTTTCAGCGTGTAGCGATAGATTTCTCCCGTTGGCCCTGAAGGTGGCTGAACCTCGGCTTCGGCGCCATCGGGCAAAGTCACGTTCTCTATCTGATTGTAAACCACCTGGCGGGCATAAAAGTCATCGACCTCGTCTTCGAAAAAGATGGTTACCACAGAAAGGCCGAAAAGAGAGACGGACCTCAGGCTGGTCTTTTTGGGTACCACATTCATCTCCATTTCAATGGGTATGGTGACGAATTTTTCCATTTCCTCGGCGCTGCGCCCGGGCCATTGGGTAATGATTACCACGCGGGTATTGATCACATCGGGAAAAGCTTCTATCGGTGTAGCCAAAAAGCTTCGGACGCCCAAAGCCACGATCACAAACGTGCCCATGAAAACAATTAGCTTGTTTTTCAACGAGAACGTGATGATCGACTTAATCAGTTTATTCATGAGCTAAAGAGGACGTGCTGTCAGACTTATTTTAGATTGTATCCTGTTAGTGCGAAGAGCGAACCTTCTGAAATGACGTGATCCCCTTCTTTCAATCCGTCTATCACTTCTGAACTGCGGTCATAGTTTTTACCAACACGAATTTGAACCTTCTCAAAAGTATTTTGCCCTACTTCTTTCATGACATAATAATTGTTGTTCTCCAATACAATAGAAGATTGTGGCACGGCCAGCACTTCGACGAAGTTTTTCGGAGTGATGATCACATTTGCAAACATTTCAGGTTTAAGAAGTCCATCGTTGTTCAGCAGTTCCGTCCTTACTCTGATTACCCTCGACTGCGGGTCAAGCATTGTACCGATTTTCTTGATGGTTCCTCTGAATTCTTTATCGGGATAAGCAATTGTTTTCACCTTCACGAGATCGCCTTCGTGCACCTTGGCCATGTCACTTTCGTGAACGTTGGCCCACACCCAGATCGTTTCCAGGTCGCTGATGGTAAAGATGTTGGTCGCATTGTCGGTCCGGATTTGCATGCCCTCGTTGATATTCCTTTCTACAATGTAACCAGAGCGGGGCGCCACCACGCGGAACATTGCGTCAAGTTCTTTTTCAGAACCACCGTATAGTTCAAGAATCTGTTTCTTTTCGTTGAACTCTGACAGGTTGTTGCTGAAATCTTTCTGAGCTTCCGCAAATTCTTTAGATGACAGCATTCCGGATTTATACAGTTCGGTCGACCGAACTAGATTCGATTCCGCGATCTCGTAGTTGGCTTTGGCAATATTATAGTCACGCTGGTAGGTACTGATATCGGTGCTCAGGATGGTGGCCAATATCTGACCTTTCTTTACGTAGTCACCCAGCGAAGCATTCACTTTGCTTACACTTCCGCTGACAATAGGGTAAACCCTCACGACATTATTTTCATCAAAGCTCACTTCGCCGACCGCCGCAAATTCGTCCATGGCTGGAATTTTGGCTACTGTCTCTATTTTGATATACTTTAACTGCTCGCTCGTGAAAGAAATCTGGCTTGTAGGGACTTTGGTCTCTTTTATTTTTTCATTCTTGGTGCCGCACGCTGTTGCGATCACGAGCAGGAGAGCAAGACGGCAATTTCGCTTTATCATATCACTGAGTATTAATAGTCGATGATGGTTTGCCCCACCGTAAAATTCAATTCGTTGACGTTGTTAAGGTATTGTTGCTTCAGCTCAATCAATTGAATGTTGGTGAGAATGTAAATGCGCTGCTGGTCGATGAACTGAAGCAAGCTGATATTGCGCTTTTGAAAATTCTGATTGGTACTTTGATTCAGCTCGCGGAGGCGATCAAGAAACTGAGCATTGTAGTTCGCCAACCCATTGTTGGAGTTTTTATAGCGGTTGTAGGCAGCCGCGACTTCATTGCGCGCCTGATTTTCCAGCTGCTTGTATTGAAGGTCAGACTGATCGCGTGATAATTTGGCCTGCTTGATCCGACCTTGATTCCGGTCATAGATGGGTAAGAAAATCTCTGTTGTGAACCCATGATATGGCCGGATGTAATTACTACCGCGGTCGTACGGCTGATATCCTACCTTTATATCGGGAACCCCGGATGATTGTTGAAGACTGAGATTCTGCTCCTGATATTTGATGTTGATCTTCGCAGCCTGAAGATCTGGCCTTAATTCAACCGCTTGCTGTGCCAGGTATACCGGGTCAAAGTCTTCACCAACAATAGGGATATGCTGCTGAACATAAAAAGTGGTATCCTGTGGGTATCGCAATAGAGATCTGAAGTGACTGCCGACGCTTTCCTTTTGATTGTAGTTTTCGAGGGCGTCCGCCTTCACGTCAAGATACTCAGCCTCCAGCCGGATCGCTTCGGTGGTAGAAATCGCGCCTACTTCCAACTGCTTCCGCGTAGCTTCCATGAGCTTGTCATAATTCGAGATGACTTGCCGGTACAGGATTTGTTTTGCTTGCAGTGCTGCAAGGTCGCTATAGGTATTGCCCAACTCGTAAAGCAAACTGCGTATGACATCTTCCATTTGCTTCTCGGCCATCTCAACTCCGACGCGCGCCAGCCTGACCGAGTTCGTATGCTTCCCCGCGATGGAGAAGGTCTGTTCAAATTGCCAGAGTGACTGACTACGCAAGTTGAAATACTCGTTGGTCTCCTGATTGTACATGTCGCCGTTGACAATAAAGTTGGGATTGTTCCAGACTTTTGCCTGAATCACCTTGGCTTTTGCGATACCGATATCGTAATATGATGCGAGGAGCCCAAGGTTATAGTTCAGAAGGCGGGCTTTGGCTCTTTGGAGGCTCAGAACGGAGTCTGGCGATTGGGCATTGGCAGCCTGAAGAGCGAGGATGAAAATTAAGAGGCCAGTAAAACTTCGCATATTACTATTGAAAACGGATACAAAAACTAACAATTGAGCACCTGCAATTGCATTGAGATGACGAACTCGTCAGAAAGTGACAAAAAAAGAAATGCTAAATGATTAGCGCTCCGAAATCGATGAATAGCTTTTTGGAAGAATTTTTGGAAATAACGGCCCTTAGATGGCGATTCTGCTGTATGCTGGATAATGCTTTGAGGTTGGAAGAAGCGTTCTTATGACACATGAAATTTTCACCTGACTTTGCTTTTCCGTTGATGCTTATTTTAAAAATCTCGTGTGATGTCACCTGAGCCTCAAGTGCCTTTACAGTTAAATGAGTTTTGGACCATATATCAGACTGGTCCTGCTGTGAAATGAAGTTTTGTAAGGAAGGTATTCCGTACCCCACAGAGAGAAGTACCATATAAATCAGGCAGATTGACAGTATCCTTCTTGTTTTCACGACGTAAATGTAAGCACTTTTTAAATTAATAAAAGTCCACACCCTAACAGTCATCATAAATCTAATTTTCCTCAATCCACCTCCTAAACTCAGAAGCACCCTCTTTACTTACGTGGATTTCCTCCTTGGTGGTCGGCGTTAGGAATATTCTGATTTTTCCTATGTTTGACTTAAATCGGTCAATAGCTTTCCTATGAACGATGTACTTTCTGTTTAATCTGAAAAAATCATTTTTGTTAAGTGTCAATTCCAATTCTGCAAGGTTCTTGTCAACCATCAGCCTGTTTCCATGGAAGTCAATAACAAAAACGATCTTTTGTTCCGTGTAGAAATATGCGACGTCCTCCAGGTCCATGACAATCGATTCAGCGCCCTTTGTGCAAACGATTCTTTTTTTCTGATTTGAGTTTGTTACATTGATCAGATCCTGAACAGCTCCCTGAAGAAAATGCTTTCGTAAGTTCCTGACTTTTTCGAGCGATCGTTTAAGTATGGAAACAAAATACAAAATCACCGCAGTAATCGCCTTCGTGATTAGTTAGTCAAGGTTGTATCTACACCGCGATGTTCATCGAGTCGATAGACCAGTTCCTGATTTGGACGTTCCTTGCGTCAATGGGCCTGATGTTTGATGAATTTTGATGAATAAAGTTATTGGCTTTTGTTCCATGTAGTCCAGCATTGATACAATGCCCTCATACGTATAGGTCGCATTCGCGCCAGAAGCAGATTCGAAATGTGATAGTGTAGGCACTATTTTGCTCTGCTAGATCTTCCTTCTGATAATGTTCCTTCCGACCAAACCAGAATAATACGACTTCAAATGATTGCTCAACGAGACAGCATCGGTAACAGCATCATCGTTGATCCACCACAAATAGCAATACGACCAGTACTCTTCACTTCTGGAATTACTCCAACCTGGTGTAAAGCGAACTTCTTCTGTCCCGACATATGGTATGTCCGTTGCAAACTCAATGGGGAAAGGAATGGTTTCTTTGTGCCATCCATCGGGAGCCGGGAGTGTAAAGGTCTGCGCTAGGGAATCATAGGAGGAAAATTATGACGAATGCTGCCGTTGCAAGAATTTACTTCATTTATGGACAATTAACTGAACAAACTTTACATTAATCGTCTATGTAGTTCCTACTTCTTCAAACTTTTCAAATATGCAATACTCTGCGGAACTTGGGTGATCACATGGCTACTTTCATCTTCAATGAAATAATGAGCGATGCCGGCCTTTTTTGCTTCGCGTAAAACACCTGGGATATCAATTTCACCAGTACCCAATGCCACATCATTTTCCTGTGAAGTTCCACCTGTCAAATCTTTGGGCACACCTTTACGAAGATCTTTCAAATGCATCAGCTTCCAGCGATTGCCATATTTTTTAAGCAAGGCGACTGGGTCACCGCCACCAAACTGGGTCCACAGGATGTCCATCTCAAACGAGACATACTCCGGGTTGGTCTTCGTAATCAAATAATCCAGTAAAGTACCTTTCTCATAAGGTTGGAATTCGAAACCATGAACGTGGTAGCAAAATGTAATTCCATTTTCTTTCAGGACTTTTCCTGCCGTATTGAAATCCTCAACCGCCTTTTTTGCATTTTCCAGACTGAAATTTCCTTTGGTGTGCGGTATCCATGCACACATTAGGTACTTGGCGCCAAGCGCTTTGGCATTGTTGGCGACAGCCAATGGATCTTTGACCAACTGCTCATATCCTGCCCCGGTGGAAGGTATTGAGAGGCCTCTTGCATCGCATAATTTTTTAAACTCCTCCGGAGACATTTTTCCGGCACTGCCTTCAACTTCTGTAAAGCCCATCATCTTGATGGTATCCAATGTCTTTTCGACACCGAGCGGAAAGCTCTTGCGGAATGTGTAGGTCTGTACTCCGAAGGCGGCAGTATACAAGCCGTCTTTATTTTTTTGAGCGACTGCGGCTGGGCCCCATGAGAGGGTGGCCAGAATGACAATTGATAAGATAAGTTTCTTCATAGGATTAATATTATAGATTATGTTTTTTCATTTCTTCTATTGCATGGTTCGCGGCGCGTGCGGTAATCGCCATGAATGTCAGCGTTGGATTTTGAGTGCCGGTGGAAGTCATGCAAGCACCATCGGTGACCAGAACATTCTTGCACGCGTGCATCTGGTTCCACCCATTGAGCATCGATGTCTTTGGATCGAGACCCATGCGTACGCCTCCCATCTCATGAATATCAGAGCCTGGTGGTGTCTTTTGGTCAACCGCATCAATGTTGGTAAAGCCAGCCTTCTCGAACATTTCTTTCGACTGCTGCACGTAGTCTTCTACCATCTTGTCATCATTCTCCGTCCAATCGCAGGAAATGATCAGTTGGGGAATACCATATTTATCTTTCAATTGCTCGTGCAACCTGACGTGATTCGATTCGATCGGGACAGTTTCTCCCATCATCCAACTGCTCACATGCCAGTTTCCAAGTGGAGGGTGGAGTAAATTTTCGCGCAACTCACCGCCGATGGGTCTGGTGTCAGTTTTGTGACCTCGACCGCCGCCTATTCCGATGGCGTATCCTCTGAGAAAGTTGGAGTCTTGCTTAAAGACATTTCTGAAGCGGGGGATGTAAGCATTGCTGGGATTGCGACCATCCGTTCTCTTGTCTTTGAAACCTTCATAATCAGCGCCGGCTTTACCCCTATAGTTGTGCCAGGCGACATACTTGCCCAGAACACCGTTGTCATTACCCAATCCGTTGGGGAAACGTGATGATGTGGAGTTCAATAAGATCGCATTCGAGTTAAGCGCAGAAGCGTTGACAAAAATAACTTTGGCATAGTACTCGATCATTTCATTCGTAGTGCCATCAATGATTCTTACCCCTGTTGCCCGCTCTTTCTTTTCATCGTAGATAATGGAATGCACTACTGAAAAAGGTCGTAATGTCAATTTCTTTGTTTTCATTGCCCATGGAAGGGTAGAGGCATTGCTGCTGAAATACGCTCCAAACACACAACCCCTTGAACATAGAGATTGATTTTGACACTTGTGTCTGCCTTGTTCTACATGGATGGGTTGAGGATCGGTGATGTGCGCGCAACGTGCCTGAATCAGATGACGGTCAGGATAATTTTTTTGCAGGGTCTCTTTGAAGTAGTTTTCAATGCAACTCATTTCAAACCCAGGCATGCATTCGCTATCGGGTAATTCCGGAAGGCCATCTTTATTACCGGCGATGCCCGCAAATTTTTCTACGTAACTATACCATGGCTCGATGTCTTTATAACGTATCGGCCAGTCAACCGCAAACCCATCTCTCACCGGACCCTCAAAGTCATAATCACTCCACCGCTGTGTTTGGCGCGCCCAAAGCAGAGACTTTCCGCCGACGTGATAGCCACGAAACCAGCGAAATGGTTTCTCCTGGATGAAAGGTTGTTCATCGTCTTTGATGGCCCAATGCATAGTTTCTTCTCTCATGCCACGCGCGGCCTGAAAGTCCTTCCGTTTTTCCAGAGGAACTGAACCGCGGTATTCAAATTGCCAGGGTGCTTTGCCAGCCGAGGGGTAATCCTGGATATGCTTTACATCGCGACCTCTCTCGAGGATCAACGTCTTCATTCCCTTATCACAAAGTTCCTTAGCTGCCCAGCCACCGCTGGCGCCCGAACCGATGACAATGGCGTCATAATTTCTTTTCTTAACGGAATCGATCAATAGATTTGCCATCTCTTATGCCTTTACGTCAACACAACCATAATAGTGACCGGGAACAAGTTTGAAATCAAGGTAATTCACCATCACTTCTTTTGAAGTATTGAACCCGCGAATGGTCTCGGATTTCATCAGTTTGAAAAACTCTTTTTCTTTTTCATTCAATGAGGTTGAGAGCTTCATCAAAAATTCCTGTCGTTGTTCCTGGGCGCATAGAATAAACGATTTCCCAAATGCTCCCTGAGAAGCGGTCTCCAATGATGCCAATTGTGTTTTTACATTTTCCTGAACTTCCTTTTCATAGCAGTCGTCGATCAGTTTTTGCAGGAACTTGTCTACGCCCACCGACAATGCGCCAATGGAATTGCCTGCGGGTATGATGGTATCCACTATTGAAGCCAGAAGTTCTTGATCGGTCGCTGAAAAGGTAGCTGGGTAAGCGGTCAAATGATCGACGTGCCATCCTTCCGCCCATGCCGGCAGTGCAATCAGGCCACCCGAGGCCATCATCAATGTTCTAAGGGTATCGCGTCTGTTCATTGAATGCTAAATTATTCTTAATGCAAAGATCTTTTTTTACAGATTAGGACATCAATATATTGAAATTCTACCGAAGTGGCATTTGGAAAGCTCAAGGAAATGATGGAAGGTAAATCCGGTTTGACCAAAGGCAAGCCGCTCATCCCCCAAATTTTATTGACTTAAATCATACACCCTACTCGCTCAATTTGATTAATTTGTGACTAACCGACTAACGCTTTAACACTATATAATATATGAGACTACCCATTTCAATTATTCTGATTCTGTTGAGTTTCTTCGCTTTAGCTCAAAAGCCAGTTGACAAAGCAACTACCCAGGCCGCTGCCCCACAAATGACGGATACTACTTTTTCGGGCTTGACGCTCCGCAACATAGGTCCGGCCATCATGTCCGGACGCATTTCCGATATCGCCATCCACCCTGAAGATGAAAATATCTGGTATGTAGCTACAGCATCAGGTGGCGTGTGGAAGACAATCAACGCAGCAACGACATTGACACCTGTGTTCGATGCACAAAAATCTTTCTCGATCGGTTGTGTCACCATTGATCCTGTCAATCCGCACGTCGTGTGGGTAGGCACCGGCGAGAATGTTGGCGGACGACACATGGCGTATGGTGATGGCATATACCGGAGCGATGACGATGGAGCCCATTGGAAAAATATGGGTTTGAAAAACAGCGAGCACATTTCAAGAATCATTGTGCATCCACAGCATTCAGAGATAGTTTGGGTTGCGGTGCAAGGACCTTTGTGGAGCAAGGGTGGCGAACGAGGTCTCTACAAAACGATCGATGGAGGAAAAACCTGGAAAAAAACTTTGGGCGATGGCGAATGGATTGGTGTCACGGAAGTGGTGATTGATCCGCGAAACCCGAACCTGCTTTACGCCGCTACCTGGCAAAGACATAGAACCATTGCCGCTTACATGGGTGGCGGTCCAGGCAGTGGACTTCATCGAAGTACAGACGGAGGTGAAACCTGGACTAAATTAACCAACGGTCTTCCGTCTACAGACATGGGTAAAATAGGTCTTGCCATTTCTCCGCAACAGCCAGACGTCTTGTATGCGGATATTGAATTGGAGCGGAAGAAAGGTGGGCTATACCGCTCCACAGACCGCGGGAGTTCGTGGGAGAAAAAGTCAGATGTGGTTTCAGGAGGAACCGGTCCACATTATTATCAGGAGTTATATGCTTCACCCCACAAGTTCGACCGGCTTTATCTCATGGATGCTACGATGCATACCTCTGAAGATGGAGGAAAGACTTTTACGGATGTCAATACACAACACCGACATGGTGATAACCACTCCATCACTTTTAAGAAAAGTGATCCGAACTATTTGCTCATCGGTACAGATGGCGGTGTTTATGAAAGTTTTGACCTTTCAAAGACATGGCGATTCATTGAGAATCTTCCGGTAACTCAATTCTATAAAGTAGCACTGGATGACAAAGAACCTTTTTATAATGTCTTTGGCGGTACGCAAGACAATAGCACAGAAGGCGGGCCTTCGCGTACAGACAATGTGCATGGAATTCAGAATTCAGATTGGCGCATCGTTCTCGATTGGGATGGACACCAGCCTGCCACAGAGCCGGGCAACCCCAACATCATGTATGGCGAAAGACAGGAAGGAACCCTTTCGCGCATTGACATGATTACCGGAGAGGTCGTTGACATACAACCGCAACCGGAAGCAAATGAAAATTATGAGCGCTTCAATTGGGATGCGCCGATTTTGGTAAGCCCTCATTCGCCATCTCGTATATATTATGGTTCACAGCGCGTTTGGAAATCTGACAACCGGGGCGACAAATGGACAGCCATCTCTTCTGACTTGACTAAAAATCAGGATCGCCTAACGCTTCCGATCATGGGTAAAACTCAAAGTTGGGATGAGGCTTGGGATGTTGGAGCAATGTCAAATTTCAATACGATCACCTCATTGTCGGAATCCCCAAAGCAGGAAGGATTAATCTATGCTGGTACCGATGACGGTCTTCTTCAAGTCACTGAAAATGGTGGAACCATTTGGAGCAAGATTGAAGTAGGTTCGATCCCAGGCATACCTGCCAACGCATTTATCAATGATGTGAAAGCAGACCTTCATGATGTCAATACAGTTTACCTCGCCATGGACAATCATAAGTCAGGGGACTTCACACCCTACCTTGTCAAAAGCAGCGACAAGGGAAAGACATGGCAATCCATTCGTGCCAACCTTCCGGACCGAACGCTGATCTGGCGCATTGTTCAAGACCACATCAAAAAAGACCTGATGTTTGCTGCAACTGAATTTGGCATCTACTTCACATTGAATGGCGGTGGCCGTTGGATGAAACTTACCGGCGGAGTACCCACGATTTCATTTCGTGATCTCGCCATCCAGAAGAGAGAGAACGATCTTGTCGGCGCTTCGTTTGGGCGAGGCTTCTTTGTATTTGATGACTACAGTGTACTTCGTGATGTGAGTGATCAACAGTTACAACAAGAAGCCACCTTATTTTCTTCGCGCAAAGCATGGTGGTATATCCGACGTTCTCACCTGAGCTTTGATGATGAAAAGGGGACTCAGGGAGCGGATCATTATGTGGCACCGAATCCACAATATGGTGCCGTGTTCACCTATTACCTCAGAGAAGGTTTGAAGACTAAAGCCGAGATTCGAAAGGAAAGTGAAAAACCATTGAGGGCTCAGAATAAAAATATTCCATGGCCGGGATGGGATGCGCTTCAGGCTGAACAGCATCAGGACGAACCGCGGCTCTGGCTTACGGTCAAAGACGGTACGGGCAACGTAGTAAGAAGAATTCAGGGCGATGTCGGAAAAGGGTTTCATCGCATTGCCTGGGATTTGAAGTACCCCGCGCCGGAAGCGGTGAGCATTAGAGATCAAGACTATAGTTTTGGCCAGGCGAGTGGCGGACTTCTTGCTGCACCGGGAACCTACTCGGTCACGCTTTCAAAACAAATGGATGGCGTAGTGACCGAACTATCAAAGCCAATATCTTTTGTTGTAGCACCATTATATAAGGGAGCATTGCCAGGTTCATCGCCCCAAGAGGCCGCGGCATTCTGGAGAGCCTATGAGCGCGTGGTACGCAATGCCTCCGCATTGATGTTAACAACGGATGGCGCGATGAAAAAAGTTGCGGCCATGCAAAAGGCAGCAGCAAAAGCTAAGGTCAACCCTGGTAGCCTCGACACACAGATTTATCAACTGCGCACTGAACTACTGGATTTGCAAAAACAACTTAACGGTGATCCCACCAAAGGTCAGGTCGGTGAGAAATCAAGACCGACAATTAGTTCAAGGTTATCGGGTGTCAACCGCGGATTGAATCATTCTACATACGGCCCTACCACCACACATAAACATTCGCTCGAGATTGTGGAGGCTGAGATGAGAGAAGTTCAATCTAGACTACAGAGCAGTCTTTCAAAGATGACTACACTTTCAAAAGCACTTATTGATGCAGGAGCACCCTGGATTGAAGGTGAACCGCTGCCGGATAAATAGAAAATAACAGATTATCAATACTTGTACCTTGTCATGCTAAGACATGATATGGCTATTTCGCTGAGCTTCACTGAGAAATGCAATGGAGTTTCACTGAGAAATTAATTGATTATCCTTTTTAAGCCATATTTAAGCATCGCTACCTGAAAGTTAATAAGCAACTCAGTGAAATAGCTATGATTTGGAGTCAAAGCAAGTATAACATTGCATTCCGGTAAACTAAATAAACATAGAGCCAGGTTTTCCTTACTATTTTTCTACTTACTGTCGGCAAATTCTTGAACTGGATGGGCTTTTTAACAGCCACCTTCCTTGTAAATACACAGCTTTCTCTAAATGTTCTGCGTTTGCCAGGACTTTAACACTTTGCTGTGATTTGGCAGCACTCCTGCTGACAAAAGTCATGGTTCAGCAATGACTTTATTTGGATTTTTAAGTATTGTGGCTTTCGTGAGTTGGTCTGGATCTAAAATCCCGACAAGATTGATTCGTTGAGCTTATTTTCTGATATCAACAGAGCGTGGATAATATTTAGAGCGAGATACCGCTAACCGGAATGGATATTTTCAAAATATTAATCATTCTGCTTTTTGCCACCGCCATCGTCGATTTGATTGTGGGGGTAAGCAATGATGCGGTTAACTTTCTCAACTCCGCCATTGGGTCCCGTGTAGCTTCGTTTCGGACCATACTAATTGTGGCCAGCCTGGGAATATTACTGGGCTCGACATTTTCCAGCGGGATGATGGAAATAGCGCGCAACGGTTTGTTCAATCCTGGCTATTTTACTTTCAGAGAGGTGATTTACATCTTCTTGGCGGTCATGCTTACCGACATCATTTTGCTTGACATTTACAATGATTTTGGGTTACCCACTTCAACCACAGTTTCCCTGGTTTTTGAATTGCTTGGGGCTGCCTTTGCTGCAGGAATTCTCACTTCACTGGATCATGGGATGTCGTGGGACTCCATTCCACTCAAGAGCATCCTAAACTTTTCCAGTGCCATCACGATCGTTAGCGGAATCTTCCTTTCCATATTTCTTGCTTTCGTGGTCGGTACTTTAATTCAGCATGCTTCCAGAATTCTTTTTACTTTTTCACTAAAGGGATCTATTAGAAAGTTTGGAGCCATTTTTTCCGGTATATCTGTTACCACCATCGTTTATTTTCTTCTCATCAAAGGTGCCAAAGGAAGTTCCTTTATTAGTGACGATCAGGTGAAGTGGGTAATGGACAATGCCTGGACGATCAATTTCGTTTCGCTTGTTCTTTGGAGTATCCTCATTCAGCTTTTGATGTGGTGGACGAGCATCAACCCGCTGCGCATTGTTGTCTTGTTGGGCACTTTCGCTTTGGCGATGGCCTTTGCAGGAAACGATTTGGTGAACTTTATTGGTGTGGCGGTAGGCGGATATTTTGCCTACCAGTCCTGGTCGGCTTCTGGTGTTGACCCTGATCAATACAACATGAGCATCCTCTCAGGGAAATTTGCAACACCTACATGGATACTGTTGATCGCTGGTTTTGTTATGATTCTCACTTTGTGGACCAATGCCAAAAGCAGAAAGGTGACTGAGACAGAAGTATCATTGGGTAGGCAGGAGGAGGGCGATGAGAAATTCAGGTCCACCTGGGTATCGCGCATGATGGTGGGTGGCACCATTTATATTGGCTGGCTGATTGAATTGATTGTACCGAAGAGTTGGTCCAAATCATTGGGAGAGCGTTTTGTGAAGGATGAAAAAGCCCGCGGAAAAGATCAGGCCTCGTTTGATCTCGTACGTGCTTCTGTTAATCTGCTGGTATCCAGTGTACTGATTGCTTATGGAACCTCAAAGAAACTACCACTGTCGACCACCTTTGTCACCTTCATGGTAGCAATGGGAAGTTCTTTTGCCGATCAGGCATGGGGCCGCGAGAGCGCTGTTTATCGTGTAGCGGGCGTGATGAATGTGATTGCAGGATGGTTGGTTACCGCTGTCATCGCCTTCGCGTCCAGTGCCGTGCTAGCCTTTATATTGTATAAGACCGGAGTTCCCGGCGTTTTTGTTCTTGTTGGACTCGCCGCATTTCTGCTGGTACGCAGCCATATCATCTTTGCCAAGAAGGAAAAAGAAGGGGCATCAGATAAGGTTTTTTCAACGGAGCCGATGAGTCTTTCACAGGCCATCGGTGAAGTCAAAGAAGTTACAGTGAAAAATCTGAAATTGGCTAGCAAGGTTTATTCTGCCAATGTGGAGGCGCTGACTAAAGAGAAAGAAGCCACCATTACCAAATCCCTGGAGAAGATGCAACAACTGCGGCAGCAGAACATAAAGGTACAGAGCAAGATTATTAAGTATGTGCGAAAAATGCCAAAAGATAATTTGCCTGCGAGTCGATTGTATATTCTGATGTTCGACCACATGCAGGATTTGTATCAGAGTGTGCAGCTGATCAGCGAAAGCAGTATTGACCATCTTAGCAATTTCCATTCTCAACCGTCGAAGGATTATTTGAAAAAATTGGATGATTTGGAAAAAAGATTGAGTGAATACGTGGGGTTTGTATGTGAGGACATCGGAAGCGCGACCTTCAGGAATTTTGAAAAAGTGAAAGAGTTAAAGCTATCTTTAATATCCCGAGTCAATATGAGCATTGATCGTGAAATTGAAGAAATTCAGAAAGGAGAGGTAGGCAATCGCATTGGGCAATTACAGATGAAATTGCTTTTGGAAACAAAAGACATCATCACGGTCGTACAAGATATGTACATGTTATATCACGAATATCACAGACAGGATAAATGAGGCAGTAGAGATAAGTATCAGAAGCATTAACCCATCACATTGCACATGTTTTCAGATATACTCCAAAACTTTATGCTCGCGCTTATTTTTGGGGCCACGATCGGCATGGAGCGAGAAAGCAACAGAAAAGGTGAAGTCGCTGCTGGTGGTGTCGGAGGCATACGTACTTTTTCCCTGATTTCCCTGACAGGGGCTATATCCGGTGTTCTTTTTGTTCACAACTATGAAGGACTGGCGCTCATGATGGCTGGTAGTCTGCTGCTTTTGTTGATTTCGAATTATATCATTGAAGCCATTCATGCGCATGCCTACGGAATCACAAGTGAATTGTCGGCGATCGGCACTTTTTTTATTGGTGTGCTGGTAGTGATTGATATTATTCCCTTACAAATTACGGTTGCGGTTTTTGTTACGTTGGTATTTATCATGTCTTTGAAATCCCAAACCGCGCAGCTGATGGCCGGGATTTCGAAGTATGAAATACGGGCATTTATCAGCTACGCCATCGTTGCGTTGGTGGCCTTGCCGGTCTTGCCGGATTATGCATACAAGCTCAAAGACCTCCCTGTTTTGCACGACATTATGAATGGATTCAATATTGAACTGGGAGAGTTTGATAACCTGGATTTGATAAATCCAAGAAAGATCTGGATGGTCGTTGTGCTCATTACAGGCATTGATGTATTTGGATACATCCTGGGAAGGATTGTTGGTGATAAAAGTGGATTTGCCCTAACAAGTTTTATGGCCGGATTTGTTTCCTCTACTTCCGCTACGCAATCATTGGCACAAAGGAGTAAGAATTCAAACTCAGTGAATCACCTGGTAGGGGCCGCGGTGCTTGCCAACTTAGCCAGCTTCTTACAAATATTTCTTCTTGTTGGGCCGCTAAATCCACAATGGCTTATTTCGATCGCACCCAGCATCCTGATTATGATCCTTACGGCGGGCTTAATTACCATTGTGTTCTTTAAACAAAAAGAGCCTAAAGAAAAGGACGACGATCAGGAGAAAAAGACGGGGAACATCTTTTCATTAATGCCGGCATTAAAATTCGCCGGATTATTGATTGTGATCAAAATCGTCACAAAGATCTGCTTAATTGTATTTGGACAATCCGGGTTCATCATCAGCTCGGTGATTGCTTCCTTCGCGGGGATTGATGCCATCATTGTGAACCTCGCGGATATGGCCGGGCATACCATTACCCTCAAGTTTGCATTCATCACATTCCTGATCATTAATGCCACGAATTTGTTGAGCAAATCGCTGTATTCTTATTTGCAGGGTAACAGAAATTTTGCTTTGAAATTCCTGGGATCTGTACTGGTGATCATATTGGCCAGCACAATTTGGCTATTCTTTATATGACCTGATGGGTGGGCACCGCCTCCAATCAATTTATCCTTTTCTCTTTTCCTTTTTGTGGCTACCTTATCCCAAACAAAATCCCATGCTTGTGCAGGAAAGTATTAATACGCGTGCTCTGGTAACTGAGCTAGAAGAAAACCTCCAGGGCGAAGTGCTTTCAGATGGCTATTCTTTGGGGATGTACTCAACGGATGCGAGCTTTTATCAAATCATGCCATTGGCGGTGGTTTTACCAAAAGATGAGGCCGATGTAAGGAAAGCTGTTGAAATAGCCGCGGCTCATCAAATAAAAATCCTTCCCCGCGGGGGCGGCACGAGCCTGGCCGGGCAAACGGTGGGTGAAGCATTGGTACTTGATTTCTCCAAGTACATGAATAAGATACTTGAGTTCAATGAAAAGGAGAGATGGGTGCGGGTGCAGCCTGGCGTGGTACGCGATGAACTTAATGAAGTGCTGGTAAAACATAAGCTGCATTTTGCACCTGATCCTGCTACTTCCAGCCGGGCCAACATTGGTGGCATGGTAGGGAACAATTCTTCCGGCACAAAAAGTATTCTATATGGTAAAACCGTAGACCATATTCTCGAGGCCAGGGTCTTGTTGGCGGATGGCACTGAATTGTTATTGAATGAATTATCGCCAGAAGCATTTGAGGAAAAGACAATTCAGCCCAACAGGGAAGGGGAAATTTACAAAGGCTTCCGGGAAATTATCAGTCGAAACAAGGAGGAAGTTAAAAAACGCTTCCCCAAGGTAATGCGAAGAGTGGGTGGCTATAACCTGGATGAGTTTGTTTACACGGACCGCTGGAATTTGGCCAGGTTGATCACTGGTAGTGAGGGCACGCTGGCTGTCAGTCTGGAACTGAAAATCAAACTTGAACCTCTTCCGGCATTTAAGTCCGTAGCGGTAGTTCATTTTAACGATTTGCTCGAAGCGATCCGGTCTGTACAACACATGCTTCCTTACAAACCTTCAGCCGTCGAGATTTTAGATCAAACGGTATTGAGGTTGAGTGGAGAAAATCTTACCACCCGGCAGCATTGCCATTTTATAGAAAATGATCCCGCGGCAATTTTGATTGTAGAATTCTACGGCGATTCACTTGATGATGTGATGCAGCGACCCCGTGCCATGATTGAGGTCTTGAAGAGTCGCGGACTTGGCTATGCATACCCACTCTTTCCGGAAGGGAAGGACTATGATGATGTGTGGATGGTGAGAAAAAAAGGATTGGGACTGATGCTTGGAATCAAGAGTGAAAAAAAAGCATTGAGCTTTATTGAGGATGCCGCGATCCCTATTGAATACCTGCCCGAATATATTGACCAGGTTCTTAAAATCTGCGCAAAACATGACACGGAGGTTTCTATGTATGCCCACGCCAGTGTAGGAGTTATTCACGTGCAACCAATGTTGGATCTGCGTCATGAGCAAGATATCGAGAACCTTAAACACATCGCTGACGAAACATTTGAATTGGTGGTGAAATACGGTGGCTCCTGGAGCGGAGAGCATGGCGATGGACTTGTGAGAAGCGCTTACAATGAACGTTTTTTTGGAAGTCAGTTATACAATGCGTTCAAAGAAGTGAAACGATTGTTTGATCCTGGAAACCTGATGAATCCGGGTAAAATCGTAGATGCTCAAACGATCGAGCATAATCTTCGATATGGCCCTCAATATTCGGATCGCGAATTAAAGACAGAATATAAATACCGGAGTGAAGGCACTTTTCGTGAATCTGTTCATATGTGCACGGGAGTTGGCGAGTGCCGGAAGGTGTTGGGTGGCACGATGTGTCCAAGTTTTAAAGCCACGCGCGATGAAGAACACTCAACGCGTGGAAGGGCAAATGCATTGCGAATGGCAATGTCGGGACAATTAGACAAGGATGGTCTTACCAGCAAGCGACTTCACGATGTGATGGACCTGTGCCTATCTTGCAAAGCATGCAAATCAGAGTGCCCCAGCAATGTGGACATGGCTAAAATGAAGAGCGATTTCTTACAGATGTATTATGATGATCATGGCACTTCTTTGCGAGATCGCCTCATCAGAGGTTCGTCTAAGGCTGCCGCAAGGATATCGGGAGGGTTTGCGCAACTGGTGAACCCCATTCAAAGAACAAAATTGTTCCGTCTTATTTTACAAAAATTGGCAGGATTTGATCAGCGTAGGGTATTGCCGGAATATTCCGAAGAGCCTTTCTATAAATGGTTTGAGAGAAAGGGAAACAATCCATACAGAAATCCACAGAAGAAGGTGGTGCTTTTTGCGGACACCTATTTGAATTTTCACGAACCACAGGTGGGAGTCTCGGCACTGCAGTTACTCAACTCATGTGGTTATGAAGTAATCCTTGCCAATGTAGGATGTTGCCAGCGTCCTTCGATCTCGCATGGATTCTTACGGGACGCAAAAAAAGAAGGTGCCGCTACCCTGGCGGGAATAAAGAAGTATCTTGATCAGGGATTGACAGTAGTAGTATGTGAGCCAAGTTGCGCGTCTGCATTGAATGATGATCTTCCTGATCTGATAGAAGATGAAGCCCTCGCCTCTCAACTCAAAGAGAAAGTTATGATGATTGACCTTTTTCTTGCTCGTGAAATCGAGGCTGGAAATCTCAGCAAGGAATTTGAATCCATTGCTGGCAACATACTCATTCACGGCCATTGTCACCAGAAAGCGTTATACAACACCAAAGGCATGAAGACCATATTGGCTCAATCCGGGCAGGCCGTTGGTGAAATTCCTTCAGGTTGTTGCGGCATGGCTGGGTCATTTGGTTATGAGGAAGAGCATTATGAAATATCCCGTAAGATTGGAGAGAGCATTCTCTTTCCGGCAGTAAGATCAATGAAACCCAATAGCACGGTGGTTGCCAATGGTTTCAGTTGCCGCCATCAGATCGAACATTTTACCGGCGTAAAACCAAAGCATTGGGTGGAAGTGGTGCGAGCGAAAGATTAAGAATGATTTCACCGCTAAGAACCGAAAAGTAAAATGCATTTCTTGACGAAACTTCGCGTCTCGGCGCCTGTGCGATAAAATATAAAACCAACGAGTACCTAAGAACTGGCATGCACTGGACACAACTCATCAATCCCTTTCATAACATTGCATTGTCAGCATTGGTCGCTGCGGTGCCGGTGATTTTCATTTTCTGGGCGTTGATTAAAAAAATGAAGGGTTACCTGGCGAGCTTGCTCACGGTTTCGCTCGCCATCTTCTTGGCGGTCGCAGCGTATGGGATGCCTATAAAGCTTGCTGTGCTTTCAGCTTTCCATGGAGCATTATACGGCCTGTTTCCCATTTGCTGGATCATCATTGGCGCTGTTTTTCTTTTCAATGTCACTGTCAAGAGTGGGCAGTTTGAAGTCATCAAAAATTTTATGGCCTCGATTACCCCTGACCGCCGTTTGCAGGCGCTCTTAATTGCTTTTTCGTTTGGTGCTTTTTTGGAAGGGGCGGCAGGCTTTGGCGCTCCAGTTGCCATCTCCGCTGCAATGCTTGTTGGGTTAGGGTTCAATCCGCTTTATGCAGCTGGCATCTGCCTGATTGCCAACACTGCGCCTGTTGCTTTTGGAGCGGTTGGCACACCGATTATTATTGCAGCGCGGGTCTCTGATATTCCTGAAATGGCAATCTCTCAGATGGTGGGCAGGACCCTACCCATTTTGTCGGTGGTTGTTCCTTTTTATCTGGTGGTATTAATGGCTGGTTTCAAAAGATCCATTGAAGTATTGCCTGCCGTATTGGTGTCCGGAATCTCTTTCGCATTCTTCCAATGGTTTGCTGCCAACTATATAGGCCCCATGCTTCCGGATGTAATGGCAGGAATTGCATCCATATTATGTTTGATGATACTGTTAAGATACTGGAAGCCAAAATCTGTCTGGCATTTCAGCGACGAGCCTCAAAGAACAATGGATACTGAATTAAGATATTCATTTGGTCAGGTTTTCCGCGCGTGGTCACCTTTTATCATCATGACGATTTTCATTATTGCCTGGGGACTTGAGCCCGTGAAAGGCGCATTGAATTCAATCGGCATGATCAAGTTTAATATTCCAGGATTGCACGATGCCATCATGAGACCCGATGGAAGTCCTCTGGTGATCAAACCATTTGAATTCAATTATCTGTCGGCTCCAGGAACAGCTTTGATATTTGCGACGATGATCTCCATACCATTAATCGGAATGGGTTTTAAACTAGGTGCTGAAGTCTATTGGTCCACGCTGAAGCAACTAAGATTTCCAATCATCACCATCGCTTCGGTCGTAGGCTTTGCGTTTATAGCCAATAACTCTGCCATGTCGCTCACCATGGCGATGGCACTGGCTGGCACTGGAGTGTTTTTTCCATTTTTTTCTCCGATGTTGGGATGGTTGGGTGTATTTCTTACAGGTTCTGACACTTCCTCCAATGCACTTTTCTGCAACCTTCAGTCCACATCCGCACAGGCCATCGGGGTTGATCCGGTAGTGACCGTAAGCGCCAATGCATCCGGTGGGGTCACCGGTAAGATGATCTCGCCACAATCCATTGCCATCGGGGCGGCAGCGGTGGGCCTGGTAGGGAAGGAATCAGAACTTTTCCGCTTTACAGTAAAGCACAGTTTTATTATGCTTTTTGTGATTTGCTTGTTGACGATCACTCAGGCGTATGTTACCCAGTGGATCATTCCAACTTATCAAAAAGTGGAGACCGTGAGTACGGTGGTCTCGGCAAAGGCTTCGGGAGGTTTTGCTTATTTGTTGGTTCTGGCGCTCGTATTGGTTGTCATGGTTTCAACAGTTCTAATCCTCAATAAAAAGAAATAGGACTATGGGAATTTTTCACACAAGCTAAGTCGCAAAGGTTCGCAAAGGAATTACAAATTGGTTCTCTTAGCGTTCCCTTGCGTCTTCGCGCCTTCGCGGTGAAAAAAACGGAACCCTTAAACAATACGAAATAATTACCGAGAAGAATGAACGACATACATATCAGAAAAAATTTAAGAGACGAATACAAAGATGTCTTTACAGCAGAAGTACTTTCGGCACTGAATGCAATCGCATTCTTTAATAAGGACATCAAAGAGGTGATGAGGGCTCGCTTACAGCGAAGACTTGAACGCCAACAGCAGAGGAGGAAAATCGCATTTACTGACCCTGAAGTTTGCATCCCCCGAACAAGCATCCGTGTTCAAAATGCCCGCGATGGAAATTTTGAAGGATCTGCAACCCCTGCCGATCTTCAGCAACAGTGGATACAAGGCACTGGCCCCGCTGCAAAACCCAATACATCCACTGAAAGCAGCATTCGAAACGTTGCCTATGCATTGCTTTCAGGTGCTGATGGCTGGATGTTTGATGGCGAGGACGCCTTAGGACAAATTAATTCCATGTCGCTCGACAATCAACGCAATCTTAAACTGGCGATCCGCAGAGATCCTTTGTTTATGAAGGTAGCCCAGAAGGTATCCGATGAAATGAATTTATGGGCAATGGGTTTCTTTGGGCACAAGATTATCAGTGACTGGGAGGGTCAATTGGATTTTACAACTAAAATATTCCGGGCCCGCGGGCTCCACCTCGATGATCGTCATATTCGTGATTCAAAAGGCGTTGCCATGGCTGCTTCGATTGTGGACATGACACTCTATGTCGTTAACAATCATCAGGCGTTACAAAGAGCCGGTTCGTCCATTGTACTATATCTGCCCAAAATCCAGACTGCTGAAGAGGCTGCGTTGTGGAGCGAGATGATGAATGCCCTCGAATCACACATCGGACTAGCCGTTGGTGCCATCAAAGTTTATGTGCTGGGGGAACAGTTGGAAGCAACCTTTCAACTGATGGAGATTCGCGCAGCGCTTGGAAAACATTTTGTGGGGTTCAATACAGGCCGTTGGGATTATATCAATAGTGTAGCGGATGCAATGTCATGGGATAAAGATTTTATCAATCCCAATATCGAGTCCATCGTCATGACGTATGGATACATGCGCAATTACGAAGACCGTGTGAGACGTGCGGTCAATACGGCCGATCGTAATGGCAACTTTGCCCTTTGGCAGGGTGGAATGGAACCTAACATTCCGGTAGGGTCGACCGAAGGGGTATCAGCAAGTATGGCGAAGGCAATGACAGGTGCCGAGCGTGAGCAACGTGATGGGGCCAGCGGAAAGTGGGTGGCGCACTGGAAGATGGTTCATATTGTAAGACCAGTCTGGGAAAAAGCAGAGGCCAAGAACCAATTGGGAAGAAAATTTCCCGCCCTAACTTATTCAAAGCAAGATGCCGAAGGCCTGATGCTTCTTGAGCAAGCACCGAGGACGATCCGTGGCGCTCGAAATCTTTTGAGTGTTGCATTGCAGTATGGGAATGCATTCCTGCAGGGCATGCAAGCAGTGGCATTAAAGCCTGCTGATTACTTTGGCAATGATGACATCCTATATCTGATGGAAGATATGGCTACGGGTGAGATCCGATTGAGCATACTCTGGGAATGGGTTCATAAAGGCGCTGTTCTTACGGAGGATGATCTTGAGGTCGGAATAAAGGCAGGTCATGTTTTTGAACGAGCATTATTCAACAGGCTTCTGGCAGAGGAATATGAAAAACTATTAGCGGCAGGCAGCAAGGATGTGTATGATTCGTCGAAGACTACCACATTGCCAATTTCAAAGGAGATTGCCGAAACCTATGTACTGCATGACACGAAGGTGCCCTGGTTCATCGACCTTTTGAACATTAACCTCAATATCACCGATTTGGAAACGGCCAGGAAGAGGATAAACCTTTATACAGAAACACTTAATAAAGATCGTGTCCGAATTACGGAGAATCTTGATTTCATGTAGAGAGAATTCAGAACCGTGGAATCGTGCAAAGCTCGTTTCACCACGCGGCTGATGCTTAATTTTAATGTTCTGTTGTTAAAATATGGTATCCTATTAAGAAAAGTACTGGCACTGCCTTTTCAGTTTCGAATCGTTTTAGAAATTTGATCACGAAGGACCACAAAGATCACGACGTATTTTTTTGTATTTTTCTTTGTGGTCGTTGTGCTTTCTTCGTGTTCGTAGTGACCCTTTAAAGTCGGTGGATATTGAAAGGAGCAAATTTTATGTCTCCCTCCCCAATAAGATCCGGGGTGAAACAGCGATTGGGACTTAACGTATACCTCTTTTCACATTCGTATCCTTCCAGCTCCTTGTATTGGCGGATTCGAGAACAGCCGAACAAACCTTTTCCGTTTCAAGCGCATCTTCAAAAGTAGGATGGCAAGGTTCGCCCGTTTCCAAACTCTTGAAGAAATCAGCGGCCTGGTGAATGAAACTATGTTCGTATCCAATGATCAAGCCAGGAACCCACCAACGCTTCATGTAGGGTTGGTCTCCATCGGTGACCAGAATAGAACGCCATCCACGAACTATTGATTCATCTCTGTGATCGAAATATTCCAATCGATTTAAATCGTGAAGATCCCATCGTATGGAACCATGCTCACCATTGATCTCAAAAGTATACAAGGCCTTATGCCCTCGGGCATATCGGGTCGATTCAAAGAGTCCGAGGGATCCGTTTTCAAAATGACAATGAAAAAGACAGGCGTCATCGATGCTGACTTTCTGAACTTTGCCCGTAGCCTGATGCACACGCTCTTTGATAAAAGTTTCTGTCACCGCAGATACGTCTTTAATACTTCCATTCAGCCACATGGCCGTGTCGATGCAATGCGCCAGCAAGTCACCGGTAACGCCTGACCCTGCCACACTGGCGTCCAACCTCCACAGACCATCTCCGCCTTGAGGAAGTTCAGGACTGATGGTCCAGTCCTGCAAAAAGTTAGCCCTGTAGTGAAAAACTTTACCAAGCTTACCCGAGTCAATGATTTGTTTGGCCAACGTCACAGCCGGAAGCCTTCGGTAGTTATACCAAACAGTATTCGGAACACGTGCTTTGTTGATGGCTGCCACCATCCTGTTTCCTTCCTCCAGGGTTCTTGAAAGCGGCTTGTCACAGAGCACCATTTTCCCTCTTGCGGCAGCAGCAATTGCAATCTCTGCATGACTGTCGTTGGGTGTGCAAATATCTATGGCATCTACATCATCGCGGGCAATCACTGCTTTCCAATCTGTCTCTGTTGACTCATAACCCCATTGCTCAGCGAAGGCACGCACTTTATCCGGTGTACGGCAACAGACCACTTTCAATATCGGCTTATAAGCAAGTTCCGGAAAGAAACTTTGAAGTTGTTTAAACCCATTGGAATGGGTGCGGCCCATAAAACCACATCCGATTAATCCGATTCGAAGTACTTTATCTTTTGCCATAGTGTCACTCGTTTAGAACTTATGCCCGTTTTTTTCAAGCTCGTTTGTCAATTTTTGTTAAAGGCCAGTGATGCAGCAATCAACTTGCCTCATACCATCCGTGTTGCTCCCGGACCTTGATCATCGTGGCCAGAATATCGTTCCACGTTTGCTGTTTTAACATGACGTCATTGGGAAACATACAACCATCCCAGCATACGTGCTTGAACCGTTTGGTGAGTACCCCTTTTTCATCGCGCAGCCAATGCCCTGCGTCCGTGGCGACATCAAGTTTTCCATTTGGATCCGCTGCCAGACAATGGCGCCCAGTCTTATCATGTGACCCGGTGCCATGAACGGTTCCATCATTTTGAGCAACATGGAAGTCGATTGTCCAGGGACGCAATGCTTTGGTGACAGTCTTTAATCCTTCGGTGAGGGTCGTCCGGTCTTTCCAATCAAAATCTTGTGGAAGGATGCGGTCTTCGGGTCTGTTATAGCCCAACAGATATAATAAAGTGTGTGACATGTCAGCCTGAAAACCAATGTTGGGACGATCGACGGCTTTCAGGGTTTCGACCATCGTCTTCCAGCTATGCATTCCACCCCAACAAATTTCACCTTCCGCTGCGAGCCCCTCACCATAATCTGCTGCGACACCGCACGCCTCACGAAATGTTTCGGCGATCAGTTTTGTATTGCCAACCGGATCAACAGCCCACTTCTCAGGAGAACTTGCTGAGTCGATGCGAACAATGCCATAGGGACGAATGCCAAGATTTCGCAACACTTTCCCAATGTGGCAGGCCTTTCGAACCATTTCAACAAATTGTTTTCGCTCTTCTTTGCTGCCCATCGCAGGACCACCCCAGATGGGAGCAACAAGACTTCCGATTTTAAGATTGAACCCGGCCACTTTTTCTGCCAATTTCTTTATCCCGTCATCGGTCAGGTTAATATTGACATGAGGATCCAGAAGGCCGAGGTCTACCCCATCAAACTTAACGCCGCCCACTTGAGCATTGGCGGTCATTTTTAGCATCGTATCAAAATCAATGGGCGGTTCTGAATCGGGTCCTTTGCCTACGATACCAGGCCATGTCGCATTGTGCAGTTTGGGAAAATTGTTTTGTGCCATAAGAAGTCAATTAAGGTCTTTCGATAAATTAATCACTAAGTCTTGTCCTTACAATTTAAGATCTGGATTGTCAGGGCCAAAGTGCTTGAGGATCACGATTGGATCAACATCAGATTCATTTACAAAGGTTACGCCCTCGACCGCCGCTTTTTCTGTTATAAAGAATTCATCATTGGTCAACTGGCCGTATCGGATCAACGAAGGTGTTTCTATCTTCCACGTTCCCATTTTACCATGTCCCTGCATCACGATGGTACCATACGCTGCGCTGTCCTTAATCCTAACGGTTGCGCCAGGCGCAATAGTCAATTCCTTAGCGCTGAAGTCATGGGATTTATAGCAAACCCAATTTTCGATGTATCCCTCACTCTTCATTTGTGCATGAGGCTTTACCGCAGTTGGTCGCATGAAACGATTCGCCATCATGTTAGGATCAATGTTGAGTTCCCAATCGAGGACTTCGACCAGCAAATCAAAGTCACCAATTCTGTCTTTCGGAGTTCCATTCCATAGCAATTCTTCAGGAACGATGGCTTCGTTCACAAGGGATTGGTACATGGCAAAAATATCTGAGGCTTTTTGAGGTTCGTAGGTACACATGCTCCCGGGCGCGTGAAGCAAACCAGGGGGAACGTCCCAGCCCGTTCCTGGTTCCAGGACATAAGCAGAAGAGTAGTTTGTGATCTTATTATCACCCTTGGTAAAATTAACAAGGCATTCCCTGATCTGAGCTTTCGTGGTGCCAGGCGCAATGCCAAAAAAAGTGTAGGGAAAATCTCCTCCGTGATTATTCAATTGAGGCGGGAAATAGTAGGCTTCTGGTTTCCCCAGTTGTCCCACCATCTTGGCATACTTGTCATTGTGATGAACATGGTGTGGAAGGGGTCCCATGTTGTCGAAAAATTTGGAGTACATCGGCCAGCTGCCATATTTATTCCATAAACGATCGCCGATGATCACACTTTTCAGTTGATCGATGGCATCCTTTAAGAGTATCTGTTCCACTTTTGGGCCATCATTAAAAACAATGGCACTCAATCCTTCATTCACACCCGTAAGCGGTCCGTTTTTGGCAGGTGTGGTAGAAGAAAGCCAACGTTCATCAATGCCTCCCCGCTGGCCGCCCAATACATAATAATCATCAGGATGCAGTTTGATTCTCCTGCCAGGGACGCAAAAGGAGCGGGGAACCCAGGTGGGGGCCAGCCGCAGAATACCCTTTCCTTGTTCTAATGCTTTTTCTGCCAAACTTGATTTTCCGGAAGTTGCCATCGTGCTCTATATTTTCTTTAAAAATTAGTCAATGCGCATTCAATTTTCAACTATTTCAAGTTCAAGATCAAATGATTTGGTCTCACCAGGACTCAGAAAAGTGAGTTGATTTGTTTGCCTTGCTTTTGTCTGACCGATCGGTGGGTTTGTTCCAGGCTCTAGCCCGGTGACATACTCGCCCTTTCCCCAATGCTGCCAATTGGTTAACCATGGTAATTGCGCTTTCTTGAATCGCAACGAAACGGTCAAGCCTAATTTCGCGTTATGCAAACCACACTCACATTGGCCGGCAGCATCAGCCGTTGGATTGATGATGGCAACTTCTTCTCCGCTACCACTATGTTGATCTAATGGTGGTGGGCATTTGCGAAAATTATTGCCCTCTCTGAATATTTTTTCAGCACCCGCCACCCTTGGTTGCCAGGTTCCGTCCCATCGTATATCTGTGCCTTCATCTACGAGCGGCCACCCAAAATTGAAATGATACAAAAGCATCAGTGGAGTGTTCGTGTTGGCCACATTGACCACCTCGTCATGAATTTTTATGGAGGCTTTTCCGAGCGTACCGGAGATTGTTCTCTTAAGCTCGAGACTTGGACCAAATACTTGCGTTTGTTTGACTCGCCCCGTGATGCTCATATCCATCTTACCCCTGAGGGGATCGGGTTGAATGATGGATTCAATTTCTGCCGGCATATTGCTGATGAGTCCATGCAATCCGCGCTGCCCGTATTCATCGACTTCGGGGCCACCCACGTGAGATAAGCCGCATGTTGTCATAAGGCCACCGCCAAAAGTCCGGAGCCAATCAAGTCCTCGATCCGAGAAAGGCTGAGGAGCTGTGAAGCCGGCATGACTGAGCCAGGCAAGGCTATGCTGATTATAAAATGCGTCAGCAATATCCATGGCACGGTCGATCACCACTTTGTATCGCAACCCTGTTCCTGTATTGATCCATGCAACCCGCGTTCCTCGCCCTGCTCCGTTGTCCAGAATGGAAGTTTCGATGCCTCCCATTTGGGCAGGATTGGAAATCTTATCTTTCCATGATTGTGACTTCAATTGACAAGCTGTTTAAATACCAGAAAACAATTTTCTAAAGAAATAGACTCCCTTATTGAATACCCAAATTAAAGAAAACATACAACCCGTCCTTTCCGGCAACGATGATATCTTTCCTTCCGGTATTGAGTAAATCGGCGACATAGAAAAAGAGCCCTGTGCCTTTCCCTTCCCCCAAAGGGCCATAACTGACTACATTTTTGGTAAATGATTCACCGTTCCATTTAAAGTAGTATAATGAAGGATTATTATTGTCTCCCGGATCTTTGCCATTGTGTGCCCGATATCGCTTGCCGGTAACCAATTCCATTTCTCCATCATTATCAAGATCCACCCAGTCCATGGTATGGTATTGGGAGTTAAAAGGATCGATGGCGTGCTTGATAAAAGTGATTGCTTTCGCGTCCTTCTTTTGCTGATACCAGTCAAGACCATATCCGTGGGCCTGACCCACGATGATATCATTCAAACCATCATGATTCACATCGGCTACAATGATGGGTATGCTTGCGTCTCCTAGGTCGAAGTCGGAATGAATCTTCCATGTTTTATTTTCTGGATCGTCAGGAGCCTCAAGCCAGCCTTTTGAAATGATAAAATCTTTTCGACCATCGCCATTCATATCACCGAAACCGAGGCCATGCCCATGCTCTTCAGCGATCACGGTCCTGGAGAATTGTCCCGTGGATTTTCCGTTACCATCCCGCATCAATTTATAATAAGCCAATGGTTTGCGTGGAGTGTTGGGGACAATTTCGTCAAATCCATCTCCATCTACATCCCACGAGCGGGTTGTCTCGATGTTGCCCGTTACAGCAATATCATTCAATTTCCATTCCTGATCATCACCTGGATTTTCTCTCCAACGAAGGGTACCATCAAACCAACCACCCGTGATGAAGTCCATTTTTCCATCACCATTCACATCCATAGGAATGGTCGAGAAGTCATCATAGTATTCACCCACTCTTTTTACCTGGCCAATGAGATGACGCTTGATAAAACCAGGGCCTTCATACCAGTAGCTGCCGGAAACGATATCAAGGTTCTTGTCACCATTCACGTCAAATACCCCCACGGATTCGAAGCTCTCAGAAGCAATCAATTGTTTTCGAAATTTTAATTCGGATATGGGCTGAAAAGACAGTGCAGGTAAAATAGCAAGCGCCAGGATGACTGAATGATACCTGTTCATGGAAAACGGGTTTACTCTTTTAACCTGATATTTCGGTACTCCACTTTCATGGGTGGACCCACATGGACTTGTACACCGAGCAACCCTTGCGTTTTTCTGTTGATGATATCATTGTCTGCCACATCGCTCATCAGAATCTTGTTGACATAATGCTGCAGCCGATTACCTTTCACAATTAAATGAACTTCATTCCAATCTCCAGCCTTTATGAATGTTCGCAAAGAATCCTTATTCCATGATTTTGTGAGCTGCACATTCGTCCATGCATTGTTTTTGACATTGTCTTTAACCGACGTGTTAGGATCGGACTGACTATTGATTATCGTTTTTTGTCCACGGTAGGCAAGGGTTGTCCTTCCTCGTTCTTCATAGTTCTGCCCGGTGTAGTTATTCTTTCCATCAATATCGGCCTGGTATCCGCGCAATGCATGCGGGACATCGGCGACTTCTTCGCTGCGGTAGTTGATGCCACTATTGCCAGCCTCTGCTATCCTGAACTCTAATTTAAGCTCAAAATCTGCCGGCGTTCCTCCACGCCAGATGATAAATGTATTTGTCTTGAGCAGCGTGGTCGGAGTAACCTCGCCCACCAAATTGCCATTCTCAACGCGCCAGTAGTTTGAGTCTCCTTCCCAATTGGTAAGTGTTTTACCATCAAAGATGGGTATGAATCCTGCCTCTGTCTTTTGAGCACTTGTTTCTGTTTTCTGACATTCACCAATCATAACGCTGGTGAAGACCATGAACACGATTCTAAGGTTCGGTAAGACATTTGAAAGAGGTGATTTCATAATTTGATTCATTTAATATGAAGAGCGCGTCGGACTTCGACTTCGCTCAGTCTGACGCTACTGCTTCGCTCGGTCACGGCTTGGCTTCACTTAGCCTGACCACTTCGATGAGCCTGCTCTGAGGTAACAAAGGGTTAACGCCGCGCAATATTTCTACTTTTTATAAAGCTCATGTTTCTCATCGCCGCCAGCCATCAGGTAAGCGACAAGATCTCGCAACTCCTCTTCATTCATATTATTGATCATTCCTGGATACATGGTAGAAATGTAAGAGTATTTTGTGCTGGCCACGTCCTGCTTTGGAATTTCACGAAGTGCTTCAGGGGCAAAGGGATTTTGTGAAGCCATATACGAATTTTTGTTTTCGCTGATGAGTCTTCCCAAAATCGAAGAGCCATCCTTCATAACAAAAACAGTGGCAGCATATTGATCTGAAACAGTCGCATTGGGTTCGATAATTGAAACCAGCATATCTTTCACCGAGAACCGGGTGCCGAGTTGAGTAAGTTCGGGTCCGATATTTCCACCCTCGCCACGCATGACATGACATGAGCTGCATCGGCCGGCATTGTACATATTTTTTCCTTGCTCGAAGATGCGGTTAGAGATTTGTCCCTCCACCAAGGGCACCGCATCATCCACCTTCCAGTTTCTTCTCGGCCCTTTGGGCTGCGGGCCACTGACAAGGTCATTGCCAGAACTAGTCAGCAACGCTTCACCGGATAACTCACGATATTTTTCAAGCTCACTTGCGGGAACATGCGTCAATGCAGCCAGGCGGGCTTTGTTGATAAAGCCGATATAACTCATACCCCCCTTATATCCAAAGGCATTTCTAAACCATGTAAAGTATTTGGTATGAAGTTCAGGGGTCCAGCCAGATTTTGCATCCATCAGCACATTGGCATAATAGGTTTGTTGTGCCGGAGGAATTTTAGAGAGCATGTTGGCGATGTCCATTCCGTATTGCGGATTTCTTAAAATGAGATCCGAGGATTGCATGGCGGTCTTTTCCATAGGATCATCTTTTGCATTCTCCAAAAGGGCAAGGGTTTTTTCAATCGCGCCTGGGGCTTCCAGGTATACCAATACCTTGCTTAGACTCCTGTTAAGCGTGTTGGTCTTGGCAGGATATTGCGGATTTAAGTAGTCCGTCAGTTGAGTCTTCACAGCAGGCTCCGGCATCCCCATGCGCAATAAGATAAGTTCAAAGGTTCGGAGCATGTCAATTTGCTGGGTTTCAGAAAGTGACTCGTACGGAAAGGAGGTTAATTTTCTGATCATCGCATTCTTGAATGCAGGTTTGCCATGATGGGCAAGAGCAATCATTACCTCCATTGAAGCTTGCGGATTTCTTTCTCTTAAAGCACGGGTTGTCCATTCTGCAACAGGTTGGTGTTCTACGGCTATTCTAGCTGCATAGCGGATAAACCGGTCTTCATGTTTCAAAAAGGGCCAGGCAAAATCAAGCGCATCTTTTTGTGGCTCCCCATGAAATTCTTCTAATTTTTTTCTTAGAGCTCTGGCTTCAAACCCACTATCCACATAGGGTACCGGGATGCCTCCATCTTTTACTTCATCGCCTTTGTAGGAAACTCTATAAAGATCGGATTCAAGTCGCCGGCCTCCGGTCAGGAAGTAGAATGCTCCATCAGGACCAATGATACCATCCGTTAATGGCAGGGGAGCACCAGAGAGAAATTCCTCCGGAACTGCAGTGTAGGTTGAGCCGTTGGGTATTAGGTGAATCGCATAAATAATTCCGAAACTCCAGTCCGATGCAAACAGCGAATGCTTATATTTTTCAGGAAAATTTGCATTCATGCCATAAATCAGGTTGGTCGGCGATCCCTGACCGATGTTGATGACGGGAGGTAGATTGTCTGGATAATCAGGAGACCATTTACTATTGCCAGTGCGCCACCCGAACTCACTTCCGCTCGTAGCGTGACAGATGCGTGTGGGTCGGTACCAGGGCATACCAAAATCCCATTCCATATCAGCATCATAAGCAAACATTTCTCCGACTTCATTAAAGGTGAAGTCAAAAGCATTTCGGTAACCCGCGCTGATGAGTTCCCAACGAGTTCCCAATGAATCAATCTTAGCGATCCATCCACCTGGGGCGTAGCGATCATTGGCATGACCTCTTGGGTCTTTGATGAGTGGAAACATGTTGTCCTCCTGCCAGACTTTCGGGAGGCGATACGCATCCATGGTTGGAACGTTCGTATGGTTTCCGGCAATCACATAGATTGAGGTTTTGTCAGGACCCAATACAATGCTGTGCGGTCCGTGTTCTCCTTGTCCTTCCAAAGCCTTGAGGAGCGTGATTTTATCAAACTGATCGTCGCCATCGGTATCCTGAAGCCGGTAGAGTCCGCTTCCTTTATCAAAGTCATCGTTGCTCTTGTTGTTCACCATGACATACAAACTGTTGAAAGCATACAAAAGACCTTGTGCATATCCCATTTGTATTTTGGGTTTTGTTGTATCCCCCTGCTCCAGTTTTGTTTTTCCAATATCGAGTTTTTCAAGGTTCGCAAGAGAGTCCACGCCAATCGGCGAAGGCATCATTCGGTACAAAGCACCATATTGGTCAGATGTGATGAGTCTGCCTTTGTCATCAAACGTCATAGACACCCAAGACCCCTGTAATTTTTCTGAGGGGCTGTACAAATGTTCTGCCTGAAATCCAGGTGGTACTTTTAGCTTTCCGATTTTTGACATTGTCTCCGAGCCTTTCGTTGAGGACTTATCGTTGCTACACGATGCTGCCAGAAAAAGGAACAAGGGTAACGTGAATGCTAATTTCAATGACTGAGTCTTTATAAACATTTGGATCAAGTTTAATTTGTCTTTGGGAGAATCTGATAATATAGTGTTGTGCAGTAGGTTAGCCTTCACAAAAGGTAACCGATTCCATTCAAATGGCAAAAAACAAAGTGACTAACGGCAGGGGGCTATTAAAGACCATGCTTTGCGCACATTCCTCTGATGAATTTCAATCCGTTTTCAGCCATATCCCATGGTTTTGAATATTCACGCCAAACATTGATGGCGTTGGCAAAATTCGGATCATTGCGGGTGAACGCTTCAATCGTTAACCAACCCTTGTATTTTATAGCGGCCAGCGTAGAAAAAGTTTCATCCCATGGAATATGACCATCACCAGGAGTGCCCCGGTCATTTTCGCTGATATGAACGTGCCTGAGAATCGGACCAATTTTTATAAGAGCGTCCTTCAACTTTTTTTCTTCGATGTTTCCATGGTGGGTATCGAACATGGCCTTTACATTCGGATGTGAGACCATGCTTATCAATTTTAACAATTGATCCATGGTGTTGCATAAGTAACATTCAAACCGGTTCAGCGCCTCAGGAGTTAATGTAATACCTGCCTGTGCCGCATAGTCACCAGCCGCATGCAACACTTCCGCGCTCCATAAATATTCCTGTTCATCAGGCGGACGACGGTTGGGGAAGGTGGCGAATGCTGAATGAAAGGGGCCACAAATAATTTTTGACTCCATGAGATGAGCACAATCTATTGCTTCTTTTAATCTGATGATGGCTTTGTCACGGGCGGCTTTGGATTCACCGATTGGATTTTCGTCGGGACCGAGTCCGAGCACGCAGGTAGCTTCGAGTCCAATGCTGCGAAGATGGCTGCTGAATTTCTTATAAAGGTTCTTATCACGTTCTTCCATGAAACATTCAATGCCGTCATAGCCTATCTGTTTCAGCCTGTCGGCGACCTGAAAAAAACTCTCTGGTAGCCCCCCGGACCAAACCAAAAGATTGAATCCAATTTTATTCATGCTTGCCTTTTTTGAATGTTCAATGGATGAGCGAATTCAAAATTTAATAACTTGATAATTCATAATCAAGTCATGGTTTGATAGGGTGAGACTTGAGCAGTTGATCTGGAGAATAAAAAGCACCCTGATCCTTGATAGCTGCTCGCACCTGCTTCACTTTTTCCGGCAGGATGGGGGAGGCTTCGTTTCCGAAGGAATTGCGTACATACGTGAGCACGGCGGCCACATCTTCGTCCGTCAACAATTTCTCAAATGGCGTCATCGGAACCTGGCCGGGATATTTTTTGCCCAGCACCTCAATCGGGCCAAGCAGTCCCTTCAACACAACTTTGATCAAACGTTCATCGCTGCCGAGCACCCAGGGAGTGCCGTTTAGGGGGGGGAATCCGGATGCATCAAGTCCTTTGCCGTCTGTCTGGTGGCAGGTCACGCAGTAGCCTTCTTTATTATAGATGGCTTTGCCTTTAATAAAAAGATCACGTTCAACTCCTTTAAGTTTAGTCATAATGGTTTCATCCATTTTCTTCTGCACGGACACTCCATTGAGATGAGCCACTGCTTCTTCATAAGGACGCACCATCCACTCATCAAGTGGTTTTTTTACCGCTTCAGCGAGCACCACAGAACCCTTTTCTTTTTCCAGCCATGATGCCGCTACGATTGCCTCAAGCCGTACGCGCCCGTGATCATCTCTGGCTGCCTCCAACAATAATTCTGGCTGATCTTTTATTTGATGGCCAGCATAGCGCAGCACCCGAACGGCAGCTGTTCTCGCACGAAAATCATTTGCATGAAGCAACTGTCGAAGCAATGCATCATCAATTTTATTGAGCCCCCAGCTTACCCAAAGGGCTTCCAACACATGATGTTCATAACCGGGATCTTTCTTGTCCAGCTTAGCCACCCATGCATTGACAGAGGTCATCACCTCAGCAGCATTTCGGCCCCGTAGTTCTCTGCGCGTTCTATAGCGGGTTCTGTATTCAGGAAGTTTTAAGTTTTCCAAAAGTTCATCAATGCTCGCCCCTGCGATGTTGGCCGGCTTGACCAATGGCCTCGAAGGATATGTTATTCTGTAGATCCTTCCATGAACATGGTCCCGCAGGGGATCGCGTGCATTGTGCTGCATATGGCCTACCAGGATGTTATGCCAATCCACAATATATAATGAGCCATCCGGCGCGAACTCCAAGTCCACAGGACGAAAGTTCAAATCGCTGGATTGAAGAAGATCCTGTCGATGCCTGCTCTGATACCCGGTGCCATCATCTACCAGTGTATGCTCCTTGGTGCCAAGGAAACCAATGGTATTATTAATTAAGAAATCACCCTGTACTTCATCCGGAAAATGGCGGCTTGAAACAAACTCAAGTCCTGAGGTAGGACGCACGCGATGTTTTTCTTCAACTAAGTTGAAAGATTTATCCGATGAAACGCCATACAAGGATTTCACAGAACCGGGCATCATCCACCTGACATCGGGGCCTGAGGTTTCGGCAAAGAAATTCTGTCCCCATCCGTCAAAGGCAATTCCCCATGGGTTTGGTATGGCAAGTTGTGCTGTCCTTTCCAACTTCTTACGGTTGGGATCGTAGCGGTAAAAGCCACCATTGGTCGCCCGCACTGGTCCGTAAGCCGTTTCCACGTTGGTATGCAAGAACACGCCCTCACCCATATAGATGGCCCCGGATGGATCAGCCGTATAAGCATGATGGGCATGGTGCGTATCATGATCATCAAACCCACTGAAAAGAATTTCCTTTCTATCAGCCTTGTCATCGCCATCTGTGTCGGTCAGGAGGATCATGTTTGTCCCCTGCGAAACATAAACACCTTCGGGCGCCAGCTCAAAGCCAAGCGGAAGGTGCAGCCCTTCTGCAAAGATGGTTTGCTTGTCAGCCTTGCCATCGGCATCTGTATCTTCCAGGATGATCAGCTTATCATTGGGCCGACTGTCGCCAGGTTTATAATGTGGATAGCTGGGCATCGTAGCAACCCAAAGCCGACCTTTGTTATCAAATGACAGCTGCACAGGGTTGGCGAGATCAGCGAATTCTTTTTCGGACGCGAAGAGTTCAACTTTGTAACCCAGAGGTACCTTGAGTTTATTCAATGCATCTTGTCCATATAAATAAGTAAGACTCCCATTTTTCTCGGGATTGAAGTTGGTGGTAACCTGAGGTAGCTTGGAGGTTTTCGCATCTGCTTCCGAAAGATTCATGACTTTTCCCGCGGCCGCCATCCAAATCGCAGTATCGCGTACTGCGGTGAGCTCCCGAATCTTTGCAATCTCAAAGGGGTAGTTATCGGGTCCAAAGGGATCATAGCGCCTTCCGAACACATGAACGCCATTGGGTATTTTGAAATCATTGTGCCACATCCAGTTCTTTTCAAGTACGGCGGACCGGACCAGCGCACGATTTGATTCCTTATCCCTGGCGGGTTTACCAAAAATATTGTCTGCCAGAAATGTCGAGAACTTTGCATAGGCATCTCCTGTAAGTTGTGAGCCATCTATCGTCATTGATTCCTTTGTGGATTCATACCATTCACTGGAAGGTTTATAGGCATCCACAAAAGGCACTTTGTTTTTAGTGGCCACTTCTTTCATTGCATCGGTATACAGTTGAAGGTTCATATTCTCTTTCTTTCCGTTAGGAAGATCAAACTTATCAGAGAGGTCTTCGAATGCAATGGGAGATACCAATACCAATTCGGGTGCCTGAGTTCCATTGTACTTTTGATTTCTGGTGTGAAGAATGAAAGCTTCCAGTTCTGCTTTGAAGTTGTCAAGACCCGCAGCCCCCTGGAACGACTCGTTGTATCCAAAGAACGCGATGATCATGTCTGCCTTCAGCCTGGTAAGCCATTGATCTTCTGTTTCAAAATGGCCCTCGCTGCCTGACGCGTGGGCCAATTCAGTCTGAAATTTTTCAGCACCCGGAAATGCCCAGGGGGACATCCGGCCTGAGTGGGGTCTGAATCCCGGTGTATTCCCTCCGTCGCACATGTTGCGAATAAGAAGCAGACTATCAGGATAGCGAAGCTGCAGTTCGGTCTCGAAATGACCGAAGTTCATCATCCGAGAGCCCAGGTTGTTGCCAATGAGTACAAGGTGCGTTCCTTTTTCTATTTTGAGTTTAGGGGAATCGGAAGAACATTGGACAACACAAATTGACAGAACAATAATCCAGCACAGGTTCTTAATTCGCTCTTTCATAAAAACTTTTATTCGTTAATCAAATAGAGATCAATATATAGATTCCTGATTAGGATTTCTTTTATTATCATACTAATTATATGGGGAGAGGCTCTAAAATTTAAACGACTTTATGAGAACAAAAATTTTATCAACGACCATTTGCCTTCTTTTCCTTGTTTCCTATGTCCGGGGGCAAATTCCTTTACCTGAGCATCCCCGGCCCGATTTTGAGCGGCCTGAATGGATAAACCTGAATGGCCAGTGGTCATTTGAATTTGATAATGATGATGTAGGCCTCAAGGAAAGCTGGTCAGGCGGAAACAAAAATTTTAGTAAGACAATCAGCGTACCCTTTCCATGGGGTTCGCCCTTGTCGGGTGTAAAAGATGAAGCGGATATCGCCTGGTATCAGCGTACCATCAATGTTCCCACGACATGGAATCAAAAACGGACCTTCATTACCATTGGAGCTTCTGATTGGGCAACAACCGTTTTTATGGATGGTAAGGAGGTCGGCAAACATGAGGGGGGTTATACTCCATTCTCATTCGAAATAACCGCTCTTGTAAAATTCGGGCAGGATCAAAAGATCGTTGTTCGCGTAGACGACAAGCGCAGAATGTTTACACTCTATGGCAAGCAGGGTTATGGCAATGCCCGTGGAATCTGGCAAACTGTTTATTTGGAAGCAAGAGGAAAGAGTGCTATAGAATATGTGCACTTCAGTCCTGACATCGACAAGCAAATCGTTCACGTCGAAGTGGAGCTAATGGAACCCAACACCAAGAAACTTTCAATGAATTTTACGATCCTTGGAAATACCATCCCGATAGAAGTGACGAAGAAGCTGGATCAATTGAATCAAAAACACATTGCCTTTGATGTACCCATTTCTAATCCGCAGTTGTGGTCTTTGGAGAATCCATTCTTGTACGAGGTGATCTTGAAATTGAGCGATGGAGCTTCTGAAGATATGGTTAAATCCTATTTCGGGATGAGGAAGATCTCAGTGATGAATCTTCCCGGTACCAACTTTCCATACATTTCGTTGAACAACAAGCCCATCTATCTGCAACTCACGTTGGATCAATCGTATCATCCGGATGGATTTTATACGTTCCCCTCCGATGAATTTATGAAAAAGGAAATCCTGCTGGCCCGTGAGATTGGGTTGAATGGTATCCGGACGCATATAAAAATTGACGTTCCACGAAAATTATATTGGGCAGATAAGTTGGGCGTATTGGTCATGTCCGATTTACCTAACTCCTGGGGCGAGCCCGATGCAGATGCCCGAATGGAATCAGAAAGAACTTTATCAGAAATGATCAAACGTGACTTTAACCATCCGGCTATTTTTTCATGGATTATTTTTAATGAGACCTGGGGACTTCGAACCAAAGTGCAGGAAAACGGAAAAGAGGCAAATAATTATTTGCCCGAAACTCAAAAATGGGTTGTGTCTATGGTGGAGAAGGCGAAGAAGTTAGACCCAACACGCCTTGTAGAAGACAACTCTATTTGTTGTGGGGCAGGGCATACCATCACCGATATCAATTCATGGCATGAATATTTACCAGGTTGGGAATGGGAGAACCATCTTAGCAATCTCGCCAAGAACACTTATGAAGGAAGCACTTTTCATTTCGAAAAAGGATATCAGCAAGGCAAGCAACCGAACATCAATTCAGAATGTGGTAATGTATGGGGTTATGATGGGAGTACTGGTGATGTAGATTGGACCTGGGACTATCATCGCATGATGAATACGTTCAGAAAATACCCAATTGTGGCGGGATGGCTTTACACCGAACATCATGATGTGATCAACGAATGGAACGGCTACTGGCGTTTTGACCGCAGCAAAAAATTTACTGGAGTGGAAGAAATTGTTCCGGGGATGACGTTAAAGGATTTCCACTCCCTGATTTATATTTCAACCGGCAACGAGATTAGTCAATCGGTAAAGGCGGGAGAAAAAATCAAGATCCCACTCTATATTTCCTCTATGACTGGGAGAGATGATTTGGGAAATACGCTGCAACTGAAGGTAAGGCTGACCGGCGTGAATGGCATTGGCGAACAAAAGCAATGGGGTGAATTTTCCAAAACCATTCCATATCAGCCCTATCTAAATAAGGAAGTGGAATCTTTGGAAGTTACTGCTCCCAATGAAAGATCATTGGTGACGGTGGCGTTGGTTTTGGAAGATCGCGCCGGCAATGAACTCCATCACAATTTTTATCATTTGATCGTTGAGTCGCCAGCCACAAATGAAATGACGTTAAAGAATGGCAAGAAAGGTTTTGTCGTCAGTGTGGAACCGAAGAACTTTCAGGAGGCAAATTGGTCATTGAAGCAATGGAATGTCTTCGATGGCTCCAAAGTAAATGGGGCAGGTGCCGGTCATTTTGAGTACAAGTTTAAGATACCTGAAGCTTTCAAGTTTGAATCGGCATTGTTCGTTGCTGAAGTAGGAGCGAAAGAGTTATTTGTGAAGGACAGAGAAAAAGTGATTAAGCAGGAAGGCGATTTTATGCTTGGAGCAAAAGCTTCACCCAGTCAGAACCCCAATTCATACCCCATGACTGACGAAAAAACATTTCCCAGCGCCGTTTCGATCAGTGCCAATGGGATCTTCATCCAAAAAATTGAATTGCCCGATGACCCTGCCGACCATCGCGGCGTACTTTCCTGGCACAATCAGCCCAAAGTCAGAAAACTTAATGAAGCTGGATCGTATGGTTATCGGGTAGCAGTCAACCTGACGAAAGAAACATTGGCCAAAGCCAGAGCCACCGGAGAGATAATCATCCGATTGGAAGTGGATAGAGGATTGGCAGGGGGCCTCGCAATCTATGGCGATAAATTTGGGCGCTACCCGATGAATCCAAGTATTGTTTTTGTGGAGTAACGGCTGCGCTCAGCCGGACTTCTGCTTCATTCTGCCGCACTGTCAGGCTGAGCCTACTTCAGCATCGGAAAGATCCTTCGGATATCTTCTTCACTGGGCTGTGACCCGTACTCACATACTTCAAACGACTCAGCCTGCTTCACCAGCGACGCCTTGTCTTTGCCATACCATTTTTCCAGCGAACGACGGGCTTCTGAAGTGATCACCCACGACTGTCTTTTAGCCAACCATTTCTCTCTTTCAGTTGCATCAACAGGCACCTGGTCAGCGTAGCCACCAATCCAGGGCAGCCACTCATAGACCTGAGATTGGTGCGCATCCAATGCGTGCACTTTCTGATCAAACACCGAAGTAATATCAACGGCGATGTCTGGTGTGAATGGATTGGGCTTTTTGAATGAGTCTTGAAAGTAAAGAAACAGTGGATTCTTTTTTAGCGGTGGCGTGTCGGCTGCTACGTTTGGCACCGCGACCATGTAGGCAGCATCCTGGACGAGCACGCCTGTATAGCGGTGATCGGGATGATAATCATTGGGTCTTGGGGCAATCACCACATCCGCATTCCACGCCCTGATTTTTCTGATGATCTCCAGGCGCACCTGAAGGTGGGGAAGCAATTCGCCATCATGATTATCGAGTACGTCATATTCTACGCCGAATCTTTTGCCTGCTTCCTTTGCTTCCAGCATCCTTCGCCTCGCGAGCACACCACCTCCCTGCAATTGATGACCGGCATCTCCATTGGTGACGGAAACAAATTTGACTTTGTAACCGAAGGAAGTTAATAAAATCGCAGCCCCTCCACCTTTCTGGTCGCAGTCATCGGGGTGCGCACCAATCATGATGATGCGGAGCGGTGGGGTGCCCTGCGCGCTGACGCTCATGGCGAAAAGAGAGACAAGAAAGAGGAGTAAAATTCTTTTCATAAATGGTTTTATTTTGGATCTAACCTACACCTGCCTAGATCATACGTAGAGCCAATATAGATTATTTAGAAAGCTTGAGAAACAGGGAAGTATAAAAAACTCGTGGGAGTGCCGGGGTTTTTGATAATCTGTTCGCTAATACTTCATTGTCGATTGGCCCGGCTCAGCATTGGATTTATTATCAATCGGCTACAATGGCCAAGCATGAGACCGCACTAAATAATTGTATTGATTTATGAATTGCACTGGGCTATAACAGCGATCGCTTTTTTACAGGAATCAGTTTTATTATCCAAGCACGTAATGTAGAGTTTGAAAAAGTCGTATTCACGACCTCAAGTTCTATTTTTAAAATTGTAGTTGGTTATCGCTTTAGGGGATTCGGAATCTTAAAAAAGAAAGCCATCGATTTTTTACTCCTCAAGAAAAAATCATAATTTCTTCAAGCGCTGAGTTGCCAATCTTTTATAATGATCGATTGGTCTATATTCAATCTTAATACACTTTTCGTATTCTTCCTTTGATTTGGAAATATTTTTATAGAATTCTTCTTCTATAATTCCTTTAAAATAGTGAGCCGGGCCCGAGAAGTAAATGGCATGCTGACTGATCGATTTTCGAACTAGAGGTAAAGCTTCTTTGTACTGGCCACAACGAATCAGATTATCAGTTAGCAGCTCAGAGAATTTTAAGTTAGCAGGGAATTCGTTTGCCAGTTTCCTACTGACGGACAATGCTTCTGTCGGTCGATTTTCGAAGTGAAGTAAAATGTGAGCTAAATAGATTTCGGCTTCAATCCTAACCAACGATTTTTGGTTAATACACGACTGTAATAATTCTATTCCTTTTTTCTTGCTTCCCGATCGGAACGGTAAGAGCGCAGTCCGATAAAACAAATTCTTTTGCCTGAAGTGCTCGATGTAATAGGAGTAAAGTCCTTTCACAAAAAGAAACTCAGGCTGTGTGTAGTTTTTTGAAAACACTTCAGACATTAATGGATAAGCTTTTTGAGAATACCTTATGGTTGACCAATTCTCGCCTAATATGAAATGGTATTCTGACAGGAGCATGTAAGCGCAGATTTTATAGTACGTAATAATCGGTGTCTGTGCCGTGTGCTTTTCCGCTTCAAGTTCTTTTGTAAGAGTTAACAAAAGTTGATGGTACGCTTCAGACGACTTACTGAAGACTACCGGTATTTCTTTCCACCGCATGGCAAAGACAGCGAGCAACGAATGAGCATACTTATCTTTTGATTGTAATACGCGATTGCTTTTCTCGAATTCATCGAAATCATTAGCGTAAATAAAATGAAGAGGCCTCAAAAGTATTACCGAATCACCGACTTTGTCTTGAGCTGCGATCCAATGAATGGATAGAAGAAAGAGTATGCAAAAAGAAATGCGCTTCACCAAAGAAAACTTTGCCGAAAATGTGATAAACTCGGCAATAATGCAATTGTTATTCTTAGTAAAAATTTGCGAAAGTCGAATAGTTTTTATAACGTTACTAAATCATTATTTCCACACTATGAAAAAAATCTTTCTCCTTTTGCTGGTTTGTACCTTCGGCATTGTGTACAACAGTAACGCTGCTTCTATTTATCAAGTAGATGATTCAGCCATCGAATCTGCGTTTAATGTAGCTACTCCAATTGTTGCTCAGTTAGCTGATGTAACGGCTATGGTAAATCCTTTTGCTGCCGCTCCATCCGGAGATAAAAATGCATGGGTTGCTGTTATCCTTGATTTATTAATCGGAGGTTTAGCTATTCACCGTGTCTATCTTGGTGCAAAACCAATGATGATCGTTTATTACTTGATTACTTGCGGAGGTATTTTTGGTATTGTTCCGTTAGTTGACTTAGTGGTGTTGATTATCAACAATGCTGATATTGATAAATACGTTGGCAGCAACAAATTCTTTATGTGGGGCTAATATTTTAAAGTTCCCTTGTAAAGGATACAGCAATGGATCCCTTTATTTTTTCCTCGTATTTTGAATTACTTGTTTTACTTTTTCGTTGAGCCGCTCAATTATTTCCCTGTTTTTCTTTTCGGCTAAATATTGAGCATGCCTCGCGCCACCGTTGTTGAACATATAAAAAAGACCAACACCAGTAAATGCACCAGAAAAATAATATCCATTCCAAAAATTGTAACCGGTAAATACAATCAGCCCCGACTGAATCACCATCGAAGTAAATCCTCTTCCCAAATACCCGGCATACATTTGACCAACACCAGGAAGCAAATGAGAAATTGACTCGGCTTTTTCAGGATTCTTTAGTTTCACGCCATCGTAGATTTTGGAAGTACCCTGAAGCTTACTGTTGGCTGCTAACTCTTTAAATCTTTTTTCGGCCTCGGTAATTTTTTGCAACTGATTTAGGGAAAGAATCTCCAAGAGTGTTACAATCGAATTTGAAATTGAGGGTATGTAATAATTTAATTCTTGAATTTTGTTTAACGAGAGATCGTACTTCCCCGCCAGGTACGCGTTCAACGCAGATTCATAGTAAAGATTAAATTTCAGACTATCGCTTCCATTAAAAAAATCGGCTCGCTGAAGTGTGGAATAAGCTTCTTCGTGTTTTGCTTCGGCTTTCAAACAATATGATTTTTTTAACAGCAGCTCATTTGCTCTTTTGGTTTCATTAAACAAAACTCTTTCGTACGCTACGCGCGCAGGCAGGAATTCTCTGGCCTTAAAGAGGCTGTCAGCTAATTTCTCTTGCGCCTTAATGAAAAATGGTGCGCAAAGGAATATGCATGGCAAATAAAATCTGATCATCAAGCGTTTCATTAAGTTGATCTCTTTTAAACTTTACGGTAAAAGCACTCCCCCAAATAGTGCCTATGTAAAGTGAGCAGAAAATGGTGCTATAAGCAATAAATCGAAAACTGGACGACCCATCTTTGTGATAACCTTCCCATGCCTGCAACCCCAAGACTGTTGAAATCATCAATGTATAAATCGCCTGACCTTTGTTGCCTGCATAAAATTTTCCGGCACCAGGTAATATTGCTGATAATGCTGCTGCTACAAAAGGAGATTTCTTTGGCTTATGAATGATTTTTTCATAGTGCTCTTTCATTTTCTTTTCATGCTCATCGATCGCATAGTTGGGCGGAGTAAAGGTGTAAGCTATTGAATCATATTTCTTTAAATCCCTTTGCAATAGAAAAACACCACTCAGTTCCAGATTGCGTAGTTGTTGCTCCGTACTATCAGTTATCTGGAATTCCATTAATTTATTCTTAGCCTCGGAGTATTTTTTTAGATAAGCACTATTGAATGAACTAAAAAACACAGCTTCGGACTTTAGTCGATGCGAAGAATCAGTAACTAAATTGAAATGTTTGTTAGAGTTGAGTAAATCTTTTTGCGAGTAATAAATATTGCCTAGGAAAAAATGAATACTGTCTTTTTGTATTGGAGAAATTTGTTGCTCAAGCCTCAAATGCTCTAACACATAAATGGCTTCTTCGTAATTTGTTTTGACAATGAGATGTTTAGCGAAAATTAACTCCCGATGTATGGATTGACCACTGAGGCGGAGTCCTGAAATGGTGAAGAGTAGAAAAAACAAAACTCTATTCAGACGCATTGACTTAGTGAAAATGAAAATCGCTTGGCGTCTCCATGATTTTTCTTTGCGCATTCAACCGAATGGGATAAGTTTCTAAAGGACTGATTGCGTTACAACGTCCGAGTCTGTCGAAGGTAAGAAAGTATCCTTTTACGAAACCAAATTTATTCACCATTGCTTTGCTGAATCGGGAACAGGTAAGTTCGAATGCACAATTGGCGGCAAGTTGCTCACTGATTGCTTTATGATAAAAAGTTTTACTGAAACGGTAAGGAATTTTCAAAGGGTTTAAAGATATTTTCGTTTTAGAAGTGTTCTCAGATTTTTTCTCTTTCGAAAGTAGAGCCCAATCAGAATCAAATGATTGCGCATCAACAAAACCAAAGGAGGAGAAAATTAAAATGAGAATGAGAATGAGGCATTTCATTTACTGAACTTTGGCATTAGTTGGAATTTTGAAGTTAAGGTATTTCTCATCTACTTCTTGATCTACTTTAAAATTGGAATAAGTTGTTTTTGAAATGATAGAATCTTTGTCTTTAACCAGACTGATTTGCGTTACACTCGTTGGAAAACGCAAACCCGCAATCATCTCATAATTGTAAAAGTAAACTTTGTTAATGGCTTTCCCTTTCTTATCAAAGTACCCCAAGAAAACCGGATTATTTTTATTGTGAGCAACTTCAACTCGGGAAATTTGATTTAGCAATTGCATGGGTGGCATCCAGACCGTAATTTTAAACCCTTTATCAAATTTTGTTTCTTTTAAAGTAAATCCCATTTTCGAAAGGCCGAGATCACCTCGGTTATTTTCCAGAAAATAGAACAGCTGATTGGTTTCCGTACTCATCAAATAATTTTGCTTTTGTGCCACGGTGTTATTTACAAAATCGTAAACGGTAAATTCACCTTTCGAGTTATTGATAATCATTAGTTCTTGTGGCTCCGTGTAATGACAGGCCATTTTTCCTTCTGACGTATAATACACTGAAGCATTTACCCGGCTCACCATTCCTTTGCGTGTGGTGCGAGTGAGCATTTCCATCGACACTTTCTGATAAACGTATTGATCAGCAGGCCAAAAGATAAGGGGAAAAAGAAGAAATGGAATAAGAGGCATTGCGAGTAAAGGTAAAAAGACTATTTTCTTAATTTTTTAACTCGCGATCTGAAAAAATCGGACTTATCTTCTCCGACAGAGGAAGATGAAAAAAAACGCTTATAGATGTGTGATAGGAACGCCAAAGTTTCTGAGTTTATATTTTCTCGTTGCATGACTGAAATTTCTGTTATTTCCCTAGTGCATTCTCTAAAATAGTCAATTGGATTAAGTCTCCCATTAAGGCGTAGGTTATTTCCTATGTGCATCAAGGGTAATTATTGCGCAACGCCTTCTGGATGTTTTTCTTTGTTACCTGAGGTCTTTCAGCTTTAGATATGACTGATTACCAAATTGATACAGTGAAACGCGCTCCGTTTCTGCAAGAGAACTTTTAGAAGCAAAAAACCCTCAAGAGAGCACAGAAAAGGCGCTTTTGAGGGTCAGGTTGTAGCGGGGGTAAGACTCGAACTTACGACCTTTGGGTTATGAGCCCAACGAGCTACCAACTGCTCCACCCCGCGATGTTTACTGTAAAATTACCCTTTTCCCATCGAAAACAAAAAAGGCAACATTCAAATCGCTGTGTGGCTGAATCCAGAAAAACAAAAAAGACTGTCTGAAATTCAGACAGCCTTTTTCAAAAGAATTGAACTAAAAATTACTTGCCTGGAATAATATCAATAATGACGGTCCGGTTATAAAAGCGACCTTCGGGTAAACCGTTATCAAAAGGTGCCACGGCCTCATCTTCGCCGAAACCATACACTTCAAAAGTAACATCATTTCTACCGGCTTTGGAAAGGGCGCTTTCGATAATTCTTTTCACTTCGTTAGCCCTAGCCAATGACAACTCCTGATTGTGGACGGCCTCTCCGATTTTATCTGTATGACCGTGAACGATGACCTTTCCATTCTTAGAAATTTTGGGAGTCACAATGTCCGTCAGGTACTTGTCATAAGTATCGACCATCTTTGAATCGTTGAATTCAAAGATGACGCTGTAACGCATGCCTTCTTCATCTGTAGGGGGAGTCCAAAGCGTCATGTGTACAGGGGCCTCTTGCCTGACGACCTTGCCGCTCTTTGTTTGTCCGACCATTGTCACGACATAGTCTCCTTTTGGCTTGGATCCAAGGATCGATTTACCCGAGATGGCTACGATCTCCTGCTCCTGATAAGGTCCAAAAGTTTGAATTTTGCCTTGGTCATCTTTCATTTCAATTGTCCATGATGAGAACGCTTTGTTGGCTCCATCAGCGGTAAAGGTAACGTAGCTATCAACCGGAGCTGATTGTGTCTGTCTGAGTTCAACAGGCTTTAAAGGGGCACTCTGCCCACTCTGGAATTCCATCATCAATGATGGTGATTCACTCCAAATTGACACCCTGCGGTCTCCCTCACGAAGAAGGTCAAGTTCCTTGGTTGCTCCAGGTTGTTCTGAAGGTATCCTTGGCTTAATGCGACCTTCTGTGTTGATTCTCGAAGGCGCAATTCCAAACACATTCGTCAAATATTTCTTAACCGACTCAGCCATGGCCAATCCGTCTTTCTTGCCTTGCATAGAAGCCCCTGCCAGTCTGACAACAGCAGTGGGATTTTTTCCCATCCTGTCACCAAGGATGTTCAGGACATTATAATATACTACCATTTCTCTATCGGAACGACCGGAGAGTCTCTTGGGCGCGAATACCTCCAGTTGATTTTCCTTGAAATCTTTTACCTGGTCTTTGGTGAGCAACACGTAGCGATCGGAAATCTCCGATGATCCTAGATCAAAGAATACATAGTTGCGTACGGGAAAAATTTCTCTTACCCTGCGCTCAACGGGAATGTTATCGGGAGAGTGAACTGAAAAACTAACCGATGGGTCCTCAAGAAGAACGGCCGCTGCAGCAGGTTGTTTAATCAAACGACCGCGACCAAACTTAAGGGCTGCACCGATTCTCACCGTGGTGACGGTCCATGTTTCAATTGAACGTGGGTCCTGACCTAAGTACGGTTGAAAAGCAATAAAAGGCGACAATACGGATTGAAACTCCTGTTTCTGTGATGAGAGTGGAATATCATAACCCACACCAATTTGCATAGAGAGCAACGTACTGTGCATTTTGCTAAAATCTCCTTTGACGTCAGTGTTCGCAACCTGTTCAGGAAAATCAGGATTGGTCTTCTGGCTGTAGGTAAATGATTTAGCAACGTTGAACGCCAGACGTGGTCCACCATAGATATAAAAATTAGATTTGAACGGAGCAAAGCGCAGGCTTGGCTCCACGGTGATGTACGTCAGATTGGTAGAGAGATCAGCCTTGCAATTGCAGGGAGTATAGGTCGTCTCCCATGCTGATCTTCTACTATCGAAACCAACCTGCCCCATAAGGCCCAGCCTTTCATTGAAGTGGTATTCCACGAGGGGCGCCAGGTAGAGCCCAACACCCTGACCCTTGTTAAGAGGAACAGGCACAGTAAAGTCTGCATTCAACTCCTGGGTGGTGCCGCGATAGAAATTTACATTTCCTCCTACTGCTGCGCCAAGATACCAGGTGGGTTTTGTGTATAAGATCTCCTGTGCCCGAAGGGGTAATTGAATGCTCGTCAATATCAAAGCACTTATCACAAGGCTTTTGATGATCGGGCTATGAGAGGACAACACCCTGTGTGATCCCCGCATAAAATTTGTTTTTGTGTTCATATTCTTAAATGTTTTAAGGCTTATCAATGATGTTAGCATTCGTCATTACAACCGAGCCGTTTCTGGCCAGCATTCTGCCGACTGCCTTTGCACCTGAATTCATCGTGATCGATGTCAGGGCCAGGATGTTTCCTTTGAATGCTGTATTATCTCCAATCGTTGCTGAAGAGCCGGTTTGCCAGTAGACGTTTTTAGCTTGAGCTCCTCCACTAAGGATGATGCTTCCACCCGCTCCGCCGACTGTGGTTAAGGCAGATGCTACCTGGAATATCCATACCGCATTAGCGTCACCCTGAGCATCGAGCGTTAGATCACCTGACTGTATCAAGAGTGTAGAGGTTGATTTGTAAATTCCGGGAGCAAGTGTCTTACCGCCCTGATCTCCTGATACCGTTGCAGGTGCCGGTGAAGTAGCTCCTTCAACATACAGATATACATCGACAAGATCTTGCTTGGCTTGTGTTAGCATAGCCGGCACTCCGGGAGGTGCAGTATCATCCGAAGCAAACATTGCTCCATTCACGATGATGGCAGGCGGAAATCCAGTGATGGATGAACGAACACCCGGGCTGATTCCAACATCCATATTACGGATCTCGCTGAAGCCGGCATTGTTGCTAACACCTACTCCTGCTATGATTCCGAATCTGGCGACTGATTTAAGATCAATGCCCTGAGGACCTAAAGGTGCCTTCGTACTGAAGGTCCAAACGAAATTATTCACAAGCGCTACTCCGCCTGCATTCTTTGCTCCGGTAGTAATCGTGGCAGTATAGATTGTTCCTGACAAAAGATTACTCGTAGGCGTAAAAGTGGCTGTAGTCCCAGCATAGTTTACAGAGCCCAATACGGTGGAGGCTCCGATCTTTAGATTAAAAGTTGAGGATGTTATTGTTAACGGATCCATCACCTGACTGAAAGATGCGCTGATGACTTTGTCAAGCGACACGCCGGTGACCAGGTCAGCAGGGTCTGTAGAGATTACCGTTGGAGCAGTAGCAGTTCCGGTGGCAAAGGTCCAGACAAAATCGCTGTTCAATGGAGTACCCGCTACGTTCCTTGCGCCAATGGTGATGGTTGCAGTGTACGTTGTGCCGGGTACAAGAAACACGGTCGGAGTAAACGTTGCCGTTGTTCCGCTATAGTTTATCGCTCCTGCTACTGGAGATGTTCCTGCCTTTAACGTGAAGGAAGTGGACGTAATGCTTAAGGGATCCATTGCCTGGCTGAAGGTTGCGCTGATTACTTTATTCAGTGATACGTTGGTGCCAAGGTTTACAGGGTCGGTCAAAGTTACGGTCGGTGCAACAATCGCTCCAGCACTAAATGTCCACACATAATTATTGGCCAGGGGTATACCAGCAACATTCTTAGCACCGGTTGTAATGGTGGCGGTATAGGTTGTTCCAGAAACTAGACTAGCAGTGGGAGTGAAGGAGGCAATCACGCCCGAGTAAGCCACGGTGCCTGTAATGGACGTTGCGCCATTCTTCAAAGTGAAAGTCGTACCGGTGATCGTAGAAGGATCCATTGCCTGATTGAAGTTCAC
>JAYVQY010000132.1:0-53571 GCA_043776715.1 Cyclobacteriaceae bacterium | reverse complement strand
GCGTAGCATAAAAATACTTTACTCGTAGGAGGGTACGGGAGAAAAAATAGAAATATTAGATTTTACCCCAAAAATAATTTGAAATCCTTCATTTTGTTCAAAAAGCTGCAATGTGGGTTAATTTAGAGTTTTTCAGCAGATCCATTTGCCGCACGATGATCACGGTACTGGTGAGTAAGGTAACGGCTACAACAAACTGAAGTGTGGTGAGAAACTGACGAAAAATGTTAGATCCCCTGCCGAAGGCAAATTTCCCTTTCAGCACAACTGCAGGCTCAAAGCTTGACACAAAGACCGCAGGGTAAGTGCCAGCGAGAAGAGTAACAAAGATGATTACACCGCCGACAATCAATAGCATCGGCCCGTTTAAGATATGATGCAATTCGAACGTCTTTCCTGTAAGCTGATTAAATTGGGGTGTAAAGAAGATCACTAGCAGGATGGCGATGATCGACGACAACAGTACCAATACAAAAGACTCCAGCATAAACTGAAAAAATAATTGACTGCGTACGCCACCAAAAGTTTTACGCAAACCAATTTCACGGGCACGGCTCGCTGACTTTGCCGTCGAAAGGTTGATGTAGTTGATGCCAGCTACCATTAGAATCAAAATGGCAATCGTGATAAAAACATAGATATATTTCTTGTCCGCCGTCTTGTGATCGATCGTCCAATCCATCTCTTGATCGAAATGAATATCAGTAATCTTTCGAATCACAGGGGTGAACTTAAAGTCCCAGTGATTTTTGGAGATCATTTCATTGGCTCGTTTTTGCAAGTCATCCCGGATAATTGCAATCTTATGTTCATCGGGGCAAACAAAATAGGATTGAGTAAAATACTGGTTGTTGCCATCACCCATGGAAGTATTGAGGAGAGTTTCGAGGTTTGGATTAAAAGGTTTTAGGGCAAGGATGTTGGCAATGTATTTTGGCTTCACATGAGAGTTGGAGGGCAAATCTTTCATCACAGCGGTGACGATCATGTCAACTTTTTTCTGTTGTGTGGCATATTGATGAGAAATGACAATGGATTTATTGATAGGGTCTTCATCGCCAAAAAGTTCACGTGCTGCGGATTCAGTAAGAATAAAACTATTGACTTCTTTTAACGGGTTTTTGCTATTTCCTTTTGCAATGGGAAGATGAATCAGATCAGTGATGGAGGCTTCGGCCCAAATAATATCTTCTGTAAGGATGATGCGATCTTTGGGTTCATAGTGAATGCTGGTGGGCATGCCATAGGAATCATAGCTGGTGATACCACCGATCCCTTCATAATTGGCCTGTATATAATTATCCCAACCAGCAGGAGCATAAGGAGCAGCCTGCTTTTCCCCATTGGGGAATTGAATGGCGTACCCCATGCGATACGTGCTGGCAGCAGACGGGTGCATGGTGTCAAACGTCAGCTCATCCTTTACATACAGGAGAATGAACAAGGCGGAGGCAAGCCCTACCGCAAGCCCGAGCATGTTCACGATCGCATAACCGCGCTGTTTGGTGATGTTGCGGAAAGCGAGAAGAAAATAGTTAAGAATCATAAGGCTCTGGTAAAAGATGACCTACTAAAGACGTAAGAAGTCTACTTTTGGTTACTTCAGATTATCGAACCTGTTGCATCACTGTGGGGTAGATTGGGGTTCTGGGCTAAAGCCCAATAAAATCGAAATATGGTAACCCCAGACTTAAGCCTGGGGTTAGAAGGTAAAACGCACCAAATGGACTTTAGTCCAAACACCTTATCGTCTCGCACCTTGGAATATGCGTTGCCTTTTGCACGATCTCCATAACTAAATTAAATTGATCGAAATTTGAAAGTATGATTCACGAATACATCCAGAAAAACCAGGAACGTTTCCTTCAAGAGTTATTTGAATTGCTGAGAATTCCGTCGGTGAGCGCCGACAGTCGTCACAAAGAAGATGTGCGCAAAGCGGCAGAATATGTTTTAAAAAGACTTAAGGAAGCTGGTGCTGACAACGTTGCGTTGATGGAAACCAAAGGCCATCCTATCGTTTATGGGGAAAAGATAACAGATCCCAAAAAGCCTACTGTTCTCGTCTACGGGCACTATGATGTCCAGCCGCCTGACCCACTCAATCTTTGGAACTCGCCACCATTTGAACCCACGGTAAAAGATGGGAAGATTTATGCACGAGGTGCCTGTGATGATAAAGGACAGGTTTACATGCACCTCAAGGCATTTGAAATTATGATGAAGCACAATTTGTTAAGCTGCAACATAAAATTCATGATCGAAGGAGAAGAGGAGGTGGGGTCGGAAAACCTGGGTGTGTTTGTTAAAGAAAACAAGGCCAAACTGAAAGCAGACGTTATTTTAATATCTGACACATCGCTTATTTCATTAGATCAACCCTCAATCACGGCAGGGCTTCGTGGGTTGAGTTACATGGAAGTTGAGGTGACAGGCCCAAACCGCGATTTGCATTCAGGTGTCTATGGCGGCGCTGTGGCAAATCCTGCCAACGTCCTTAGTAAAATGATCGCCTCACTCCATGATGAAGATGGACGAGTAACCATACAGGGCTTCTATGATAAGGTTGCAGACCTCAGCGTGGCAGATCGTAAACTATTGAATGACGCACCCTTTGATCTGGCAGAATATAAAAAGGAATTGGGCATCGAAGAAATAAGAGGAGAGAAGGGCTACACCACTTTGGAGCGCACTGGTATTCGTCCAACGCTGGATGTGAATGGCATCTGGGGCGGGTACACCGGCGAGGGCGCCAAGACAGTATTGCCAGCAAAGGCTCATGCCAAGATTTCCATGCGCCTCGTTCCTCATCAGGATATGAACGAGATCACGAAGTTATTTACTCAACATTTTATTTCCATTGCTCCCAAATCTGTCAAAGTAAAAGTCATTGCTCATCACGGTGGTGAGCCTGCTGTAACGCCCACCGATTCAAGAGCATTCAAAGCAGCGAGTGAGGCGTTTGTGGAAGTCTGGGGTAAGGCCCCCATCCCAACCCGTGACGGCGGAAGCATTCCCATCGTTGCTCTTTTCAAGAAAGAACTTGCCCTTGATACGGTGTTGATGGGCTTCGGCCTCGATACAGATGCGTTGCATTCACCCAACGAACATTACGGGATTAAAAACTTTCTCATTGGTATTGAGACGATCGTCGCGTTTTATAAACACTTTGGAAAGATTTGATTCTTATTTGATAAATGTGAACGACGATCGGAAAAAATTTGATGGCATCATAAAAGAACACTGCTTCCGACCATACATCATCCGTTAATTGGTGTTCATAAAAATTATTTCCTTATCCTTATTTTTTGTGGCCATACTTGACGCAGGTTTTAAAGTTTAGTTAATTTCTATTAGAAGGCCGCCTTCGTAAAAGAGGTGGCTTTTTATTTCGGGACAAATCCTGGAGCATCTTAAGGCTTCTTTGGAAAAGCAAAAATGCTGTCGTCTGCAATATCATTGATGGTAATCTTTTCAATCGTGATTTTGGAAAGTGATTGCCCGTTCATCTTTTGTTCCAAAGAGAATGGAAACATAAGTCCGTCTACCTCCTGATAATCGCTAAGGTATCCTTTTACTTCAGCTCCTTTCTGAGGCCCTGACCGGAGGACGGTGGTACGCATCATGGGGACAAAGTTTTCAGACTCAAAATAGTGAAACTCCGTGATGTCTTCTTTTGGATTGTTCTTATTCCTAACCAGTTTGATCTTGAAGCACTTCATGCCATCAACTTCTTCAATACCCTCCAATGTCACCTCGTGCCCCTTCTTTTTATAGTCAATGAAGTTGTCTTCAAACTCCTCGTCTTTGAGGTCTTTCGCCTGTTCATCATCCATTCTCACAGCATCCTTTCCTCCCTGAAGCGGATTGAGCATCCACGCGTCTTTGCCATCATACACATTTAACATGAGTTCCATTCCTTGAACATTCACTACCGTCTTCTGTTTATTCGGAGCTTTTTCATAGACAGTCACGGGAAACTCCTGACCAAAAAAAGCTTTGCCGGTCATTGTGCGCGACCTCAGCGTTTTCCATTTGTCGAGGCCACCAGTATTGGCAAAATACTTAGCCAATATTTCGTCGGCGGTTTGTGCCTGGGTGCCAGTGAAACATAAGAGGGCAAGGATGGTAATCAATGATTTTAGCTTCATATCATGTGGGATTTCTTGCGATTCATTCAAATACATCTTCAAGGTAGGAAAACCACGTTCTTTTTTCGAAAGCTTGTCCCTTTAGACCGGTTAATCAATGCATTTTTTGTTGAAAACAACACATAAATTATAGGTTAACCAGCCAGGGCAGAAACGATTTTGAGGACACTTGCGTTAACTTAGCGCCCGGTTATCTGGAACGAAAATGCGATTAATACATACGATCATACTCTCACTGGCCTGTTTCTTCTCTTTTGGTCAGATATTAACTCCTGCAAAGTGGGTTTATACGGTCTCTAATCTCTCGCCAGCGGTCGGTGAGGAGGTCGAACTCGTGTTCACGGCATCCATCGATAAGAACTGGTATCTATATTCAAGCGAGTTCCCCTGTGAGGATGGTCCAATCAAAACGACAATAACGCTCAAACCTAATGCAAGCTATCAATTAGTAGGAAAGCTACAGGCCATCAAACCCCTGGCGAAGCACGATGATATCTTTGATTGTGATGTAAAAATTTTCAAGGGGACCGGAGAATTCCGTCAGAAAATTAAAATACTTAACGCTGCCGTTTTGATCGCCGGTGAAAGTGAGTATCAGGTTTGCAGCGACGTGGATGGCAAGTGCATACCTTTCAGCGATGAATTTTCTTTTGAGGATATTCATGTAAAAGGAGAAAAGAAGGGGGTACCAAAACCCGAATTCTCAAGACCCGACTCAATCCAATCGACGACAACCAATCCTCAGGATCTAACATCCGAAGACTCTAAACCAATCATTGGCCCAACGTTGGACAAGTCAGTGATCGATGGAATTCCGCCTCTCAACCAGGAATCTTTTCTTGGCTATCTGCTCTTTGCGTTTGTGCTCGGCCTTGCTTCGTTGATTACTCCTTGTGTTTTTCCAATGGTACCGATGACGGTGACATTTTTTCTGAAGGACAATCAGACTAAGCGTGAAGGAATTCGTAAGGCCATCATTTTTGGACTATCAATCATTGTGATATATACTTTGGCTGGTACCATGTTTGCAGTATTGCTAGGGGCAGAGGGGCTCAACGCACTGGCTACACACTGGGCGCCCAACCTATTTATTTTTGTCATCTTCATTGTGTTTGCATTTTCTTTCTTCGGACTGTTTGAAATCAATGCTCCCTACCAACTTATTAACAAAGTGGATCAGCAAGCGGAGAAAGGCGGACTGTTGGGTATATTCTTCATGGCCGCAACGCTGGTTCTTGTTTCTTTTTCATGCACCATTCCCATTGTGGGAAATGTGGTTGTGCTCTCTGCAGGGGGCCAGATTATCAAGCCTGTGCTTGCCATGTTTTCCTATGCCCTTGCGTTTTCAATTCCTTTCACACTCTTCGCCATTTTTCCTGAATGGATTAAAAGCTTACCGAAGTCCGGGGGCTGGTTGAATTCAGTGAAGGTGACACTCGGTTTTTTAGAGCTTGCTCTTTGTTTGAAGTTTCTCAGCATCGCCGACCAGGCATATCATTGGGGACTTCTTGACCGGGATGTAAACATTGCAATCTGGGTTGTAATTTTTACGTTGTTGGGAATTTATTTCCTTGGCAAAATCAGGATGTCAGGCGATAGCCCGGTAGAAAAAGTGACCGTGCCAAGATTAATGTTGGCTGTTACTACGTTCTCATTCGTGGTTTATCTTATTCCAGGACTATGGGGGGCTCCATTAAAGATGCTGGCCGGCTATCTGCCCCCAATCGCCACCCACGATTTTGATCTTGTCTCCATGACCCGTGGAATGAAAAACAATGAAGTGTGTGATGAACCCAAGTACGCCGATTTTCTTCACTTGCCGCATGGACTGCAAGGCTATTTTGACTACAAGCAGGCTCTTGAATGTGCTCGTGAGCAGAAGAAACCTTTGTTCATTGACTTTACAGGGCATGGATGTACCAACTGCCGCGAGATGGAGGCAGTCGTATGGAGTGATCCGCAAGTGATTCAGCGATTACAAAATGATTATGTGGTCGTGGCGTTGTATGTAGATGATAAAACAGAGCTGCCAGAGTCAGAGTGGTACACTTCCAGATATGACAAGAAGGTAAAAAAATCGATAGGCAAGCAGAACGCCGACTTACAAATCAACAACCTTGAAAACAACGCGCAGCCTTTTTATGTGCTTGTCGGAAAAGATGAGCGAGTACTTGCATGGCCTTATGGATACGATCGTAGCATTGAGAAGTTTGTTCGGTTTTTGGATGTGGGCAAAGCTAAATACAAGGAGTTGTATCCATGACGGCACAATACCATCCATTTTATTGACTTTTAGTAGCTTTGGCAAGGCTAAGCTTCACCTTAAATATTCAAATCTTTGACCCGAAAAAAATATATCACTGGTTTTTTAGGCCTCATCGTCGTGATGACAGCGGTGTATTTTTTGGTTGTTCAACTTTCACTTTCTTATTCGCACCCAGCGGATTTTGCCGAAGACTCTGCTCAACGGGAGGAAACAGAAATCATTGAGCCTGTTGTTTTATATGGCATGGTGGTTGACGATTTACATGTGGTGGCAGATGTGGTAAAAAGAAATCAACGCTTTACTGATCTGTTGGAGGGATACTATGTTCCTGCTCGTGTGCAGCAGGAACTCAATCTGTTGCCGCGCCAGACATTTGATTTCAGGAAGATCTCTGCCAATAAAAAGTACACATTAATTTCGGAGCATGACTCCGTCAAATCAGTTCGGGCACTGATTTATGAGTCGAGCCCCATCGACTATTATATTTTTCACCTGAAAGATTCTATGCGTGTAGAGGCCAGGCACCGTGAGGTAATTATCATAGAACGAGAAGTGGCCGGCATCATAGGCTCCAGTCTTTCCGAGACAATAGAAAAGCTGGGAATTTCTCATGAGCTCACCAATCGTTTTGTTGATATTTTTGCATGGCAAATTGATTTCCAGCGGCTTCAGAAAGGTGATCGCTTCAAACTATTTTATGAAGAGCAACAGGTGGAGGGCCAACCTATCGGGATCGGAAAGATAGCAGGCATCTACTTCGAACATTTTAATCATCCCTACTATGCCGTTCCCTTTGATCAAGGTGAAGGCCTCGATTATTTTGACGAGGAAGGTAACAGCCTTCGAAAAGCATTGTTAAAATACCCAATTGAATTCACAAGAATTAGTTCACACTACAATCTTCGACGGTTTCATCCCATCGCAAGAGTCGTCCGCGCTCATAAAGGGACCGACTTTGCTGCTCCTGCTGGCACTCCCATTCGGTCCGTAGGTGATGGCATTGTTTTGGAAGCGCAATACAATGGCAACAATGGCAATTATGTTAAGGTCCGTCATAATGGCACCTACACCACTCAATATCTTCACATGTCGAAAATTGCGTCAGGTATGCGCACGGGTGTGAGGGTGAGACAGGGGGAAACCATTGGCTTTGTTGGAAGCACTGGTCTCGCAACCGGGCCTCACTTATGCTATCGTTTTTGGCGGAATGGAGTTCAAGTGGATGCCTTACGCGTTGAGCTTCCTCCCTCACAGCCGGTGAAGTCAGAATTTGCCCCCCATTTTGACGAAGTAAAGGTGAAAATAATGAAGAGACTCGATCTGATTGCGCTTCCGGAACCACCAATCATTGTGGCGAGAAGATGACAATTTATTTTCCTGCTTACTTACTAAAATTTAAATTTTCACTTGTTACCGCTTACTGCGTAGCTTAGTAAGGCATATAGTTAGTGATCATATTGACAGGAGACTCTTTGCACAAGCAATGAACGTATTGGCAACCGGATGAAGAAAGCCCTTTTCATTTTATTATTAATCAGTATGCAAGGCCAGGCACAGAAAGTGGCATTGGTCATGAGTGGAGGTGCGGCCAAAGGGATGGCTCATATTGGAGTGCTAAAAGCGCTCGAAGAGAATGAAATCCCAATCGATTGTATTGTGGGCACGTCTATGGGCGGCATCATCGCTGGTTGCTATGCTGCGGGGATGAGCCCCCTGCAGATTGAGGAAACAATGCTCCATGATAACCTTTTGCGATGGATCAATGGGCAGCTCGAATATGGCTATAACTATTATTATAATAGTGCTGATCCACACCCATCTTTTGTAAAACTTAACCTGTCGCTGGATTCGACTTTTAGTTTGAATCTCAATACCAGCATCGCCAATGATCTGTCATTGAATTTCGCAATGGCAGAAAAAATGGCTCAACCATCTGCCATTGCAAAAGGAAATTTTGATAGCCTGTTCGTTCCATTGCGGGTGGTAGCTGCTGAAATTTTTACTCAAAGAGAAGTCATTTTGAAAAGGGGCTCCCTGGGTGACGCACTCCGCGCAACACTCACCGTGCCATTTTTCTATAATCCAATCCGGGTGGACGGAAAATATCTGTTTGATGGTGGTGTATACAATAATTTTCCCATTGACGTAGCGCAAAAAGAATTTCAACCCGATGTGGTCATTGGCTGCAACGTATCGAGCAAAATTTATGATGAGTATCCGAAAGATGAAGATGATAAACTAATTTCCAAATCACTGCTTTATCTTTTGCTGGACAAATCTGACCCTAAAGAAGTGCCATCCACTGGCGTTTACATTCAACCGAATCTTAAATCATTTTCCGGCCTCGACTTTGCGAAAGCAAAATCACTCATCGATAGTGGCTACGCTGAAACGATGAGAATGATGCCAGAGATAAAGGCGAAGGTAGGCTCCAGAAGGGCTTGTGAAGATGTAGCACTCGCACGGAACCAATTCAATAACCAAACCAGCCCACTGTTGGTGGACAGCATCATCGCAAGCGGGTTTAACAAACAGCAGCAGCACTACATTAACCGGTTTTTTAAAAGTGGCAAGCGACCCCTTTTCTTCCATGATGTTAAGTCGGGATATTATCGATTGGTATCGGAAGATTACTTCAGAAATGTTTATCCAAGCTTTTCATTCAATTCCAATACAAAGCATTTTAACTTTCTACTGGCACGGCGTCCAAGCAATAACTTTCAGGTAGACTTTGGCGGGGTAATTGCCACACGGAACATCAGCAATATTTTCCTTGGGCTGAATTACTATTATTTCAATCGGATTCTCACACATGCCAATCTTAATTTTCATACAGGAAGCTTTTACAAATCGGTTCAAGCGAAGGTCCGACTAGATTTCCCGAGTATTGGCCAGTTTTACCTTGAGCCGGAAGCAACTTTTAATAATTGGAATTTTACCGAGGTGAGCGACATCATCAATCAAAAAGCAAACTCCACCATTCTTGATAGAATTGATCGTAACGTAGGAATCAGCATGAATCTGCCATTCAGCAAGCAATTCAAAGTTTCACTGCGAGGATCCTTCATCAGTAACAATGATCGGTATATCAACACTACTGTATTGGTCGCAACCGATACGCTCGACGAACTTCGGCTGACCGGAGGACGCTATGGATTACAGGTCACTTCAAACACCCTGAATCGCAAACAATATGCTTCAACAGGCAAGTCCTATTATTTTGGATTGGATTATTTTGATCTCGTGGAGGAGACGATACCTGGCTCAACGTCGGTTTTGAAGGCAGCAACAACTGAAGATTACAGCAGATCCTGGGTGAGAGGATCGTTGATCATGGAGCAATACTTCAGAAAAGGAATATATAGTTCGGGATATTACTTACACGCTACTTTCTCTAATCAGCCACTCTTTCTTACATATGAAGGAACGATCATTAATGCCCCAGGCTTCTTCCCCATACAAGATAGCCGTACGCTTTTGCTTCAAAATTTTCGGTCATTTAACTTTTTAGCAGGTGGATGGCGTAATGTTTTCTCAATGCGTAAGAACCTTGATTTCAGGTTGGAAGGATACCTTTTTAAGCCCCTGGAAAGCATCGCCAGAGGAGATAATCAGGAGCCGATTCTAAAAAGAGAGATCACCAAAATATACTTTACTGGAACTGCTGGCCTGGTCTTGCATTCCACGGTAGGCCCCATTAGCCTGAGCGTTAACTACTACAACGACCCTGAAAACCCTCTGGGAGTGTTGCTACACATCGGGTTCCTGCTATTCAACAAGACCTCGCTTGAGTAAAAAACCTATCTTTGGGCGCTATTTCTAAGAGAAGATATTTTAATTATGTTTAACCTTTGAATCACCCCAAAGCATGAAGAGATGTTTGTACTCCGTCTTGGCACTGGTGCTCATGGCCTACCAAGGACACGGTCAGGTGGTTCAATGGGCCTCAAAGGTCATTGATTTCTCGTCGGAATTGACACCTGTTCAATATTCTGCAGAACAGGCATTGGGCAAGCCAAATGTGATGCCTGCCGGTGGTCAGAACCCCAATGCATGGACACCTGATAAACCCAAGCGGTTGGAGTTCCTCAAACTTGGCTATAGCAACCCAATTCAAATAGAACAAATTGCCATTGCTGAGTCGCACAATCCAAGTGCACTTTTCAAGTTGTACATCTATGAAGAAAATGGTGCTGAGCATCTGATCCATAGTTTCAATCCGGGTGCAATACCCAGCAAGGGACGGGTTCTCAACGTATTCGTAGAAAAAACCACCTATAAGGTTGCTGCCGTTAAACTTGAATTTGATGGGGAGGCCTTGCCAGATTATTTCTCGATCGATGCAGTAGCAATCTCAGATGTAAATATTCCGATTATCGCTGACATATCTGTTCCGGAACTCCTTAGCAGGGGATTGGTCACAGAGCAACTGGACAAAAACGTAAATAGTGATTATAGCGAATTAAATCCACTACTTTCTCCCGACGGAAAGACCCTTTACTTCTCTCGGAAAAATCACCCTGAGAATATGGGTGGCGTAAAAGATAAAGAGGATATCTGGTTTTCAGAATTAGAACCCGATGGCAAATGGACCTTGGCCAAAAACATGGGCCCGAAGTTTAATAATGCGGGGCCAAATTTTGTGAATGCGGTAGCTTCAACTCCTGATGGGCAATCTGTTTTGGTACTAGGGAATAAATATTTGCCAAACGGAAAGATGTTGGCGGGTGTCTCCATGAGTACCAACCTGAATGGAAATTGGACGAAACCCATGGCAATCAACATTGAAAATGATTACAACTTCAATGAGAAGGCAAACTATTTTCTTGCCAATAACCGAAAGACTTTGTTATTGTCAATTGAGCGGGAGGATTCAAGAGGAGGAAGAGATCTTTATGTAAGCTTTCAGAAGAACGATAGTACATGGAAAGAGCCAGTCAATCTTGGCTCTGTGGTTAATACAGCCAATGAAGAGTCGGCCCCTTTCCTTGCCTCCGATGATCAAACGCTGTATTTCTCATCGAACGGATTCAGTGGCTATGGAGGCGCCGATGTGTATATGTCCAAGCGCCTGGATGATACATGGACAAACTGGTCCGAGCCCCAAAATATGGGACCAGATATCAATTCAAAGCTGGATGACCTCTTTTTCAACATCCCTTCGAAGAGTGAGTTTGCATACTACTCCAGGGCTTTGACAGATGAGAATGCAGATATTTTCAGGATAAAACTGCCCATTTACAAGAATCCCGAGCCTGTGATAATTGTAAGAGGAAAATTGATCGATGGAAAGACTGGAAAGCCGGTGGGTGCGAAAATTATTTATGAAAGGCTGCCAGACGGAAAAGAGGTTGGCATCGTTTATTCTAATCCCGAAACTGGTGCGTATGAAATTCATTTACCCGGTGGACAAAATTATGGCGTGAGGGCTCAGGCTGAAGGGCATTTATCGGAAAACCAAAACCTCGACCTGAGAACGGCAACCAAAGATGGATCAGTGGAAACAAGAGACATCAAACTTGCGCCGATAGCAGTTACGGTGATTGAACCGGATGCGAAGATTACGCTCAATAATATTTTCTTTAATTTCAAAAAGGCCGTACTGAAGGTTGAATCTTATCCAGAACTCAATCGAATAGTCGATTTGATGAAAGAAAGAAGTACTATGACCATCGAGCTAGCTGGACACACCGATGCGACAGGCCCGGAAAACTATAACCTGTGGCTTTCAGAGTGGCGGGCGAAAGCAGTCGCAAAATACCTTGTCGACAAAGGAGTTGGTGCAGATAGAATTTCGATTGTTTTCTTCGGAGAGTCTAAGCCAATTGAATCGAATGACAAAAAAGAGGGGCGCGACAAAAATAGAAGGGTTGAGTTTAAGATTATCAAACTCTAAAAGTGATGAAGAAAATCATTTTACTTTTAATCGTGTGGTCTATCATCTCGTTTCCGTCGGAAGCGCAACAGAAGGATACACTGATATTTGCCGTAGGAAAAATTTTTAATCAGGCGACCAAAGAGCCTGTTTCAGCTAGAATTTCTTATCAAAGCTTACCATATGGGAATATTGTTGGCATCTTGAATGGTAGCAGCTACTCAATTCCGTTGTACGGTAATGAAAAGTATTCTATCGTTATTGATGCTGCCGGTTTTGCTCAGTCCAAGTATACGCTTGATCCAGCGACTGCAAATGGCGATCGGAGGGTAGTTCAGGACGTACCGCTAGGATTGGTCAGTACGGTCGGCACGGTGGTCCCTGCAGCAGTTGCCGCGACTCACAAAACCCATGAGGTGGGCAAAGTGATTCGCCTCGATGCCTTGATCTTTCAACAGCGATCGTCTATCATCAGCCCTGAATCCTATCCTGAGCTAAACGGCGTGGCACAAATGCTCCACGCCAATTCAGATATGGTCATTCAGCTTGAGGGGCATACCGATACGAGAGGAGATGCAAAGCTTAATCTCAAACTTTCGCAGCAGCGGGTAGATGCAGTGCGGGATTACTTGCTTTCAAGAGGCGTGGCCAAGAGCAAAGTGAAGACAAAGGCTTTTGGAGGATCAAAGCCGCTGAGCACGGCGAATACGGAAGAAGCCCACAAATTAAATAGAAGGGTAGAAGCCCGGATTCTTGAGAATTAGTTGGAAGCGATGGGCTCGGATTTCTTTATCCAGAAATTCTTAAGGTGAACCAGGCAGTCCTCTTTTTCTTTTTCTTCCATGGAGGTTTCCAGCACAGTCTGAATCAGGATAGCCCCCAACTCCTCACAACGGGCAGAAGTATACAACTTGTTAGCCTTCTCTAATAATTTGGAACTTGCAATCCAATCTCGTCGGTTATAGGCCTTCACAGCCTGATTGAAAAACAATAGTCCGGTCAACTTTTCAGGTGTAATCCTTTGATAAAGTTTAAAGGAGTACTGATAAGCAAATTTCTTAGAATTATCCGCGGTAATTTCATTCTTGCGATAATCTCCTGTACGCCTTATAATCTCTTCGCGGTCCGTAACAAATCCCGCAAAACGATCAGTGGTTTCAAGCAACACCTCACCTCGCTCAGTATGAACGACAATAAAAATATGGTAATTCGTTTCAATGATATCGTAGGAAAAGTTTAGTTGATCCAACACCTGACTGAAAAGTGCGGTGGCAGTAAGGCAATCATATTGACCCCTAGAAAAAACTTTATCAAAGTCTGAGTAGGCCACGTATTGCTTTAAAAATTTAGCGTGAAGCCTGTTAAATGTTTTTCGAAGGAGGCGCTGACCTGATAAATTGGGAGATGTTAGAGGTTCAATGAAGGAATGGAGCCGGTCCTGAATTCGTTCTTTCGCAGCTGCCTGAGTGCCAGTGGTTGCCAGCAATGACGCTAGATCATTTTGCGATTGGGAGGCAAAACTAACGAACAGCAAAAGGATAAAAGGAGCTTTTTTCAATTCCGTTTGTTAACAAATCAGTAATAAAATTAACATAACGGTAACATATATCCTATATTATTAACATTGGCGTAACATTAGACGAGCGTACTTTTAAGAGCTTTTTCAGATTAAAAGCCCTAAACGATAAAAATAATGGCAAAATGGCCAACTGAATTGAGCGCTGATCAGAGCTTTGCGAGGCATAAAAAAGCAAGCCTTAATCTGCGAAGCGAGCCCCTGGCCAATCGAATTGCCCGATTGCGGAAGTTGGAGGCATGGATTCATGCCAATCGTGAAAGGATCAAAGAATCAGTTCATGGCGATTTTAAGAAACCACTTCTCGAGGTTGATACTACGGAGATTTACCCCGTGCTCACGGAGTTGCGTCACACCTTGAAGCATCTTGAGGAATGGGCCCGGCCGAAAAAAATCGATGCTACTATTTCTTACATCGGTACCCGTTCTGAAATCCGTTATGAACCGAAAGGTGTTTGTTTAATCATAGCCCCTTGGAATTTTCCTTTCAATCTTTGTGTGGGTCCACTTGTATCATGCATTGCAGCAGGGAACACCGCCATTATCAAACCGTCGGAGCTGACTCCGTCAACCTCCAGGCTTCTAAAGGAAATGGCTGAGGAAGTTTTTGAAAGCGATGTGGTGAGCGTGTCGGAGGGGGGTGTCCAGGTTTCGAAAGCGTTATTGGATTTGCCATTTGATCATATCTTTTTTACAGGAAGCCCATCCGTTGGAAAAGAGGTTATGAAAGCAGCAGCACAAAATTTGACTTCTGTTACACTGGAGCTAGGGGGAAAATCACCAACGATTGTTGACGCCTCTGCCGATCTCAAGGACGCAGCAAAGCGGATTGCCTTTGGAAAATTCCTAAACAACGGGCAAACCTGTATCGCACCTGACTATGTGATGATCGAAGAATCAGTCAAAGAGAAATTCATTGAACATTTGATAAATGAAGTAAAGATTCTTTTTGGTGAAGGTAAAATGATAGATGAAAACTCTGTTCACTACGCCCGCATCGTGAATCTAAAACACTTCCAACGCATTCATCTTATGCTAGAGGATGCCATAGAACATGGAGCCAAGCAAGAGATGTTGGGCACCATGGATGAAAAAACGAGGCTCATGGCACCCGTCATTCTCACAAATGTAGGGGTGGGCGCGAAAATTCTTGAGGAGGAAATTTTTGGCCCGGTCTTGCCAATTTTGACTTTCAAAAACAAGGAAGAGGTAATTCGGCAAATAAACGACCTCCCAAAGCCTTTGGCATTGTATGTATTCAGTCAGAAAACCTCGTTCATTGAATACATTCTTCAAAATACTTCTGCGGGCGGCGGGTGCATTAATGAGTGTCTGCTGCAATTCAGCCATCCGAATCTTCCTTTTGGTGGGGCTAATAACAGCGGCCATGGCAAATCACACGGTCACTATGGGTTTCTGGCTTTTTCTAATGAAAAGCCGCTGCTTCGTCAAATGCGGGGATGGGCAGGGGCCTATTTACTTCATCCCCCCTACACTAAAAAGACGAAATGGATCGTGGATCTGTTGCTTAAGTGGTTTTAACGAAATCTTCATGATTTGTATGCGCTCTTGGCGCAAATGTTGCTGCAACTAATTTGTATTTTTGTACTCGAATCCCCTGAATCAAAAAGGCATTGATGACGGCATGATGCCCATTATTTCCAACCAATGATAAAATAGATAATGTGATGAAAATCTTAAAGAAAGTAGTGATTGGTCTAGTCATTTTTTTATTGGTCCTGGTGGCGGCTGCCATTGTTCTACCAATTGTTTTCAAGGATGACATCAAAGCGGCCATTGACAAAGCAATTGCGAAAAACGTGAATGCAGATGTCTTATTTGACGTCAATAACTTTAGCCTTACCATTTTTAGAAATTTTCCGAATGTCACCGTAGAAATAAAGGAACTTGGCGTTTTTAACAGGGCACCTTTTGAAGGACAACCTCTGTTTGTGGTTGATCGACTAGACGTAGAAGTTAACTTGAAAGATGTGTTGTTTGGCGACCAACTACGTTTGAAGGGCATCACACTCGTAAGACCTCAAATTAATATTGGTGTCCTGTCAGATGGTCGCGCGAACTATGATATCACCTTCCCCTCTGCCGATACAGTGAAAACAAGCGATGAACCCAACAAATTCTCATTTGGCATTGATCACTGGGAAGTAATCAATGGAAGCGTTGAGTATGATGATAAGTCGATTCCTTACTTCTTGTCATTGCGGGGATTGAACCACACCGGCAGTGGAGACTTCACGCAGGATGTTTTCGACCTAAAAACTCACAGCGTAGCTGATTCAGTGAGTACATCCATGGGGAAAATGCAATTTCTCAACAACAAGCATGCTGAAGTAGATGCAGTTATTTCCATCAGTGAAAACATTTCGAAATTTACCTTCAAAGAAAACACCGCAAAGGTCAATGACTTTGCCATGAGCTTCGATGGCTGGTTCAAAATGAATCCTGACAATTATGGAATGGACATTACATTTAAGAGCCCCGCAAATACTTTTAAGAGTTTGTTGTCTCTGGTGCCCGGGATGTATACAAAGGATTTCAAAAGCATCGAAACAAAAGGTGATCTCACCTTTGCTGGTTTTGTCAAAGGCGCCTATAGCGAGAAGCAAATGCCGGCGTTTAATGTAGATCTCAAAGTGAAAGACGCTATGTTCAAATACCCCGACTTGCCTACGGCCGTTAACAACATTAATATGGACTTGTTGATTGACAATAAAGATGGAGTAATCGATAACACTGTAGTCGACCTCAAAAAACTTCATCTGGACTTTGGGTCGAATCCGGTCGACATGCGAATGCTGATTCAAAATCTTAAGAACTATCGCATGGATGGAAATGTGAAGGCAAGACTCGATCTGGCAGAACTCGGCAAAATGTTCCCAATGGAAGGTATGGAGATGAAAGGAATTTATTCGGTGAACGCATCCGCGAAGGGTGTATACGATAGCCTTAAGAAAACGATTCCAATAGTGGATGTATCCATGTCGCTCGTAGATGGTTATGTGAAAGCGTCACAGTTTCCCCTACCCCTGCAGGACTTGAAGATGAATGCGACTGTGAAAAATACTTCTGGTAAAATGGCGGAAACAGTGATTGCGGTAAATGATTTCTCCATGATGCTCGATGGTGAGAAACTATCTGCTAGCCTGCTTGTCCAAAATCTGGACGATTACACCTGGAACCTTAAGGCCAACGGAGGCGCAGATCTTGAAAAGATGACAAAAATATTTCCTCTGGAAGGCATGACCATTGCGGGAAAATTGAAGGCAAACATTGAAACAAAGGGTAAGATGTCGGATGTGAATGCCAAGCGTTACGATAAGCTTCCTACCAGCGGCACGGCCTCCCTTCGTGACTTCAAATATCTGACAAAAGGCATGCCTGCGGTTACATTATCACAAGCCGATGCTTCTTTTGATCCAAGAAAGATCGAACTCAGCAAATTGGACGGCACAATCGGTAAGAGTGATTTTAGCGTCACAGGGATCGTGACAAATTATATTGGTTATGTATTGAATCATGAGACCATCAGTGGCACCGTTAATTTCAGTTCGAATTTGCTCGATCTGAATGAATTCATGACAGATACGGGTACCACTACTGCTACAGACACCGCTTCTTTTGGCGTGATTCCAATTCCAGAGAATATTGACTTTACGCTTAGATCATCTGTTGCTACGGTGAAAATGATGGACTATGTCATGACTAATGCAAGTGGTGACGTGATCTTAAAAAATGGCATTGCCAACATGAGCGGACTGAAATTTAATATGTTGGGTGGCGCTTTTGCAGTGAACGGTTCATACAATGCAAAAGATATAAAGCATCCCAAATATGATATGGCGCTGAAAATTGAAAACCTGAATATCCAGAAGGCATCCAATTCATTTTCAATGGTGAAGACGTATGCCCCTATTGCAGGATTTGTAAACGGAAATTTTTCTACTGACTTTAAAGTCAACGGGGAGTTGGATAAGAAAATGATGCCCAACCTGTCGACGGTAACCGGAGGAGGCCTCCTTAAGATTGCTGAAGCAACCCTGAAGCAGTCCAAGTTTGTGTCCGGAGTCACTTCATTAACCAAGATGCAAAACAGCTCAGACGACGTGAGCTTAAAAGATGTACTCATGTCAGCCAGCATTGCCAATGGACGATTAAGTGTTCAACCTTTTGATGTAAAGATGGGGGACTATTCAACCACCATTTCCGGCAGTTCTGGGCTTGATCAATCAATTGATTATTCAATGAAGATGATGGTACCCGCAGGCCAGCTGGGATCACAGCTTCAGGGGTTTCTGAATCAAACCAATGGGTCTACTAATTCAACAGATAAAATTCCGGTAACGATTGGAGTAGGTGGAACATTCAAAGACCCAAAGACAAAGCTCATTGCTTCAGAACAAAAGGAGCAGGTCAAGCAGGCGGTAACAAAGGTAGCAGAGGAGAAGGCTACGGAGGCTGCTAAGGAGATATTGCAGGGCACGAAGCCTGAAGATGTGGTCAATGATCTGTTGAAGATGCCAAAACCAAAAACGGATTCAGTTCAACCCCAGGCTCCGGACACCACAAAGACGCCGGCTGATCCAGTAAATCAATTGTTGCAAAATAAATTGCAGAATTTGCTGAAGAAGAAAAAGAATTAGAAGAGATGAATCAAAAGGAGGGAATATTTCATTTCATTTTGAATAATTCGTTGCCTGAGAAATATCCCTCTTTGATCAATTGCATAAGTTGTTCCCTGGTGGGCGTAATTTGATAGAATGTATCGTCTTTGTTCTTAACTTCCTTGACGGGGAATTTTTTAGAAAGTTTTTTCATCATTCCTTTCCCCTTTTTATCATCAGCAAGATTGATGGACATGAACTCAATGGAACCCGATGGCTTTTGCTTGATTAATCTCAAGAGCCACTGATCACCAATCCGAAAATTGACAAAGTAGTAGCCTTTATACATCTTCAATACCAGTGAATCACTGATTACGCCTTTTCCGAGCCAGTCATTTTCTTTCGCATCCTTGAAATGATACCCCCATGATTCAAGGATCAACGTGTCGGTCACCTTGCCTTGATCATCCAAGATTGTATAGCGTCCTTGCAATGTTTTGGGGATTTGTTGAGTCAAAGGAATTCCAGCAGGTTGAGGCTCACGAAAGGATACTTCCTTGCACGAATACAACAACAGAGTCCAAAGAATAATCAGGCCAAATGCTTTCATGTCTTTGTAGATCGTAAAACTAAGGTACGACGGATTATCGTATCTCTAGATGAGCCTTGATGGATATTGAATCTCAACAGATTCAGATTCCATCTTGAATTTCGAATTGCATTTAGCTTTTCTTTTCGCTGACCAGTTCTCCGATGATTCTAAGCCCATCCAGTGTAAGTTGTGGATCAACCACATGAAAAAATCCCTTTAACGAAGTAATGACAAAGGAAAGCCCGCCGGTTGCAATGGCGAGGCATTCTGTTTTTAACTCTTCACGGATCGCCAGCACCATGCTCTTGACAAGGCCTTCATAGCCAATGACGATGCCGGACTGAATGGCTGAAACTGTACTTGTCCCAAGCGCCGAGGTAGGCATCTCCAGGGGCACATCAAATAGTTTGGCCGTGTTTTGTGACAAGGCTCTGACGGCGGTGCGCAGCCCAGGAACAATGGAAACACCAAGAATTTTTCCTTCACCGGAAATGGTGGTAAAAGTTAAGGCGGTACCAAAATCAACAACAATACAGGTTTTCCTGAATTTGAAATAGGCAGCAGTAGCGTTGGCAACAAGGTCCGTTCCTATTTCATACGGGTTTAACACTTCGATGGGTAACTTATCATAGATGCCGGGACCCAGGACTATGGGTTCACGTCTGAAAAGGGAGCGCACGACATTTCTTATTTTGTCAGTAAGGCCAGGGACCACGCTGCTGACAACTATGGTTTCCACCTGTTCAATGGGTAAAGAGGCTTCCAGGAAATAGTCACGAACTTTCACGCCATAAAAAAGTTCAGGCTGGTCGGTGCGAGAAGGAATGCGCCAGACCTGCCACCCGGTTCCATTCCACAGACCCATGGTGATGTCGCTATTGCCTATATCAAATGCGAGGAGCACGCGGAAAGATAATTAAATTCATCATGCTACTGACATAGGGCTGTCAGAGGAACTTTCTACATTGACATGAAGGAGAACTAATGGCTGCGAATTCAAAGTCAATAAGAAAAACTGTAGATGAGGTAATCGATGATCTTCCAAAAGAAGAACAGCTTGTCGTAAGGCGCCTGCGTTCCATTATCCTGGAATGCCTGCCGCAGACGACTGAAAAAATGGATGGCGTTCTCATTTTTCTTATCACAGAATGATTTGCTATATCTGGCCTCCGTCGATTTACTTTCGAACAAAGAAACCCGCAGGCAGAAGAGATGGTGTGACCCTGGGGTTTCAGTATGGAAACTTAATGTCAAATGAAGAGGGTCTTCTGTTGAAGGAGAACAGAAAATAAGTCTACTGTATGTATTTTAAATCACTGAAAGAAATTAACGATGAGCAAATCAGGCCGTTGTTGTTTGAGGCTGACTTGATTGATAGAAATTTTACAGTTCGCAAATGTTAGTCCACCATGCGTTGGTTTCAAAGCTCCAAATGCTTTTTCCTATCTTTGGAGCTGCTCTCAAATGGCGTTCCGGTTTGAAGGACCATATTAATTGACGAGACGATTTACCCGTATGAATGAATTCTTAAAATTACGATTGCCCCAGGTCATAACCCTTTTGAAAGCTCACAAGGTAAAAAAGGCATATGCTTTTGGTTCGGCTGTTAAAGATTCTTTTACAACAGCAAGTGACATAGATTTGCTTATCACTTTTGAGGATGACCTAGACCCAGTGGAATATGGTGAGCTTTATTTTGATTTGGCAAATGGACTTGAAACGCTCCTGCATCGACATGTTGATTTAATAACGGATCAGTCCCTCCGGAATCCTTACTTTATTAAAAGTGTGAACGAAACTAAGGTTCCACTGTATGAGTGATGCCATTAAAAAATCATTGACAGATATTTTAATGAGTATTGAAGGCATTGAATATCATTTGGGAGGAAAAAGGGATTTTGTCTGGTACCAAGCACATCCTACTGTGAAACGTGCAGTCGAAAGAGAGTTGGAAATTATTGGGGAGGCTGTAGGTAGGGTATTGAAATTGGACAAAGATTTTCCATTACCTGAAGCAAGACAGATCGTGTCTTTTCGCAATCGCGTCATTCACAACTATGATTCAGTGGATGATAATTTAGTGTGGAAGATAGTCATCAAGGATATTCCAACTTTAAAAGTGGAGATTACCAGAATTCTTTAGACTAATCTTAGAGTCCATCCGAAGCGAGATTCTATAAAAACCTCAGCCCCATCTTCAAGCCCCACCACATTTTCAAATTGTTTCCATTGTCGTATGCATGATCATATATGATAGTGGGATTGTAATTTGTAAAGAGTATAGGATAGTCTGTATAGGCTGAGTTGGTGAGGTATCCATTCAAAGTAACGCCACCGTAGACCGAGAATTTCCTGGCAAGCCGGAAGTCAAAGCCAACATGCGCTTTGTTCAGGAGACTCAACTCATCGGTAAAACTTCCCTTGTTGACGTGTTGTGCCGTGAGATCTATATTGAGATGGAGCCAACGCGTGATGCGTGGAGCCATGCCAAGTCCATACCCAAACGTCCAAACATTGTCAGCGTTCATAGTGTTCTCAGGCTTAATCCCGGCAAGGATAATATTAAAAAATTTCTGTACGCCAGTTCGAAAGCCAAGATTAGCGTAAAAGATTTCATCTGATGAAACTTCAAGTTTATGATAGCCGTGATTGACGAAACTAATAAGGCCAATTGGAACACCGCCTAAACTATCAGCATAATTGAGCAACCCAATTTGTGTCCCTCTTATTTTTTTACCGTAATTAAAGAGCGCAGAAATCTGGGAGCCACCAAGGTGTTTGGTAGCAATGTTGCTCATGCCGGCGAACTGAGACCCTGAGTAGTGATCGGTCTGGACGTTGGCAATGCCGGCAATTTGAACCCCTTTTGAAGGGCCATTTGCAAAATTGGCAAAGCCAGCCACCAGCACGCCATCGGCTGATGCCAGGTTGACATTACTAAAGCCGGCAAGCTGGACTCCTTGAAAATCCTGGAAGTTGACATTGCCAAAGCCTGTGAATTGAACAGCTTTTGTTTCTCCTCCATTCACATTGAAAAAGCCGGATCCCTGTAGGCCATAAACATTGCGACCGACAAGATTTCCAATTCCTGCCATCTGCAACCAACTGACGTCGCCGCGGTCGATATTAACAAAGAAACCCAATTCAATTTGTCGCACGCCCAGGGTGTAACCACCAAAGATGTTAATGGAATAGTTGTTAATCACATTGCCACTCAAACGGCCATTGGTGCCAACAAATGGTAGCATTGAAATCTGTATATCGCGATAAAGCGTATCACTGATGTTCTGTACGTTTGGTTCATCGGTATAAGGCAAGCTCAATTCTTCACTGGCTGGTTTTATTTTCGATGTGTCCGGAGCAATGGTTGTCTCGGCCTTGATCAACAATGAATCCATGCCAAGCGGCGCAATAGAAATATTCAGATATTGGTTTCCAGGCGCTGTGATCATGATCACTGTATCCCGATAGTCGCGTTTGCTTACAGCAATGGTGGCAGTCTGCTCTTTCTTGTCTAGTCTCATTCGGTAATAGCCAAATTCATCTGTGATCACAGAGGTGACAGACTTTTTATCATACACACTTGCATCCGGTATCCGTTTTCCGGTCAGAGCATCTTCAACATAACCACTGATGATCACAGAGGTGGTAGTACTTTTGGTTTGTTTGATAAGTACCTTGGTAAGGATTAAGTGATTGCTTTTTTCTTTGTAATCCATTGATCCCTTGAAGATTTCATTCAGGATTTCGCGAACGGATTTATTTTTAGCGTTCAACGAAAGAGTTTGCGTATCTGAAATGATGGATGAGTTGTAAGAGAAAGAGAATTTAGCGTCCAGGGAGATGCGCGATAAGACATTCGAAAGTGGTTCGTTGTTGACGTTCAGGGAAATTCTCCGCTCAAGAATCGGTGTTTTAACCTGAGCTGTGCCTGTAAGGATACTTACCCATACCAATAGAACTGACAACCATCTCATAGGATCATGGATTACATCCTGGGCCGTTCAATAGAATCTCTTTCTTGTTGCGTGTCACTGTGAGCTTGAGGGTCTCCGCAATCACTTCCACCAGAGTGTCCAAAGTATCATTATGAAAATTGACGGTAAGACGGCAAGAACCCAAAGCCGCATTTTCAAGTTTTATTCTTGAGTTGTACACTTCGTTAATTTTTGCGATCACAGATTTTAGATCCGTATTATTAAAACTCAGCACACCGGTTTTATAAGCAAGGGCATTGGTATCCAGTTTTTCGAGCCGTGAGAATTGGCGAAGACTCTTCCTATAGATTCCTGCTTCACCCACTTTCAGATTAAGACCCTCATTATTCAGTGTATAAATTTGAACTTCACCAGTTTTTACGGTTACTACGATGGTATCACTTTCCAGGTAAGCTTTTACATTAAAAGATGTCCCAATGTCACGAATCAATACTTCCTGGGCCTCAACGATAAAAGGCTTTTCCTCTTCGTGCTTCACTTCAAAGAATCCCTCACCCTTCAACTTCACCTTTCGGGTTTTCTTGCGTGGATTGTACTCATAGGTGATGGAAGATTTTTTGTTGAGAAAAGCCGAGCTGCCGTCTGGAAGTGTATCCTGCACCATGACATCATTAGAACTTACTGCAAGCGTTTCAGCTGGAAGGTTCCACCATTGATACGTAAAGAAGGCAACACCCAGAAGGAAGATGACACCGGCTGCCATTCGAAGGAAAGCCTTACTGTTAAAAAGTGGCAACATGCGTGTTTTGTCCTCGCGAGATTCGGTGAGCTTCACTTTTACTTTTTTCCACGCGGCATCTGCATCAAAATGTAACAGTTCGGGATGAGAAGCAGCCTTTTGAAAAATCGTTTTTATCTGATCCAGGTATTTATGGTTGTCAGCACTGTTGGCCAACCAGGCATGAAGGCGCACCTGCTCTTCAGCACTTGCTTCGCCAGCGAGCACCTTCCCGATCAAATCATCAATATCGTTTACCTCGTTTTCCAATCTAAATCGTACAGTCTTTTACGAAAAATATAAACAGTGGTAAATAGGCCTTGAGTTGCTCGCGCATGATCTTGAGCGCTTTGCCCATGTGGTTCTCCACGGTCTTCACCGAAATATTCAACTGTTCAGCGATCTCACCGTATTTAAGTTCTTCAAACCGGCTCAACTGAAATACCAATCTGCATTGCTCAGGAAGTGTTTTCATCGCTTCAACGATTCTTTTTTCCAACTCGGAGGAAATAACAGACTGAGTAACTTCTTCATGCGAGGGCTCTCCGCCGGCAATTTCATATTTTACATGAGCCTGCTTTACCTTACTGTGTTTGATGACATTTAGACTTGCGTTGCGCACCATCCTGTACAGATATGACTTTGTTGAAGTTTTGATCTCGATGGACTGCCTCTTGTCCCAAACGTTAATAAAGGTTGCTTGTACAACTTCCTCCGCCTCGTCCCGGTCATTCAAAAACGAGTATGCATAATTGCATAAGGGCTTATAATAGGTCTTAAATAACATCTCAAAAGCACTTTGGTTGCCCTCCCGTAACGCGGTAAAAACCTGGTTTTCGAGTAAATCCACTGCTTTTGGTCAAAGACAATGCAATTTACGGTTTTAGGGCTGTGGGGTTATGACAACTTGGGATGGTGATACCCCTATCCGTCGGTGGGAATTTGATTGTTTGAGTTTACCTCTGAGACGCTAATCCGCGGAGAATGCAGTGCTTATTTTCTTGATGAGTTAGCACACTAGCGGTTGGTAAAAAAATCTATCGATGACTGCCCTTAATCATCTCTGCCCCCTTTTCCGCAATCATAATCGTTGGGGCATTGGTATTGCCGCTCGAAATTTGAGGCATTATGGAAGCATCCACAACGCGAAGATGTTCAATTCCTCGCACGCGGAGTTCTGGATCCACAACGGCCATCTCATCAATCCCCATTTTGCAGGTGCCGACAGGATGATAGACACATTCAGCTACTTGTTGGATGTACTGGAGCCAATCGTCGTCAGAATTATGGAGCGTTGGCAAATGTGTTCGCACGCGAAGTGATTCAAAAGCATTTGATTCCAATACTTCCAATGCTCGCTTGCCTCCCTGAATCAGAATTTTTTTGTCAAGGTCTTCTGATAAATAGTTCGGTTGAATGATGGGAGGTGTTGAAGACATTGCATCTTTTAATCTCACATAGCCGCGGCTTTCGGGTCGCACTTGCGTGGGTAGGATGGTGTATCCATCATTGAATGGAAAGGAACTCAGATCATACATATCCACCACTTTTTCATTGCCAGAATTGGTGGGCGTGAATTGGAATTGAACATCGGGCGATACAAGTTCTGGCGAGGATTTAAAGAATGCCACGGCCTCCAATGGGCCAATAGAAAGTGGTCCGCTCTTCGTGAAAAGAAATTTTAATGCCTCCATGGCTTGGCGGTGCATCGGTAAGAAATGATTATTGCTGATTGGTTTGCGGCATAAACTACTGACTGGGAAGAAGAGGTGGTCATGAAGGTTTTTCCCTACTCCAGGCAACTCCTTTTTCACTTCGATTTGGTGCCTTTGAAGATCTTCCATTGGACCGATTCCCGAAAGGAGCAACAACTTAGGAGACTCAAAAGACCCTGCACTTAGAATGACTTCCTTTCTCGCTCTCGCGATGAGCGTACTACTCCGGCTGGTCAAAAATTCTATTCCAATAGCACGGTCATTTTCGATGACAATGCGATTGCATGTCGCGCCAGTCATGATGGTGAGGTTCTTCCTCTTCAAGGCTGGCGCAAGGAAAGCTTTTGCCGCGCTCATCCGCAAGGAACCTTTCATGGTATACTGAAACCAACCTGCCCCCTCCTGCCGTTGCCCATTGACATCGTTGTTTAATGGGATCCCCAATTCAACGCAACCATTAATAAAGGCCTGACCTAATTCAGTATGGTACCAATAAGCCTGGGTAATGTTCAGCCGACCCCCTTTGGCATGGAAGTCATTTTCAAATTGTTCGTTGTGTTCTGATTTTTTGAAGTATGGAAGGACCTCTTCATATCCCCAACCTTTGCAACCTAGCGAAGCCCAATGATTGTAGTCTTGGTGCTGTCCTCGGATGTAAGCCATTGCGTTGGTTGAGCTTGATCCGCCTAATACTTTGCCTCGAGGTTGATAAATCCTACGATTGTTGAGGTGAGGTTGTGGTTCCGAGTAATAGCAATTCCAATCCACCGCGCTGTGGTGAAGTTTCATGTATCCACCCGGCAAGTGGATCAACGGATTGGAATCTTTTCCGCCTGCCTCGAGTAATAGCACGGATTTTCCGGCATCTTCTGTTAGGCGATTGGCCAACACGCAGCCAGCCGAGCCGGCACCGATGATGATGTAGTCATAGGTCATGATCGAAGATAATTTATTTTCCAGTCCATTGTGAAGAATTTATTCTTGCAATCGTTATAAACGAAGGAACGGTTAAGATATAAGTTGTTATGGGATTGCGTCACACCGGTGGTGTACAAATTAATTCCGCCAAGAATCACGGTTGAAACAAAATAAATTAAGCCTCGTCTATCGTATTACAAAAGTTAATTTGGCTTGACTTCGAATAAATGTTCCCTTCAAATCATATGAACAATAAAACGATGCATAACAAAGTAGTCCTTTCTGTACTGCACAATGTATTGGATACCCATCAAAAATAGCTGACCAGTAAGACTGATTTTAAATCACTGGGGGCATCGGCGGTCGAGTTGAACGGATATTGTTTGAAACGGAGCGAAGACTTAAGATGCAACTTCCCGACTTTTCATTCACGTGCGACTCAACGATCAAAGACCTCCTCAAGACGGTGGTACTACACCATCGCTAAAACGCTCTTCCTTCCCCCTCGTTTAAGATAAAGAAGTCATCAGGTGAAATTTCATTCTGCTGAAGTGCTTTTTGAAGCTCCACCACGGGTTCTGCCTCACCATCATCAGCCAACGGGAATGTTCCGAAATGCGTAGCGATGCTTGTTTTTGATTTTATCTCAATATGAATTTTCACTGCCTCCGAGGGTGAACAATGAATCGGAGACATAAACCATTCAGGTCTAAAGGCACCAATCGGTATCAGCGCAACTTCGATCGTTGAAAAGCGAGCGCCTATTTCTTTAAAGATGAATTCATTATACCCTGTATCTCCAACGAAATAGATGTTGCCACCCGGACGCACGATCATAAAACCGCACCACAGTGTGGCATCGCGATCAAACGTACCACGACCTGCAAAGTGCTGAGCGGGGACAGCCTGAATCTTAATCGCATCGTTCAACACGTACTCTTGCCACCAATCCAGGTCTGTTGAGTCTGTCATTTTGTGGAGTTCCAAAAAGGCCTTCACACCCAATGCACAGATAATTTTTGGTTGATCCTTTTTAAATATTCTTTTCATGGTGTCGAGGTCCAGGTGGTCATAATGATTATGACTTAGGAGGACGACATCAATTTTTGGAAGGTCTTCAAACCGAATGCCAGGAGGTCGCATGCGTTTAGGTCCAGCCCACTGAAATGGACTCGTGCGCTCACTCCATATTGGGTCTGTGAGAATATTGATTCCATCTACCTGAATCAGGAACGTGGAATGGTTCACGAAAGTGATCTTTGCCCCCCGGCCAATGCGGGCTTGCGGAGCTTCTCCAAAAGGAATTTCTTTTCGCTCCTTCCAGGGAGCTCGTTTCCGTTTTGACATCCATCTCAAAACACCGGCCAGGCTTTGAGCAGGTTTGCCATTGGGTGTAAAAAATTTCTCTCCATCAAAATGGTCAGTGACAGGACCTTTGTATTTAGGACCTGAAAGCAAATAGCCCATTGCAATGAAGAAGGATACGAATCCAAGGATGGCCAAAAGGACTAAAATCATAGCCTGAATGTTAGAAATGATTGAATTTGAAAAAGCAAAAGGTATAAAACTTAACTTCGCTGGAAAAGGAACAAGAATGAAATTCAATACGGAGGAATTCAATTTATTGATACGGAGCAGAAGGTCTGTATTTCCAAAGAGCTATACCGGTGAAAGCGTTGACGAAGAGATTATTGAGCAGATGCTTAAAAACGCAGTGTGGGCACCCAATCACAAGATGACGGAGCCCTGGCGATTTATGGTGTTCACAGGGGCAGGGCTTAAAAAACTTGCCGCGTTTCAGTCCGCATTGTATCGTGAAGTGACCTTAAAAGACGGATCATTTAAGGAGGAGCGGTTCCTTGGGTTAGCAACCAAACCGCTCCAATCTTCTCACATTATTTCCATTGGCATGAAGAGGGATGTAAAGAAAGGCCTTCCTGAAATTGAAGAACTAGGTGCGGTATTTTGCGCTGTTCAAAATATGTATCTCACGGCGACGGCCTATGGTGTGGGTTGCTATCTCAGTACAGGAGGCATTACGTACTTTGAAGGGGCAAAAGAATTTTTTGGACTTGGCAAAGAGGACAAGTTGCTGGGATTCTTAAACGTGGGCGTGCCAAAGGAGACCTTGCCTGAGGGGCGCAGGAAACCATTGGTAGAAATCGTAAAATGGATTGAACAATAGTTTTCTGAAAGTTGAATTTATAAATATGAATCAATGAATATTCCTTCGAAAGACTCGATTATTACTGCCCACAACCGCATCAAGCCGTACATTCATCGCACACCGGTGTTGAGGAGCGCATCGATTGATGAAATGGCAGGCTGCCATCTTTTTTTCAAGTGCGAAAATTTTCAGAAAGTGGGGGCGTTCAAGGCACGCGGGGCAATGAACGCTGCATTGAAACTTACACCAGAGCAATTGGCCAAGGGAGTGGCAACCCATTCTTCAGGCAATCATGCTCAGGCGTTGGCACGCGCTGCAAAGATTCTCGGCATCAAATCTTACATCGTAATGCCGCGGACGGCACCGGAGATCAAAAAGCGTGGCGTGCGTGGTTATGGCGGCGAAATCTTTGAATGCGAGCCTACACTCGCAGCCCGTGAATCAACACTGGCGGAGGTCATTAAGAAGACAGGGGCAGTAGAAATCCATCCATTCAATAATTATGATGTGATAGAAGGGCAAGGCACCTGTGCGAAGGAGTTGTTCGAAGAAGTTCATGATCTCGATTTCATTGTTGTACCCGTAGGCGGCGGTGGATTGTTGAGTGGCACCGCATTGGCTGCAAACTATTTTTCACCTAAAACAATTGTCATGGCCGGTGAGCCTGAGCTTGCCAATGATGCCTATCGTTCTATGCAAAGCGGAAGAATCGAACCAGCTTCGCCTCCTATTAGCATTGCCGATGGCCTGCTCACATCGCTGGGAGACAAAACATTTCCAATCATTCATGAAAATGTGAAGGAGATTATTACGGTCACGGAAGAAGAAATTATTGCCGCGATGCGAATAATATGGGAGCGATTAAAAATCATCATCGAGACATCTTGTGCCGTGCCTTTCGCGGCGGTGATGAAAGACAAGCAGAAGTTCGCCAATAAGAAGGTGGGGATAATCTTCTCAGGCGGGAATGTCGATTTGAATAGGGTTGGGAAGCTGTTCGCGTGATGGAACGACATAATCGACCCCTTCTTCCATTAAGGCAATTTCTAAACCGGGTTCTTCGATATGGAGTTTTTGCTTTGATCTTACTTGGATTCTCGTTGGGCGTGGGCGTGATTGGATACCACTATGCCAATGAGTTATCCTGGCTTGACGCGTTATTGAATTCGTCCATGATCCTTACGGGCATGGGGCCTGTTGATCCAATGAAAAATGACGCGGCGAAATGGTTTGCCTCTTTTTATGCTCTTTATAGCGGGGTGGTCTTTCTCAGTACAGTGGCAGTATTCTTAGCACCGATTGTTCACCGATTTTTGCACAAACATCATTTGGATGAACAGAGTAGACATTGACAATGTGATTGGTCAGTTATTCCCCTTCTTAATCTGTTCAAACTTATTGGTTGGCGCCCGCTTCGGAAACACATTGTCGCTCGTATTGACATCGGCTGTTTCAAAATTGGGATCAATCACAATGTTCACTACTTCCTTTTCCTTCACGAAGACCTTCTTCACTTCAAATTCATTGAGACGCCATATTTCAGCTGGAATTTTCTCGAGTTCTTTGGACCCGTCTTTGAATGTCCACTCGATGAGCACAGGGCTTACAAGTCCGCCGGAGTTCTTCAGCGTTACTTCATACAAATTTTTTCCTTCCAGCTTTTCGCGAATGGCATTATCATCAAGACGGCTGCGGAAGTCGCGGTAGTCGGCAGCCGCCGTATTGATGAGTGAGAATTCCTGCGCGCCACCGGAAAAATCAATGGCCTTATCTTTAGAAGCTTTCCCGGCAAGATCACCTTGCTTCACTTTCACATTCTTTTTCTCCGGATCAATTTGTATTGACTTGACCTTATACCATTTCACTTCGTCAACCGTGAGATCCACATTGTCGGTGGTATAAAACCAGCCCCTCCAAAACCAATCAAGATCCACGGCCGACGCATCTTCCAGTGTGCGGAAGAAATCAGCAGGCTTGGGATGTTTGAATGCCCAGCGTTGTGAATATTCTTTAAAGGCCTTATCAAAAAGCTCAGGGCCCATGACGGTTTCCCGAAGCAGGGTGAGCGCAGCAGCGGGTTTGTTGTAGCCATTGGGCCCAAAACTCGAGCCCTGGTTATCGGAACTCGCCATCACAGGACGCATGGTGCTCTTATCGCCCCTCATGAAGCCTGTAATTCCTTTGGGTGTATTGGAAGTAAAATCAAAGTCAGGGTAGCGCTCACGAATTGTTTCTTTTTCGAGAAATGAGTTAAGCCCCTCATCCATCCAGGTGGTTTGCCTTTCGTCAGAGTTAACAATCATCGGAAAGAAATTATGCCCGACTTCATGAACCACCACGCCTACCATTCTTTCCAGGGTCCGCTTTGTGTAGGCACCATTCTTGTCTGGACGCCTCCCGTTGAAACTTACCATCGGATATTCCATTCCACCCCCAACCCAGTTTACAGAATAAGCAGTTGGATAGGGATAGTCGATGGTTCTGGCAGAATAAACTTCTAATGCGTTCTTCACTGCCCTTGTCGATTCCTTAGACCAGAGGGGCACCGCCTCCCTAGAATAAAGTGACTGTGCCAACGGAGACTTATCATTTATTTTCACCGCCTGCGCATCCCATATAAACTTGCGTGAACTGGCAAATGCAAAATCTCTGACATTCTCAGCATAAAATTCCCAGGTACTTTTCTTCTTTGAACGTTCTTTCTCTTTCTTCTTTGCCTCTTCCAGTGTTACAATGACTACTGGCTGATCAAATGTTTTGCGCGCCCTTTCAAAGCGCTCAATCTGATCTTTAGAGAGTACGTCCTTGGGATTCTGCAGCCATCCTGATGCGCCAACAATATGATCAGCTGGCACCGTGATTTTTACACGATAGTTCCCAAACGTGAGGGCGAACTCTCCGGCATCCAAAAACTGTTTGTTCTGCCATCCTTCATAGTCGTCAAAAACACACATGCGTGGGAACCATTGAGCAATGGTATATATGTAGTTGCCATCCTCCGGGAAGTACTCCATGCCGCCACGATCGTCGAAGATCATTCTGTCATTGACGTTGTAAGACCAGTCAACGGAAAATGTGAACTTTTCACCCTTCTTCACCACACGAGGTAAGTCGACCCGCATCATGGTATAATTAATGAAGTAAGGAAGTGCTTTTCCTTCGGCGTCTTTCACAGCCTTAACATTGAACCCGCCTTTATAGTCAAATGCCCTCACGGAAGAGGCCATGTACATGGCAGCCACAGAGTCACGGATCATGCTCCTGGATGTTTCCTGGGTCATGCTTTTGTCGGCATTGATATTCTGGTCCAACTGCAGCCAGAGGTACTTCAGGTCTTCGGGTGCATTGTTATAATAAGTGATCGTTTCTGAGCCAGTGATCGACTGATTTTCATCATTCAACTCGACATTAATAACATAATCAGCCCGCTGCTGCCAGTAGTCAGCACCCGGGGCACCGGAGCTGCTCCTGTAACTATTGGGAGTTGGAAGCATCTGATCCAGTTGCTCAAACTTTCCCTGCCACTTTTTTGGTTGCTCTTGAGCGGCTCCTGTTAGCACAATCAATAACGAAAGACCAAACAATAAAACGTTTTTCATATTCATACTTATTGAGAATTGAGATCAGTTGGCACCGATTGCCTACTGCCTACTAATTTGTCTTCTTCTTTATCTCGTCAAACTTGTTCACAACAGCCACCTTCGGAAACACATTATCATTTTCATTAATGTCTGATGTTTCCTTCTTAGGATCGAGGATGATGTTGGTCACTTCTTTGTCCTTCATAAAAACTTTTGTTACAGTCTTCTCATTGATGCGCCAGATCTCGGCAGGGATTTTCTCTATCTCTTTCGTGCCGTCTTTATAGGTCCATTCGATTACAACCGGCATGATCAATTCACCTTTGTTTGTTAAGGTCACTTCATAAAAGTTCTTATTTTCCATTTTAGAGATCAGCGCTTTATCATCCACCCGGTTTTGAAAGTCACCGTAGAGGCGAGCATCCGTTGGAATTACCGAGAAGGGTTCCGGCCCACCGCTGAAATCATCCGTCTTCTTTTCACCGGAGCCACTGGCAAGATCACCTTTTTTAACCGCCTTCCCCTTATTCTCAAGTGTGCTTTGATCTTTGCGCACCGTATACCACTTCACTTTGTCAATGGATTGGTCACAAACATCGGTGGTGTAAAACCATCCCCTCCAAAACCAATCAAGGTCAACAGCAGAGGCATCTTCCATGGTGCGGAAGAAATCGGCAGGCTTTGGATGACGGAAAGCCCAACGTTGTGCATACTCTTTAAATGCTTTATCGAATAATTCCGGACCCATCACCGTCTCACGAAGCATGTTAAGACCCGTGGCGCATTTGGCGTATTGTTCGTTTCCAAAATTTGAACGCACCACAGACTCGGAATTCACCATCAATGGCCTTTGAAGATTCTGATCACCTTTCATGTAGGGCACAATCCCTGATGCCGGACCCCTGCGTTGCGGCATGTCAGGGTAGTTTTCAACTTGTGTGCGATATTGTACGAAGGTGTTCACGCCTTCATCCATCCACGTCCACTGGCGCTCATCGTTGTTGATGATCATAGGGAAAAAGTTATGTCCCACCTCATGCACCACCACGCCCACCAATGCCCACTTTGTTCGATCGCTGAAAGTTCCGTCTTTGTTTGGACGCGCTCCGTTGAAACAAATCATGGGATACTCCATACCGAGTGAAGCATTGTGCACGGAGGTAGCATGTGGATACGGATAGTCAATGGTGTACTTCGAGTATGTGGAAATAGCCGCCTTCACAGCTTTTGTCGATTCCTGTTCCCAGAGGGGATTTCCTTCTTTTGGATAATATGACATGGCCAGCGGGGTTTTGTCGCCGATTTTTACGGCCTGAGCATCCCATATAAATTTACGGGATGTTGCAAAGGCGAAGTCGCGCACGTTCTCTGCTTTGAACTTCCAGGTCTTCTTATCTTTTGATTTTGATTTTTCGCGCACAATAGCTTCTGCCTGTGTAGCGATGATGACCGGTTTGTCGAATGTGACCTTTGCTTTTTCAAACCGTTCAAGTTGCGTTGTGGTCAACACTTCTTTTGGATTTTGAATCATCCCTGTTGCTGCCATGATATGGTCAGCAGGAACGGTGAGGTTCACGTCATAATTACCAAACGTCAAAGTAAACTCGCCCTGGCCCAGAAATTGTTTGTTCTGCCAGCCCACCACATCATCATAGACGCACATCCGCGGAAACCATTGGGCGATGATGTAGGAATAGTTGTCATCTTCCGGGAAATATTCCATGCCGCTGCGGGAATCGTTCATAGTAGCACCGTGCATGCGGTCATTAATATTAAAAGCCCATTCTACAGAAAAATTAATTTTTTGTTTTGCCGGGAGCGGTTGTAATAAATCTACCCTCATCATGGTCTGGTTGATGGTATAGGGTAAACTTTTTCCACTAGCATCTTTCACACTTTTAATTTTAAATCCTCCGTCGAAATCAAAAAGACCCAGATCACTGGCAACAGTCTTCGTATTGACGGAATCTTTTACGCTTGTCGTCTTTATCTTCTGTGAATTGTTGGATTTCTCGTTGATGTTCTGATCAAGTTGGAGCCAAAGGTATTTCAGGACATCCGGTGAATTATTGATGTAAGTGATTGTCTCACTTCCGGTGATGCTCTGGGTGTCGTCATGAAGTTCGGCATTGATCACATAGTCTGCCTGCTGCTGCCAGTATTTTGGTCCCGGAGCACCGGAACCTGAACGGTATTCATTCGGTGTGGGCAACAATTGGTCAAGCTGTTCGAACTTACCTTTCCACTTTACTGGTTCGGTCTTCACTTCCTGTGCTGAAAGGCCAAAGCCTGAAAATAGGAAGCATAATAGAAATACTTTCTTCATGGGATTCTGATTTTTTGTTTACAATTATTTGTGTTGCGTTGTTTGATGCAATTAGAACAGTCTGTCTTTCATTAAAATAAGGGAGATCCCGGCGATGGCTGAAGACAGGACCATTTTCCAGTCCCTCCTGTCAGTCCCTGCAATGGTGATCGCAATAAAACTAACTGTCAGAAATATCCCAACGATTATTATCTGACCGAACTCCAGCCCCAGATTAAAGGCAAAAAGCTGTGTCACAATGCTTTGGTCTTTACCCAAAAGTGCCTTCAGATAGTTGGAAAACCCCATCCCATGAATGAGCCCAAAGAAGAGCGCAAAGAAATAGTTTAACTGGACCCGATTCATGGCCGGCGACGGATCGCTCCGGAAGAGGTTAGAAACCGAGGTAATGAAAATGGTGAGTGGTATGAGAAACTCAATCCAGGAGGCATTAATAGAAAGGATGTTCAGGGTGGCCAATGCCAGTGTGATCGAATGGCCGATGGTGAACGCCGTGACAAGGATTAGTAGTTTCTTCCAATCGCGCACAACGTATACTGCACAGAGCGCCAGTACAAAGAGGATGTGGTCATAGCCATTGGCGTAATCAAGGATATGATCTTTGCCTAAGAGAAAATAGAGTTGGAATTCAGACATGATCAGAGACCTATCATTTGAAATTTAAATGCATTCACGCAAAGAAAGGAATAAATGTATGGAAATCTACAGGAGTGGGTGTCTCCGCGGCCCCGTCTCGGGTGCCGCGATCTTCTAATTTAACTATGAAATGCAAAGCCTGCCATATCGGTACAAACGGAATGAAAAAAGGTCGAAGACTGCAATACTCTATTGAACAAAGAAGTATCCTGACTACTTTTGATCCCTCATGCTGTTGCTGCACTTTCTATTGGTTTGTTTCCTTCACCCCATTCACGTGTCGGTGACTGAAGTCGAATACAGTGAAAAGAATAAATCACTCCAGATCATTACCCGCATCTTCATCGATGACCTTGAGTTGTCTGTGCAAAAGCAGGTGAAGAATGAATCGCTGGACCTGATCGAGCCAAAGAACGGAATGACCACCGATCAATTGTTGAGCAACTATCTCAAAGATCACCTTAAGTTCAAATTGGATGGGAAGCCAGCCAAGGTCAATTATATCGCCCACGAGGTTGAAGACCTGGCCATTATATGCTACCTTGAAATTGAGAACGTAAAAAAACTTAAGACCCTGGAAGTGAGCAATGATGTGATCCAGGAAATACACGGAGACCAATCAAACCTGGTGCACATCACCTACAAGGGCCCGGTCAAAAGCTTTCGACTAACACGCGAAAAGCCAGTAGATGTACTCAAATTTGAATCAAAATAAACCATCCTATCATGCGAACAAAAATTGTAGCCGGCAACTGGAAAATGAACAAGACCCTGGAGGAAGCTAAAGCCCTCACTGCCGAGGTAATGACCCTTGCGGCCACTGAAGTGAAAGGAAGTGCGAAGATCGTTATGTGCGTTCCATTCCCGTATCTCTTTTCCATCAAAAATCAGATTGGAAGTGCCGCCATTGCTGTGGGGGCACAAAATTGCAGCGAGCACGATTCAGGCGCATACACCGGCGAAGTCTCGGCCGGAATGTTGAAATCGATGGCAATACCCTATGTGATCATTGGGCACAGTGAGCGAAGACAATATTTCAAGGAAGATGGAGCGATGCTGGCAAAAAAAGTCGACAAGGCGTTGGCCAACAACCTTATCCCGATTTTTTGTTGTGGTGAACAACTCGAAATACGGGAGCAGGGAAACCATGAGGCTGTTGTCAGCAAGCAAGTGGAAGAGGGTTTGTTTCATCTGGGAGAGAATGCTTTTGTAGACGTAGTGATCGCGTATGAACCGGTATGGGCCATCGGCACGGGCAAGACGGCCAGCACGCAGCAAGCGCAGGACATGCATGCCGTGATCCGCAAAAAATTAACTGCTAAATACGGTGAAGCCGTGGCGCAATCAATACCGATATTATATGGTGGCAGTGTTAAACCCGACAACGCGAAAGAACTTTTCTCTTGTCCAGATGTAGATGGTGGGTTGGTGGGCGGCGCGTCGTTGAAAGCAAGGGATTTTGTCGATATAGTGAAGGGAGCGAACTGAATGCACTTCACCACCGAGGCCACAAAGGACACTGAGAATACACAGAGTTTTTTATTGAAAATTGGGCATTTCAAATTGTCGTCTCCTGGGCTAAAGCCCGATTAAGACTATTTCTATAACCACGGCCTTAAGGCCGTGGTTACTGTCAGTGCAATCAATGGGCTTTAGCCCTGACTCAATGACCGCGACGATTTGAAATGCCCCCTTGTTTCAATTGAAATGAATTCCAGATTATAAATGCCTCTTGTCAAAATCGAACAGCCAATAACCAACGGGGTTAGAACTGACTAACTACCAGTTTCTGACAATGCCGTTTGTTCAACGACTGGACTTGTGTTTGCACCCTTCTTCCTGTATCGCCGCACCAAAAATTCAAACAAGTTGAAGTAGAGTGCAAACAGAATTAACTCAAAGTGTTTGCCTGTTAAAGCATACAACAGAACGGTATAAAGGGAAAAAAATACCAGGTAACTGAAATACTTTAAAGCAAACTTCATCACTTTCCCCCGGAAGAAACGACTGGTTTGGATTTTTTTCCGGTAACCATGCAATCGAAGAATGTAAAGGCTGCAGGCAAAGTACAGGAGCCACACAAAAAAGAATCCCCAAAAAGTAATCTTTGGTACCCCTTTCAGTAAACCAAGGTAAGTATTGACGATGATCAGTGGGCCGGGTTGCTTGCCCAACAGGGTGTCATGAATGTCATACTCATAGAAGTCACCGATGACAACAATTTTCCCATTGGCAATGCTCTGAATTTCTTCGGGAGAAGAATACTTGAGAATATCACCCAGGTTCCACATCGTAACTTCGTTATTGTCAATGTGCGATTGGCGTATGGGCAAGTCCACAATAAATGAATTCAACCACCAGGCCGTCTTCGAGCGGGCGATTGGGCCCAGGCGTTGAAGGGTATCAAGGGTGGTAAGTTCATACATGATTGACGGCACGTATTTAATTGAATCATTATCCAGGAGTTGATATTTGAGAAAAGACCCAATGTTGGTGGCATATTGGGCACGGGCATAAAGGAGTCCCGGGTGAGGTCGATTCATGGAGCCATCCGTGTTGAGGTAGGACGACATGATGATCGGGGAGAATTGCAACAACTCAGCGTGTAAAGCAGAATCGTAAGCAGAAGGATTGTCAAGAAAGATATCAAAGAGGATCATCGAGGGCTTAGCCTGCCTTAGGATGTGGATCATTTCGGTAAGCAGAGGACGATCAATCACGGCTCTGGTACCGGATCCCCGATCGTCTTCAAAAGGAACCAACATTTTATTATAGGAGCAATTAATAAGCAAGAGTTTTTTCTTGATCTCTTCGGTAGGCGAATCCCTTTTATCAAGCAGTAGGTATTGCAACACTTCATTGACACGCGCTACTTTGATCATGTCGTCGGCAAATTCAAAATTGAGGTTCATCCAGGAGTAGGTGAGGATGACCAGCAGGAGTGAATGAGAAAACGATAAAAGAATCAGGTTACGGTATGTACGCAGAAACCTGATGATTTTCCTCATGGCTCGTTGAGCAGGCGATTGGTTTTAAGCCAGCTGTGAAGTTGCATCGGTTGTGGCTTACTGTATTCTTGTGAAAGATAACTGAAGATTTCTTTCTCGGTTTCTTTGGGAGGACGTCCATTCAATGATTTAACGATGGTACGTATTTCAGGAAGCAGGATTTCGTCGTCAATATATTTAGGAATAAAGGACCCCAGAAATGTTTCTGCGTCAAGGATGTTACTGGACTCAAAAAGGAAATACAGCAACAAAACTTTGGAGGAAGGGATTTGCCCATCCGGGAATAAGGTCTTCTTGTCCAGGCGCAACAGTTGACCTGAAGAAACAGTGAGGACCACACTTTTTTTATCCTTCGTCTTGTATTCGGCTTTTATGGATGCAGGAGCGTTTAGTAAAATGCCGGTTGATTCCAGTTCGAGGGCGCCGTTACCTAAGATCAGCACAGTATCCTCAAGGCTGGTTTTGAGTTTGTCTATGTATGCTTGATCTGATCCACCCCGGGTCCCCGTGCTTCGCTCATCGGGCTTGACGAAGGATTGCAACAACATGTCAAACTCCCTTGGCTGACTGTCAGGGATTCCCTGAATTCGCTTGCGTCCCTGCTTTGGGTGAAAGACAATGAGGTAATCCTGTTTGCTTTCAAACTTTAACTTATCTCCTTCCGGAATGACATCCTCAGTTTTGATAAGGCGCATCAACTTGGAACTCTCCACCTTGCCCACGACGCGCACCACTCTGTAGTTCGCAACACTCTGGGCGAAAAGAGAAGCGCTGCCCCAAAATGCGAGGACCAGCATAACAACTTGAATCTTTTTCATTCCAAAATTTACGGATTTTAATACATTTCACCACAGAGAGCACAGAGGGCACAGAGAAGACACAGAGTTTATGCATTCTCTGTGCCTCTCAGTGTGCTCAGTGTCCTCCGTGGTGAATGTATTTAAAACGCGCCTTTGATATCCTCAATTAAATCCTCCGCATCCTCAATCCCCACAGAAAGGCGTAGCAGTTTATCGGAAATCCCCACGGCCTTCCGTTCGGCTGCGGTTAATTTCGCATGAGATGTTTTCACTGGTTCACTGAAAGTAGACTCTACGCCACCCAGGCTTACAGCCCTTCTGATAATTTTTAGTTTCTTGATAAACTTTTCTGGATCCCCCTTTACTTCAAACGAAAGCATTCCACCAAAGCCTTCCGTCATTTGCTTTTTTGCAATGGCATGTCCTGGATGTTTCTTCAACCCCGGATAATAAACCGCGGCAATCTTGCTTTCAGTCTCCAGAAACTCTGCCACCGCCTTTGCGTTCTTGTTTTGCTGACGAACGCGAAGCACGATCGTTTTCAAACTGCGCTCCACAAGATAACAGCTTTGCGCATCAAGGTTTCCACCGAAGAGCATTGCGGTAGCCTTGATTTGTTGCGTCAGCTTTTTCGAGCTCACCATCACACCGCAAGAGATGTCGCTGTGCCCACCGATATACTTGGTACCACTGTGTAAAATAATGTCGATGCCGAAGTCAGCAGGATTTTGATTCACGGGCGAGGCAAAGGTATTGTCTATCAGCGTGAGCAGGCCATGCTTGCGAGCAATTTTACTCACCGCACCCATATCGGTGATTTTCAACAGGGGGTTTGAGGGCGTCTCAATATAGATGGCTTTTGTTTCCTTGCGGATGGCCCTTTGAAAATTTTCAGGGTCTGCCGCATCCACCAGGGTGTATTCAATTCCATGACGACTGAGTTCATTGACCGCCAGGTAGTGAACACCGCCATAGAGGTCATTCTGAAAAATGATGTGGTCGCCCTTCTTCAATACCGCAAACATGGCGGTGAGAATAGCAGCCATGCCCGAACTGAAGACCAATCCATCTTCGGTGTTTTCAAGCGCGGCCACTTTTCTGACCACCGCCTCATGGTTGGGAGTATTGAAGTAGCGGGGATACCGCACCAACTGCTCATAATCATAGGCAGAAGCCTGATAGATCGGGTTCACCAACCCGCCATAGAGGCTGTCGCCAACAGAGCCGGCATGAACGGAAAGCGTAAGTTTAGAAGGATTTTTTTTCATGAAACTGGATTTGAAAATGATCCCGCCAAATTAACACTTTATACTAAAAGGCCGAGCCGCCATGTGTAGAACTCGTTCGAGGTTATTAACCACGAAATTTGTCCCTTGCCATATTTCAATAATAAAATTCAATTACATTAGACTGATCATACCCTTGTGCTCAGGAGAAGACAATAAATTAGACCTTGTACCACACAAATTGTTTTATGATTTCGAAGCTGTGTCACATTACCATATTGATTTGCTGCTGGGAGATCGGTAAGGCTCAAACCTATACCGTTGAAACCGTTCCCAACACTAAGTTGTCCAACAATAGTTATGTCAGCAACCCTGACCACCTGATTTCCGACTCGACTGTAATTCAAATTGACAAAAAGCTCTCGTCCCTTGAACAACAGACCACCGTTCAGGTTGCCGTAGTCTTGCTGAAGTCGATCGGTGATGTCACCGATTATGACTTTGCGCAAAAGCTTTTTGAGAAGTGGGGCATTGGCCACGCAGCGAAAGACAATGGATTGTTGATCTTATTCATTCAAGACCAAAAGAAAGTACGTCTTCATACCGGCTTTGGGCTGGAAGGCACCCTGCCAGACATTATCTGCAAGCGCATAGAAATTCAGCACATGGTACCATCTTTCAAAGAAGGGAACGTGGATGCTGGGATCCTGGCTGGTGTGGAAGAAGTGATCAAGGTTCTTACAAACCCAGCGTATGCAGAAGAACTACAGGATGACAGCAGCAGTACGAAAAATAGTACTTCTGATGACACCACCACAGTGGAAGGCAACACCGGATTGGGAGTAATTCCTTTCTTTTTTGGGACCGCCTGGTTTGTGATCGGGTTAATTTTTTTTGTATCGAAAAAGAAAAAGTCTGTGTTCATCGATTCAAAAAACGGACCAAAAGATTATTTGCCTGGAGTAAACTTAAGCTCGATGCAATGGCTGTGGTGGTTTGTCATAGTGCCAGTTTTACTGATTATTGCGTTGGCGTTCGTTGCGGTTGGTTGGATCTTTTGGGTTGGAATCTATGGTTATCTTCTCCTCACCGTCGCCGTCAAGTGGATCCGGATGGCAAAGCAAACAGCAGTGTGGATGGCAAAAGAAGATTATCATGCTTTGTACAATTTCTATCAGCAGGAGCAAGGCTACTGGAAATGGATATGCATTCTGTTTCCATTGCCTTTTGTTTTTTTCATAAAACCTTATGGAGTTCGGATGGCATCCTTTCGCAAGCATCCAAGGGCTTGCAAAAGTTGCGGGAAGCCGACGGTGCTGTTGGGAGAAGACACAGAAGACCCCTACTTAAATAAATCGCAGGTTTTAGAGGAAAAGCTGAAATCGGTTGACTACGATGTATGGAAATGTGAATCTTGTAAGGCCACTCAGGTTTACCAGTATCTCAATTCGGCGACGGAATTTGAGTTGTGTCACGCCTGCTCGACCGTGGCCCTTAGCATATTGAGTACCCATACCGTCTCATCGGCCAGCACGACATCGCAGGGTCTGAAGGAGATTAAGAAAGGTTGCAAGTTTTGCGGACATCAAGAGGTCGAGCGGGTAATAATCCCGACGATCTCTTCCTCTTCCTCATCCGATTCCTCGGGTTCTTCAAGTTCTTCCAGCTCAGGAGGAAGTTTTGGCGGTGGGGATTCAGGTGGGGGCGGCTCGAGCAGCAGCTGGTGAGGTCCAACAAATAATTTTCATTCGAAAGGTACCCATGTACCAATAGTTTGCTTCAAGTGCACAAGCAACGGGTTACCATCTGTTAAATTTATCATGAAGCTCGTGAGGGAGAAGGGGAGGGTAGTGACCACCTGAAAACACAATCCAAATGGCCCATAAAGTTTCCCGCTTCGGCTGGCTTCCTGATCAGCGCAACCATGCTTCTGACGCACCATGTCTTCCTAATAGAATGAGAAAATATTTGGTCAGGGGTTTTTGAAATAGCTAGTAACATCAAATACAATAAACTTGATTTTCCATGACAAGAGTCAGACTGGAGTTGAATAAAATAGAGATCCATCGACCAAAAGAAAGATGGAGACTCTATTTTGTAATCATTGCTGACCACCCTGGTCACAAAGACCAAGTGGTAGTTGCTGTTATTCCGGAAGACGCAATTCTGGTTGTTCCAGAACAGAAAAATTTAGTTTCGTTTGAACCATTAGGAAAGGGTGCTGATGGTCTTTTTCTTTTGAGTAGAGAATTGCCACCAATCAGGGAATTGAATGTTCATTTCTATGTAATGCATTCAAGGCGTTCGAAACGTGATATTGCGAAAGTGCTGGAAGATATTAAATCAGGAGTTGGTGGTAGTGCCATTGGACTGGTGACTAATATTCTAGGCACGAGCTCACCCTGGCTGTCCATTTCAAAAGTGGCGGTCAGCTTGATAGGACAGATTTTAGAAAGGATACCAGATCGAAATCTTGGCTTTGTCAGCATGTTTGAAAGATTTGGACCTGAGTTTGAAAATGAAATAGAGATTGATAGGGAAAACAGGGGTGGGCATGTGACGGTGGTACATAGCTGGTCGGTAGAAGATTAAAGAACTCGATGCGCTATCCCTGAACTTCTTATCCTTCGCATTTAAGAATGCTTCTTGCGCTTGAAACAGAACTGTCCTTTGGCAGCCTGCGTGAAATAGCCCGAAGTCTGTACGTGGTAATGGGAAATACATTAAAGGAGGAATCAAACGCCCTCAGGGCAAAAGATTGGGGGATTAGAATAAAGTGAATTGAATTAGAATGTTGGCGGGAGCCATACTTACTATTAGTTCTCGTTCAGTGATATTCCTCAAAGGCCTATCTTTAGGCCCCATGAGAACCCCGGACCTTAATTCAATCATTGCCTTACTTACCCTCCGCCTTGTCCTTGGCTTCATCTTTCTCATGCAGGGCTTTGGAAAAGTTTTTAAGTGGGGTGTGGAGAAAGTATTTCAAATGGATTTCTTTTATGATGCTTACAAAGACCTGTTACCAGAATTTCTGATTTGGGCAACTGCTTATTACACTTCTTATGTCGAATTGATCGGCGGCTTTCTTGTAGTCGTCGGTTTAAAAAGAGACTATGCTCTTTATGCTCTGGCCTCGGTGCTCGTAATCGTTACTTTCGGCCACGGCCTTTCAAAACCCATATGGGATCTTTCTCATGTCATGCCAAGAACCATTTTACTAGTGGCATTGCTGCTCCTGCCAAAGGAGTATGACGTTTTCTCAGTCGATCATTTCCTGGATAGAAGAAAGGATTAGCGATTGAGTGAAAGGATGCCACATCCAACACCAATAACCAAAATGATTTTCACAAAATGATAAGTCAACACAGCGCATCCCTCACCCACCTCTCCGCCCACCACATCGGCAACAAAACCAACAACGAAGACCTCATCGCTTCCAAAACCGAGTTAACCGTCCACGATGATGAACTCCGCGTCAATCTACTAACCTATTTTCTAAGCCCCTTCACTTCTGATGAGTACTTCAACTTTACTTCCACCAACGATGACTTTAACTTAAATCCACTCTTTCAACTTGCGAGCGACCTCTTTAAGTCAGATAAACATTTTCATGTGAAATCGGTGAGCATTGCAAAGCATTTGTATGAGGTTTCTATCCATCCGAACATAAAGTCCGGAGACCTGTTCGTTGCACTTTTTAAGAATGTGGAGATTGACGGTCAGCGGGTGGAGGCAATCGGCATTTTTAAGTCTGAAAGTAAGAGTTCCTTTCTAAAACTTTCACGAAAGAAGGATGGCAACTTCGAACTTGATTGTGAAAGTGGAATAAGTCTCGAGAAACTTGATAAGGCTTGCCTGATCTACAGCATGGATGCGGAAAATGGGTATAGGGTCTCCATCATCGACAAATCAAGTAAGTCTGGGGAAGCGCAATACTGGAATGAGCTTTTTTTGAAAGTGAAGCCTGTCAACAATGGGTATCATTCAACAAAGGCACTGCTGGAGATCGCGCGGCACTATGTCACGGACCAGCTTGCAGATGAATTTGAACTCTCCAAAGCCGATCAACTCAACTATCTGGACAAGTCCATCGGATATTTTAAAAAGCATGACGAATTCAATCAGAGAGAGTTTGAGAAGGAGGTCTTTGCGGATCCTGAAGTAATCAAGTCATACAAGAAGTTTGATGCTGGCTTCCGGGAGCAATTCAACATCAATGTGGAGCCTTCATTTGACATCTCCTCTGAGGTTGTGAAAAGGCAAGCAAGGGTTTTTAAGAGTGTGCTCAAGCTGGATAAAAATTTTCACATCTACATTCATGGGGATCGGGAATTGATTGAGAGGGGCACGGAGAAAGACGGAAGGAAGTTTTATAAGATTTATTATCGGGAGGAGTTTTAAGGGTTCACGCAAAGGGCGCGAAGAATTTGTGGGGTGGAAATTCATGAGTCGGAAATGTGTGCGAAGTTTTTTGAAATCAATCAGGAAAGCATATGTGATACCCGATGGAGTCACATGAAGAAGCTTTTAAGTTTGTGAGAGGAAAATTGATACCTCAACAATATCCCTTAGGTGATATCTTTAACTCCGCCTTTTAAGGCGGAGATTCGGGATGGTTTTGGGGCTGTGGGCTTTAGCCCAAAACCCAATTTCGTATGCCTTTTGTAAAAGTCATGATTCATGCTGTATGGGGAACTAAAGGTAGAGACCCTTTTCTATCGAATGCTATTCGCTCCAGAGTAATTGACCACATCCAACAGAATTCCTTGGAAAAGGGAATTCACATAGATATACTCAATGGTCATGTAGATCATTTACACTGTTTGTTTGGATTAAACGCGAGTATGAGCGTTTCAAAAGCGATGCAATTACTTAAAGGAGAGTCGGCCTATTGGATCAATGGTAGCAATTTGGTTAAGCAAAAATTTGAATGGGCAGATGAATATTTTGCAGTATCCGTGAGTGAATCTATGCTTGATAAAGTGAGGGCATACATAGAAAATCAAGCAGAGCATCATAGGAGAATAACTTTTGTCCAGGACTATCAATCGTTTATCGATACGTACAAACCAGACTTGCTGGGCTACAGCCCGATGACAACCAGTTTATTTAGTCTCCGCCATAAATGGCGGGGTTATCAGTGCTTAGGCTGTCCTTGTCCTAAGAACGCGGTACCCGAGGCGGGGCCATCAAGACATTTGAATCTGATAAGTGGCACGCCATTTATTCAAGGTCTTGTAAGGTCGTACTACACGTCAATGGGTTGTATATAAGATAATCGTGGAATCAATATGGCCATCCTGTGCGCTAATTCCGTACCTTCACCACGATCCGTTAACTATGATGTTGCGATTGCTCTTATTCTGCACTCTATTACTCCCCGCACTTGTTTCCGCTCAGGAAGGCTCCATTGTGCAAGCAGCATCCGTTTCTGAAAACCCGGGAAATATTATCTCGTACTATGGCGCGAAAGCAAGCAGTGAAGAAAAAACTTATTCCATTACGATTACGGTCACAAATATCAGGGACAGCAAGGGATCCATCCGCTTTAAGTTTTATGATGACTCTACACCATTTCCGAACGATACAGGGTTTCTCAAGGTGGTGGTAGATAAATCTGAATTCACAGGCTCCTCATTCACCAGAACCTACTATGGCTTTAAATCACAAACCATGGCCATTGCACTTCTTGATGACGAGAACGATGACAATAAGATGAGCACGGGCTGGTTCTTTCCAAAGGAAGGGCACGCTTTCTCAGACTATTACCATTCATCATTGAGACGGCCAGTGTACAATGACTTTAAGTTTGTTTTGACAGAAGACAAGAGTGTGGTGATGAAAATGAGGTACTATTGAAGCAGTAGGCAATTGGCAAATGCAATAGGCAAGGGTTCCCAATACCAATGTGTCTTTGGCCTTAATTTATGAATTACAATAGTTATATCTGCACCAACATCGGCGTGACTTTTATTGGTTAGTCTCCTTCGAAGTAGGTCAGGCTGAGTATATCGCGCATAAGGCACGATACCTGTTTGTAGATGACATGTGGTTTAAGAATTCGGAAAGGTTTCCGCAGATTGACGCTGATCTAATTCTATGCTATCTGCGATCATCTGCGTGCACTTAATCTGCGATTATTCTGCGGGAACAAATTTGCCTTCTTCATTTTACGTAAACTGATTGATTTTCAATGCCTTCAATAAACGTTGAATTCACTTAAATTCAAACAGAATTGTATGTTGCCATTGGCAGCGGAGTCGAAGCCAATTTCGGCAACAGGCGCCAAGGCCAAGTTAGGATGCCATGTCATTTCAAATTTGACAACTCTTCGCCTGCCTGAGCCCTCGATTTCTATCTCACCAACGAGAAGCGTGTACGGATGCTATTGAAGAACACCAACCGGCTAAGTCTTATTCAAATTGACAACTCGTTGCTTACTGGCTACTGATGAAGAATCTCAAATTAACACAACCCTAAATTAAATACTAAACCAATAAGTGAACTTCACCACCAGCGACCGGTTCTTCACATAAAAGTCTCCAGGCAAATAATTATCGGTATAAACGATAAAAAGATCTGAAGCCGGCCTGTATCGCCACTGAAGCCGCGTGTTCAGATTGACGTTGTCCTTTTGATTATTGTATTGCAAAAAAGAAGTGAAAAAGAGTTTGTTCGTGAGGGTGACATCCAATCTTGGACCTACCAACCACAGGGTGGTGTGCCCCGAAGTCTCCGGCAGCCAGATATTATTATAGGAAGATGACAGTGCAATGCTGACATAGGGCTGAAAGCGATAGCCAATGTCGGCGGTAAGGTTGAAGCGTGTGCCATTCGCATAGTACCCACCGTTTCTACCGGTGGCGGCATACGTGAAAACACTTTGAGGCTTTGAAGTAAATTCAAATCCGTAAGAATTGAATTGGTGCTCACTCCCCGTTGCCAACGTATCTTTTCCTGAGTTGGTTGGATCAAACGGTCTGAGAAGCTTCACATAATTGTGGCCCACCCATAGCATGAGCTTACTTTGCGTCCTAAAGGTGGTCGTGTGAGCAACCCATGATTCATTGTCTGTCGGCTGGAATGATTCATTGTAGAAAAGGGTAGAGCTCATCGTGGGCCCGTGACTGAGGACCTTGGTCCCTTTTGGAAAGAATAGTACGCCTGCCGTAGGATTTAATTTTATATAACCTTTGCGAGGTACATAACCCACCTCGGCATTGTAGTTTTTTCCAATCGCTTCGTGTTGCCATGAAAGGGTCCATTTACGCGTAGCATATTGGAGATTCATGGCATGGACGTAATCATTTCCCTTTTTATCCGGACTGAATGAACGTAGCACCAGTGCTTTACCTGTCCAGAGATTATCGGAGGATGCGAGATTATACTCAAGACCAATGTTTCGGTTGTATTGAGAATAGACAGTCGCCGCAGAATCTGTCGGAGGTACATAATTAATGGATTGCTTGTTAATGAATATGAGACCAATGTTGGAGCGCGCAAATATTCTACGCTGCAAAGAAACCACTCCGAAATTCTGGACCGGCAAGTCCTGGGCATCCACCGCCTTGGTCTGCATGTCCATCATGCCGATCCGCCAATTGCGATTTATTTTGCCGCTGACCCGAGCTCCATATTGTATGGGCACGCCTAGCCCTATGCGCCGTGAGAAGAAGGGCCGGATGGTGGAGTAACCAAAGTTCGCAAAGAGGTCACCGTTCTCCAGGAAGAACTGTCGCCGCTCGGGAAAAAACAATTCGAAGCGATCGAGGTTGGTCACCTGCCGGTCGACATCCACTTGTGAAAAATCCGGGTTGACGGTCAGGTCCAGATTGATAGAAGAGGTGACTGCAATTTTAGCATCAGCCCCGAAGTCGCTCTTGTAGGCGGCAGGTGTGCCGTTTTCATAATTCCGGGTGCCGCGGGCAAGCGCATAAGGAATGATGGAGACGTTAGCTCCTGCTTCGGGTGGTGGCTGGTCCCAGGCCAATATACCCGTATAAGCAAGCGATGCCGTTGGGAATTGTCGGGGTACAGGGGCCCAACTCGACTTTTCGGTGGTCTTCAGATCAAGTCTGCTAAAATTTATTCCCCACTCCCTGATTCCTTTTTTATACCGTATGGATTTGAAAGGAATGGCCGCTTCAAATACCCAACGATCACCATAAGCTTTCACTTCTGATCGCCACTTGTTGTCCCAGCTTAGATCAGCTTTGCCACCTTCAAACAAAGTGCCATCCCACTGTGCCCCAGCCGCGTTTGCTCCAAAGGTAAAGCCGTTGGTCTGATCATCAAAGGTGTCAACAAAGAGAAGAAAGTTGTCATTCTTACCAAACGCAAAGTCGCGACGCAAGGACTCCACCATGTATGGACCCGGGAGCAAATTATAGCAAGTAGCCATTAAATAGATATGCTCATCGTCATAGGTCATGCGCACTTCCGTTCTCACCCTTGCCAGACTGGTATCCATGGGCAGCACCATAGAGAAATCTTTGGCCACGTCGCTGTTCTTCCAGGCGATGTCATCTTCCACGCCGTCCACTTTTATTTCTGAAGTAGTTTTACGCAGGTGGTATTGATATTGGGCATTCTTTTTCTGCGCGATGGACGAGGTTGCGATCAGGACGAAGAAGAAAAGAGAAAATAAGGTTTTGACTGTCTTGGGCATTATTCTTTAAGAAAAAGTCTGCTAAAATAGGTCTGAAGTCTGTTGGGAGCAATGTGGAATTATATGAGAGGGAGAAATGCATTCACCACAGGGGGCACTAAGAGCACAAAGTGGCACAGAGGTTTTAGAAAGGAAATCCTGACATTTTTATTTAAGCCTTGCTTTCATTGTCTTCTTGTGTATTTATTTGTGAAAATAAATTCTTTATGGCGGCAGCCGAAAATGAAATTACAGGAAAGATAATTGGATGTGCATTGAAAGTACACTCAATGTTAGGCCCAGGACTTTTAGAGTCAGCCTATCAGGAACGTCTGTATTACGAATTGATCAAATCTAACATTCTCGTTGAAAAGGAAAAATCACTTCCGCTGGTCTATGATAATGTCAATCTAGAACATGGATACCGGATCGATCTGCTGGTTGAAAAGAGCATTGTTGTTGAAATCAAATCAATAGATGAAATAGCACCAGTCCATCTTTCCCAAGTGCTTACTTACCTCAAACTCTCGAAAAATAGATTTGGGCTGCTAATAAATTTCAATGTGGTGAGATTGAAAGACGGAATCAAAAGAGTTGTCAACGGCTATTAATTAAGTTAACCTGTAGTGACTATTGCAGTCGATAAGATTGCTTTACTCTGTGTTTTTTCTGTGCCCTCCGTGCCCACTGTGGTGAATGCATTCTCGGTGTCCTCAATTCATCAGGTATTCCTTCACCAACTTATTTTGCCACACCCTTGCATCGTGGTAGTTTGAGTCATCAAACAAATCACACGCCTATGAAAAATTTACCTGAAGATGCGCTTGATCCCATCGAGGATCTCATGGCTTCTAATGAAGTCATGAAATTGAAACTTGAACTCGAACACAGTATGGTAATGAGCGATGCTTGCGAGCTCAGCCCGGAGACTGAAAACCTGTGGCTCAACTATGTTTACGATTTCGAGAAGTTGCACAAGGAGTGCGGCCGGACAAAAGTGTTCAATCTGCTGGGTAAGCCCACGTTTGCGAAATACGATTCATTAACCAATATCCAAATCCGCCGTGAGTTGTCGGGTTTACGGACGCTCATGGCGGAGAAAAACATTGCCCTTGATTGTTTTTGTGAGTATGATGATGTGGTGATCTATCGTTTTATCACGGAAGAACTATTCGAATTTGAAATGGATGCTTTTATCATGGAAGGAATGGTTCGACATTTTATCTATGAGGAATTTCACCCAAACCATGATCACGACCTAAGACGATATGCTACGCGGTTCATCGAAAGTATTCTCAGCAGACCGTGGGATGAGGAGTATGATGCGATCATGCTGACGAATCGGGTTGCTTTTCATGGGAACGAGCATGCGCCAAAACGAATCTCATCGATTGTGCTTGCCTTTCAGGAGGCCCATACCCTGATGGTAGTTGAGAAGACAGAAATCAAGCATGTAATTGCCGATATTGCCAATGGCCGCGGGATGGTAGAAGCTCACCTTGCCTACATTGTCCATCCTCGGCTGGGAAACAAGCGCTTGTTTGAAGGTGAGTGCACGATCCATTTCGTATATGAAAATGATGATTGGAGCATCAGTGCTTTTGAACTTCCGGGTTTCTGTGATTAGAGTGCAAACAACAAAGAAAGGCACACGGAGAAGCCGCAGAAAAAATTGCATTCTCCGTGTCTTCTCCGTGTCCTTGGTGCCCTCAGTGGTAAAATGCATTCTCTCATTTCACGAAAACCAAATATTTCCATGGCTTGAGGCTCAGCGGCTGACTCAGTGACAAATCATAAGATTCACCCGTGAAATAATCCTTATACTTCCCAATGGCAACACTGTCCTTGAGTTGAAATTCCTGCAGCTTAGATGAAAAATTAAGAATGCCAATGACGGTATTGCTGCCCTTCGTTCTTTGAAAGGCGTATATGTTGGGGTCTCTGTCATTGATCCGCACGGTCATTCCTCCATACTCACCGCTCCAGAGCGCTTCGTTATCGGTGTGCAACTTCACAAGGCTCTTATAGAACGTTTGCAAGTGGAGAGGATCACTCCAGTCGATGGTGTCCTTGTCAAAAAACTTGAGTCGTTTGTTGAGCCCAACCTCTTGTCCTGTATATAACATTGGTATTCCGTAAGCAGTGAAAATGAAAGTGGCAAATGTTTTGTAGCCATCGCCATACCGTTCGAATTCCGTTCCTTGCCATGAATTTTCATCGTGGTTTGTAATCATGGTCATGCGAAAGGGTTTTCGCCCATATTCTTTTGCGTCCTTGTCAATCCAATCTGCTATATCATCAGCATTCGCTTCGCCCTTGCTTACCTTATTGGTAAGATGCAATAGCGCCCAGGCATACGTCCCATCAAACTCCAGGTGCATTCGGGCGCCATCCCATTCGGCAAGCCAAAAGAGATTTTTGATAGGATCGATCGCAGCCCGCGCTTCCTCCCAGAAGTACAATGGGATTTCATGACCGGCATGATCACAACGGAATCCGTCGATGCCAAAATTTGTTACCCAGTATTTCAGATCTTCAATCATCGCGGCACGGGTTTTTGGATTCGTATGGTCCAGCAGCGCAATGTCTAGCCAGTCAGCCTCATGCATGATGTTGCCTTTGGAATCGCGTGAATAGAAGTCTGAGTGCTCAGCAATCCATGAATGATCCCATGCTGTATGGTTGGGTACCCAATCGAGAATAATGTACATCCCAAGTTCATGCGTTTTGGTCACGAGATTCTTAAAATCTTCGTCCGTCCCAAATTCCGGATTGATTTTCGTGTAATCTTTAATGGAATAGTAGCTTCCAAGAGGTTCTTTCCGGTTTTTTACGCCGATGGGTTGCACGGGCATAATCCATAGCATCCCTACACCAAGCTCTTTCAGTCGCGGAAGATCTTTCGTGAATGCTGCCAGGGTTCCTTCCTTGGTATGCTGCCGGATATTCACCTCATAAATAGTGAGATTGGCAGCCTTTTCAGGAAAGTGTATCTCAATGGGGCTGGCTGGATTTTCTTCAGAAGGCCCTTGCTTGCATGAAGAAATGCACACAGCAGCAAGTGCGAGCAATGATATAATTTTGGTGATGATTCCTTTCATGGGATGACTAGGGATAACAGGTTGTGAAATGGTCTTAGTAAATTATGCAAAATTAAAGTTATGATAAAATTCATTGAATTACCCATTGCCGAAGAAGATGAAGCTGGAATCGTGATGGTCAATACTGCCAGCATTGGAAGAGTTTATCCCAATCCACAAAGCAATAACAAGAGCATTGTAGAACTCAACTATCAAAGCATCAACGACGCCCCGGTTTATCTTGAGGTGGATTTACCGTATGAAAAACTGCGGCTACATTTCATAGACTAATCTTCGAAATCAGACATAAGGTAAAAAAACTGCAGGAGTATGGGAATAATATTCAAACGTCAGTTGTCTAACTGCCATAACGAATACATATGAAAAGAAACATGGCATTGCTAGGGATCATGATGGTGAGTACGATCATGTTTGCCCAACACCGCGGTGAGCACCACGGTGAAAAAACAACCAAACGTTCGGAAAAAATGAAGACTGAACTGAAGTTGAATGATGATCAATTTGCGAAGATCAATGCGATTGATGAAAAATTTCGAGCGGATCACTTAAAATTAAAAAGTGACACATCCCTTACAGTTGGCACCGCCCGCAAACGGCAGCAAAAACTGAAGACTGAACATCAAGCGCAGCTAAAGAGCATCCTCACAGAATCACAATGGACACAGTGGTCGGCAGGAAGAACAAAAAAGGATGAAGGGCGAATGAGGCATAAGCGGGGTAGATACGGGAAATGGTAAAATGGATTTCTGATGAACTGGAAAAGGCCTGGGTTAACCGCTCAGGTTTTTTTATGAGTCTGCATTTCTGATTGAAAAATTAATGAATTGACCAGGGCTGCAGGGGCAATGTTCCAGAGGCTGCCTGGAGGGGATAATCATTGTAAATATTTAGAGTTTACTTTTGTGCTGCGATGATGACCAAAAGTTTGCAATCAACAGACCTGCTTCATGAATTGACTTTCACCACCTCCCGCAGCAGCGGACCGGGTGGGCAAAATGTAAACAAGGTGAATTCCAAAGTCACGCTGAAGTGGGATGTGGTTCACAGTACCATAGTAAGCCCGGAGCAGAAGGAAATAATTTTTAAAAAACTTGCTGCGCGGATTACTACACAAGGGATATTGATGATCACATCCCAGGAAAAGCGGTCACAATTTGAAAACAAAGAGGCAGCGCTTTCAAAGCTGGATCACCTGCTCATCAAAGCCTTTGCAGTAACCAAAGTGAGAAAAGCAACTAAGTCGTCTAAGGCCGCCAAACAAAAACGGATGAAATCAAAAAAAATACAATCCGAAAAGAAACAATGGCGACAAAAGCTTTGAGATTCTTTTAGTGCATTCAGTGTGCTAGTCCTGTAGAGAAATTTTTGGGATAAGGCCAGAATGCATTCACCACAGCGGGCACAGACAAATGCACAGAGCAGACACCTAGAATCTTTCTTAAACTCTCATTCCCCAAAAGATTGGGAGAAAAATATTTTACTTAAGAAAGGCAACTGGTCAACATGCTATTGCTGAACATATTCTCTGTGTTTTCTCCGTGTGCTCCGTTTGTGCCATGAAGTTCTTTTAAAGATGATGAAAAGTAGGCCCATCGGCAATACTGTGCAGGCAGGATTGTCAAACCACCCTGCGGTGCTGAGGTTGTAA
>JAYVQY010000131.1:0-53789 GCA_043776715.1 Cyclobacteriaceae bacterium | reverse complement strand
AGAAGGCATTCGTGAGTAAATTCAAGATCACACGCCCTAGGTCTTGTGGAATTACATTTAGCCTGCCAAGGGAGGCATTAAAGTCTGTTTTCATTGTTGCATTAAACGATTTGTCTTTGGCTCTTAGACCGTGATAACATAATCTCAAGTACTCATCACACAAGGCATTGATGTCAGTGGGTTCTTTTACGCCACTGCTGCTTCGGCTGTGTTGGAGCATTCCTTTTACGATGGCATCGGCACGCTTTCCGTGGTGGTTTATTTTTTCAAGGTTCTGTTTAATGTCTTTCGCAATTAACCTGACTTCTTTGATTTCTCCTTTGTCAAGTTCTGTATTCATTTCATCAATCAACTCGCTACTGACTTCCGAGAAATTATTCACAAAGTTCAACGGGTTCTGTATTTCATGGGCTATGCCTGCGGTGAGTTCTCCGAGGCTGGCCATTTTTTCAGATTGGATGAGTTGGGCCTGGGTCGATTTCAACTCTTCAAGCGTCTTCTGCAGTGCATCTTTTGACTCTTCTACTACCTTCCGCTTTTGCTCCAGTTCTTCGATAGTTTCTTCCAGCAAGATGGCGGTGGTTCGTTTTACTTTCTCCGTTCTTTCAAGTTTAAACTCAGCGAGCGTCAATAACTTATCGGCATCCATCACCGCTTTCGTAATACGATTTCTTTCTTCTTCGCTCAAGCCTTCAGCTTGTTGAATATCGCTCAGTATCAATTGCAAATGCTTGTTCATCTATTTCTCTTTCATCGCTACCCAGCTGCACGTGCTATTGTGAAATTCATTGGTGCCATTTGCCAGGCAGGATGTTTAAATTGTAGTAGAGCTTTTTCTGCCATTGATTTAGCCAGGCTTTGTGGCTCTTCTTCGCCATAGTCTCCAAGAAATATGTTGAAATGGGAGTGAGGCATATCCAATAACAAAATGGCAACACTTTCTTTTCCAATATCTCCATCGATAAATTCACCCGCTGTTGTCGCTCCAAAAATGGCGATGCCTTGCTTGTCAAGGATCGCCGTAATGGCCTTCCTGTCCTGTTTAATGGATAGAAACACAAAAGCCAGTGTGGGCTTAAACCCAGCGGACATACTTTGATCTAAAGCGGTCTGAATTTCTTCCGAAGATTTCCCTTTAATAGATTTTGCTTTCATGTTAATTCTTAAATGGCATCCAAGGAATCAAATTCCCAGATTAAAAGGTAAACATTTATAGGTACAGATAAAATATGCCTGTCTGAGACCCGAACACCAATGAGTAGGAAAATCTTGGCGTTGTGAAGCCACCACAACCGAGCCCTAGGGCAATGTGAAAAAAGTGGATATATTTATTTCTTAACCAAAAAGTGCAAAATGCTTTCAGCTGACTTCTTAACCGGCATTAATCAAAAATACTTTCACGGCGAACTATCCGATGCGCAGATATCTTACCTCAATGCGCTGGATCACAACAACAAAGAAGCCATTGAATTCGCAGAAGGTGTATTCGCCAGAATGCAACGCATTGGTATCAGCGCCAGCGATTCTGCGGAGTTGATTTTTTGGGAGCTTGGAAATCTCATACCAAAAATCCTACCCGGAGCCTGGGGTGGAATCGTACCTCCAATCACTTTTATTAACCGGCATGTACTGATCGAAGATTACATGGAAAAAAACCAGTGGAGTCCGTTGGTTGCCGGCAACCGTGTGCTGGACATGGGTTGTGGTTTTCCGCCGCACACGGCCGTCGATCTCGCCAGGCGATTTCCAAAAGTAGATTTCATCGGCGCCGATCCTTCTTTCGGGAAATATACAATCACAGATCAAGAAGGTAATTATGCTTGCATCAATGAAGATGGCAGTTTAAAATATCTGCAACCGGGAAATGTCAGCAATTCACAATGGACGGATGTGTTCCGGGATCTTGGCGCTACCAAACAACGGTTTAGGGAAATGTTTTTGCATTTGGAAAAACAACTTCCGGGACAGGAATCAAAGGGGTCATTTGAAGAATTCAATGAAGAGGGTCAAAAAATTGTAAGGAACCCACTGCGAAAGTATGCAACAAACAATCTTTACTTTGTGCAGCAGGGCATTGGCAGCGATGTATTCCCAAAAGATCTGGATATGATTCGCTGCATGAATGTATTGATGTATTTCGATCCGGCATTTCGTAAGAATGCACTCTCCTGGGCAAGTCGTCACCTGAAGGAAGGAGATCTGTTTATTTGTGGTCTCAATTATGCCGAATCGCTCAACTGCCGTTTTTCAGTATATCAAAAGCAAGATGGCATCATGCGTTTCAGGGAATTTGCCTTTTCGATTGAAAATATCCGGCCCATGCAAATCGTGTCCTACTTCGCTTTCAGAAACGAGGACTATGAGCAGGACCAATTGATGGAGCATGTTGCACTGATCCGCCGTGATGCTCACTTCATGAAAATATTCAATTCAACGTTCGATAAACTTTTAGAACAGCATGATGTCTGCAATCGTAAAATGGATGGATACCTTGGAATGAGTGATACCTCCCTGCCACGAGGGGTGCTCCAATTGAATATGGTCAAAGCATGTCGTCAGCTGGCAAAGGAACTTGCCGGTGCGGCCGTAAAAGTTCTGAATGACAATGGCCGTAAGGCATGGGTCAATGAGATCGGGTTTATTGCGATGGGTGATTTGGATTAATTTGGCCTACGCATTTTGTTAAGGGCTTTTCAGTCACTCGAAATCCCGGTTGTACCCCAAGGTAAATTAACTTTTTATGTAACCTTCTCTCTTTGGTTACGTCTTGTACAAAACTGGTTCTATGTTCAGAAATTACCTCAATTCCATCTGGCGATATATTCTCCGTAACCGGAGTTTTACCAGCATCAATATTTTAGGGCTGGTCATTGGTATTTCTGCATTCATGCTCATCACGCAATATGTCATGCATGAATTAAGCTATGATTCCTTTTGGAAAACCAGCGATCGCATTTATAGAATTCAACAAGACCGATACGACAAAGGTGAACTCAGCACCCGCTGGGCTGCCGGCGCCCAGGGTATCGGCCCAGATCTTAAAACCAATTTCCCTGAGGTCATCAGCTATGTACGCATGGCGCCAGATAATGCCCTCCTCGCCTACGGTGATGTGTTCTTTAAAGAAGAGGGAGTGTATTTCGCCAGTAAGGACTTTTTCAAAGTCTTCTCTTATCCCTTGATGGAAGGTGTTGACTCCACGGCATTATCCGGGCCCAACAAAATCGTATTGTCCCGTTCGCTGGCGAGAAAATATTTCGGAACTGAAAGTCCACTCGGCAAGACCATGAAAAACAATGGCAACACCGATTATCTTGTAACGGGTGTGTATGAGGATTTGCCGGAGAACACGCACATGAAACTCAATGCCATGCTTTCACTTGCTACTTATGCAAAGTTGGTAGGGCGAAAAAATGAGGAAGAACTTAAAGAATGGATGTGGGATGGGTTCTTTACCTATATATTATTGGACAAGAATGCAGACGCTCAAGCATTGGAGGCCAAACTTCCGGCCTTTGTTGAAAAGAAAGTGGGTGAGGAATTGAAACGATTCAATGCAACAGTGTCCTATCATCTTCAACCGGTGTCCAGCATTCACCTGGATTCTGACTTCATCATGGAGTTCAAGGCCAATGGAAACAGGGATGCAACTTATTTTTTGATGATCGTGGCCATTTTAACTCTTGTCATCGCCTGGATAAATTATGTAAACCTCTCCACTGCAAAGTCTATCGAGCGGGCGCGTGAGGTGGGTATGCGTAAGGTCATGGGAGGATTTCGAAGTCAGTTGATTCAGCAATTCCTTTTAGAATCAATTCTGGTGAATACAGTGGCAGTGGTTCTCGCCATCGGAGTGACCGTGCTCCTGACGCCGTGGTTCAGCGCAATAACCGATCGCACCCTGGATTACTTCTTATTTCGCCAACCGCTCTTTTGGATATGGACCTTGCTGCTGATCGTGTTTGGCGCCCTTCTATCTGGCATGTATCCCGCCTTCGTACTTTCCAGTTACAAGCCCGTAGATGTTCTGAAGGGAAGATTTAAAAACACTGGCCAGGGTGTCTTGTTTCGCAAGGGAATGGTGATGACCCAATTCATCGCCTCCATCACATTGATCATCGGAACATTTACTGTCTACCAGCAACTCAAATTCATGCAAAATCAAAAATTGGGCATCGATGTTACCCAAACGCTGGTGCTGCGGTCGCCCAATATGGTGGTCGACTCAACCTATAAGAGAACGTTCATTGGATTTAAGCAAAAACTCCAACAATACGCTGAAGTGGTATCGGTCACAGCTTCATCTTCCGTGCCTGGGTCATCACCTGAGTGGAATGCAGGTGCCATCCGGCGGTTGAGCCAGCGGGAGGATGAAGGGAATCAATATCGTATTATCATGATGGATCATGATTTTATGCCCTCCTTTAAATTAGAAACCGTTGCAGGCAGGGCATTTTCCGGCGAGGTTGCAAATGAGAAAGCCAATGCGATTCTCAATGAATCAGCAGCTAAGTTGATGGGATTTCAAAACCCCGACCAGGCCATCGATGATCAAATCTTCTTCTGGGGCGACACGTTCCGCATTGTGGGTGTGATAAAAAACTACCGTCAGGAATCGGTCAAGAAATCTTTTGAACCGTTGATCTTCCGCTATAGCGAGGCTCCCGGAGGATTCTATTCTATAAAATTTAATACCAGCAATGTTAAAGAGTCACTCACGAGGTTTGAAAGTGATTGGAAAGAATTTTTCCAAGGTAATCCCTTCGATTATTTCTTTCTGGATGAGCATTACAATGCGCAGTACAAAGCAGATCAACAATTCGGACAAATGTTTGGCGTTTTTTCAGTTCTTGCGATTTTCATCGCATGCCTTGGCCTTTTCGGATTGTCATCGCTCACGGCCATTCAACGAACCAAAGAAATTGGTGTGCGCAAAGTGATGGGCGCTTCCCTCCACAGCATTCTTACATTGGTGAGCCGGGAATACATGATCCTCCTGGGTTTCGCAATCGTACTGGCCATTCCCCTCGCGTGGTGGGTAATGAATAACTGGCTGGAGGCTTTTGCTACCCGCATCAATTTGGCATGGTGGATTTTTATTCTACCGAGTTCATTGGTGGTATTGATCGCGCTGTTTACCGTCAGCATTCATACATTGAAAGCGGCGAGAGCCAATCCGGTTAAGTCCCTCCGATATGAATAATTGATCAAAGCCAGCACCATTCAAGGCGCAGTGTGCAATCTTTAATATTGATGAAACGCCTCTGAAACAAAGCCGAGTACGGTAGGCAACGCAGTCCGCCAATAGGTCCAGGTATGTCCTCCATCGCGGATTCGAAACTCATGCGGGATTCCTTTCTTTCGCATGGCAATGTGCACCAATGAATTTCCTTCAAAAAGAAAATCATCATCACCACAATCGATATACCACCGCACGGCTTTTTTCTGATCCTCCGCTACGGCGTCGATCAATGGAAGCGCCGTGTATTTTTTGTAGTAAGCCTGAATCTGTTCTTCGGTACCCGTTTGCTTGCGTTCCTCCAACCAGGCTTTGGTAGCCTCCAGGGTAACAGGACCCGTAGACGCACTCAAAGGACAAGCTGATGAAAACAATTCAGGGTGATGCAAGGCATACATGAAGGAACCGCCACCTCCCATTGAAAGGCCGGCAACGGCGCGAAAGCGTTTTTCCTTTTTGATGCGGTATGTTTTTTCAACAAAGGGCATGAATTCCTCAAAAAAGAAATCCTCATAACGCCATTCGTTTTTCAGGTCATTGAAATAGCCGCGCGTTCCCGTGTTGGCATCGGGCATCACAATAATCATTGGCGTGGCGATGCCATCTGCAACTGCTTTGTCGGTGATGTGTTGCACTTCGCCAAATTGAACCCAGCCGGTCTGGTCATCTCCTCCTCCATGCAATAAATACAACACAGGATAACTCCGCTGTGATGTTTCATAATCAGCAGGAAGATAAACGGCATATTTTCTGTCTCCTTTCAAAATCTTACTGGGCAAACTGAGGTTGTCATACACTTTGCTCCCTTGTGCAAACAGCAACCCGGGCAACAGGGCGGTAATAAGCAGGAATGATTTCATTGGATTCATTTTTATTAAACAATGTGGTCAATTATCAAGAGTGCAGCAAGGGATTTGGTAGGTGTGGTTGGGGGTGGGTGTTGGGTGCTGGGTGCTAGGTGTTGGGTGTTGGGTGTTGGGTGTTGGCGGTTCGCTCATTCTGGGGCTATTATCCATAAGTAGTTGAGTGACTTTTTAATAATTAGAATACTTGGTGTCTCGCGATGGCAAAAGATCAATTCATTCAAATTGACCTAAAATAGCATACTATTTATGAGGATTAGTGATTTTACTAAATATTTTAGTAATTATATTTGGCCTACCATGGCTTCCATCAGACACGAAAGAACTTTGATATCAGCCATCCCTAAAGATGTGGCGGAGGTGATGGATGAACTGGATATTGACAAGACCTGGGATTATCTTGAGAAAACTTTCCGGCTGAACAAAACCCGGTGGAAGAAGGATTTTGAGGATGCTTATGTCAAATCAACGAGAGCGTATTCCAAACTTGAACTGTTCATTCGGTATGGCCATCAGAACATTCAACCAGGCTTAAATATTATTCTTTTTCGCAAAGACAATTATCCCACCTGGATCAACATGATTCGATATATTGTTGCAGATAAAATACAGAAAGCAGAAGAGGAACGAGGAAGGATTGCTCAGGAATATGGGCGTAATTCAGGTTATAAAATTCACAACAGGAAATATTAATCATTCATCCAATGTGTTACCACGATTCCAAAACATATACCCTCGATGAACTCGAGGGGTATTATCAGGTCAGGGGCCAGGAACGCATTCGTGAATTGTGGGTACCCTATTATCATGAGAATGGATTTGATCATCAACTCGCTCCGGTATTGACCGCACCAGATTCAATGGGTCTATTTTCCTGGGGGTTGATTCCATGGTTCACCAAGACATTGGATCAGGCAATGATGCTCCGCAATCAAACGTTGAACTGCATCAGCGAGGAAATGTATGATAAACCTAGTTTTCGCGATTCTCTAAAAGATGGCAAACGATGCCTGATTCCTGTCACCGGATTCTTTGAATGGAGGTGGATGGATAAAGCAGGAAAAGTCAAACAGCCTTATTATGTATATCTCCGGCAACAGAAGATATTCAGTCTGGCTGGAATCTATTCAAGCTGGAAGAATCCGCTCTCAGGAGAATTGACTTATACTTATTCTGTACTTACCACCAGCGCCAATCCCCTGATGGAAAAGATTCACAACAACAAAAAAAGAATGCCTGTGATTCTGGATCGGCAATATGAAAAGGATTGGCTGAATCCTGTTTTGACAAAAGAGGATGTACTTGCATTCTGCAGACCATATGACCAGGATAAGATGGATGCTTATACCATCAGCAAAAGAATCACCAGCAAGAAAGATCCAACCAACGTGCCGGAAGTAATTCAAAAGGTTGAATCGGGAATGCTATTTGACTAAGATGGAGCCCTGATCGGTAGTCCGCATTTACACTCCGGACCTGAAACACCCTTTCAGTAGAACATGCTCTGATTAGGTCGAGATTGCAAATCATTGCAAATATCCACCAACAACTAATTATTGTTTTTTTAAATATGTATAATCATAGCTCGTGGTCCAGGTTTTGCCACCATCTGAAGAAGCCTCATTGAATTGACGCACCTGCCCGGGCTTTTCATTGTAAAAGATGAAGCTCCCTATTATTTTATCACCCTGTGCATTTTGGTTTTGAAACACAAACCGCATGGCACCGTCTTTGTACGCACCCTTGACAAATTCCTGAATCCCTGACTGGTAAGAACCAACCCAGGTCTGCTTCCAGGTTTGGGTAACCGGGTCAATGAAATTAATGCTCTTTCCATTACTTGCTTTTGATTCCCAATTCTCGAGCAATGCACAACCGCCTGAAATCATTTCTATTTTGTTGTGCCCGGCAAAAGTTTTAGTACCTGTCACGTAAACATCCCAGTCTCCGATCCAGAAATCGAATTCACGTGCTTTAGCATCGGCCATGCATGGAAATGCTGACAGGTATACCTTCTGCCTTAACATCTTGAATTTTTCCTCTCCGCGGATGTTGTTAAAGTCTTCCTGAGTATCGAGAAAATTCAGGTTTCCATACCCAAGCGTTACCGCACTGTCAAGTTCTGTCAACGCTTTCATATTCATACGCTTGACAGAATGAACCCTTGCCAACGAAGCAAACGTATTCATCCTTACAGGCCTGGCAGGGTGGTTGGCCAACGCCTTCTCAAACGAGGTCAATGCTCCATCGTAATTCTTTGCGTTCAGGTTACAATATCCATACCTGGACCATGCTCCTCCGTTCTTTGATGTGTCACGTAAAACTTTGCTGTACATCTCTTTAGCAGATTGATAATCACCTGCAAAAAAGAGTGAGTCTGCTTTACGGATGGATGGAAGGCTGGCACGACCTTGTGCCAGGGTTGTCATCGTAGCCATAAGGCATGCGATCATCATGATGGGCTTCAATCTTGCTATGGACATATTTTCGGTGATTTGAAAGTTGTGTCAGCATTAACGGTTTAGACCGGCAACCGGCCAATCATTCAAGCTTAAAATTGAAATATTTCTTTAGGAGCATCTCCAAATAACCAGTGAAGGAGGATGTATTGTACCCTTCAATTCCTCATGGGCTGGCAGCGCCTTCTATCAATCAACATCGAAGTCTGGATTTTTGTTGTTACACATCTTCCAGTCGGGCCACCCTTATTACCTTAGTAAAAATGGATAGTTCAAAGGTATTTGACTTTATTACCTTATGGTGACATGAGAAGATAAGGTAATAAGGTAATACGGTTTGATTTTCAACACTGAATCTTAATTTCACAATATTGGGTGAGCGTTTTCCCTAAACTTGTGTCCTAACGGTAGGCCTTAAGGCCAGGGTTAAAGCATCCAGCTTCACAGGGGATTTTAGTCCTCAAACAGCGACAAGACCTGATTATTCTTGAACTGTATTCTCATATATTTTAATTTACTTTGCCGTCTTGTTCCAAAATAATAACTGTATGAAGCACATTGTATTGATATCTCTGGCCCTCCTCCTGATGTCCTCCTGTGACAAGAAAAGAGACGGAAAGCCGCGAATACTGATTTTTTCAAAGACAATGGGCTACAAGCATGGGGCAATACCAGCTGGAATTAACGCGATCCAAAAACTTGGACTGGAAAATGGAATTGATGTGGATACGACGAAGAATGCAGCCTTATTCAACGAAGACAACCTGAAAAAATATTCCGCCGTGGTCTTCCTGAGTACCACCGGCAACGTACTGGATTACGAACAGGAAGCAGCTTTTGAACGGTATATCCAATCGGGTGGAGGTTATGTAGGTGTTCATGCTGCGACGGACACCGAATATGACTGGGGATGGTATGGCAGACTCGTCGGTGCCTTTTTCAGCAGCCACCCTAAACAACAGGAAGCTAAATTCATCATTAAAGACAAAAAATTTCCGGCTACGGCATTCTTCACCGACACCGTATGGCAACGAAAGGATGAATTGTACAACTTTAAGAAAATCAATCCAGACATCCATGTATTGATCACCATTGATGAATCTTCATACGAGGGCGGCACCAACGGCGCATTTCACCCGATGAGCTGGTATCATGAGTTTGATGGCGGTCGAGGATTTTATACAGCACTTGGGCATACCGATGAAAGCTATGTAGAAGATAATTATCTCAAACATTTATTGGCGGGGATTCAATATGCTATCGGTGACAACAAAGTATTGAATTATACAAAAGCAAAAACACAACTTCCTCTTGATGAAGACCGGCTTACAAAGACGCAGTTAGCGACAGGCGGAGACTTTTATGAGCCCACTGAAATAACGGTTCTCCCCAATCTGGACATTCTAATCTCACAACGCAGAGGGTCAATTCTTTTGTACAAAGGCGAAACCAAAACAGTAAAGCAAGTAGGGTTCTTAAATGTTTATTTTAAATCTGTCGGAACGGGTGTGAATGTGGAGGAGGGCCTGTTGGGGATGGCAAAAGATCCAAACTTTGAGAAGAACCATTGGATTTATGTTTACTATAGCCCTTCCGATACATCGGTCAACCGGCTGTCTCGATTTACTTTTGAGAAGGATACCCTTGACCTTAAAACTGAAAAAACAATTCTGGAAGTAAAATCACAGCGAGAAATCTGTTGCCATACCGGCGGCTCCATCGCGTTTGGTCCGGATGGATTACTCTATGTTTCATCGGGTGATAACTCCACTCCCTTTGATGAGAAAGGACAAAAATATGTTAACAGCGGTTTCGGTCCGCTCAATGACACCCCAGGTCACAAACAATACGATGCCAGAAGATCTTCGAGCAACACCAATGACTTGCGAGGGAAAATTATGCGCATCAGAGTAAAAGATGATGCGACCTATGAAATTCCTGATGGCAATCTGTTTCCGAAAGGCACTGATAAAGCGCGCCCTGAGATTTATGTCATGGGCAACCGAAACCCATACAGGATTTCGGTAGATCAGAAGAATAGCAATCTCTATTGGGGTGAAGTCGGGCCAGACGCACAACAAGACAGCATGGCCACACGTGGTCCACGTGGATACGATGAAGTGAATCAAGCTCGCAAAGCTGGCTATTTCGGATGGCCGCTATTCGTCGGAAAGAATTTCCCTTACCATGATTATAATTATGAGACAGGAAAAAGTGGTCCTGCTTTCGATCCAGAAAAGCCCATCAATGATTCACGCAACAATACCGGGTTGCGTGAACTGCCCCCCGTTTCGCCTCCATTCATCTGGTATCCTTACGGTCCATCATCAGATTTTCCACAGGTAGGCAGCGGTGGCCGCAATGCGATGGCGGGCCCGGTCTATTACACCGATCTATACCCGAAAGAAACGCGCTTACCTGATTATTATAACGGTAAACTGATCATTTACGAATGGATCAGAGGCTGGATCAAGGCCGTGACGCTATTGCCCAATGGGGACTTTGATAAAATGGAACCCTTCGCTCCCGGCATGAAATTAAATTCCCTGATTGATATGGAGGTAGGCCCGGATGGAAAATTGTATTTGCTTGAATATGGCAGTGGATGGTTTACCAAAAATGCGGATGCAGGATTGGCCCGCATCGATTTCGTTTCAGGCAACAGAGCACCGCGGGTGACTGCGTTGAAGCTAGACAAGACTACCGGTGTATTGCCTTTTTCCATCAAAGCTTCCGTCGAAGCAAATGATCCTGAAAAAGATAAGATCACTTATACATGGAATCTTGGCGATGGTCAGACAAAAGAAACGGCCACTGCGGAATTGGAATACACCTACACTACTCCAGGAGATTATCAGATTTTCGTAGGGGTCAAAGATTCGCAAGGAGCAGCATCACAAAGCGAACCGGTTGGAGTTTATGCAGGCAATGAGTCACCGGAAGTTGCCATTCAGCTGACAGGCGGAAACAAATCATTTTATCTTCCTGGATATCCGCTCAACTATGCAGTAACCGTCGAGGATAAAAATGATTCATCAAAATTTGACCCGACACATCTGTTCATTTCCGCCGACTTTTCACCCGCGGGCAGAGCAGCGGGTCCGCTGGGACATCAGCAGGCAGCAAGTGGTAAGGCTTTGATGCTTTCGCTTGATTGCAAAAGCTGTCATAAGGAAAGTGAAAAATCCATTGGCCCCGCGTATACTTTGGTCGCTCAGAAGTATGCAAAAGATCGGGACGCGGAGAACTACCTCACACAGAAGATCATCAGCGGTGGTAAGGGCGTGTGGGGTGAAGTTCCAATGGCCGCCCATGCTGCACTCCCGCCGAGTGATGCCTTGAGTATCGTGAAATGGATTTTAACACTTGCCAATGCGTCGCCATTGAAAAAGTCTCTACCTCAGACCGGCTCCTTTACACCTTCCATTCCTGATAGGCCTAATCATGTGTTGGTTTTGTCTGCCAGTTATACCGATCTGGGAGGTAACAACATTAAAGCGCTGACAGGATCCAACAGGATTGTGTTGCCATCCAACAGGATTAGTTTCACCGGCAAGGAACAAGTCAGCGGGTTCGTTCCGATTGCATTCGGCGGCAATTTGTTAAGGGTACCTGCAGACGGCGGCTGGTTTGAGTTGAAAGACATTGATCTCGCAGGTGTTAAATCGGTCAACATTAGTTTGCGTTGGCAGGAGGCTCCGGCAGGAGCACTTGACTTTGAAATCAGAAGCGATGCCAGTGATGGAAAAGTTCTTGGCAAAGGAAGTATGCCTGACCCGCGAAAAGGAGACAAAGACGGTATCGCGCATGTGCAAATGGGAAGTACTACCGGCAATCACAGCCTTTATTTTGTTTATGTTCCTAAAACTAAAATCGCTTTTCAGGGTGCCGTGTCTGCCGTTGAATTTAATGCGAAATAGTAATCAATATCAAAGAAACAGAAAAAGCCCCTGCAGGGGCTTTTTTGTTAATAGCCCATGAACAATCATTACCTTTCCCTCCTAACACATCCTCATGAAAGCTATACTATGCAAGGAGTTTGGAATGCCTCACTCATTACAACTTACAGAAACACCAGCCCCCACCATCGGCCCTGGTGATGTACTCATTCAAGTGAAAGCATGTGGAGTCAATTTTCCGGACGTATTGATCATTCAAAATAAATACCAGATGAAGCCTGCCCTCCCCTTTTCTCCCGGAGGTGAAGTATCCGGTGAAGTGGCAGCCGTGGGTGAAAAAGTAAAGCATTTGAAAATCGGGGACCGGGTGGTAGCCCTTTCTGGTTTCGGTGGGTTTGCTGAACAAATATCGGTCAGTGCAAAGCGGGTATTTCCAATTCCATCCAGCATGGACTTCATCAACGCGTCATGCACCCTTTACACCTATGGAACTTCCTATCATGCCTTGAAAGATCGTGCCAATCTGAAAGCTGGAGAGACAGTCCTGGTATTGGGTGCAGCCGGTGGCGTGGGTCTTGCTGCCATTGAACTGGCTAAAGTAATGGGTGCCATCGTCATCGCCGCCGCCTCATCACAAGACAAGCTTTTGGTCTGTAAAGAAAAGGGTGCTGATTATTTGATTGATTATTCCAAAGAAGATTTGAAAGCTCGGGTAAAAGAAATCACTCAAGATAAAGGGGTCAACGTGGTGTATGATCCAATTGGAGGCCCGTTGGCAGAATCTGCTTTGAGATCAATGGCATGGAAAGGACGCTACCTCGTGGTAGGATTTGCAGCCGGCAACATCCCGCAGTTTCCCGCCAATCTCCCGCTCTTGAAAGGCTGTTCGATCGTTGGCGTTTTCTGGGGCAGCTTTGCCGAACGCGAGCCACAGCAGAGTCTTCAAAACTTTGGTGGGTTGCTGGCATGGATCAACTCAGGTAAAATCAAGCAACACATTCATAAGATTTACTCATTGGAAGAAGCTCCGAAAGCATTGCAAGATTTGATTGACAGGAAAGTAAAAGGCAAAGCCGTTGTGAAAGTTGGAAACTGGACCGAGCAGCCAATGCCATCACCCACAACGCCGGTCGAAAAACCGGAGGTCGTTGCAGCACCATCCACTGGGCCGATGGTGATCAAGTTAAAAGACATCAAGCAGTACATAGGCAAATCTTTGGGCGTGAGCAGTTGGCTTACCCTCACTCAGGAAATGATCAACGACTTTGCCAATGCCACCGGCGATCATCAATGGATCCACGTGGATGTTGAAAGGGCCAAATCACAAATGCCGGACGGAAAAACGATCGCTCATGGGTACCTTACGCTGTCGTTGGCATCAAGGTTTTTCTTTGAATTGATTGCTATTGAAGGAGCCACAACCTCCATCAATTACGGACTCAACAAAGCTCGGTTCCCAGTCGCTGTGAAAGCCGGTAGCGGCATCCGAATGAGTGGCCGGCTCGCGAATGTGGAAGACATGCCAGGCGGAGGCGTCAAGATTTTCCTGGAATGTACGATGGAGCTGGATGGAGAAAAGAAGCCAGCCTGCGTTGCCGAACTGATCAGTGCAATTTTCTAACTTGATTCCATAAACTTCAGACCATGAGACTAAAAAACAAAGTTGCCATCATCACTGGGGGTGCCAGCGGCATCGGGCTTGCCACCGCTAAGTTATTTGCCAAAGAAGGTGCTAAAGTTATTATCTGGGACCTTTCCCAGAAAGGAGAAGATGTGGCTGACGAATTAAACTCGAAGGGACATACCGCAGTATTTGCAAAAGTTTCTGTAGCAGACAAAGAGCAAGTGCTCAAGGCGACGGAAGCTGCGCGCAAGCAATTTGGCCGGATCGACATCCTTATTAACAATGCCGGCATCACAAAAGACCGGACACTATTGAAAATGACAAGTGAGGAATGGGACGATGTCATTTCCATCAACCTGACGGGTGTATTCAACTGTACGCAAGCTGTTGCGCCGATCATGAAGGAACAAAATTATGGGCGGATCGTCTCTGCTTCCTCTAACGTCGCCATTCGTGGTAATTATGGCCAGACCAATTATGTGGCCACAAAATCCGCCATCATAGGCTTGGTAAAAGTTTGGGCACTGGAGTTAGGACGTTTTGGGATCACCGCCAACTGCATCGCTCCAGGATTTATAAAAACAGCAATGACCGATGCTATTCCAGAGGATGTAAGAAAAGGAATGATCACCCACATTCCGGCCGGGCGATGGGGAGAACCCGAAGACATTGCGAACGGATACCTTTATCTTGCATCCGATGAGGCATCCTTTGTGAATGGAATTTGCCTCACCATTGATGGCGGAGCAGCCAGATAACCAGACACCAGCTACCAGACACCAGATACCAGACACCAGACACCAGACACCAGATACCAGATACCAGATACCAGAAACCAGAAACCAGAAACCAGAAACTTGAAACTTGAAACTTGAAATTGAGATTCTATGAAATATCTAATGATGCTACTTCTATTTTTTGCACTGAATTTCTCATTCGCCCAATACCCCGTCATCCTCAGCCAACGGGATCAGTCCAAAGTAATCGATGATCTTTTGGAAGACCGCCTTCGCACACTCATTCCCGAACTTATGCGTAGAGAGGGGTTTGACATGTGGGTGGTCATCTCACGCGAATACAACGAAGACCCTGTCATTGAAACATTGCTACCCGCTACCTGGATGGCGGCACGTCGCACGACCATGTTAGTAGCCTTTGATAAAGGAACAGAAATGGAATACCTGGCCGTGGCGCGATATGATGTGGGCAAAGTATTCAAGCGCGCCTGGGAACCCGATGCGACCCCTGACCAGTGGGCACAACTCGGAAAGACCATCGCAGACCGAAATCCTAAAAAGATTGGTGTAAACAAAGCTTCTTCCTGGGGACTCTCTGACGGTCTGACCTCCAATGACTATGACAACCTGATGCGCGTGCTTCCGAAAAACCTTCAAGGCAGAGTAGTCTCTGCGGAGAAGCTCTCGGTAGCCTGGCTTGAAACGAGAACTGAAAAGGAGATGGCGATCTACCCACAGATCTGCCGCATCGCACACAACATCATCGTTGAAGGATTTTCTGATAATGTAATTCAGCCCGGCGTTACTACCACAGAAGACGTAGTGTGGTGGTATCGCGAAAAAATCAAAGAGCTCAAACTGGACACATGGTTTCATCCTTCTGTTTCAATACAACGCAATGAGGCGGAGGCCATCACAGCCAAACGGCCCACTCCCTTGGTGATCCAACCCGGAGATTTTCTTCATGTTGATTTTGGAATCACCTACCTGAGGTTAAACACCGACACGCAACAACACTGCTACATCCTCAAAGCTGGAGAAACGGAGGCACCTGAATTCCTAAGAAACGCCTTTACGAAAGGGAACAGGTTGCAAGATATTTTCACGGCTAATTTTAAGGAAGGCAAAACAGGAAACCAGATTTTGGCCGAATCGCGAAAGCAGGCAATCGATGAAGGAATCACGCCTTCTATTTATACGCATCCCATCGGCTTTCACGGCCATGCAGCCGGGACGACTTTGGGCATGTGGGACATGCAGGGAGGAGTTCCTTTTACCGGTGATTATCCGATGCATCATAAGACTGCTTACTCCATCGAGTTGAATTGTTCGGTGAATATTCCCGAATGGAAAAAAGATATTCGGATCCAATTGGAGGAAGATGGTTATTTTGATGAAACGGGTTTTCGTTATATTGATGGCCGACAGAAAGAGTTGATTCTAGTCCCTAAGCCCATTGCAAACGCAAAGTAGTACCGCCATTTTTCAGCGCAAGAATAATCTTAATCCTTTCATAAGGTGGGTTCGTAGAATTCATACAGCGTATGGTTCGTTTGTGTTCTTTGCACTGTTTCTGATATTCTTTCTTCCCTTACTCGTACCCATCACTTTTCCCAAAAGATTCAGGTGGGTGGGAGTCATCAACCGCTGGTGGGCCAAGCTGATGTTTATTCTTGTCATCTTGCCTTACAAAGTCGAATGCCGTACCCGTTTGAATAAAAGACAACAATACATTTTCTGTCCGAATCATTTTTCTTACCTCGATATTCCCACCATGGGCCTCAATCCCATTAACACCGTCTTTGTTGGTAAGAATGCCATTGAGAACGTTCCCTTGTTTGGATTCATGTTTAAGCGGCTGCACATCACCGTAGACCGCTCCAAACTGAAAAGCAAGTACGACACATTTGTCAAAGCACGGAAGGCCATTGAAGATGGCAAGAGCCTCGTGCTCTACCCGGAAGGCGGAATTTATACGGAACATCCTCCTGACATGGTGCGCTTTAAAGATGGGGCTTTCCGACTGGCCATTGAAAAACAAATACCCATAGTGCCTGTCTCAATTCCTTACAATTGGATAATTTTGCCACCCGATGAGTTTTTGCTCAGACAAGGGAATGTGAAAGTGATATTTCACGAACCCATTGAGACCGGGGGCATGTCTTTAAATGATACGGAGCATCTGAGGCAACGAGTGTTTCAAATTATAGATGACGAATTAAGAAAATATGCAGATCGACCGAGCCCTGTTGGATAAAATTGCCCACCTCTCACGTCTCGAGTTTGATGAAAAAGACGCCGAGAAAATGATGAAGGACATGTCCGCCATTGTTACGTGGGTAGAAAAATTAAAAGAAGTTAACACAGATGGCGTAGAGCCACTCACCACGATGAGTTATGAGGTCAATTCATTGAGGGAAGACGAAGTAAAGCCTCACCTTCCTCATCAAGATGCCTTGCGCAATGCCCCTAAAAAAGATTCTGATTTTTTCAGGGTACCGAAGGTTCTGGAATAACAAGCACTTGTTTTCATCACATGCACTCATTTCAATTTTGGAAATTCTGGCCAATTGTATACCGTCGATTGCTGGGCCTGCTGGCATTTCTATTTATTACTTGCCTGGGATTAACAATCCTGTCGCTGGTGCAGAGTCCCGCGCCCGTATTTACCTGGCAACAATTTCAAGAACTTCGGCCACAGGAGATTCCTATTTATTCATTTAATGTAGGTGGTTTTGATCTTACGGTCTCTGGCGACAATTATATAATCTTTGAGCGATGGCTTGGGAGTCCGCTTCTACCCAATCTCCGGGCGTTGGATATTTATCTTTTCTTTTTCATTTCATCTTTGGTGATGTTGTTCGCACTCATCACCGTGCTTCCCCGATTTTGGTTTTTTGTTGCCGGGGGCATGGCACTGTTTATGATTTCAAGTTTCCAGTTGGAGGCACTCTCGATATTCGGTTTTCAAAATAAAATCCCAACTGGGGTGATCATGGCTGTGCTCCTGGGGATTGCAACCTACTATCAATATTTTAATAGCCTTGCTTCCCTCTTGCGCCGAAGTTTGATTTTCCTGACCGCAGCCATTGTCATTGGCGTACTAATAAACCTTGGATCTGAATCAGCCCATCCGCTTCGGTACTTTGCGGTGAACTCGTTGCTATGCTCCATCGTGCTGCTGGTGGTATTTATCCTTATGGTCGCGCACGAGATTATGGCCTCCTTCATTTTTCTTGTTGGAAGGGGCACGCGAAGCACCAAAAGTCTCCGTCATTATTTAATTATCAGCGCGGTTTATCTCTTCAATTTGTGGCTGGCCCTTTGGAGTAAAATCGGCTGGATTCAGTGGAACTATACCATCCAACCCATCCTCTTGCTGGGAATCTCTGGGGTTCTTGCAATATGGGGCATACGTCAACGTCAGCCTCAGTATAAAAAAATTATTCAGGCAGACCCATTTGGAGTCTATTTCATTTTGTCTTTGGGAACTATTGCCTTCGCGACGGTAGGCTATTTTTTAGCCTCCGCGAATGACATCTCCCTTCTTTCTCTAAATGTTCTGATCCTCTATGCGCACATTGGATACGGCATGATGTTTCTGCTTTACATCGCTTCCAACTTTCTCGGAATGCTTGAAAGAAACTATCCGGTATATAAAGTGATCTATAAACCGACCGCAATGCCTTACTTCTCTTATCGTATTGCCGGACTCATCTTCACGTTGGCATTTATTTTCTATAATAGGTGGATCGTGCCTGTAAATCACTTCGCTTCTGGCTATTACACTGCCATGGGGGACCTCTTTTCAGAGGAAGAAGATCCAGCCATTTCCTTTGGCTATTACAACAGAGCCCATCGCTATGCACCCTACAATCAGCACGCTTCTACCGTTTTGGCCCAGCTGGAAGCGTCTCGCGGAAATGGGATGAAAGAAAAAAGCTACTATGAAGATGCCAATCAATACAAGCCCACGCCATTTACCGCCATCAATGAGGCGAATGCATTTCATCAATCAGGAAGAAGGTTCAATGAAATATTAGTATTAAGGGAAGCTAACAGAAAGTTGCCCGCGAATGGTATCATAACAAGTAACCTGGGTCTTACCTATGCCCAAGTTGGTTTAGTTGACTCGGCTTACAAATTCCTTTCGTCCGCACAAAAAAATACACTCACAAAAGAAACGGCAGAAATGAATCTGCTCGGCCTGATCGCTGAAAATAATCTAAAAATAAATCCTGATTCTGTTGATCAAATTCTTCATTCGCAACAACTCAGGATCATGGGAAATACACTGGCCATTGCCAATCGCAAGGGAAAGTTGATTGACCTTCCCATTGAATTTCCCAAAGACTCCATTCTTAATCTATTTACTGCTACTTTGATTGCCAACTACATTACCAATCATATCACAAAAATTGATACGGCCTTTCTAACCACCTGCATCCGCCTGGCCGAAAAACCAATAAATCAAAGTTTTACGGAGACCATCCTCGTACCGGCAGCAAAGGCTTGCTATGCCGCCGGACAAGTAAACCGTGCCTTTCAACTTTTACAACAAACAATTTTTAGAGGCAGTGACCCCGGCATTCACAATACCACATTGGCACTTTGGTCGCTGGACCTGGATAAGCCAAACGCGGCGCAACTCTATCTTATATATGCGATGAATCAGAATGCGCCACAGGCATCTTTTACGAATGCCATCGCGTTGGCTGAAAATGGTAGAATCAATGAAGCCATTATTGCATGGGACACCCTCAGCCATCGAAAAGATTCCCTCATTCAATTTACCTCAGAAAGCATGAAGCGAGTGCTGGCAGCACCGATTTCGTGGTTTGGTAACATGACCGAAAAAGAAAAATATCAGTTCATCCGCTATCGGATCACGCTGGACGATTCTGTGCTGTTTACACGCCTGATCGATCAATTGTCCAATGAGAATCTGAAAGCTAAAGCCATTTTAGATCGGTCAAAAAAGTGGTTTGCACAAGACGAAATCGTTAAGGCGGCTCAGGCTTATCAAAAACTGAAGGGTCTGCATCTCACCGATATGGGCTTATTTGCTGACATCAAATATTATGAGCTTCGCCTCTTTGCCTCTCAACGTAAATGGTCGATGCTCGAGGATGCCCTTCAGAAAGGAATACTTTTTATTCCGTATCGCGAGACTGAACGCGTGTACTACGAAGCTCTGATTCAAGCAGCCAAGGGAGATACCATTCAGGCCGCTAAAAATTTAAACTGGCTATCGCGCAACAATTACTACTATGATGAAGGAATCACCACGGCAGCCGCATTCTTCCAAACTCACGGTGCTGACCAAAGAAAGTCATATCTCATCTTGTCGGAAGCCCTTCAAGTGAACCCTCATTCAGTCAAGATCCTAAAAGCGTATATTCCACTTGCCCTGGCACGAGGTTTTGACCAATATGCCGGGAGTGCGCTCAAAACCTTGCAGCCGCTTATATCAACATCCGCCTTCAAGAAGTTTGTAAACGAAAATCAACTTTTGCCCTTACCACTTCAATGACCGGTATTCTTTATCTTTACCCACTTTGTCATTAAAAAATTATGGATTTAAAGAAAGTACCCCTCAGTGACATTCATGAAAAGCTTGGTGCCAAGATGGTACCATTCGCAGGCTACCTGATGCCAGTGCGTTATTCATCTGACCTCGAAGAACACATGACCGTACGAAATGGCGTGGGTGTCTTTGATGTCTCGCACATGGGTGAATTTACAATCAAAGGGCCACAGGCATTGGACCTCATCCAGCGTGTGACGAGCAACGATGCCAGCAAACTCATCGATGGTCAGGCACAGTATTCTTGTCTGCCCAACGAAACCGGTGGCATTGTGGATGACTTGATTGTTTATAAAATAAAGGACAATGATTACATCCTCGTGGTGAACGCATCTAACATCAACAAGGACTGGAACTGGATTTCAAAATTCAACTCCAAAGGTGCTGAAATGAAGAATGTATCGGATGAGACTTGTCTCTTCGCGGTACAAGGGCCCAAGGCCGCTGGCATCTTACAAACCTTAACAAAAACGAATCTTTCCGCCATTCCCTACTATCATTTTACGATGGGCGAATTTGCCGGTTGTGAAAATATATGCATAAGCAATACGGGTTATACCGGTGCTGGTGGCTTTGAAATCTATTGTCACCAATCGCAAGGAGTAAAAATCTGGAATGCCATTTTTGAAGCCGGGAAAAATGAAAACATCAAACCGATTGGTTTAGGCGCGCGTGACACTTTGAGGTTGGAGATGGGCTTCTGTCTGTATGGCAACGACATTGATGATACAACCTCTCCGCTAGAAGCTGGATTGGGTTGGATCACAAAATTCACCAAAGACTTTACCAACTCAGCTTCGCTCAAGAAACAAAAAGAGGAAGGTGTGAAGCGGAAACTCGTTGCCTTCAAAATGATTGACAAAGGCATTCCCCGTCACGAGTACGTGATTAAGGATGCACGAGGACAGGCGATCGGAAGGGTGACGTCAGGCACCATTTCTCCCGTGCTCGGAATTGGAATCGGATTAGGCTATGTAACCATGGATCACGCAAAACCAGGGGCAGAGATATTTATTGATGTTCGCACAAAAGCGCTGAAGGGCCAGGTGGTTAAGTCACCGATGATTTAAATGGTTGTTAAAGTTAAGATCTCTATAACGAACGAAGAACAAAAAGTAGGCAGTAGGCAATATGCAATAGGCAAGCGCTGCCATCTGGTAATTGTCAAAATAGAATACTTTACAACACCTTTAACCGCTGCGCCAAATGAAGAGCATTGATGTCTGCCTCAGTCCCGAATTAATGCACTTGTACAATTTAAATGACCGCACGGTGGTGGTGGTGGACATACTTCGCGCTACCTCGTGTATGGTGACCGCTTTCGCCCATGGCGTAGAGAGCATCACCCCTTTTGCTGACTTGAATGCCTGCAGGACCATGAAAATGAAAGGGTATATCACTTCTGGCGAACGCGATGGGAAAAAAGTGGACGGCTTTGACAAGGGCAACTCGCCGTTCGAATACATTGGTGCTGACATCAAAGGAAAAAAGATTGCCTTCACGACCACCAATGGTACCCAAGCCATCGAGAAAGCCAAGGGAGCCAGAAAGATAGTGATCGGTTCCTTTCTCAATCTTTCTTCCATTGTCAAGTATTTGCTATTTGGAGAGAACAGCGTGTTGATTGTTTGTGCCGGATGGAAAGGTAAAGTGAACCTGGAAGACACCTTATTCGCTGGAGCTGTCATGGAAAAACTAAAAAATCATATCGAGCCTGATTGTGATGCACCTCTGGCGGCACAACATCTTTACAATTTGGCCAAAGATGACATGGTGAAATTTCTAAGCAACTCATCCCATGTGAAACGCCTAAACCGTCTGAACATTCAAAAAGACATCAACTATTGCCTCACTGCTGATGAGTACCAGATTGTACCGTGCATGGAGCAGGGCGTTTTGAAAGCCTAACCACACTCAAATTTTAATGATCACCGGCCATAGAAGACCGCGTGAACCGGTTGGGAATAATTATTATCTTTCCCAGCATTACAATTTTCTTTAATCTTCTACCCATGAAAACACTGAGCTCTCTCTTTCTCACGTCGCTTGCGTCGATTTCTTTTGGAATAAACCCACTGGACACGCGCATGCTGTCACAACCCGCCATCAGCGCCAATCACATTGCATTTATTTATGCAGAGGATTTGTGGACAGCGAATGCCGATGGCAGCCAGCCGCGGAGATTAACCGTCGATGAAGGCGTCGAATCCAATCCTATGTTTTCCCCGGATGGAAAGCTCATCGCATTCAGTGCCCAATATGATGGAAACACAGACGTATTTATAGTACCTGTGGAAGGAGGAGTTCCGACACGCCTCACCTGGCATCCCGGCGCCGACAATGCAAAAGGTTTCACACCCGATGGTAAGAGTGTATTGTTTACATCTCAGCGTGCTGTCTTCACCAACCGCTACGCTCAATTATTTACGGTACCCATTACGGGGGGGTTCCCCAGCCAACTGGAAATCCCAAACGCTTTTCATGCTTCGTATTCTCCCGACAGCAAAACGATTGCTTATACCCCAATCGGTGATCCATTTCGTCAATGGAAAAACTATCGTGGTGGTCAGATTTCCAACATCATGTTGTTTTCATTTCAAGATAAGTCGGTTGTAAAAATTTCACAGCCTGAAGGTGGTTGCAATGATTCAGGACCCATGTGGCTGGGTGATAAAGTTTACTTCCGGAGCGACCGGAACGGAGAGTTCAACTTGTTCTCATATGATGTTGCTTCAAAAGAAATCAAACAGCTTACAAGCTTCAAAGACTTTCCCATCATCAACATGTCGGCAGGAAGTGGTAAGATAATTTTTGAACAGGCCGGATACTTACACTCATTTGATCCTGCAGCCTCCACGTCAAAGAAACTAAGTGTCGGCATTGCGGCAGACCTTCAGGAACTTCGCCCCAGGTTTGTGAAGGGTGCAAACTATGTCCGAAGTGCCGACCTCTCTGCATCCGGAGCGCGGGCAGTCTTTGATTTCCGTGGCGACATCATCACTGCGCCGGCAGAAAAAGGAGACGCCCGCAACCTGACCATCACTCCGGGCACCCATGAAAAATATCCAGCCTGGTCGCCCGATGGAAAATCCATTGCTTATTTCTCCGATGCCAGTGGTGAGTATGAACTTCTCATTAAACCACAGGATGGCAAAGGGGATGCAAAATCCTTTCATCTCAACGGCGCAGGTTTTTATGCTTTTCCAAAATGGTCACCCGACAGCAAGAAGATTTGTTTCGTTGACAATGGTCGAAGCATTCATTTCATTGATCTCTCCACGGGAATCAGTAAAAAAATTGATAGCGACGAACTTTATAGCCCCGGTATTTTCCGCGAGCTGTTTGGCGATTGGTCGTCCGATTCAAAATGGATCGTTTATACGAAAGTGCTTGATACCAATTTCAAAAAAGTTTTTCTCTATTCAGTTGACCAGGGAAAATCGTTTCCTATGACCGATGGATTGAGTGACGCTTCTGAACCCATCTTCGATCCCACGGGCAAGTATATGATTTTCTTCGCCTCCACCGATGCGGGCCCGGTGGTGAACTGGTTCGATCAGTCCAATAATGACATGCGCTCCACAAACTCCATTTATTTATTGACACTGCAGAAAGAAACGATTTCACCGTTTGCAAAAGAAAGCGACGAAGAAGAGGCCAAGTCAGAGAAAAAAGAACCTGCTAAGACAGACGACAAGAAAGAAAAAGATAAGGTAACTCCAGAGCCTGAAAAAAAGACAGAGGCTCTGAAAATTGACCTTGAAGGCATTGCGAACCGAATCATCGATTTCCCGATCAAGGCCGGCAACTTTCGATCGCTGGACATGGGCAAGGAAGGTGAACTCCTCTATGTTGTTTTTCCGAACGGCCAGGAAGCTGGCATGCTGCATAAATATGACATGAAAAAACGAAAGGATTCTGACGTAATGGAACTTGACAACTACATTCTTTCTGCCGATGGAAAGAAGATGCTTTATGTCAAGAGCAATGCCTGGGGCATCACTCCTACAGGTGAAAAACCGGAGGCTGGTAAAGGGATGCTGAATACGGCGGATATACAGGTAAAAATGGATCCCGCCGCAGAGTGGCCAAATATTTTCAATGAAGCCTGGCGTGTGAACCGGGACTATTTCTATGATCCCGGAATGCACGGTGCCGACTGGCCAGCGATGAAAAAGAAGTATGCAGAATTCCTTCCAGACTTAGCATGCCGCAGTGACCTCAATACTTTGATTCAATGGATGTGCAGTGAGCTAGCCGTGGGTCATCATCGCATTAGTGCCATTGGAGAAAAACTTAATAATCCACCCACTGTAAGTGGCGGACTATTGGGTGCCGACTATATGATCGCCAGCAACCGCTATCAGTTGAAGAAGATTTATGGTGGTTTGAATTATAATCCCAACCTACGCTCACCCTTGACAGAACCTGGTGTCAATGCCAAAGTGAATGATTTTATTCTTGCAGTGAATGGAAAAGATTTAACAACAGCTGAAAATATTTATAAGTTTTTTGAAGCCACTGCTGGGAGGATTGTAGAACTGACCATCGGTCCCAATCCAAACTATACCGGCTCAAGGATTGTCAAAGTCGTGCCCGTCGAATCGGAAGCCGCTCTGCGCAACCGCGATTGGGTGGAAGGCAATCTCAAAAAAGTCAATGACGCTACAAACGGCCAGGTGGCTTATGTTTATGTACCCAATACCGCAGGCTTGGGTCATGAGTATTTCAAAAGATACTTCTATCCTCAGGCCAATAAAAAGGCCATCATCATCGATGAGAGATTTAACGGCGGTGGTCAATTGGCAGATTATTACATCGATCTTTTGCAAAAGCCCTATCAGGCTCATTGGAACCTGCGCTACGGCAAAGACCTGAAGTCACCGAGCGCATCCATTCAGGGACCCAAGGTGATGATCATTGATGAAACCGCCGGATCGGGCGGTGACATGTTGCCATGGATGTTCCGAAAATTCAAAGTAGGAACATTGGTTGGCAAACGCACGTGGGGTGGTCTTGTGGGGATCTTGGGTTTTCCTGAATTCATCGATGGTGGAAATGTGACTGCACCCAATCTGGGGATATGGACCAAAGATGGATTTATTGTTGAGAATGTTGGTGTCCCTCCCGACATTGAAGTGGAACAAACTCCTTCCGAGGTGATCAAAGGAAATGATCCACAGCTGCAGAAAGCGATTGAAGTGGCATTGAAAGAACTGGAGAAAAATCCACAGGTTGAACCAACGCGGCCACCATACCCGGTGAGGGTGAAGAAATAGGTCACTTAAAAATTCTCTTGTCGAAAGGGAATTTTGTTTTTTCCGATATTTTGATTCGCCTGAAGTCCGGATGGTGAGGATTGATCAATAAGTTAAAGTCTCCTTGCGTGACGGCGGACGGAATCTGTAATACACAATAGCGGTTTTCAATTGCAAATCTGTCGCCAATCATTTGAGTTGAAAGCGGGTGTGGAAAAGCGTTCCAGTCAGGAGGTAAATCGGTAACTTTGAGCTTTTGTAATGAGGTATCGTCCGGAATATGAATGGTCAACATAACAAAATCACTGGGAATCGTTGCCATCGTGAGATGAACCGCCACTTCGGCCATCGCAAGCGACCGGTTTGAGGCCAGGTAAATCAATTCAACCCCAACAGAATTCCACCTTGCGCCTTTTAAAGCAGCTCCTTTTCCGGAGAGAGGCTCTGAAAATTTTTCTCTGGATAATCTGAATGCCTCCATCAGACAAGAATGCCATGGTTAATTCTTGTCAATTCTCCCACAACCATTTCCTTTCCATAGGAATCTTTAAGCAATTCCATTGGCTTTAGGTTACCGAGTGAAAAATTTGGTGTGTCAAGCCATAGTTTAAATTTATCCATATCACCAAAAGTGTCCAGCCCCATGTTTGTTACCTCGGCCATTTCAATTATTTTTTCTGATTGAAGTGGCTTGAAATGCCTTAGGGTTTGTTTATAACGATGCAAGGATTTGGCAGAAATATCCAGGAAGATTGACCAATCATTTTCGCTGAAGGGTGCCTGATTTCTAATCAAATTAAAAAGTGAGTATGGAACGCCTTCACGTATGACCAAAATGATGGCCAACCTGTTGGATAGAAAATCTGAATAGCTGATATCTTTGATAGAAGAAAAAAACTTTCCTCCCAACTTAGAACGCCTTACAAGGGTTGCAATTTCTTTGTCAAGCTTTTGTGAAATCGTCAATTCAGAGGTCATAATAAAGGCTTTAGACATTTGTCTACAATATTAAGACAAATGTCCAAAAAATACAAATACAGTTTTTTAGCCTAAAATCATGTATTTGGAAATCACTTTTGCTCAAATACCACTTGTCCACCTACGAAGGTCTTCTGCACTTTCACTTCGCGAATTTTGTGGGGTGCAATCGACGTAATATCCTGGTCAAGGATTACAAAATCCGCAAGCTTTCCAGGCTCGAGTGATCCTTTAGTGTTCTCTTCGAAGGATGCGTATGCTGCTGAAAGGGTGTATGCTTTCAAAGCTTGCTCCACAGAAATCTTTTGTTCGGGTATCCATCCATCTGGGTTCTTATCATCCAAGGTCCTGCGGGTAACGGCCGCATAGATTCCTTCCAAAGGCGTTGGTGGAGCTACGAACCAATCACTGCCAAAGGATACCGTGGCTCCGGCATCAAGCAGCGATCTGAAGGCATAAGTTGTTTTGCTTCGTTCATGTCCGATCACCCGTTCTGCCCAGCGGCCATCATCAATCGCGTGGTAAGGTTGCATGCTGGCGATCACGCCCAGCTGGGCAAACCGCTTGATGTCTTTGGGATCAAGATGTTGTACATGTTCAATGCGGAATCGCCGGTCGCGCGCTCCGTTTTCACTTTCGATGCGCTCATAAATATTAAGCAAGGTGTGAATAGCTTTATCGCCGATGGCATGGATGGTGACCTGTAGCCCCGCCTTATCCGCTGCGGATGCCCAATCATAAAGATCTTTTTCCGGTGTAATAAAAAAGCCTGAGTCCTTTGGTGCATCGATAAACGGTTTAAAGAATGCTGCTGTATGAGACCCAAGGGAGCCGTCTACAAACCCTTTCAAGAGTCCAATCCTCAACCACTTGTCACCACGACCTTGTTTCTCAATTTTTGTTTTTAAGGCACTCCATTCATTTAGTGTCATACCGGTATAGATCCTTGTTTTAAGTTTGCCGGCCGCTCGCGCTCTTTCCATGGCAGCCATATAACCACTCACGTTGTGTGTGGAAGTAACACCGCGCTCTGCTACATAATTCATTGCTGCTTCCAGCGCACGGTCTTCAAGTTCGGCCGGTGCCGCAGGGACAGAAGCATCGATCAAACCCATGGCGTTGTCCTTAAACAATCCTGTAAGCTTACCTTGCTTGGTGCGAACGATGGTTCCACCAGCAAGTTCTTTCACACTTTCATTGACACCTGCCGCCTTCAATGTGGCGCTGTTGGCCAACGACATATGACCATCAAGGCGATTAATCCAAACCGGATTATCCTTTGTAAACGGATCAATCCATTCACGATTGGGCATCTCTCCTCCCCAGTTCTCATTGTCCCAGTCCCCGCCCATGATCCAGGTGCCCGCTGCCACCGTCTTTGCAAAGTCCGCGATGCGCTGTACAAATTCTTCTTTGGTCTTGGCATCACGAAGTTGAACGGAAGACAAGTTAAATCCCCCAGTCACAAAATGAGTGTGCGTATCAATGAATCCCGGAACAATCAATTGGCCTTCAGGCGCTGCTAGCTTTTTCGTCGTTTCTCCTTCCCACTTTCTTATTTCATTCAGTTGTCCCACGGCCACGATTGAATCTCCGGTGACAGCCATTGCTTCTGCCCATGGTTGGATTGAATTTCCTGTCCAGATTTTTCCCGTTACGATCAGATCTGCTTGAGGATGTTTCGAGCAAGCAGCAAGAATTGATAGTATACCAAAGAGAGTGATTATCTTCTTCATTTCAATTTCGGATTTTGATGGTGACGATCTTTATCGCGTATGGTCTTCTTCTCTAAATTCTTTTGAAATGCATCCGTTAGATTAATTCCTGTTTGATTGGCCAGACAAATCAGTACCCATAGCACATCGGCCATCTCTTCACCAAGGTCTTTGCCTTTGTCGGACTCCTTTTCAGATTGCTCGCCATAGCGACGCGCCATGATCCGAGCGACCTCCCCTACTTCCTCTGTGAGCAGGGTCGTATTGGTAAGTTCATTGAAATAGCGGACCCCATGGATCTTTATCCATTGATCGACTTGTTGTTGAGCTTGCTGAATTGTCATGCTTAGTAGATTTCTAAAATACCCAGATCCGGGTTTGATAAAAAAGATGTGATCTTATATTGATTTTCAACCAACTTGTTTACAATCTTCAAATTGCTTGAATTGCCAAATCTCAGCCAAATAATTTTAGGAGGATGACCTCTTAGAAGTTGGAGGTCATAAAAGTCCTCGTCAAAAGTGAGGATAGTAAATTCGTTATGCTTTGCAAATTCGAAAATCTTGTGATCTTCTTTTGTATGAGACTCTTTTGCTGAGACATGGACACTTCCAGGAAAAACTGATAAGATCGATCGCAATACACGAAAGGAAATATTCTCATCCAACAAAAGTTTCATACAACAACCGAAACTCTTCTTTCTTTATCGGCTGAAAAGCCAAGGCAGGCTAAAATCTGTGCTTTTGTGAGTTGAGGAAAATCAGCAATAATCTCCTCAATTGACATACCACTCGCGAGCCAACTAAGAACATCATAAACAGAGATTCGAGTACCTTTAATACAGGGCTTACCAAACCGGATCGCTGGGTTGATCTCGATATATTCCTTGTAGTCCATGATCAAAGTTAATGATTTTTTATCGCTCCAAAATTATTACATATAATGATTACCAGGTAAGGCCAAATCTTCACAACAGCTCCTCAAAATCAATATCCATCACCTCGTACTTACCATATCCCACAAAATCAAAATGCCACCATTCGGAAGCATTCACTTTAAATCCATTGTGTTCCATCACCCTGATAATCAAGTCGCGGTTCTTTTTTGCCTCTGGATCTTTTACGGGGGTTGAAGGCCAGGCATCTTTACTGAAAGAGTCATACTCCGTTGGCATCTTCAATTCCTTCTTTGTCTTCCAATCAACAATGGTCATGTCCACGGCGCAGCCCCGGTTATGGCGAGAACCTTTATACGGTGAAGCGACATAGGTTGTGTCATGGTATTCCTCATAAAATTTTACAGTCGCAGAATAGGGACGATAAGCATCATGCATTTTGATGCCTACTCCTGATTGCTTAAACTCTTCCTGTGCTTTCTTTAACGCCTCTGCGACAGGCTTTCTGGCATATGCCTTTGCAAGACGATAAATTTTCTTACCCGTAAAATTATTCTCCGTTGCGTAGCGAATATCCATCATCATTTCAGGAATAAATTTCTCAAGGTCGATCAATTCCTTTTCAGGATTGGTCTTTAGACTTTCCTTGTATTGTTTCAGATTGGTGGGCGTGAGGCCATATTTGTTTTGTGAGAGCCCGACCAAGGGAAGAAAAATAAAAATCATCACCAGTCTTTTCATATTTTTAGGTTCATTTTAGCCCATGAAAATACTCAAAAGAATCTTAATCGTCCTCACCATTGCCCTCCTCTTGCTGGTCGTTGTTGGATACCTATATTTAACAACAACGGCGCCGAAATATTCCGGAGAACTATCGTTGAAAGGATTGCAGTCAGAAGTCGAGGTACGCTATGACGAATACGGCATCCCGCACATTTATGCCTCCAATGCTGGTGACGCCTACTTTGCATTGGGTTATGTTCATGCCCAAGACCGGCTCTTTCAAATGGAGATGTTGCGCAGGGCAGCCGGCGGACGGCTATCGGAAGTCCTGGGGAAAGAGTTTCTACCCGTCGACAAACTTTTCAGAACCATTGGCATAAATCAATTCGCCAAAGAGCATGCGGAAAAGTTCTTGAAGGCCGACACAGCTGAATTTCAGCGCGCCGCTCACGCTTATCAGAAAGGTATCAATGAGTTTATTCGTACCGGTCAAACACCCTTGGAGTTCTCCATCATTGGGATTCCAAAAACTGAATTCACCTCTGAAGATATTTATCGCACGGTTGGGTTTATGTCTTTTGGGTTTGCTGAAGGCATCAAAATCGATCCTATCCTTGAAAAAATCAGAACGGAACTTGGCGAAGAATATCTTAAAGACCTCGCCGTACAAACTCCCGGCAATGCGGTAAAGATCAGGAGTTTCCATGGGCCTTCAAAAAAACTTACTAACGACTCGTTGATTGCAACACTGAGCAAAGCCCTTGAAAAACTTCCAGTGCCGCTGTGGAATGGAAGCAACGGCTGGGTGATTGCTGGAAGTCGCACTGTTTCCGGTCTCCCGATCCTGGCAAATGATACACACTTTCAATTTAGTCAACCTGCAGTTTGGTATGAGGCTCATCTGGAGTATCCAGGCTTTAGCTTCTATGGTCATCACCTTGCCGGAATACCTTTCGGGCTGCTGGGAAATAATAAGTTCTGCGGCTGGGGGCTCACGATGTTTGAGAATGATGATACCGACTTTTTTAAAGAGACGCTCAATCCAGAGAATGCAAACCAAGTAAAACTCAAAGATCAATGGGAAAATCTATCAATCCGTGATGAGGTTATCAAAGTAAAAGGTGAAAGTGATGTGACGCTCACGGTAAAGTCTTCGCGCCATGGCCCGATCATCAATGGTATTGTAGAAAGCGTTGAATCTCAAATTTCGCCGGTGTCACTATACTGGATGCTGAATCATACTCCAAACAATGCGCTGCAGGCTTTCTACAAGCTTAACCACGCTGACAACTTTGATGACGCACGTTTGGCCGCTGAGTTACTCTCTTCTCCTGGCTTGAACGTAATGTATGGCGATATCGCAGGAAATATTGCCTGGTGGGCAGTTGCGAAATTACCGATACGACCGCCTCACGTCAATTCAAAACTTTTTCTGGATGGCACTTCAGGCGAAGACGAATACACCGGATTCTATGATTTTTCCAAAAACCCGCAATCCATCAATCCACCCTGGGGATTCGTTTACTCTGCAAACAATCAGCCTGATTCCGTGGATGGCATTTTGTATCCCGGCTATTATTACCCACGCTCCAGAGCCGGTCGCATCGTTGAACTTTTGAGTGACGATAAAAAGTGGAGCCTCGAGGAAATAAAGAAAGTAAACCTGGATGTGGTGTCTCTTATGCACGCTGACATTGCTAAAGAAATGGTGTCACTGTTAAAACTGACCAATGACCAGGCGTTTATGGATATCATCGCACCCCTTGAAAGGTGGAATGGCAATCATCAGACTTCGGATGTTGCTCCTTCAGTTTATTACAATCTGCTTTCCCATGTCATGTCTTTGGCAATGGAAGATGAGCTGGGTGCCATCGCCTACAAATCGCTCATGGGTACTTCGCTTCCCAGAAACTCTTATGATATACTCCTCCGCAATGAACAATCGCCGTGGTGGGATGATGTCAATACGAAGAACAAAAAAGAAACACGTTCTGAAATAATTCAACTTGCAGCGATGAAAACACTTGAATCTTTACACACAACCAGTGGTAAAACGACCGGTGAGTGGGCCTGGTCCAAAATCCATACGCTGACACACAAACATGCACTAAATGCTGTTAAGCCTTTGGATAAAATATTTAATGTCGGACCCTTCGAAGTTCCCGGTGGCAGTGAAGTGATCAATAATCTTCATTTCGATCTGAATACCTCCGGTTACTTTGCGGTCAAGGGTGGGCCCGCCTTGCGTAAGATCACCGACTTCAGTGACCTTGAGCATGGCGAATCCGTTTCACCTACGGGTCAATCTGGCAATGTGATGAGTAAACACTATGATGACCAGGCGAAAATGTTTGCTAGCGGGAAATTCAGACGAATGTTGACAAGACGAGATGAGATAGAATTAAGTGCTCTGAAAAAATTGGTACTAAGACCTGAAGTATTAAAACAGAAATAAGCCTCCGACCGATTGCTTCCATATTGAAGGTTAGAAAATATATTTCAGGTTAACACCACCAAAATAGTTGGTGTCCTTTGCAGCGGGCAAAAATGCATCTGGCAACTGATTGACGAATACCATTTGATAGTATTGCACGCCCGTCATATTGTTAACACCGAAGTACACATCCACATCAAAGTGATCACTCAGGGTACGGCGGTATCCGAGTTTAGAATTAAGAAGGCTATAGCTATGTGCGGTGTTGAGTCCATCGGGTGTAAAAGGCATGCTATCCCTGAAAAGATAGGTGATATTCCCGTATAGCCCCTGGTTCGAAACAAAGTCCACACCTCCATTGACTGTGATTGGTGCCACGCCAGCAACCTTGTTACCCGAATAGTCAGCCGGTGAAACTGAAACATTATTCTGAAACGTAAAGCTGTTGTACTTAAAATCGGAATAGGTAAAATTGGCAAAAGGCCTTACAAGTTTTATGAACCCTTGGTCTGATTGGATTGCAGAATATTTTACCAGGACCTCCAATCCCTTGTTGTCAAGACTTCCACTGTTGACCACATAACTGTATAAGGTGGCAGTACCAGCGGCATTGGGCACTCCGACTAAAGTCATTTTATCGGAGAACGTCGCATTGAAGAGGGCTACCTCATAAACAAACTTATCCTTCAGAAGACTGCCTTTCGATCCTAATTCAAACTGTTTTCCGGTTTCTGGTTTTAATCCTGTGTTCACAGTGCCAGCAAGCGGAGTATAAATACTGGAAGCGACAGGCGCCTTATATCCCAGACTGTAAGATGCATACAACGACAAGTGACGGTTAATTATTTTATTGAGCGCCACATGAGGTGAGGCCAGTCCATTGTAAGAAGTTGCATAGGCAGTCGGGACCGTATTGGCAGCAGTGTTGTTAGCCGCCACATAGAATTTGTCCATTAAGTTAATGCTCATGGAACTTGATCCGACACCGAGGGTAAGCGAAAAATCCTGCGGCATGGTCAGTGTCCATTGTGTGAAAATGGAATAGGTACCGGAAATAGAAGTTTGGTTGCTGCGAATGGCCCCAATGATGTTATAACCTCCAGGATCTGCATTATTTGTAACCATGGGATAACCAATTATTTGAGCGTACTGTTTTTGCGCTTCTATCCCTGTAATGCCTGAAAGTTTAACATGCTCGCTCAAATCAAATTTTGTATCAAAAACAGAACGTAAGCCATAATTAACAGGTGCCTTGTCAGTCCAACCTCCGGCAGAAGCTGCATTGTTACTAAGTCCTGTACCAAAAAAAGAAGTTGTATTGGAGATATTCCTGGTCAACTGATAGGTATGTCCGATCCCCGCCCTGAAGCTGATGACGTTTGAATGAGCGTCGTTTTTGATATAGGCAGGATTTCCACTGTAGTCCAGTTGATTGTACTGGTCCACCGTCAGTTCACCGTTTCTAGCATCGTAACTGTTGCTCCAACCGAAATAAGTAGTAAGCGATTGCTTCTCGTTAATACGGAAATCGCCCATCATGTTGACGAAGTCCTTCGTGGAGGTCGTGTGGTCCATGAAACCTGAATAATTCTGCTTGCCATAGTTGATCATAAACGAACTTCGATCCGTTGCTATGTTGACATGGGTCGTGAACCGGTTTAAACCATAACCGCCGATCAATACATCTTGTCCTACAGAGGAGGTTCCCTTCTCTGGTCGCAATGTTTGCAAATTGACTACACCGGCAATGGCAAGTCCATACAGTGTGCCGGAAGGGCCTTTGGTTATTTCTACCTTTCCGATTGACCCAAAGTCAATGTCATCAAACAAAGTAATTCCCTCCGCGTCAGTAAGTGGGATCCCATTGAGGTAGGCCTTGATGCCTTGCTGGTCAAAGTTGCTGTTGATTCCCCGTGGTCCAGGCCCACCACCACCGTAACCCCGGATATTTATTTGTTGCCCGCCACTGCTTGACCTTCTTTGCATAAAGACGCCAGGAACATTGGCGTTAATTGCGTCGTCCAAAAACAATCCTGTCGATCGTCTGATTTCAGGTGCGCTGATCCTTGTAATGGAGATTGGTTGCGATAACATAGACCTGCTGAGCTCAGAGGTCGCTGTAATTTCAACTTCATTGAGCACGGAGTTTGACAACGTCAATGAGATTGACAATTCGGGACCACAATCTTCAATAATTCTAGAATAGGTTCCATAACCAACAAAGGAGATGGTGATTTTTGTTGACACTGAACATTCAAGAGAAAACTCACCGTTCCTGTCGCTAATCGTTCCTTGCTTGTCACCAAAACGGATGCTTGCACCCTGAAGAGGCATTGAATTGGATGCGTCAACCACTTTGCCCTTTAACAAAGGCGCCTGGGCCCACCCTTGTATTGAAAAGGCGAAACAGAAAATACAATAAATATATTTTTTCATAAATAATTTTTAATAGATGAAGTCCAGCCGTCCAAGCGGAAATCGTGCTGGAAAAAAAATTAATATCACCACTCTATGTCGGTACTACCTTATAAAGTGTGATCGAATAAACAGAGAATGATCAGCGGAAAAATTCCGGAGGAGGGGACAAGACTTCCGGGCGGATGGTGGGATAAGACGATTGAAGAAATTGAGTTTGTCCTGCAACGATGCTTGAAGTAATCGCAGGCTGAATACCCATTATGCTACTTAGAAATTGAGGTTGAGGGCTTCCCTTTGTTTGCCCCCTATTTTTCTCACCGCCTTGCGCGGATTTAAGGAGGGTCAATAACAGCTCTTCTAACGAATCATGCTCGCATACAATCTTGTAACCATCCATGGTTTTACTGATGCTGGAAACGTCGTAAAGTTTACCTTGCCATTCAAATTCGGTTTCATCTTCCATCCATCGGAGGTCTCTGAACTCTGTATCCGTAAAGAAAAGTCTCTGAAGTTCATCATGATTTGATGCTCTTACCTTGGCTTGAAAATAAGTCCTGTGATGGAAAGTGTAGTAACTGGTGAAAATACCTATAGTGCCCACTGCATATGCCATGATCAGGAGGGCGGTAGCCAATGTATTTTTAATGGGTCGGCTGATTTTCACTTCTTAAGAATTACCAATCATAAAACTTATTAGTCACATCGCTGCCACAAAGCCCGAAGGTAGGCAAAGTATTAACCTGGTGAAATTAAATTGATTATAAGGCTAAGGGCCAACAAACACAAAATATCAATGACTTTTTCGAGATTGGACTCCATTCAATCTTGACACAAAATGGGTGAGCCATAAAATATTATTTTAGGCCTTATGCCCATGAGTACTATTTATAAGGTTTGAACCATTAAATTAACATCCGCTAAAAAAGCAAACCATGGAAAGAAGCGAATTTCTAAAACTGTTGGGCTCAGGCACAGTGCTTGCCTGCGCCGGTTGTTTGGACTCATGTTCATCCAAAAGTGATCCCGCTCCCCCGAATTTTAATTTCACACTGGATCTCTCGCTTCCAGAAAATGCAGCATTGACCAATAATGGAGGTTCCTTGTCCAAAAACGGTGTGATCGTGGCACGCCTTTCAGCAACAGCCTTTGCAGCCGTCAGCATCGCCTGCACGCATGCGGGTACTTCTGTAACTTACCAATCTGCACAGCAAAATTTCTTTTGTCCAAACCATGGCAGCAAGTTTGACAAAAGTGGAAGTGTTCTGAACGGGCCAGCCAGCAAAGCCCTTCAGAAATACAATACAGAATTGACTGGAAATAGCCTGAAGGTCTTTTCATAACCATTATCTTGAATGTCAATGAAAGTAAGGACCGCAATTTTCCTCGCTCTGGGCGCTGAGGCAGCGGTGGCAATATTGGGGGTCAATAACTACGGCTGGTCAATTGAAGGACTTCAGGCAACCACACTCTTCTCCGGGCGACTGTCTCTCTTTATTTTCAGTTTTATTTTTCTTTTGCATCCGAAAGAAAAACCAACGCTCACCTTCTATTTGTCTAATGACTATTTCTTGATATTCGCCGTCGCACATGGTATTCATCTTTTCGAATTATTGAGTTATGTCTATTTAGCTGGGATTCCTCTGGTTCCCTACCGTGTTGCCGGGGGCTTTCTTGCCTATTCCATGATTTTCCTGATGCCCTGGCTTCAACAACGATTTGATTCAGAAAAAGTCAGCGCCATCAAATTCAAAACCATAGGGCTCTTGTACCTATTCTACGTCTGGCTTATTTTCTTCATGACCTACCTCTCGCCAACAGTATTTTTTTTTGTAAATTGGCTTTCGAATCCATTCGTTTATGAAACCATCATCCTTTTCCGAAAAAGAAATCAATCCACTCCAAAGTATCGAGCAGTGGGAAGATGACGTGTTGATCCGCTATCCCGAAGCAGGACAACCATCAAAACCAAAAAATGATTTCCGAAATTACGAGGATACCAAACGTGAAAGCGTAAAGGAATTCTATCGTCTGAACCATACCTTCCAGTCATTTGATTTTGTGATGGAGAAGAAGAAGGAATTTCTTCAATTCAAAAGAAAGGAAATGCCGGTGTGGAAAGCGATGGAGTTTCTCAATACCCTGGTGGATGATTCTGATCCGGACATCGAGCTGGACCAATTGCAACATCTTTTACAAACCGGAGAAGCCATTCGGCGAGATGGACATCCCGACTGGTTTGTGCTTACCGGATTCATCCATGACATGGGAAAAGTTCTTTGTCTCTTTGGTGAGCCACAGTGGGCCGTCGTCGGGGATACGTTCCCGGTGGGGTGCAAGTTCTCCGACAAGGTTGTGTATCCTGATTTTTTTTCCCTCAATTCCGATTTTAACAATCCTCAATACAACACCCATTACGGAATCTATTCACCTGGGTGTGGCCTTCGCAATGTGAATATGTCGTGGGGACACGATGAATATCTGTATCAGATTACGAAAGACTATCTGCCAGAGCCAGCGCTCTACATGATCCGGTATCATTCCTTCTACGCACAGCATCGTGAATATGCCTATGAACATCTTATGGATGACCACGATCGTGAAATGTTTGAGTGGGTGAAGAAATTCAATCCGTATGATTTGTATTCCAAGAATCCGGTGCCACCGAATGTAAAGGAACTGAAGCCTTACTACGAAGATTTGATTGCTAAATACCTGCCGCCGAATGTGCGGTTATGATTTTTTAGCGCGGAAGGCTGATTGAAACAAGTACCAGGTCGCTGTCCCGATCTTTGCCTCTGCCTAAAATCTTGCCCTTCTCATCAGAGGCTATGCTTTGCCCACCGTAGGTTTTTCCTTTCCATGGACCACCGGATATTTCGCCTACGAGATCAGTGCCAATGACCGGACATCCGACTTTTTTCGCAGCATTCTGAACGACTTTCTCCAGTTCTTTTCCATGTTGAGGCCACTCTTCCTCATCGGCAGCCCATCCATAAGGAATCAAGAGAATCATGGGCCTTTCCTTTTTCATCTGCTGCAGCACATCTTCCATAAAAGAGTCTGCACAAATCATCATTCCAATACGACCAAATTTTGTATCAACCGCTTTCACGCCACCTCCCACGCTGTAGGGTGGGGTCATGAGTTCCGACAGCACATTTATTTTGCGATGCTTCAAAAGTATCTTTCCGGTGTCGTCAATTAAAAGTGCAGAGCCAAAAAGATTGTCTCCATCCTTTTCATCCAAACCGATGCAAACATAAATTCCGTATTTTTTAGCGAGCCCCGAAAGTCTTTCAGAGTCAGCTCCAGGAATTGCAAATGCACGCTGATGTGCAGTTGAATTCAGCCAACCCAAAACACACGACTCAGGGAATGTGACAATGTCGGCCTTACTTTCTTTTGCTACTTTGATGGCATTTTCAATTCTGGTAAAATTACCTGCGCGGTCACCATCGAGGGAGAAAATCTGGGCCATGGCAATTGTGATCGGACGATCTTGCGCCAACAAGTGATTCAAACTAAATAAACAAAATAGAATAGAAACGAATCTTTTCATTACTGACCCATCATCACAAACGCTCCCCAATAATATGGCTCCTTGTATTTCGTCATCAGCTGCAGCTGCGCTTGTTTGAATGCTTTTAGTTTATTGCCACTCTTCGTCCAGTTCGTGTAGAAATTAGTCATCAGCAATTGCGTTGCCTCGTCATCCACTTTCCACAAACTCATGATCAAGGCATTTGCGCCCGCCACCAAGAATGAACGTTGCAATCCGTAGACGCCCTCTCCTGCCTTCACTTCTCCCAAACCGGTTTCACAGGCACTCAACACTATCAGGTCTGTACCTTCGAGGTTGAGGTTCATAGCCTCATACGCTGTTAATATTCCATTATCGTTGCTCTGAAGGTCCACAGAAGTTTGTTCTTTGTTTGGGTCCGGAGCTCCTGCCAGAATTAATCCTGATCGCAGCAGGGGATTGTTCTTCGCATTTTCTGCGTCAACACCCATGGCACTACCCTTGACATCTGAATCCACCAAAAAATAGCCGTGCGTCGCAATATGAAGGAGCGATGGACCTTTCACAGCTTTTAGATTTGCTTCTGTAGCGAGCTTTTGCTCCCGTTGCGTTACCACATACCCGGCAGTCTTTAATATTTTTGCAATGCCGTCAATTTCAATTTTGGTACCAGGCAAAGCAGGCGCAGCCCCACCATAATCAGGAAAGCCAAGGATGAACGCATCCTTCTTCACTACAGCTTTCCTGCTTTTCAATGCAAGCATGTCCTTCGAATTTCCGATCGTAACGATGTCAAAACGGTTTTCCAGATAATCACCCGCTGGCTTCTTCAGTGTATTGATATTAAGCTGATTGTATACCCCGTCGGGGGAAAGGTAAAGCATCTTCTTTCCAGTCACCAATGGATCAATTCTGGCCCAAAACTGATCATAGGAATACTCGTCCGGCAGTCGCTGCAAAATCACATTCTTGTAATACTTCGCGTATCGCGTTTCCAACTGATTGCCATTGTCAAGGACTACCATCTTGGGTACCTCACTCCCTTTTGTTAACACCAGTACTACGTAGCGCGATTGATCAGTGAAGTCTTTATCATAACTGCGAACACGAATTACTTCCACCACCGCTTCGGCATCCGTCAAAACTGCTGCTACTTGTTTATAACTGATTTTCTCCGAGGGAAAGGCTTTGGAGAAATCGGTAGAGCGTTCAGAGAGGGAGCGTTCTGCGGCATTGGCTTCCTTTTCTGCCGCCTGTATATCAATATTCTGTTGCTTCAATTCATCTTTCGAGAGGGCGTAATAGCGCGCCAGTGTTTCTTTCTGACTGATCCATCCAAGGTAATCATCAATCAGTGCCTGGTCACCACTGGAGAGTATTGCCTTTTTTATCTTGTTGGTAGAACTCAGCAGCAAAGCTTTCGTGGCAATCTGATAGTCATACACATCTTTGAGAATATCTGGCTGCGTGGTGCTCGCTTCAATTGAATAATCGTAAAACCTCTGAAATCGCGGCTGCAATATATCCCAGTATTTCGTCTTCTCTGCTTCACTCATGGGAGGAAAATACTGGTTGATGAAGTCGAGCGATTTAGTCATGGCTTCATTGAAATAGGTGTATGCCTTTGGCAGATCACCCTTCTTCCAATAGAGGATGCCCAGGTTGTCCACTGACTTCACATAATCAGGATGGTTTTCACCCAGCGTGCTTTTGCGAATGGCAGTCGCCCTGAGGAGGGCTGTTTCGGCTTCAGCGAACTTGCCTTGAATTCTGTAAAAGTTGCCGAGGTCATTTTGCACTTTGGCAAAAGAAGGATTCTCTTCTGTAAATTTCTTTTTGTACACGGCAGCCGACTTCTGTAAGAGCGGCTCCACCTGGTCCAGTTTGCCCATCTGTATGTACAGCAGCCCGAGTTGGTTCATCAAAGAGGCATACTCCGGATTGTTTGTCTGACCGCGGTTCTCGAAAATCTTCTTGATAGACAAAAAAGTAGATTCGGCTTCGGTCAGATTGCCTGAAAGCTGGTACAACAATGCCAGGTTGGAATCAAATCTTCTGTTATCAAATGACTTCTTGCCTTGAAGTGCTTTTTTTGGTGCGGCCTCGGAAGCAACGATCGCTTTCTTCATGATGTCCACTGCTTCATTGTAGCGGCCCATGGTTTGATATAGCATTGCTTTATTGTTCAACACAATCGCATTCTGCATGGTGCTGGCACCAAATATTTTTTGCACCAACACGTCTGACTCGTCGAGAAGTTTTTCTGCCTCATTGTATTTGCCAGTAAGCTGGTAAAGTTTTGCCTGGCTATTGAGGTTCGCGGCATAGGCTGCGCTTTTCTTACCTACTAGCTTCTCGCTGTTTTCCAAAGCATAGTTAATGTTCTTCTCGGCATCTAGTGTACGGCCCTGAATGAGGTACACCAAGCCTAAGTTCGATATACACCTCAGATAACTAATATCGCTGGTCAACTGTTGCTGCTCCATGTAACCTTGAGCATCCTTAAAAGACATCTCGGCCAGCTTGTACATGCGCAGATTGTAGAGGCCCAGGGCATACTCCAGCGTATCACGGGCGATCTCCGACGTGGTTTTATCATTCCTCTCCTTCATGGAATAAAGAATCCGTGCACTGCCTTCTCCCTTATTTTCAACATCAAAGAATCCCGCATTTTCATTTTCGGAAATTGCAAATTGAAAATCGATGGAGTCAAGTTTTACTTTTTTCTTTGCTCCGGAGTCGCCAAGGTCCTTAAATAATTTTTTGGACCAATCATCCTGCGCGCTTAACTGCAGACTTAAGAAGAGCACACATAATAAAACCAAAAATCTCATACTTATCTTAATAAAATTAAATCCCAGAATATTAAGTCAAATCAAAACGCATCCACTTCTCTGTAAGCCTTGATCACTCCCATTTCCCCTTCCTTCCCTTCTATTGAATTACCGTGCTCCATTCCCATCACTCCTTTATACCCTTTCTCGAACAGGTGTTTAAAGATATTCTTGTAATGAATTTCTCCTGTCGTGGGTTCCTTCCGCCCGGGGTTATCACCGATCTGCACATAGGCAATCTCATCCCAACACATGTCCATGTTGCTGATGAGGTTTCCTTCGTTGCGTTGCATGTGGTAAATGTCATACAAAATCTTACAGGAAGGACTGTTCACCGCCTTACATATTTCATAACTCTGGTTAGAAGTCCGCAGAAACAAATCAGGTGTGTCGCTCAATGGCTCCAGCACCATGACCAAACCGGCAGGCTCAAAAATCTCTGCTCCTCTTCTCAATGCATCAATCACGTTTGCCGTTTGGATGCCCATGGGAATCTTCCTTTCAAAGAACCCCGGTACCACCGTCATCCACTTCGCATTTACTCGCTTTGCTACCTCCACTGAAGTCTTGCAGGTCTTAATAAATACATCTTTAAATTCCTGTTGTCCGGAGGTGAGTGATGTCTTCCAGTTTTCGCCGCCATCAACCACAAACACGCCCATCGTCATGCCAAGCTGTGCCAGCGTACTCCCGATTTTTTCTTGATCCGCCACACTGCGTTTCAACATGCCATTGTCTTCGATGGCACGAAAACCCTGATCATGCATGAACTTGATCTGGGCGACAAAGTCCGGGCTAGCATTATTTTTGAACATGCCATCATGGGGAGCATAGTTGAGTTTGAAAGTCGGCTGGGCTGGGCTTACTTTCGTTGAATTATTTGAAAAAGCTGGTGCCGCAGTAACCGCAGCAAAAGCTGCAAGGCTGGTTTTGATAAAGTTTCTTCGTTGCATAGGGTTGGCTTGAAGTTGGTCTAACAAAGATAAAGCCCGGAAATTAGTCCAGACACAGTTTTTATAGCAGAGAGTTGAAGTTATAAAGTATCCATGAATATCTTCTAACTTTCGGCCAAATAACGAATTTTTTCAGCCTTTTCCTGAGTCCCTTCTAAACAACATCCATTGAAACTCTTCCTCAATCTTTGCACGGCCGTTGTTGATTCGCTGGACGAGATATTTATTGAAAAGCGCTACGCTGATAAAGTCATTGAAAAAGTACTCAAGCAAAACCCAAAATGGGGCGCCCGCGACCGCAGGTTTATTGCCGAGACAACTTATGATATTGTGCGGTGGCACCGATTGCTCGTCCACCTTCTGAATTGCCACGAACACGATTTTTGGAAACTACTTGGAGCATGGTGTGTGTGGAACAAAATTGACTTACCGCGGTGGGACGAATTTGAAGGCATCGACAAAAATCAATTCTTTGAGCGTTGGGATAAGGCGAAGCACATCACCAAGCTGCGCGAATCCATCCCCGATTGGCTGGACGACTTGGGAAAGCAGGAACTGGGTCGTGCCTGGGAGATGGAGATAAAAGTCCTGAATGAACAGGCAAAAGTGGTGTTGCGGGTGAATACCCTGAAAATTTCGCGCTCCGACTTATTGCGCCAATTGAAAGAAGAACAAATCATCGCGGATGCTCCCAAAGAATTTCCGGATGCATTGATCCTGGAGGAGCGTCAAAATATTTTTACAAGACAGCAATTTAAAGACGGACTTTTCGAAGTTCAGGATGCCGGCTCCCAACTCATCGCTCCATTTTTGCAACCCCAGCCAGGCATGCGTGTGGTGGATGCTTGTGCCGGAGGCGGTGGAAAAACCTTGCACCTGGCCGCGCTTATGCAGAACAAAGGTCGCATCATTGCGATGGATACAGAAGGATTTAAACTCGACGAGTTGAAGAAGCGCGCCAGAAGGGCCGGTGCCAGCAACAACATAGAAACACGGGTGATCGACTCATCCAAAGTGATCAAGCGTCTTGAAAATTCCGCTGACCGAGTATTGCTGGATGCTCCATGCTCCGGACTCGGGGTACTCCGTCGCAATCCTGATGCGAAATGGAAATTATCACCTGAGTTTATTGAAAAAGTAAAGACCACTCAACAAACCATTCTCAACGACTACAGTACCATGGTCAAGGTGGAAGGCCTGATGGTGTACGCTACGTGCAGCATTTTGTCAAGTGAGAATGAGAAACAAGTGGAACAATTTTTAAGAACCCATGAGGGGAAATTTGAACTTCAAGAGCAGAAAAGCATCATGCCGAGTGAGGGGTTCGATGGATTCTTTATGGCAAGGATGAAGCGGGTGACGCGATAGGAAAGCCCGAAGCTAAAAACTTATAACACATAGATCACATAGATTCGACCTAATGATGGGATCTATGGGTTTATACCACCGATCGCCACACTCTCATGACATTTCTAAAAATAAAATACCTATGTTTATATCGTTTCCAGTCTTCATAAAAATCAATATCATGAAAAGCTTTTGTCAAAATGCGTTTGCCGTCGTTCTCATTCTGATCACCATGAACAGTTGCGGTCCAAAATGGAAAGAAACAGAATCAGGTTCCTTGAAAATTGTAACAAACAAGGAAGGCCAAACGCTGGGATATTCACCTTCCTCTGGAGTGAAAATTCTTACGGTGGATAATTTTGGCTTCAAAGACCTGAATAAAAACGGAACACTGGATAAGTATGAAGACTGGCGATTACCCTCAGATGAAAGGGCACGCGATCTTGCCTCTAAAATGTCAGTCGAGCAGATTGCAGGACTCATGCTCTACAGCAGACATCAGCCCATCCCTGCTAGCGCAGGTGGTCGTTTTAGTGGAACTTATAATGATAAACCATTTGCTGAGAGCGGAGCCAAGCCTTCCGACCTTTCCGATCAACAGATTCAATTTCTGACCAAAGACAACCTCCGGCATGTGCTGATCACTTCGGTAGAAAGTCCGGAAGTTGCCGCACAATGGAATAATAATGCGCAGACATTGGTGGAAGGTCTCGGACAGGGAATCCCAGCCAATAACAGCTCAGACCCACGACACAGGACTAAAGCAGAAGCAGAATTTAATGCTGGAGCCGGTGGCACCATTTCAATGTGGCCTGGTTCCCTTGGGATGGCAGCTACTTTTGATCCCGCCGTTGTAAAAGAGTTTGGCAGAATTGCATCGATAGAATATCGTGCCCTTGGGATTGCAACTGCCTTGTCACCTCAAATAGATATTGCCACCGATCCAAGATGGAGCCGCGCCAGCGGGACATTCGGCGAAGACCCACAGCTCGCCGCCGACATGGCACGAGCTTACATTGACGGATTTCAAACTTCTTATGAAAGAGCCATCTCAGGAGGCTGGGGATACGAAAGTGTAAACGCGATGGTAAAACATTGGCCGGGTGGCGGTTCCGGTGAAGGGGGCCGCGATGCTCACTATGGAAGTGGAAAATATGCTGTCTATCCCGGTAAAAACTTCGAACAACACATGATCCCCTTTACCACGGGGGCGTTTGACCTTAAAGACGGAACAGGAGCTGCTTCCGCAGTAATGCCGTACTACACCATTTCTTTTGGGCAGGATCCAAACGGTGAGAATGTTGGCAATTCCTACAACAACTATATCATTAAGGATCAACTGCGAGGAAAATATAAATATGATGGCGTGCTATGCACCGACTGGTCGGTCACGGCTGATGAACCCGCCTTAGACATGTTCATTGGAGGCAAATCATGGGGGGTTGAAAACCTCACGGTTGCGGAGCGTCATTACAAAATTCTCAAAGCCGGTGTTGACCAGTTTGGTGGCAACAACGATGCGGCTCCAGTTATTGAAGCTTACTCGATGGGCGTGAAAGAACAAGGTGAAGCCGTCCTGAGGAAACGCTTTGAAGAATCTGCCGTGCGTCTACTAAAAAATATCTTCCGACTTGGGCTCTTCGAAAATCCATATCTAAATCCGGAAGAAACGAAGAAGGTAGTAGGCAAGGCAGAATTCATGGCCAAAGGTTATGAAGCGCAGCTAAAGTCCATTGTGATGTTGAAGAACAAGGGCAACGTGCTACCGCTTCCAAAAAACAAGACCGTCTTTATTCCTAAAAAATTTACGCCGGCAGGTCGGAATTTTCTGGGCGTACCCATACCCGAAAAAGTCGATTACCCTGTGAGCCTCACAATCGTGAAAAAATATTTCAATGTGACGGATGATCCTGCAATGGCTGACTTCGCCCTCGTATTTATCAGCAGTCCAAATTCAGGAATTGGGTACTCAGCGGAAGATGTCAAAAAAAGAGGAACTGGCTATATCCCAATCAGTCTTCAGTACAATGAATACACGGCGAAAGATGCCCGTGATCCAAGCATCGCAGGCGGAGATCCACAGGAAAAATTTACCAACAGGACTTACAAGGGAAAGAAAGTTTATCCGAGAAATATTACAGACCTGGCCATGGTAAATGATACCTATAAAAAAATGAACGGGAAGCCGGTCATCGTGTCAATTGATATTGCCAATCCCACAGTCTTCGCTGAGTTTGAAAAAAATGCAAATGCCATCATTGCAAGTTTCGGTGTGCAGGATCAGGCGCTAATGGATATCCTGACCGGTGCTTCGGAACCCGCAGCCTTATTGCCACTTCAAATGCCCGCAGACATGAAAACGGTTGAAGAGCAATTTGAAGATGTGCCTCGTGATATGAAATGTTACGTTGATTCTGAAGGCAATACCTATGATTTCGCGTTTGGGCTAAACTGGAAGGGTGTGATCAACGACGAACGTAAGAATAGATATCTCAAAAAATAGGAGACGATGGACTTAAGATAAAAGCGTTAAGACTTAAGTACTACCGTTGATGCTCCTAGGTTGAACGATCACAGTTTCTTCAGATAGGCCATGCTGATAGGCACCTGAGTGTTCACCCAATTGCTTTCATCTTCGATATAATAATACTGCATCGCGGATTTCGCAGAAGCCTTGATCACGCTGGCAATATCAATCTGACCTGTCCCCAGCGCGACATCATTTTCGGTAGGCGTTCTTCCAGAGAAATCCCCAACGACTCCTTTGCGCAAGTCCTTCACGTGCATGAGTTTAAAGCGTGGCCCATACTTCCTCAGGAGCGCAGCAGGATCCTGTCCAGGGTGAAAGGCCCATAAGATATCCAATTCAAAACTTACAAAATCCGGATTGGTGTTGGAGACGAGGTAATCAAATAAAGTACCGTTTTCAAATGGTTGAAATTCGTATCCATGATTGTGATAACAAAAAGTAAGACCGTAAGTCTCTTTTAAGGTCTTACCAACCTTGTTAAAATCATCAATGGCCTTTTTAAGGTGATCGATTGTGAAAGCTCCTTCATGCGGTATCCAGGCTACCCTCACAAAAGAGGCCCCCAATATCTTCGCGTTTTGCGCCACCTCGTCGGTCTTTGTTACCAGGTCAGGGTAGCTAACACCAAAGGAAGTGCAGCGCATCTTTCGCTCATCAAGGAGTGAACGAATTTCTTTGGCTGTTCTACCAAAAAGGTTGGAGAACTCGATGTTGGTGATACCCAATCGTTGAATGGTGTCCAGTGTGGTCGCAACATCCTTTTGAAAACTGTTTCGGTAGGTATAGGATACCATACCCGGTGTCTCTTTCAATGCCTTCCCAAATTGTTGTGACTGGGAAGTGGTTGACAATAAAATCAGGAAAAGAATGTTAAAGTATTTCATATTTTATTTTTTGAATAATTTCGCAGAGTCCCCGGGACGGTCCGGGACGGTAGACTCTGCGAAGACTTTCGAGTCCTCAGGACCGTAGGCTCTGCGACCGCTGAAATCCGTGTTAATCAGTGCCATCCGCTTAATCCGCGTTCAAACCTTTACCTCCCAGTTTTTTTCATATTCTCTACTCCAAAGCTGCATGGCTTCTTTGTCGTTCAGGATGTGGCCATTCACTGGATCACAGTTCAACGTTCTACCCACCCGGTAAGCTATATTTCCCAGTTGAGGAAGTAGCGTTGACTTATGCCCTTCAAGAATGGGAGCGTTGATTTTTTCTTTTCCCCTGATCGACTCCACGAAATTCAACAGATGAAGTCCATCCAGTTTCTCCAGCGGACTTACGGGATTGGATGCATCAAAGGGTGTATCGTCCGTAGCTTCTGAAACAAGTTTATTGCTGCTGTCAAATATTTTGTAACTGTTTGCTCCAGGATAGACCAGCGTTCCTGTTTCACCATAAAAAATCACCCCTCGTCCGCTGCCTTCCGAAGCATAGCCATTGCAACTGCGCCCTTCCCAGGTGCAAGCTGTATTGTTGGGAAAATTATAAGTGATTGTTTGAGTATCGGGTGTTTCCCAATCATCTTGAAATTGAAACCGGCCACCGCCCGAAACAACTTTCGTAGGATAATCAACCCCCAGCCCCCAACGAATGACATCGAGTTCATGCGTTCCATTGTTAAGTGCTTCGCCAGTACCCCAGTTCCAAAACCAATGCCAGTTGTAATGAATCAGATTGCTTCTATATTCTCTTCGCGGAGCAGGTCCTTGCCACAAATCGAAGTTGAGATTTCCAGGAACAGGTACCACCGTTCCTTTACCGATGGATTTTCTGTTGTTCACATACCAGCCCCTTGCAAAATAAACACGGCCGATGGCACCTCCGTGCAATTTCGCGATCATTTCTTTTACGTTGCTGAAAGTCCTTCGTTGACTTCCCATCTGAACGAGGCGCTTGTATTTGTTTGTGGCCTCTACGAGCAGTTCCCCTTCGCGTGGATTATGACTGCAGGGCTTCTCCACATAGACGTGCTTCCCTGCCTGCAATGCCATGATCGCAGCAGGAGTATGCCAATGGTCTGGCGCGGCAATGGCCAACCCGTCAAGGTCTTTCACTTCAAGTAATTTTCTGATATCTGAAAATCCGATTGGTTTCTTTCCTGTGATTGCCGAAACAGCTTCAATGGTCTTCGCGAGCACATTGGCATCCGGATCACAGATGTAACCAACCTCCACATCTGGCAATTGGGCAAATGACTTTGCCAGGAAAAGTCCCCTGCTGTTGGTACCCATGACCCCAATGACAACTTTATTTGCGGGTGAACCAGAAAAAAATTCTGATCCGGATGAAAGGTAGGGACTCAATAGCAAGCTGGTTCCAGCCAGGGACGCTCTTCGAATGAATTGAGTGCGGTTGATGTATTCTGACATAATTTGTTGGTTATGTTAATATTCTAATGGTGCTTACTGGTCTGATTGCTCTTGGTAGCCTACTGTTAATATATTTATACATTAATTCCTGACAATGCTGATACTATTCTATCAATTCCATCCAAGAAATGCTATAAATTAGAAATAATTATTCATACATGGTCATGATTACTCCCGCAGCAGCCCTCAAACTTGCCCTTGCCTTTGACGAAACGATTGAACTACCACACTTTGACCGGATTTCATTTCGGGTTCGAAACAAAATATTTGCCACGATGCTCGAACAGGACAACATTGCGGTACTTATGCTTTCACCCCTTGACCAGTCCGTCTTCTGTTCCTATGATCAGAAAATGATGTACCCAGTCCCCAATAAATGGGGTAAGAAAGGTGCAACGATCGTTGAGTTGAAAAAAGTGCGGAGAGATTTGTTCAAAGATGCGTTGAGAGCGGCCTATTGCCGTGTGGCACCAAAGCAACTTTCTGAAAAATACCAAGCACCATATGCTTAAAAAATCTTCAATATGTTATTCGATTCCAAATACAACTCGCATTTCAACATCCTTTCCGCCATCGGTCATACACCATTGGTGCAGTTGAAGAAAATTATTCCCGATCACTGTGCTGACATTTACGTCAAGCTTGAATACTTCAATCCAACAGCATCCTACAAAGACCGGATGGCGCTTGCGATCATTGAAGAGGCTGAAAAAAAGGGAACCTTGAGGAGGGGCATGAATGTCGTGGAGTGCACGGGTGGAAGCACAGGGACTTCGCTTGCTTTCGTCTGTTCGGCAAAGGGGTACGCTTTCAAGGCCATCTCTTCCGATGCCTTTGCAAAAGAAAAGCTAAAAGCAATCCAATTGTTTGGAGGTGACCTGGAGCTGATTCCCAGCGAAGGAGGAAAAATTACCCCGGACCTAATTCCAAAAATGATTGCACGTGCGGAAGTTCTTTCATCTGAAAAAAATACATTTTGGGCCCGACAATTCACCAATGCGGATGCCCTCGAAGGTTACCGGGCGATGGGAAATGAGATTTCGCAACAATTAAATAAGACGGTGGATGTCTTTTGCGGTGCAGTGGGTACTGCCGGGATGATGGCTGGAGTTTCTTCGGCATTAAAAGAAATTAACCCCACCACCAAAGTTGTCATACTCGAGCCTGCCACAGCTCCCCTGATATCAAAAGGAATCAAGGGCAGCCATAAGGTGGAGGGCATTGGTGTGGGTATGCTCCCTCCCCTCCTGGCGAATCTTGCGTATGATGAAGTGCTGGCCATCGATGAAAATGCCGCACGTGATATGGCTCGAAAGCTCGTGGCCCTGGAAGGAATTTTTGCCGGCACATCCAGCGGGATGAACGTCGTAGCTGCAATAGAAATCGGAAAAAAATTAGGACCCGGACATTCAGTCGTCACGGTGGCGTGCGACTCAGGATTAAAATATATGGCGGGTGGATTATTTGATTGATTGAGGATGCGCAAAATAAAATTCACCATCTATAATTTCGCATTGAGCTTTGTGTCTTTGTGCCCTCGTGGCCCTTTCTTTTGCCGCTGAGGCCCAAAGATAAGATTCAAGTGACGCGAGATCCAGTGGTTTGATATGTTATAACTTCACTCCAATCCGAATTCCACCCCAACGGTGGTAAAGCCCCGTTTCAAATTCTTTGCTGATGATCGTCTTGAAATATTCTAGGTAAACTCTCCTGTACTGAAATACCGCACCATAACTGGCCTGAAGAGTAAATCTTTCGATTTGATCTGACGATATCGTATACGGACTGCTATGATTAAACAACCCACCCTGAAGTGTAGCATCATACCCTATGGCATTGATCATTGGCTGCAAATAAACATGAAAACCAACCCGTTCTTTTTGTGAATGGCGTCGCTTCTCTTTGCTGAAAATTGAAGTAATTGACGAATTCAGTCTTCCCGCCATCAATACGAGCCCGGAGGAAACTTTGGTGTTCAAACTTCCTGCACGGGCATTCACAAAACCATTCATCAGAAACCCTTTTCCTGCCCGCAAAAGATTTTTCTCAACCCCCAATTCGTAGTTGATCACCAGGCCATTCTCTATCTGATATTGCCATCCCAATGGTTCAGTCCCATTTATCCAACTGTGTATTGACTTCTGCATTTCATAGCCACCCGCTGCCGGCCCGATCACTCCCAACGACAAGGACGAAGTAATCCGCTGATGACGTGTCGAATCACCCGTCATTGAAAAAGTCTTTAGCATCAGCGCTGCCGCAAAAGGTCTGTCACCATATAATATTTCATTGGATTCAATACTGGTGGGCGTATAGCCATTATGTTCAACTGAAATTCCAAATTGACGGGTTCCATTCCTGGGTGCAACCAAAATTTTCGTCAATGGAAATCTTCTAAAAGAGGGATCCACCATTTCAACATTAATACCCTGTGTATAATAAAAATCAGTGGCCGTGAAATAGTCATTTTCATAGTAAAAACGAATGTATTTCTCTCCTGTCATCAGCCTGAAACTTGCCATGTTGTCAATCGCCTGAGCAATGGCCGAGGGCCCTTTTAGGCAAAAACAAAGGATTACAATAACAATCCTGATAGTCATGAAGGGATATACGTATTCAGAGTGGAGTCGAGATTTTCCTTACATGGAATTATCTCCTGTTAACTTCATCGTTCAACTGGTAATCTTTCAAGAGATAAACATTAAAATACCGCGAAACTTTTCCGCCACGGGTATTCTCAAAGGTATGCAGCAGTTCCGAAGAGGTGAAGTTGACAGAATAGTTCTCTTCGGACATGATCTGAGTGTTGCTGGGCAAAATGCATAAGGCGCTGTCCCCTTTCTCCAAAGGAGGCCTTAACTTATTAAGCCAATAGTATTGATGCAGGTCGGTGACATCACCTACACCTACAACATTCAAATTAGAAGGCATCGCTACATAATAATCAATGTGTGCAGCGGGAAACCATTTGTTCGAAACAATCTTAATGTCTAAAGGAAGCACATGCTTTTTATTTTGCTCCTTCATCCAAGGCTCGAAGTCCTTTGCGAACTGCTTCCATCCAACCATATCAAGGGTGAAGTCACCATCACCATAGCGCTCCCGGTCATGACTTCCAAAAGTCCCAGGATAAAACCTGATCAGCAATATTGCTAAAAAGAGTGCTCCTGCAATTAATGAGATACTTGTTCTAAGGGCAACGCGTAGCCATTGTGAATTCTTTCCTGTTTTTTCGTCAAGGTAAGCCGCTGTCAAAAACGACATCGTCATAAACCCGGGACCACTCCAGTGAGGCAACATGGAATTAAATAGGGACATGATTGTCACTACCAGTATGATGGGTAGTCCATTCAACAATACAAAAGTCACAGCGAGACGATCAAGGAATCTCGTCGATCTCAATTTCCAAAGCGCAAGGATCATCAATATTGCGTTGACTGGATTGTTGTACAGCAACTGCCCCCCAACTGCCTGGAAAAAATAGTCCGCATGAAAGAGATCCTCTTGAACCCCAACTCGTCCACTGTGAAAACGATAGGTAATAAAATCATTTTGTATGTTCCACCAAAGGATTGGGCTAATTACCGCAAGTGTAAGCAATACCGACAAGTAGAGTCCATAGCTTTTAAGAAGTCGGAGTTGGTAAAACAACACGTAAAGTCCAAAGCCAACCCAAAGAAAAATCCCGTGCACTTTGCAAAGAATGGAGAGTCCGGCAAACAATCCGAAGGAAAGCCACTCGGCCAGAGGAATAGAGAGTCTTTGATCGGCCTGTATGATGATCCTGAACATCATCCACAAAGAAGCAAGCCAAAAGACAACTTGCGGACTATCGGGAATGATGAATGTGCCTGCGATGAGAGAGGTATAAATGCTGGTGTTGTAAAGTATGGCGGCATACCACCCTGTCTGTTCATTCTTCAAGAGCATGCCCAACTGAAAAACGATCACAGTGCCTAAGGCAGAACAAGCGATGGCACCAAGTCGCACAAACAATTCATGGGTAAGGGAAAGGTTAGCCGTAAATGCCCGTATCAGCATCGCTACCCCTGGGGGATGGTCAAAATAGTTAGGCTGTAGATCGAGGGCATAAAGGAAATAGTAGACCTCGTCATTGCTTAACTCCAGAACGGACGCCGTGATCATGCGAATGACCGTGGCAATCAATATTAAGTAGACCAGTCGGGAGGGTACTTTCCACATATCGGAGACCTAAAATATCATCTTCTTTACGAAATGTAATCTTTTTGTTTTCTACTTTTAGACCTTACCGAAATGATTCGAAAAGATGCGCTCTTCATTCGTGCTGCTTTACTTTTACCTGCTGTGTATTCTCTCCTATGGCCAGGCCTTCAAGTCCTACGATCAAAAAATTGGATCTTCACCCGTTGCCTTCAAGATGGTCACGATACCCCCTGGAAAATTTCAAATGGGGAGCAAGAGCATCATGGCTGACAATGATGAAACACCCGTTCAGGAAATTGAACTTTCTGCTTTCTGGTTGGGTGAACATGAAGTGACCTTTGCAGAATGGGACCTGTACTTCAACGACATGTCGCTGCCACAATCAAAAGTTATTGATGGCGTTACCAGGGCTACACCACAGTACATCGATCTCACGTGGGGCATGGGTCGTGACGGTACGCATCCTACCAACAGCATGAGCCAGCAGGCGGCAATGATGTATTGCAAATGGTTATATACGAAGACAGGATTTTTCTACCGTCTGCCGACAGAGGCTGAGTGGGAATATGCCTGCAAATCGGCAAGCTCTTCCGCAGCAATGGAAACAGAAGCGCTTAAAGAGATTGGCTATTTCATAGATAATTCCGAAGGAAAATTCCATCATGTAAAAGAAAAGAAACCAAATGCGTGGGGCCTATACGATATGCTTGGCAACTTAAGTGAATGGACCATGGACCAATATGATCCAGCCTATTATGCAAGCATAACACGTAAAGATCCCATCACCACACCGGCTACGAGATATCCGAGGACGGTACGGGGAGGTTCTTTTCAGGATAACGCCACCCAGCTTCGATGCAGCAACCGGATTCCTTCTGACGCGAAATGGAACCAGCGTGACCCACAGATCCCCAAAAGCAGATGGTGGTTGACGGACGGCATGTTTGTAGGCTTTCGGGTCGCACGTCCCTTGCAGCAACCTTCAAAAGACGAAATTGAGAAGTTTTACGATCTCTATTTAAAATAACAACTGCCTATTTTGAAGGGTGTAAATTGTCGCGATCATTGCATAGTCAGGGCTAAAGCCTAATTATTGTATCTACAGTAACCACGGCCTTAAGGCCGTGGTCTCGAGTTTGGCCCTTTGCAAATTAGTTTAAAAAAAAGCCGATATAACTTTCAGATATCGGCTTTTTTTATGATTTTTATATCTAGTGATTTGACT
>JAYVQY010000130.1:0-4876 GCA_043776715.1 Cyclobacteriaceae bacterium | reverse complement strand
TAGAGTTAGTTATAGAGAAGGTCCGGAGGAACGATGGTCTGGTTGGACTGAACTCCATCCTTACGGTTTGATCGAGCCCAGGGCTCTTTTGGGTTAGTCATTGCAGTTCCGTAGGAACGATGTATTTTGTAACAACGGGCTTCAGTCCGTTGTTTACGAGCAGTGAAATAAAAATGAGTTCCGTAGGAACGGTCCATTTGTATTTGTGGCTTAAGCTTTGAGTTAAATAATGTGCATGAGCAAGACAAAGAGATACATCATTCAAATATTAAAGCGTTTTGTTCAATGTACTGCAAATGAGTTTGTTTGTATTACAATAATTGCCCTTAGCCTGCCTGTCTTCTCAATCGCGCAAGCCCTTTCACAGAAATCTTTCAGTCATGTGAACTCACCGTATGATGAGCAATCGCCTTTTATTAGCCCTGACGGTAAAGTGCTCTATTGGACGATTGCTAACCATCCAGACAATATCGGAGGTAAAGGAGACCCCGGGGATATCTGGTATTCTGTCTGGACTGGCGAGGAGTGGTCTTTGGCGCTCCATGGAGGGAACAAAATCAATGACGCAGGATATAATGGAATAGCTGGCTTCTCCAACGATGGAGACCGGATGTTCTTGTTGAGTCATTACAAAGCTGGCAATGGACTTGTCCAGTCGCAAGGGATTTCTGTCTCATTGAAGACGCAGGAGGGTTGGACAGCACCAGAGAACATCAATATCCCGTATTTTATGAATCGTTCAATCAAAACCCAGGGTTATTTGTCGACACACGTTGAAGCGTTTGTGTTCTCTGCAGATTCTTACAGCACGGTAGGAGTAGAGGATCTATATGTGTCTGTTCTCCAGTCGGGTAAATGGTCGGAGCCAAAAAATCTTGGAAAGACAATCAACACAACTTTTCAGGAACTTAGTCCAAGCCTAAGTGCGGATGGAAGGTTTTTGTTCTTTGCTTCTAATGGTCGCAAGGGTTATGGGAGTTTTGATATTTATTATTCTGAGCGACTGGATGACACCTGGACGAACTGGTCAGCACCAATTAATAAGGGCGCCAATATCAACTCGGAAGGGAGAGAGCTTTTCTATCGCACCTACCCTGAACAAAACTTCGCTTTGTTTACGAGCACACTCAACAGTGATGGCTACGGCGACATTCGTTTTTACCGTCCGCCGAAAGACCTGCTCGACTCGCTGATCCAGTCAAAGCCAGACTCGATCGTAAGAATTGTTGAGATCATACGCGACAAGCCGATCACCGGCGATGAAAAGATTTTTGAAGTCTATGGAAGGATTACAGATTCAAAAACCAATCAGCCTTTGCGTGCAACCCTTACTTTTCATTCTGATTCTCTATTCACGACAGTGGCCGGCCCTGACGGCAGATATAAAATCAAAATACCTTCTGTCAACGAATATTCTCTCAGGGTTGAGGCCAGTGGCTTTGTAGGAAATTTTGAGAAGCTTGATGTGCGTACCTATGAGCTTCATTCTCTGGAGATGAATTTCAAACTACAGCCGATTGAAATCGGGGCTACCGTGAATTTGAAAAGTGTTCTCTTTCAGCAAAGTACTCCGAATCTTCTTCCGGAGTCAAATGACGAACTTGACCTTATTGTTTCATTTTTGAAAGTCAATCCGAAGGTGGAGATATTGTTAACCGGGCACACAGACAACCGTGGCGTGGCAGATCACAACCTTCGGCTCTCACAGAAAAGGGTTGAGCGTGTCAAGGCATATTTGGTTTCAAAGGGAATCAACTCAAGACGCGTTGTTGGAAAGGGGCTTGGAGGTTCAAAACCGATCGCTGCCAATGATACGGAGGAAACCAGGAGACTGAATAGGAGGGTGGAGTTTACGATTGTTAAAGACTGAGCGGGGTGGCGAGTATCTGGTATCTAGTTTCTAGTTTCTAGTTTCTAGTTTCTAGTTTCTAGTTTTTGGTTTCTGGTATCTAGTTTCTGGTTTCTGGTATCCGCGACCAGAAACCAGATACCAGAAACCAGTTAATATCCTCTCGCGGTATCGTCCCCCCTTGTTCGATCCGCGCCACCTTCAAGCTTACCATCTTTCAAAACAAGTATCGCATCAACCCTCCCAATAAAAGACCTTTGTGTAAGACGATGGCCCATTTTGGTTAGCGTGAGACTGTCGGCTGACGTGATAGCACCCTTCTCAGGAACAATTACGTCAGGGAGCCACTGACTATGGATTCGTTTGGCGTCGACTGCCTCCTGCATACCCATTCCATGTTCGATTACATTCAGAACCACCTGAAAGACTGAAGTGATAATGGTAGTTCCTCCGGGTGAGCCCAATACCATCACAAGCTTTCCATCTTTTTCGAGAATGGTGGGAGACATCGCGCTGAGCATGCGTTTGTTGGGTTCAATCTTATTCGCTTCTCCACCAGTCACACCGAACATATTGGGTACTCCTGGCTTTGCGCTGAAGTCATCCATTTCATTGTTGAGGAAAAATCCAGAGCCGGCCACAACCACATTCGAACCAAACCAGCCATTCAGTGTCGTAGTTACAGCTACGGCGTTGCCTTGTGGATCCACGATGGAGAAATGAGTTGTCTCTTCCGATTCATAACCAGGTATGTTCCCGGGCTGAGCCTCTGTACTGGGTGTTGCTTTGTCCGTGTTAAATGAACTCATCCGATCAACGATGTATTGGTCATCAATGAGTTGACTGATGGGTACTTTGAAAAACTCCGGATCGCCAAGATATTTAGAGCGATCGGCAAAGACTCTTCGTTCAGCTTCTACCATAAGATGGATCGTTCTGGGCGTGTTGAAACCCCAATCTTTGACGGGAAATGGTTCCACGGATTTTAGCAATTGAAAGACGCAGACACCACCACTCGACGAAGGGGGCATCGCAATCACTTTGTAGTCTTTATAGTTGGCGATGATCGGATCGCGCCAGATTGAATGATAGTTTTTTAGGTCTTCCATGGTGATAAGCCCTTTGCCACGTTTCATCTCGGCGACAATGTCTTCTGCTGTTTTGCCTTCATAGAATCCGGCCCTTCCCTGGTCGCGGATGCGCTCGAGGGTGTGGCCCATGTCAATCCATCTGATGGAGTCATTGGCTTTCCAGCTTTCTTTCATTAAGAAATCTGGCTTGATGGTGTTATAGGCTTCAAGGTCTTTTTGTAGTTCATTTAACCAGGTTGCTTCGCGTTCAGAGATGGTAAATCCATTCATGGCAAGATCAATGGCGGGTTGCAACAGTTCTGCCCAGGGACGGGATCCATATTTCTTGTGGGCCTCCATCATGCCGTCGACGGAGCCGGGAACACCAGAGGCGAGGTGACCGTCCGTACTAAGTTTTTCAACTACGTTACCATCTTTGTCCAGGTACATATTGGTCGTTGCGAGACCCGGGGCCTTCTCACGATAGTCAAGGGAGGTGGTAGTCCCGTCGTTCATTCTGATCACCATGAAGCCGCCACCACCAATGTTTCCGGCCGCTGGGAATACAACTGAAAGGGCGAATTGGACTGCGATCGCTGCGTCTACCGCATTGCCCCCTTTCTTCATTATGTCGACCCCAACCTGCGATGCTAATGGCTGCGCGCTTACTACCATGGCAGAATCAGCCAAAAGGCCAACCACTGGTTCTCTTTTTTCTGGGGATTGACAACCAATGATGATGAGGATTAATCCCGGGAGTATAATTTTGTTTATCATGAAGTACATTAAAGGTGATTGCAAATGTTTTAGGTTTGTTGGAGTATTTGACCCTAAATGTATTATTTCCGCTGAGACAAATCCATGAGCCTGAGAAAAGAAAAAGCGGCACGCCTCAAGCTGGCGGTGCTTGAACAGACATTAAAATTGATTGGTAAGAAGCCCTTTGATGACTTGTACGTTGAAGACATTTGTGAGAAAGTAAAGATTTCCAAAGTCACCCTGTTCAAATACTTTCCCAAAAAGGAAGACATCCTTTCTTATTATTTAAGAGTATGGTGTTTGAGGCGTTTGGTAGAACTGAAAGAGAAACCAAGAGAAGGTCTTCAAGGGGTATTCTACCTGTTTGACAAGCTTAGCGAAGATGCTGAATTACATCCTGGAATCATTTTGAGTTTGATTGCCTACCTGGCCAATCCCAAGCGTCCACTCAAACCGCTTCCGGTTAAGGCAGAAGAGAAGAAACTTCTATTTCCTGGGATACCAGACATACAGACCATCGATATTCAATCCATCGACCAGATGCTGGAGAAATTTGCATTGGAAGCAATTTTTAAGAAAGAAGTTACAAGGGCAACTTCCACCCGAGATGTAACAAACCTGTTGAGTGCAACTTTTTATGGCTCGGTAGTCACGGCGCAGATAAACCAGATTAGTCCATTGAAAATGTTCTTCCGCAGGAATGTAGAGTTGGCGTTGAAGGGAATTCAGTGAGATGTCTATTTTTTTAATATTTCAGCTTACCTCACGCAGTGCAATTAATAAGGAGGAGACAATCAACAATTGGACGGCTTTGCTTACTGCCTACTGTCTACTTTTTTACTTACCCCTTCATCTTAACAGTCCTGGCTCCCTGTTTTTCAAACCACCTTACGCGGATTCTTCCGACTTGAAGTTTCTTATGCCAGCTGCTATTTTTATAATAGCCGTGATGATAGATGGGTTTCTTCACTTTTACTGAATGGTATGTCTTGGAGCCACAGGCAGAGAAAAGCAACAGTAAGATTATGACAAATAGGTTCTTCATTCTGGCGATCGAAACCTAAACTACTCATTTACAGGCATTGCGCAAAAAGTAAATGGTGTACGACACTTTTGCAAAGCCATTGCAGGGCTAAAGCCCATGAGGCTTGTAGCTGAAATAACCCCGTGCTTAAGCACGGGGTTATTGGGTAGCTTT
>JAYVQY010000129.1:0-54641 GCA_043776715.1 Cyclobacteriaceae bacterium | reverse complement strand
CAATTCGACAAAAACAGTGGACAAAAATTTCAATCAAGGTAAATACCCCCGAATTTCTCAGAATGCTTTTTTAAATTAGTAGTATTTAGAGGTTCCCTCATGATAAACGATTGAGTTACCAACAACCTTCATACTCAATTCAGAAGGATCAATTAACAGATGCCCAGAGTCGTCTCTGGAAATATAAACCAGAGGCACACTTCTGTTTGCATCAAAAATTGAAGCTATGAGTTGCTTCACATTATAATGAGTAATCTCAATTGGCTCTAGGGGCAATGCGGTATTTCCGATAAATGATGTCCAATAACTGTTGCCAACAATCTGTTTGATTATGTTTGGTGAAGTAATTAATGGCTCATCGATCCTTCCAATGTATCCACTTCCTATCTGATATGAATTCGACATTGAAAAAAGATAGGAATCATTATCTACTTTTTCCAAGGTTATATCATTTATCCAAGTTCGCCAACCGGCCATTGGGCCGCTTCCGGATTCTCCGTGCGAAAACCGTATAGCATAATACTTAGGCACATCATCTTCATCATTGTTACCGGTAACTGTTCGAATCTTTAAATGCGTATCTCCAAAATCCAAATCAAGATGGCCTTTCTGAATTCCATGGTAGATAACCTTCTTATACTTTTCATTGGATACAGTTGCATTTATCCAATTAGAAATCATTTTTAATAAATGAAATCTGTTCTTCGGATCATTTGTGACGGGAACTAATTTAATTTGAGCACGATAATTAATTTTTCGTTCCATAGAAATTAGTTTGTCTTATCTCAGAGTCAAATTGAATTGAGGTGCAGACCATTACTTCTTCTGGTCAGCAAAAATTAGAGTGAATAATTCATCGAAATATTTCTTTACAGATTTCCTTTTTCTCGCATGTCTTGCAGTCTCGAAAGTAAAGATAGACTTTGCGTACCCTGTTGAATGAAGATATTTCTGGTAGAATATGTTTATGACTTCTTTCCCCTTGTAAGTCTCTCGTCTTAGCTTAGCATTCTTTATCAATTCCAACTCCTTTGTCACCTTACCTAAGATACTATCAATGCTTTCTTTTTTATACTTCTCGTTTAATTCTTCAATATACTTAGCGACTTGATTGGGGATTTCATTTATGGGGTCATGTGGTCTAAATATATCTTTATCTAAATAATGAATCACCCTTCTATTTCTCTCAAATTCCTCAAGTTCATCAAGAATCCTATCTATAACTTTCTCAAGTTCTATTGGCGAGGCAATCCCCGTTTTTTCAAGAACTGATTGAATTGCCTCCCAAATTGAATTAGGGTCAATTAAGAAATTTTCAATCATGGAAACTGGAAGAATAAAGACCTTATCATCCGTGGCTTTTAGCTCCACTACATCTTTATCAAGTAAACCAACCACTTTTAATTCTGGAGAAAAGGATTTTAATGCTTCTCCGAGTGCATCAATTAATTTTAAACATTCAGATTTACCTCCCCCTACTATTAATGTAACTTTATCGAATTTTTCACTCAATGCTCGGTACAATTTGCGATCTGAAACAACTTTGGAAGACCCACCCTGCTTAATTCCCTCAACTACAATGACCGGTTGCATCGCTGTTATATTTGAAGTTGTCCCGAATACCATTCTTAGAAATTGCAACTTTTCTTCATCTGTGGCAACTTGAATTAGCTGATTGTCCCCCGCCGTAAGAAGTTCGTATGGCCTTAAGAGGAATAATTCATCAGATGTGCAATACTCTACAATAGTGGGTGAATGTGTAGTTATGATTACTTGAACCCCTTTTTCTGTGGAGAGAACCCTGAAATAATCCAGAATCTTAAGCTGAAGGTTCGGGTGCAGATGGAGTTCTGGCTCATCAATCAAGACGCTTATATCATGGTCTTTTTCTACAACATTGGAGCTTTTAATTGAACCGAGAAGATTTTTTATTCTTTGCTCAATCAATGGATAGAATATTTGAATGATTGATTTCTCACCAGAACTTAATTCATCAATATCAACTATAGTCCCCTTGGAATGAACTTGCCATAGGCATCGGATATTACTCCTATCCGTTACATCAATACTATTAAATGAAAGATGTGGTAATAGATTTTCTGTAAGTTCTTCTAATGGAAGCCAAATGTCAGGTAGTGAATCTTTATCAATTTTCTTTTCTCGATCGTAAACTGATGAAATTGCCTCTTTCCGCTCTATTTCCAACTGACAGAGACCATGCTTGAGATAATTTAGTGCTTCATCAGAATCCCATGGGTCTCTTGCCGCATTAAAGATTCGCATCCCTTCAATGTTATTGTTAATGCTTGGTCTCGTCAATATTTGTTCCATGTTGATCTCACTTGTGATCAAGCTTCTATATTGAACTTGCTGTCTTCTTGAATTTCGGTGAGGCCCAACGTATAATGCTGAACTATGTTGATTCTTTAACTCATTTAACAATGTCGATTTCCCTGTTCCATTTGGCCCCGCAATAACCATCAATCTGGGTACAACTTCGCAAGAAGCCAATTTGATGCTTCTTTTGTCTTGTATCTTGAATGAATTTATAATCATATTCCAATTGGTTATCGTATACCTTCGTTTAACTCTCTTCCTCAAAATTCAGCCCCAACTGCTTCGATGCTTCTTTGGCTGATATATATTGTTGTTTGCTCTCTTCAATGGGGCTACCATCGCAGTTTAATCTTAAACTCTCCTCAATATCCTTGTTTCCACTCATTGCGAATGGCGTGATGGTTTGCCCATCCACACAACATCGCTTTTCAGGTTAGCATTGATTCTCCCTCTACCCCTGCAACCTAAACCCAGGCACCGGAGCAAGCCTATCCATGCCAACTTTCTCGATCACGAGGTAATCTTTCTTTGAAACAGACTGCCGCGCAAGCAACTCGGCAATGAAGCCTGTGAGAAAAAGTTGGGTTCCTAAAATAAGGGCCACCAGCGCCAGGTAAAATATGGGCTGCTCTGTTACGTCCCGCTTTAAAGGGACCTTTGATAAGAAAACTGAATCAATCTTATCATAAAGAATTTTGAACGTGAAAGCGAAACCCGTCAAAAAGAAAACAACGCCCCAAAATCCAAAGAAGTGCATGGGCCGTTTGGCGAATCTGCCGATAAATGTAATGGATAATAAATCGAGGAAGCCACGCATGAACCGCTCCCACCCAAACTTGCTGTTGCCATATTTGCGTTCGTGATGGTCTACAATCTTTTCGCCGATTCTTGTAAACCCTGCCCACTTGGCGATGACCGGAATGTAGCGGTGCATCTCACCATAAACGGTGATGTTTTTTACCACCACTGACTTGTAAGCTTTTAGTCCGCAATTGAAATCGTGTAAGCGTATGCCAGAAATGAGCCTGGTGACATAGTTGAAAAATCTGGAGGGAATGGTTTTTGAAATAGGATCATGTCGTTTTTTCTTCCAGCCTGAAACAAGTTGATAATCCTGCTCCTTGATCATTTTATATAAAAACGGAATTTCTTCCGGGCTGTCCTGCAGATCAGCGTCCATGGTGATCACCACTTCACCCTGTGCTTCTTTGAAGCCTGAATGTAGGGCAGCCGACTTACCAAAATTCCGGTTGAAGCGAAGGGCCTTGAATGCAGGATTTATATTATTGACGTTTACCATCTCCTGCCATGTATTATCCGTGCTTCCATCATCAATGAATATAACTTCATAGGAAAACCCATGCTCCTGCATCACCCGACTGATCCATTGGCTAAGTTCAGGTATTGATTGCTCTTCGTCCTTTGCAGGGATGATGATGGATATGTCCACTACGCTTTTCAAACCGTTGCGTCAGGATTTTTATTTTGCGTAAAGGCGGTAACAACAAGGCCTATGCAAACAATCATAATGGTTCCAAAAACCAAACCGAATCCAAACATTGCTTCCGGGGTCATAAACATCGAGGCAATCCCCATGGCCTGGTCAATTTGCTCATCCGACATTCCTTTCTCCTGCATCTTTTCGATTTCATTGTTCTTGATGGTCTCTACAAATGAAGAGTCGATGAACTTGATATAGGCGTAGAAAAATACGGAGTAGATCACCGAAGAAACAAGGGCGAGCCAGAAGGTGATTCCCATGCCCTGGCCATACGCCATAAATCCATCCCCTTGCTCTTTATAATTCTTGTGTGCCAAAAAAATGACCGCGAGATAAAAAATAATGCTGGCCCATCTTGCAATTCCTGCAGTTTGATCCACGCCGGCCAGCGCCAATGTCAGGAAATAGGCAATGGAAATGCCTGCCATGATCAATCCATAGCGAACGCCGACAGAACGTGTTGTAACAACTGGGGTTGAGTTCTCTTCCATAATATTGGTGGTTAGGTTAAGGTTTCTCCTTGCATCTTAGTTGCCGTCTTAAAATTACAGAGATTATTACGCTAATAAAAAAGCTCATGATAAAGCTCTTGCCAAAGTAATCAATCGCCAAATCACTGCCCTGCGTTGCAGGAAGGGCGTTCAGGTTCAGGTCCAACTGTTCCTTCCCAACCCGCGCAACAATATCGGCTGGCAAGGCCCTGATCTGTTCGGTCGCGGCAGAAATGAATGACGATAGAAATTGCGGTTGAATCATGCAGAAAAGCCAGATTAATCCTGAAGCGATGATCGCAAAGACAAAAGTAAAAATAAAGCAACTCACCATTCCCTGAAAGAAAGACATGCTTCCCTCCTGGTAATAATCACGAATCTCTTTGAGACAAAAGTATAGGAGGAATGCAAATACAGGAATTCGGAAATCAAAATAGGGATAGATCAGAAATGGGTGCTGCCCCATGTAATAGATCGAAATCACAAATCCAAAACAAAGGAGCCCGGCAATGGCTCCATAGCGGAGAGAAACTCTAACAACAGGAGATTCAATTAATTTACTCAACATTCTGCCAATCTCTGGAATTATTAAACACTGCCACTGCCTTACCTATTACTTTCTTTCCAAACCAGGGTGAGTTTTTAGATTTTGAAAAATTAGTTTTCAAATCCAGCGTCCACTCCTGGTTAGGATCAAACAAGGTAAGGTTGGCTTTTTCATTGACCGCAATCACAGGCGATTCGATGCCAAGCAATGCCCTCGGTCCTGTGGTCACTTTTTCAATCAGGTCAGTCAACGGTACGAAGGCTGAAAGCGAAGCAAGCTGGGATGCAAAGGTCTGAAGGTTGGTCATCCCAAAATCAGCGAGATCAAACTCAAGGTTCTTGCTCTCTTCGTCATGCGGGAGATGCCCCGAGCAAAGCACATCGATGGTACCATCTTTCAACCCCTTGATGAGCGCATCCTGATCGGACTTCTCGCGCAAAGGAGGATTTACTTTATAATTAGTATCAAAATCTTCAAGCAAACTGTCATCTAATAGTGGCTGATAACTTGTAATGTCACAACTTACCGCCAACCCCTTTCTCTTTGCAGCCCTTACCAACGCAATGCTCCTTGACGTGGAGAGTCTTGAAAAGTGAACGCGTCCACCTGCGTATTGAAGCAAGTCGATGTTGCGACTGAGTGACAGTTCTTCGGCGATCCTGGGCATTCCTTTCAATCCCTGCATGGTGCTGTTAACGCCCTCATGCATTTGACCAAATGAATTCAGCCAGATGTCTTCCGGGTGGTCGATCAAAAGGCCATTGAACTTTTGCAAATACTGCAACGCCTTTAGGAAAATATCGGTATGCCAGATCGGCTTCAATCCATCGGTAAAAGCAAGGGCTCCAGCCTCATGCAGATCGATCATTTCAGTAAGCTCTTCACCCTTATTATTCCTCGTGACAGAAGCCATCGCGTGAAGCAGTACCAACCGCTTGTCATTACCCTTGGTCAGGTAACTAATTTCATTTTTTGATTGGATGGATGGATTTGTATTTGGCAACAACGCCAGCTCCGTAAAACCGCCCGCAGCCCCTGCTTTCATCACCGATGTCAAATCTTCCCGCTGCTCATATCCAGGATCGCCAACATAGGTACCCAAATCAAACCATCCCGCAGACAAGAACATTCCTGTCGCATCAATTACTTTATCTGCCGCATATTTCTTATCTCCGATTTGGGCAATCTGACCGTTTTGGATCAAAACATTCTTCTTCTTTTTGTGAAAAGGGGATTTCGGATTGAGAAGGGTTGCAGATTGGATGAGTATTTTCATTCGAACCAGGTTTCTATTCAATGACTCCTACTTCAGAAAACGAATGAGCAGCACTTCTGCCAATAAGAAGATCAATGCCAATAACAGTGCATACTTCCATAAAGAGGTGCCCAAATATCTCTCTTTTATTCCGTCGCTGAAAGAGCCTGAGGCAGCTGAATTGAACAAAGAAATATTTTTTCCGCTGCCGAGCATTGACTTCACTTCTTCGCCGTTCCATTGCTCAAGCAAGGATTCCTTTTTGTCCATATCAAAAGCTACCAATCCAAGCGTATCTTCTTGCACCCTGGCATAGTAGAATCCGGGGTCGATCGAAAATTTGGGAATCTCCAGAATGACGCGGTTTCCATTTCTTCTTTGAGCAGGCACTACTTCCTGTTTTCCCACCAGTCGCAACGGCACCTCGCCTCCAAGGCTATCTGCTTCCAGTATGATCATACTTTCTGAAAGCAGATAATATGGCTTCTGACTTTCACGATGTCCTGAGGCTGCAATCCGATACATCACCGGCACAAAGAGCGCATGGCTTTGGAAATCAGAATATTTGTTATCCAATGGAGAAGCCAGGAGAAACATATTGCGAACCCTGGACAGAAAAGGTCTTCCATCTTTGAACTTCAACAAAGCAGATCGGTCGACGCCCCAGGAAATAACAGACCTGGAACGCGGCATGGCGATGGACGCTGACCGTTCTTCAAAGACATTTTCAAAAAATGGATTTTGAAAATCAGGCTTGTCAAGGATTTGCATTTCCGTGGATTCATCCTTCGTCAAGGCAAGGCCTGCGATCAACGATCGGTAGGCATTCAAATCACTTTTGGATGAAGGGATCATCAGCATCGACCCCGATCCTCGTTGATGTTCGCGAATGGCCCCGATCAACGTAGCATCGGGGGCATCAATATTATTGAGGATCACAAGGTCTGCCTGGGATAATACTCCCAGGTCAACATTGCCTTGCTCAAAGGCTCGGTAAGAGAACAGGGATATGTTGCCAAATACTTTCTCAATGAAGGCATTTCCTTTCCGTACCTCTACAATCTTTATTTTATCTGAAAAATTCAAGGTGATGTAAAACTCATTATCAAAGCTCACCGGAAAATCCGTAAAACTCACCACCGCTTTATTCCATCCTTCCAAGCCTTGGGCAAGATCAAACTTTGCCAGCGAAGAAGAGTTTGCTTCCAGGTTGACAGAGGCGGTTCCTGATTGTACATCATTGATGGTGAGTTTTAGGACCAACCCTTCCCGTGCTTTGGTACCAATATTTCTTAATCGCACGTTGAGGGTATTGCGCTGCCCTCCCACCATGAATGGATCTTCCAGATACACTGAATCTACGAGCACATTCGTAGCGCTCTCCAATGGTATGGGCACCAATCGCCATGATTGAAGCGTGTCGATTGCGTTGGGGCTCAAGGTGCCCAGGGTTGATTTCTGAAAATCGGACAAGAAGAAAACATCTTGCTGGTTGCTACCCATGCGCTGATTTATTTCGTTAAAACTGCGTGAAATGGGCGATAGCCTTATTTGTGTAAGCAAGTCGGTGATCTCCGTTTTTGTTTTGAATGAATTTGAGAAGGGAGCGAAGTCGTTCGTAAGAAGTTTGTAGCGGGTATCTTGTGGAAATAACGAAACAATTTCCTTGCTGAAACGGATGCCCGCATCGAGCGCACGGGTTTTCTCTCCGACGAGGGAAAGCATGCTGTAGGAATTATCAAGGTAGATCGTCACTTCACGCCCGGAGGTCATCTGCTCTTGCGCCGGGAGAAAAGGCTGGGCAAAGGCCATGACGAGAAAAAACAGGAACAAAAGACGGGAAGCCAACACCAGATATTGTTTCAGTTTGCGTTTTTGGGTAGTCTCCTGCCTCACCTGCCTCAGGAAGCGAGTATTCGAAAAAAAGATGCGGGTGGTCCTTCTGAAATTAAAAAGGTGAATGATGATGGGGATGGAGAGCGCGGCAAGGGCCCAGAGAAATGAAGGGAAGGCAAAATTCATTGGCGGCAAAGTTAATCCTTAAACGTGTATGGTTTACAGGCATTGTTTAATATTTGATTAACGGAATAGGTCAGGTTGAGCAAATGCATTTCACGCAAAGACTAAGAACGCTAAGGAATGCAATGTGGATTTATCGCCATGGTCTGATCTCACATCAATGGCATTGATTAATAAAATCATCGACCAGCAAGAAGATGGTTTTGACTGGACCCTCAAATTAGGAGGAAAGCAAGAAAGACATTTAGTTACAGGTTCCTTATGCCTTCCCTTGTTTCTTGTACGGTGATCAGTCTAAGCATAACATTGCTGTGAGATTTTATGACTTGCAGAACGATAACTCTCGCTAAATGTGCAACTTTTAAAATGTATCGTAAATGATACGTTTTTAGCATATATTTGTATCATTGACGATACGATATGGAATTTCTTGTTGCCAAGTTCAAAGGGCTGCTGCAAAGCATCGACTCTCATTTTAAAAGGTCATTGTTCCACAAAATAAATTGGAAATCTCGTGGTATTCTCATTGAAGGAGCCCGCGGGGTGGGGAAATCAACGCTGATGCTCCAATACATCAAAGACAGCTTGCCCTTGCAAGATACCCTTTACCTCACCCTGGATGACCTTTATTTCCGCGACCATACCCTCGTTGAAGTAGCGGAGGAATTTCATCAGCATGGTGGGAGGCATCTATTTTTAGATGAAGTCCACAAATATGCCGGTTGGCAAACGGAGGTTAAGAACCTATATGATTTTAAGAAAGACCTGCAGCTAGTCATCTCAGGTTCCTCCATACTTGCCTTGCAAAAATCTGCGGCGGATTTATCGCGAAGAGTGGTGAACTATCATCTTCCCGGTCTCTCGTTCCGTGAATACATCTCATTACACCGAGGTGTTCAACTACCGGAATATTCCTTTAGCGATATTATTGACGATCATGAAGGGCTGACGATAGAACTCGTAAAGAAAATCAAATCTCCACTTGCCGCGTACTCACATTATACAAGATATGGGACATATCCGTTTTTTGTGGAGGGAGAAGGGGACTATTTTACGCGACTCAACCAACTTATCAATGTAATTATAGATTATGATCTACCAGAGGCAAGGGCAATGGAGGGATCTTCTTTGGCGAAGATTAAGAAACTTCTCTACGTAATTTCCAGGTCCGTTCCATTCATCCCTAACATTCAAAAGCTTTCAGAAGTGATTGGCACGAGTCGCAACAGGGTCCTGGAGATGCTGGATATTTTGGAGAAAGCCAAATTGGTCCGTAACCTCCGCTCAGCCTCCCAAGGGATCAGCCTAATGAATAAACCGCAGAAAATCTATTTGGATAATGCCAACCTGATTCACGCCCTGGCAGACGAAAAGCCTGACAAAGGCAACATTCGAGAAACTCTATTCCTGTCTCACCTACAGGATGCAGGGTTCACCGTGACTTACCCAAAGACCGGAGATTTTCTAGTCAACGAAAAGTATACTTTCGAAGTTGGAGGGAAAGGAAAGACCGGGGCTCAGATCAAAGACCAAAAGAACTCTTATATAGTTTCGGATGATATTGAGTATGGCATTGGGCGCAAAATTCCATTGTGGCTCTTTGGATTTTTAAATTGAGGGAACCAATTCATGTCCGCAATACCAGTATGAAAAAAACTTATATTTGGTAATGCCTTCCCTCGTTCCAGGCTTCGAGTATGATATCTTCATTTCCTACCGCCAGCACGACAACAAAGGCGGTAAGTGGGTAACCACCTTTTTCAATGCCTTGAAGGCCGAAATCGACTCGACATTCAAAGAGGATATTTCCATCTAATTTGATGAAAATCCTCCTGATGGAATCCTTGAAACGCATCACGTTGATAAGAGACTGGAAGAAAAACTGAAGTGTCTGATCTTTATACCTATTCTCTCCCAAACCTATTGCGACCTAAAATCCTTTGCCTGGCAACGTGAGTTTTGCGCCATCAACAAACGGGCTAAGGAGGATAGCTTTACTAATATGTGCTGAATTAAATTTGATAATTATGCAAAGATTTATTGGTTTGCCGAAGTCCAGTTATTAAGGTTCAACTGCAAGGGCCAGGATAACTTGTGCCAACAAAAAAATGGTGCCCTCTTTACTGAGCACCATTTCAACTTTCAGGCCTGAGGTTTGCTTCCCAATAGAAGAAGGTCATTCACATTTATTTCTGTGAAATACTTCTTCTCACCTTTGGCGTTGTCGTACGCCCGGTGCACGAGTTTGCCTTCTACACATACCTCACTGCCTTTCTTCAGGTATTTGCCGGCCACGTCCGCCAGTTTACCCCAGATGACAACGTTGTGCCATTGCGTGTCTTCCACTTTTTCGCCTTTCGGATTCTTGTAGGAATCCGTGGTCGCAATCGAGAAGCTGGCCTTCTTCGATTTGTCAAACGCTTTGACCTCCGGGTCCTTGCCCAGTCGGCCGATGAGCTGTACGCTGTTCCTTAAACTTTTCATATTGGTGTTGTTTAAATTGTTTCTCAAAGATGAAAGGCTAGAAAACCACGAGTCGTATGTTAAACGTTTACTTGCGTTTGTAGCCGTTTGTAAACGAATAATTGATCAGGTTTTCCTTTCGCTGCAGGCAGGGATATTCTACTCCCCCTTCCTAACTTCCCCCCATGCCAGAACAAAAATGCCAGGAGTGCAATGAATCCTTTCATGGCCGAATGGATAAAAAATTCTGTTGTGATCAATGTCGCAGTGCTTACTACAATCGCCTCAACAGTGATTCCAGCAACTATGTGAGAAACGTAAACAATACGTTGCGTAAAAACAGGCGCATTCTTGATTCACTGAACCCCGGTGGCAAAGTAAAAGTAACGGCATCGCGGCTCAAAGAAGAGGGATTTGATTTTCGTTTTCATACCTCCACCTATAAAACCAGGGACGGGGTGGTATATTATTATTGTTATGAGCAGGGCTACCTGCCGATTGAAAAGAATTATTTTCTGTTGGTGGTAAAACAGGATTTTCAGCCGTCGTCGTGAACGACGGGTGTTCAGTCGTGGACTAAAGTCCAATGAACACATCCCTTTTGTCAGCCCCATGCTAAAGAATGAGATTATTCACGCCTGTTTATTGACGAATCATGATGAGCCTACGACCCTGGTCTTAACTCAAGTCTGAACTATTGGCTTAAATCCAGAGTTCATCTGGGGTCAGTAATCAGTGGCCAAACAATCCTGAAGGGATTGAACGTTTATAGAACAGACATGCGCCTATTTCCAGACAACCCCAAAGGGTGTCGAACCAATACGGGTTAATCCCGCTGGCTAGAAACATGACAGTATGATTGGGCAATAAGGTTGCGCCGACCCAATGAGTTTGCCAACAGTACGGCGTTAGACCAGGGCAGAACCGGACCTTAAGGCTACGTGGGCATTAGCCCAAACAACAGTATCCAAATTACCGTACACCTAAAGTCATGAATGGAAAAATCCATAACGTGACTATATTGACTTCTTGTTGTTTAATATTTCAAGGATCTCAACGCTTAACACATGAAGTACTGGTCATTAGAAGGAAAAAAGGCAGTTGTCACGGGCGGCACCAAAGGCATTGGACTTGCCATTGCACAAGAGTTTCTTGATTTGGGAGCGGAAGTTCTGGTGGTGGCCCGCGATACAAAACAAATAGAAAATAAGTTGCGCGGCAGCGCCAGGCTCTTCCGCCTGGAAGGTGACGTGACCGATGCAGCCTTCCGTCAACGCCTCCTTCAGAAAGTAAATGAAAACTGGGGTAAGCTGGACTTGCTGGTCAATAATGTCGGCACCAATATCCGCAAGAAATTTATTGAATACTCGGAAGAAGAATACCGAAAAGTATTCGAGACGAATCTCTTCAGCATGACAGCACTTACTCAGGGAGCATTCGAACTCTTAAAAAACTCGGGCAATGCTAGCGTGATTAACATCGCTTCGTATGCCGGCGCTTTTGATGTGCAGAGCGGAACACCGTACGGAATGACCAAAGCAGCGGTCATCCAACTCACCCGCCACCTGGCAGTTGAATGGGCACCCTTTAACATCCGTGTTAACGCTGTATCTCCGTGGTACATTCAAACACCTCTCACGGTACCTGTACTCTCACAGCCTGATCGTCTGGAAAAAATTGTGGCACGCACGCCATTGGGTCGTGTCGGACAACCTGAAGAAATTTCTGGCATCGTGGCGTTCCTCGCCATGGATAAATCAAGTTACATCACCGGACAGAATATTTTTGTGGATGGCGGAGCTTCGGTGAAGGGGCTCTGAAAAATAGTAGGCAATAAAAAGTAGGCAAGGATTCCAGGATTAGGTAAGGTGATCTGATAATGAAAAGTATTGTTCCTTATAGACGATGGATTCCACTTGCTCTGGTAAAAACTTCCATCTTCATTCTCAGTGCCTATCTATTCTGGAATTGCGCTAAGAAAAAAGAGATCATTCCAGGAACCTCGCTCGAATTGGCTACAGAGCGGAAGGAAGCTATCCGAAATCTGCAATACGACCTTTTCTTTGATCTCCCCTCAGCACAAAAAGACAGCATCCAGGCACATTCAACCATCAGGTTTGATTTGATCCATAACTCAGATCTTCTTCAACTTGACTTCAGTGCTCCAACTCAAAACATAATAAATATAGAGGTCAATCACGCACCAGTTAAACATGTTCATAAAAACGATCATATCCTGATTGATAAAGAATTTCTCGTAGAAGGTGCGAACGAGATTAGTATTGGGTTTGTCGCCGGTGATGCTGCGCTTAATCGCAATGCAGACTATTTGTACACACTCTTTGTGCCAAGCCGCGCCAACACTTGTTTCCCGGTCTTTGATCAGCCCGACCTGAAAGCAGTCTACCACCTTGAACTATCCATACCAAAAGATTGGGAAGCAGTATCAAATGGAAAACTTATTTCCATCGATTCTTCGGGGAATAAGAAACGCTATCGCTTCAATGAAACAAAACCCACAAGCACCTATCAGTTCGCGTTTGCTGCCGGAAAGTTTCATATGGCGTCGGATCCGGAATCCGGAATGACACTTTATTACCGGGAGACTGATTCAATAAAAGTAGCCCGCAACCTTCCCAAAATCTTTGAGTTGCACCGAAAATCACTTCAATGGCTTAAAGACTACACTGCCATCTCCTATCCGTACGAAAAGTTTGACTTCACGCTGATTCCCGCCTTTCAATTCGGCGGTATGGAGCACCCTGGAAATATTTTCTATCGTGAAAGCAGCCTGTTCCTGGATCCATCGGCCTCTGTCAATGATGAACTGCGACGGGCAAGCCTCATCGCCCATGAAACAGCGCACATGTGGTTTGGGAATCTGGTCACCATGAAGTGGTTCAATGATGTGTGGCTGAAAGAGGTCTTTGCCAATTTCATGGCAGCGAAAATTGTTGATCCGTCCTTTCCACAAATTAATCACTCCCTGCGATTTCTGATGGGCCACTACCCTGCTGCCTATGACATCGATCGCAGCGCTGGAACACATCCCATCCAGCAGGAGCTCGGCAACTTGAAAAATGCCGGAAGTGTTTACGGATCCATCATCTACCAAAAGGCACCCATCATGATGAGGAATCTTGAATCGTTGATGGGCGAAGAAAATTTTCGGCACGGCCTGCAGCAATACCTCTCCTCCTACTCTTATCAGAATGCGACGTGGGACGATCTGGTGAATGTGATGAAGAAGCACACCGATCAGGACTTGCAAGTATGGAACCTTGCGTGGATCAAGAGCAAAGGTATGCCAGAGATCGCTCATGTTCCGATGGTTAACCAAAATAAATTGGAGGTACAGGTGGTGAACGATGTACAAGGCATCACATGGCCTCAGTTCTTTTACACCGAGATCATTGTCGGAGGAAAGGAAAACAACAATAGGATTGAAATCAGAAAAGACATACCTGTGTTGTTGGATGTGCCTGTTGTTTCAGGGTTATCCATCATCCCCAACTATAAAGGCAGAGGATATGGTTATTTTATATCAGACAAATCAACGATGGAGCACATGCTCAGCGTGGTCAATACACTCAGTGACCCGGAGGCGCGCGCAGGAATATGGCTGAACGTTTGGGAGTACGTGCTCCGGGGAGAACTTGATCCTGAAACCGCCTTGCAAAAATTATTGGTTACCCTTGAAAAAGAGAAAGACCCTTTGTTGTTGGAGTATCTTACCGATAAGATCGGGAGAATCTTCTGGCAGTTTCTTTCCAAGGCTCAGCGCCAACTCGTCAGCAACCAGCTTGACGACATGCTATTCGAACAGATGTTAATCCAAAGTGACAATTCGTTAAAGCGCATTCTTTTTAACTGCTATCGAAACGTAGCGCTTAGCACTAATGGGCAGGCGAATCTTAAGAAATTTTGGAAAGAAGAAATTACCGCTGGCCTCGACTTTTCGGAAAGGGATCAAATTCAACTTGCCTACGAACTGGCGGTTCGAGAGGTAGATGGTCATGAAGCTATTCTGATAGATCAATTAGGCCGAATCAAAAATCCGGACCGTAAAGCCGAGGTGCAATTTATCATGGAGGCGCTTTCTTCAGATACAACCGTCCGCAACCATTTTTTTGAAAGTCTTAAAAACAATGAAAATAGAACTCATGAACCGTGGGTACTTGAGGCCACACGGTACTTACATCATCCGTTGCGAACTGATCATTCTGTAAAGTATATCAAACCCAGCCTTGAGATGCTGGAAGAGATGCAACGAACAGGTGATATCTTTTTTCCGAAAGGCTGGCTGGATGCCACGTTGGGAGAATATCAATCTGAAGAAGCTGCCTCAATGGTACGGAACTATCTCAAAGAAAATACCGGACTACGAATGGACCTAAAAAATAAACTACTTCAATCTTCTGACATGCTGTTTCGGGCCGAACAAGTAATTAAGAAAAATCAAATGAGGGATCGTCGGTAACCACGGAGTAGAAGTTATCTCTTACCGCACGAATGTAGGTCATAGAAATCACTAAGATCACTAAGCATTTTATTAATGTTTATCGTTGTGATCTTTGTGCTTTCTTAGTGTTCATCGTGTTCTCTTCTTTCGCATCTTAAGGACCTCTGAGTGTCACTGCTGACGCAACTTCCGTCTATGCCCAACGTTAACACGGAACGAATGGGCATCATTCAGCGTTATAAATGGTAACTTGTTGAAGCAAACAATTGCAAAGAGAATAATAAATGGTAATCCGATGAACGTACAGAATTTTAAAGGTGGAGTACGGGCCCCAGGATTCATAATATTTGGTGATAGAGAAAACATGAGTTGGACAACAATATATATTACAGGTAAATCGGATTTCCGGGAAGAAATCAGAAAGAAATTGGAACATTCGGACCAGCGCTATATGCCCGGCTTCATTGAGAGCCCTGGAAATGAAGTAATGCACGATTTGTACTGGCTCGACGGCCACACCGACCTACGCACTTTCAAAGAAGCCATTGGCGGTAAACTAATCTGGAAACATCGCTTGCGTTTCTATAAAACCCTTGAAGCATTCCTTCAATCACAGCAAGAGAAATCAGGCTCTGAATTTTCTACCCGCGAGCGGGAGATGATTGCTGAGATGCAGGGAGCGGCGTGACGGTCTAGCCCGGGGGTGTTCGCGGTCCCGTTTCGGGTGCCGCGAACTAAGCAATGAAATAACCATTGATTGCGATTAGCACTGCAGCTGTTTCAGATGATTAGCGTTTGGACCACGAGCTGTAGATCGCGGTATTTTTGCTGAGACATCAAAAAACCGCGAAGACTGCTCAATGCGCGTTATTCCATCTCCATTCGCAGTTCACTTCTTAGAAAAGAGATGTCTTCATGGCTACATCTCGGATGCCGCGATCTATTCAACGCCATGGATCCACCCTCATGCATAAATAAAAAAATTCATATCTTACACTGCAATTCACCTTAAAACAAAAACCTAACAACCCTATGAAAAGAAAAATTTTTATCGGCATCGGTGTCGTTATCCTTGCCCTTGCTGGATTTGCAACCTATACCTTCCTGACAACCCGCAATCTCAGTCCTAAACTAACTACTGATTATAGCGCCAATGGACTGGACATTAAAGTCACGTATGGCCGTCCCTCCAAAAGAGGTCGCCTGATATTTGGTGAAGAAAAAGATAAAGCCCTTCAGCCCAACGGAAAGTACTGGAGAATGGGGGCCAACGATGCCACAGAAATAACCTTTAGCAAGAATATCAATTTTGCAGGTCAGCCTCTCAAGGCCGGCAGCTACAGAATGTATGCTATGTTATACGCAGCAACCTGGAAGATTACCCTCAACAGCGAACTGGGAAAATTTGGCTACTTCGATCCTAACCATGAGTTGGATGTGCTTACTGTAGAGGTACCCGTAGAAACATCACCTTCAGAAGTTGAGCAATTTACCATCAACTTCGGCAGCGACTCCTCTGCTGTGAATATGGATTTTGTCTGGGACAAGACATTGGTGCGGGTTCCTTTGACGGTCCAATAGTCACTAATTAAGAGTGGCTTCCTTTTCAAAAAAGAGGTGGATCCTTCTGCCACTGGCGGTATTGGTATTTCTGGTTACCGTGTATTGGTTGATTGGAAAGATCCAATACCGTCGCAATGTGATGGACGTGGAAGATTATGAGCCCATCTCGACGCTGAAAGTCCCTAAGCATCCACTCACACATTCGAAGTTCCCTTTCATTGATGTTCATAATCATCAATATACCATGCCGGTGCAAAGCCTCGACAACCTCGTGGTTGAGATGGATTCTTTGAACATGGGAGTGATGGTGAACCTAAGTGGCTTTCGTGGAAAGTTTCTGGAGTGGTCTCTGGACAACGTCAATCAACATCATCCTTCCCGGTTTGTCATCTTCTTAAATATCAATTTCGAAAACCTGGACGATCAAGGATGGCCTGAAGAACCGTTGGCCATGATGGAGGAAGCGGTAAAACAAGGGGTGGTCGGCTTAAAGGTGTACAAAGGCCTTGGCCTCACCGACAAGGACAACAATGGCAAACGAATTGCGGTCGACGACCCAAGGCTCGATCCGATCTGGGCGAAGTGTGGTGCGCTTGGCATCCCGGTACTCATCCATTCTGGAGAGCCGTCATCATTTTGGGATCCGAAAGACAAATACAATGAGCGATGGCTCGAACTGAAACAAGAGCCAGGCCGCTATCGCCCTGCCGACGAGTTCCCATCTTTCGAACAGATCATGGGCGAACAGCATCATGTCTTCCGAAAACATCCCGAAACAAAATTTATTGATGCCCACCTCGGATGGTTTGGGAATGACCTGGAGCGACTGGGTAAACTATTTGATGAACTGCCCAATGTCTATACAGAACTTGGTGCGGTATTGGCCGAGCTCGGTCGTCAGCCACGGTTTGCCCGGGCGTGGATGATACAGTACCAGGACCGCGTATTGTTTGGAAAGGACACCTATAAAAAAGAAGAATACTACACGTACTTCCGCGTGCTGGAAACAGCGGATGAATATTTTGACTATTACCGCAAGCGGCACGCCCATTGGAAAATGTATGGTTTGGAACTTCCTGATTCAGTCTTGCGAAAAATATATTATAAAAACGCAATGAAGGTGATCCCTGGAATTGACAAGAGTCTATTCCCAAAATAAACATCCAGATTCCAAACGGTAGCTTTGCCACCAGGCTGCCACATGGTAATGATACTAAGTTACAAGCCAGTACGCGCTGTTAAATTTGTTAATTGATTCCCTGGTGACTTCGTGTCTATGTGGCAACTACTGGTTCAGCAAATTTTAATACCTTGAAACAATAAACTCAATTTCATATGATCAATGCCCGTCAGCGTGTAGCGATCGTGGGATCTCAACGCATTCCTTTCGTTCGCTCCTTCCGTGAATATGCCCGCACCTCCAACCAAGAGATGCTAACAGCAACCGTTCAGGCGTTGGTAAAAAAATACAATCTTCATGAAAAGCGATTGGGAGATGTTGCACTTGGAGCGGTGATGTCAAGTTCAATTCATTGGAATCTTTCACGTGAGGTGGTGCTGGGTACAGGACTGGATCATCGCACACCTGCTTTCAATGTCCAGCGTGCCTGTGGTACAAGTCTTGAGACCGTGAATCTGATCGCATTGAAAATCGCCGCAGGACAAATTGAATCAGGAATTGGTGGCGGCAGCGATACAAACAGTGACTTACCCATCATGCTGCAGCAGGCGTTGGCCTGGAAATTAATTGACATGAATAATGCCAAGAGCATTGGCCAGCGGATCGGTAAAATCTTAAGCATCCGTCCCGGCGATTTGAAACCGGCGTTCCCAGGCATCGTCGAACCGCGAACCGGACTTTCCATGGGCCAACACACCGAACGCATGGTGAAAGAATGGAAGATCACAAGGGCAGAACAAGACCAACTCGCATTTGAGAGTCACACCAAAGCAGCAAAGGCTTACCAAGACGGATTTTACAAAGACCTCGTCACCGAATTCAAGGGAACTTCAAAAGATACCATTGTGCGTGGTGACACCACCATTGAAAAACTGGGGCAGTTGAAACCTGCCTTTGACAAAAGTGATCAGGGCACGATGACCGCGGGCAACAGCACAGCATTCACCGATGGTGCCGGAGCGATATTGCTGGCATCCGAAGAATTTATGCGGCAAAATGAATTGCCTGTTCAGGCATTCTTCCACGATGCACAGTCCGCCGCCGTTGACCATGTTCAGGGCGCAGGTTTGCTCATGGCCCCTACCGTTGCCGTGGGACAAATGCTCAAGCGAAATAACCTGAGCCTGCAAGACTTTGACTTTTATGAAATTCATGAGGCCTTTGCAGGACAAGTGCTCTGCACATTAAAAGCCTGGGAGAGTGAAGCCTATTGTAAAAATGAGATCGGTCTCGATAAGGCACTGGGCGCTATCGACCGGAGCAAAATGAATGTGAAGGGTGGTAGTCTGGCGTTAGGACATCCATTCGGAGCAACTGGCGCTCGCGTGGTGGGTACGATGGCAAAACTCCTTCAGGAAAAAGGTCGGGGAAGAGGATTAATCTCTGTTTGCACAGGTGGTGGCATGGGCGTAGTTGCAATAATAGAACGTTAGGGGTCACTACACACAAAACACAACGTTCACAAAGGAACCAAAAATACGTTGTGATCTTAGTGTTTTCTTGGTGATCTTAGTGACCATTACATTTTCATTTTATCGACATAAATTATTCAGTATGAAACGAATCTTAATCCTGCCTTTCTTATTCTTTGCTACTGCGCACACATTCGCTCAAACGCTCATCCCTGGCAAGCCCGCAGAAAACGGGATGTCTGCAGAGCGGCTCGCCCGCATCGATCAAATGGTCAATGACAATATGAATAGCAAAAAGATTCCCGGCGCAGTAGTACTCATTGCCAGGAATGGTAAGATTGTTTATCACAAAGCGTTCGGCTTTAGCGATGTTGAAAAACAAACCCCACTGAAGAAGGACGATATTTTTCGTATCGCCTCCCAGACCAAGGCCATTACCAGTACTGCGGTGATGATGCTTTTTGAAGAAGGAAAATTTTTGTTGGATGAGCCGATCTCTAAGTACATTCCTGAATTCAAGAATCCTAAAGTACTGGGAACCCTGAACTGGAAAGACACAACATACACGACCACCCCAGCCAAGAGTGAGATCACCATCCGCCATTTGCTTACCCATACTTCCGGCATCGACTATGCGGGCATTGGCAGCCAGGAATTCAAAGCAATCTATGCAAAGGCCGGTGTACCCAGTGGAATTGGCAATGACAATATGGTGCTGGCAGACAAAATGAAGATTCTGGGCGGCCTCCCGCTAAAGCATAACCCAGGTGAGCAGTACACCTACAGTCTAAGCATTGATGTACTTGGCTATTTGGTAGAAACTGTTTCGGGAATGTCATTGGATCAATTCTTCAAAACCCGAATATTCCAACCTTTGGGAATGAGCGATACTTATTTCTGGCTGCCCAAAGAAAAACAATCAAGACTGGTGAGTCTCAGCCAAAGCAAAGACGGGGTACTCACAGTTTATAAGCAAATTATTTTCGATGGTGCCAATCCAAACTATCCTACGCTTGCGGGAAAATACTACTCGGGTGGCGCTGGCCTTAGCGGCACCATCGAAGACTATGCAAAGTTTCTCCAGATGTTTGTTAATAAAGGAGAATACAACGGAGTAAGACTGTTGAGTCGTAAGACAATAGAGCTGATGCTTACCAATCAAATTCAGCCTCCGATCACAACCCAATATGGATTGGGTTTTGGCTTAGAGACTGAGAAAAACGATTATCAATCCATGGCCACAATTGGTTCCTTCTCCTGGGGCGGAGCATTTAACACTCAATACTGGGCTGATCCAAAAGAAAAACTGGTGGCACTTATTTACACCAACATGTACAGCTCACCGGGCATTAATACCGGAGACAAATTCAAAGTACTGACCTACCAGGCAATTATTGATTAAAGTCGTGTATGCCTGTTCGGAAAGATCTAGATCGTTTTGCCACAAACCTGCCTGACCGGGAGGGACACACTAGGCCACTAAGCGTTATCATTGCATTCTTTGTGCCCTGGTATCCTTGTGGCGGAATTTTAGAAGCTAATTCTAAAACCAATCACTACTATTAAGCGCCAGTTTATTCTGAGACAGAGATGTCGCGGCGATAGCCGTTGGCAAGTTCGTTGAATGGCAATCGAACTACCAAACACTTCTCACGGTGCGTGGCAGCAATATTATTCGCATCTACAAAATAGGGAATGCTCTTGTTGTATATGACTCTTGGAAATTTGATTTCCTTGCCCATGACAGCATTGGGATAAAATAATAAATCATCAACTGGTTGTTGCTGATCTCAATCTTTACATGCTCGCCATCGATGCCCGGCACGCGAAATGTGATCTGACGAAAAGTGGGGAATTGTTCCAATTTCACAAATGGCTCACTCGTACCCCCATTCAATGTGTTGTTCACATCGATGCTGGTCACCAACCCCTCTGGTAAATTCAAAACTGATTTCATCATTATTGATTTTCTTCAATTCCCTCTCAATTGTTGTACCTACAATGATTTGCGCCATTCCGACGGTAAAATCAGGATTTCTCTGGCCATTTTGACTCCTCAGACTAACCAAACTTCTCAATGTGTCATACCATGGCGCTGATGAGAAAAAGGTAGAAATAAAAACGGATTCCCGGGAACCATTTCTCAACTGCTCCAAAATGATCGCATCAACGTCTTCAATCATGAAACGTTGTTGCACCTGGGTGAAATTTTTAGGTAGCAATGTTGCATCAACCTTTGATTTCTCAAAAATCATCACCAAGTACCCAATGCTCGGAGTAACTTTGATTCATGGGGCACGATCATCACCATCCCGTTGTTACTTTATCAAAAGTCAATACAGCGTTTGTTGTTGGTATTGCTCTCAATTTCATTTTCGTATTGATTGAGGCTGGTGTTGGGTTTTACGTTCATTCATTGTCACTCTTGTCAGATGCCGCGCACAATCTGGCCGATGTAGGGACCCTGGCACTCTCCCTTCTTGCGTTCAAGCTCTTAAAAGTTAAAGCAAATGATCAGTACACCTATGGCTATCGTAAGACCTCCATCCTAGTGGCGTTATTTAATTCAGTAGTACTGCTGGTCTCTATTGGCGGCATCGCTTTCGAAGCAATTCATAAATCATTTAGTCCTAACCCAGAGCCTTTGCCCGGCATCACCATTGCCATCGTCGCGGGCATAGGCATTGTCATCAATTCAGTGACTGCTATGCTCTTCTTCAGAGAAAAAGAGAAAGACATTAACATCAGGAGCGCCTATCTTCATCTTATGAGCGACGCGTTGGTCTCCGCCGGCATTGTCGTGGGTGGCATTGTGATCTATTACACGGATTGGTTCTGGATCGACAACTTGCTGAGCATTGTCATTGCGGTTGTCATCCTGATTAGCACCTGGCGGCTGCTCAAAGAAAGTTTGAGACTGTCGCTTGACGGCGTCCCTAAAAACATTTATCTGGATGATATCAAAGACATGGCATTAAAGATAGGTGGTGTTCTCAACATCCATCATATTCATATCTGGGCCATCAGCTCAACAGAAAATGCCATGACGGCCCACCTTGTCTTGACAAAAGAAGTAACACAAGATCAGGAGGAAGAAATCAAACATTCCCTAAAACATGAATTGGGACACAAGAATATAAAGCACATCACACTTGAAACAGAGCGCGGAGACAAGCTTTGTAAAGAACAGATGTGTCAAGGTGACTAAACTAATCCTTATACCTGAACTTAAAGAATAATAGCGAGGAGGCAAGTACCACGGATACAGTGTTGGCGGCAATCACCGGATAATCCTGAATCAATATTCCGTAACTCAACCAAAAAATAGTGCCAAGCCAGTATATTCCAAACATTCCCAGTGATAGGCCTTTGGTGGACTTACTTTGATAGGTTTTCACAACCTGCGGAATGAAAGCAATGGTGGTAAGGGCTCCAGCAATAAATCCGACTATTTTAACAGGATTCATTATAAAAAATGTTTCTGATGTACAAAGCTACCAGAAACATGACAAAAGTGGTATCGCGAGATTTTTGACTTTCCCTTTTGCATTTTTATTTGCGGAAAAAGAAACCCATTGCCGCAAGGGCGGTCATCGATGTCTAGATGTCCGACTTCTTAAGTTTAAGATAGGAGAAGTAATTGAAGAGAAATGTCCAGACCAATGCAATCGCTACAGAGCCGAAGGTGACGTAATCCCTGATCTCTTTGAAAACATACCTGGGCAACGGCCATGGTACCAGATTCATGATGGATTGCAAGGGGAAGAAATCAACGAGCTGAGGAAAATAGTCGTTAATATTTTCCTTAATGATGAGTTCGATAAGATAGGAATTTAATAAGATCACAATGGTCAGGCCCGACCGCTGAATCAGTATGCCGAGCATCAAGGCAAATGAAAGGAAAGCGAATACCTCCAGAAAGTAAGCTGGATAAAATCCAATGCCCTGAAAGCCGATCGGAAAATCAAAGGCCGGGGAATAAATCAATCCGGTCACGAGGGCAATCAAAAAGATGAGCACCATGCTGAGGCCGCTCAGCAACACATTGGTCAGAATTTTCGAAATCAAAAATTGCTCCCGGCTGAGGCCATCAATAATATTCTGCCGGATGGTGCGGTAAGTATATTCATTGGTAATGGAGGTGACCACCATAATGGCAAGTCCCAGTTTAAGAAGCCCGGCAGCCCATGCCAGATTTTGCCAAACGTCAGGAAAGTGATACAGCGGGATGCGGTTGATGTTGATGCTCTGACCAAATCCTTCAATGGTCCGCGCCAGCCATTTTAAAAACTCCATACCACTGGCCGCTCCTGCGATCAGGGTAAAAAAATACAAACCGCAGATGATCCAAAATGTGCGGTAGTCGAGAAGCTTCTTAAGATCAATTTTTAATAAGTGCAGCATTGTCCGCTTCGGCTAAAATTTCTAAAAACTGTTTCTCCAAACTCTTCTTCTGTGTAAGCAGGTGGGTGGCAACGATGCCTTTCTCAAACAAGTACCGGTTCAAGTCCTGCCCATGAAATCCTTCCTTCATCTTTACTACAAACTGTGTATTCTCTTTCTTCACAGCCGCAGTGCCAGGAAATCTTTCCAGAATTAAAGCGATGTCATCATGAAATGCCACCACTTCAATATGTTCCTCTCCCCTTCCTACCTCATCGACAGGTCCGCTGTGCACGAGGTTTCCCTTCCTCAAAATCGCAAAATGCGAACAAACCTTTTGCACTTCGTCCAGCATATGGCTTGCCAAAATAATCGTCTTTCCATCCGTCGCAATCCGTTTTATGATCTCGCGGATTTCAGCAATGCCCATGGGATCAAGGCCATTGGTAGGTTCATCGAGGATCAAAACAATGGGATCATTGAGCAGCGCAGAGGCAATGGCCAACCGCTGCTTCATCCCAAGTGAATAAGTTTTGTATTTATCGTCCTTGCGTGAGGCCAAATCGACAAGGTCGAGCACCTTTGGGATGTTTGCTGCAGGAGCCTCTTTGATCATCGCCATCAATTCAAGATTCTTCCTTCCGGTGAGGTAGGGATAGAAAATGGGGTGTTCCAGCACCGCCCCAATCTTCTTGCGCATCAGATGCGTAGGTGGATGTCCAAACCATGAAAAATCTCCTGCCGTGGGATTGACTACACCCATCAGCATTCCCAGCGTGGTAGTCTTACCGCTGCCATTCGGACCTAACATACCAAACACCTGGCCCTTCTGTACTTCAAGGTCGAGGTGATTGACTGCACAAAGTCTTCCAAAGTTTTTAGTGAGCTGATGTGTTGAGAGTACTGTTTCCAAGGCAATTGTTGTTAATGATCCGAATTATCCTTCTCCTTGCCTTTATCCTTCTTATCAGTCTTATCCTTGTGGCTCATGAAGCTCTTTATTCTATTACCAATGTCCGTACTCTCGTCTATCGTGGAAAAAAGAGTGCCGACCTTGCTGACATCCACCGTCCCAATCATGTCTAGCACAAATAAATTCGTAGAATCATTGACCAGTACTATTGTCCCAGGCGCTGACCCTTTCGAGTCTTTCACATAAATGTCAAAATTTTTCCCGTTAAAACGGCTGGTCATGACAGATTCATAACTTTCTGATTGATAGTCATTCATTAATTTCTTGTATTCATTCGAGCTGAAACTGTTTGAACTCTTATCCACCATCAGGAATTTCATCTTCTCAATGTTTTTGATCAACTCATCAAACTCCTTGTTTTCAGTTTGATTGAGCATGCGCAACGTGTTCTTATAAAAGTACAGTGAAAGCGAGCTCTCAAATTGCTTTTCGAGCGCCTCAGTCGTTCTTGCCTGGGACCAACCTGCCACCGCCATCAGCAACAGGGAAGCTGTCAAAATATATTTTTTCATTTTATCGTTTTTGAGTAGTAATCCGGGTATCTCCTGTCAGTACCAAAGGATTTATGTTTCCCTTCATCTCAATCGCTACTACTTCATGCTGTTCCTCCACCAATACGAAATAACGTTCCTCCTGGTTGCTATCCGACCTGTGAAAAAATGAGACATGATCGTTCCGCTCCCGAATGGTGGCCAATGGCTCAAAAGAATCTTTCGATAAATAACTTTTAAATCCATCTACTGACAGGTTTTGCTTTGCAAACTCGCTGTTTGGTATGACCATCAACCGAATGTGTCTGATGTTCCTGGACATGGCGCGGAGAAGTGGCTCATTGGTCGTAGTGAAGTTGACTGCCATCCTGCAAAGGAATCCACTCAATGCGAAGGCATGCACATCTTTCTTGCCCCGAAAATGATTTTCCAGTGCCTGGTAGCTCTTACTCTGGGAAAAAGAGGACAATGCACCGAAAAGAAGAATGGAGGAAAAGATTATTTTTTTCATTCTTGGCTGTTATTTAGTAGGGAACAAAAAAATGATGCCCCGATCCGGAGCACCATCATTACCTGAGAAACCTCCTATTGATCATTCTTCTTTTCCTTTTCATCTTCCTTGTTTCCCTTGTCCATCTTTCTGAGATGCTGGAGACCGTCGATGTTCATCTTGCTACCGATGTTGCTGATCTGTTTGAGGTCGATTTCCCCAAAGAGGCTCATCACCATAAACTCTTCGTTGCCACCTGCCACCATCACCAACTCGTTGATTACGCCCGGCTTTCCTTCCTTGATCAGGAACTTCATGTCTTTGTCCTTGTCGCGCACCGACATCAACTCTTCATATTCTTTCATCGGCACCATTGAAAGCGCCTCTTTGTACAATTCTCTCGAGTTGCGAGCTTCCTGTTTTGCAAGGATGCGCAAGCCCTTCAATTTGCTGATAGCATCCAGGACCTCTTGATCCTGTGGGTCCTTCACATCCATGTTGGTGAAGAGGCTGAACATCTTGCTGCTCACCGTCACTTGCGTAAACGATTCGTCGTTCTCGTATTTACTGAAAAATTTCGAGATCGCATCTCCTTGCGCCTGTGCTGCCACCGACAACACCAACATCACTACACCCATCATTAACTTTTTCATAATCATTCTTTAGTTAAGTTGTTTGAAATCTACCGCTTGGCGTTTTTAGATACTTGTCTTTATTGTTGAATCTTTGTTTTGAATCTTCTTCTCCGCCTCATTTAGCATCTTGATTTTTCCAGCTTCATGTCTGGCTTTCCCGAAGCTTTGAGAAATCATCATGAGTGCCTTTTTTGTTTCCTCAAAAGCAATCTGCGGATCTGAGTAAGTATCCTGCAGCTCCTGTGGATATGTCTTCCTTACTTCCTGCCGGATAAAGTAAGTCGCCACCACCACCACCACTATGCCGGCGGCTATTCTTGCGATGTTGTTGAGACTTACCATACTGATGATCTTTCCTCCTTGACGCTGGCGGAGTTGCTTTGTTACAGCAGGCTCAAAATTTTCTTGCAACGAATTATTTTTTTCAACTTCAAAAAAATGGAATAGCATCGTCGCTTCTTTCATGGATGCAGGAACCTCATGACTTTTGAAGAAGTCACGCAACTGCTGTTCTTCTTCCAGGGAAGTCTCACACATCCAATATTTTTCAAGCAACTGCTCTATGTTGTTAGAGTCCATAAGCATTCATTTTTTGTAGCTGTTCACGCACGGAATTCCGGGCGCGAAACAAATTTACTTTCACCTGACTCATATCGATTTCAAGAATTTCGGAGATCTCATGGTAAGTATATCCCTCAATGTCGCGAAGGTGCATTACTTGCCGCTGCTTCTCGGGCAGCCCTGCCATCAATTCTCCAACTCGTTTCATACTCTCACTTATTTCTGTGTTCTCATATGGCGACAGAGTCTCATTCAAAATATGAACTCCCTGTTCTAGTGAATCCGTTGGCCTCCGATTCTGTTGCCGAAGGCGGTCCAGCGACAGGTTCTTTGTAATGCGCATGCACCAGGCTTCAATATTTTCGACTTCAGCCAACTGCTCCCTGCCGTTCCACACCTTAATAAAAACCTCCTGTACCACATCTTTCGCCTCCTCGCTGCTGCCCAAAAGACGGAAAGCAAAGCGAAAAAGCTTGTTTTTAACGGGAAATACCTGGTTCTGAAAGGTTTCCAAATTCATTGATTACAGAGACAAGACGGTGGGGGGATCAGTTTGTTACAATATCTAATGAGTTATTATTCATGATCAGACCGAGGCCCCAAAAACCACTTCTTCTGTTCAAGGCAATCAGTCTTTTAGAAAATCATGGATTTCTTCAAAGACCTGTTCTGGTAATTGCTCTGGCATCCAGTGACCGCAAGGGAGTGATTTTCCTGAAACATACAATGCCCTTTCTTTCCATGTCTCCAAAACATCGTATAGCCCTTCCATCGCACCTTTGGCTCCCCAAAGAACAAACAATGGGCAGTTTACTTTTATATCCATATCAGCCTTATCATGTACTAGATCAATGGTTGCTGCTGCGCGGTAATCTTCGCACATGGCGTGCATCACGTCTGGATTCTTGAAATTCCTTAGATATTCCTGAAATATCTCTTCCGGTAGTTCGGATGGAGTCATGCCTGCAAAAGCCCAGTTTCTTAATATGAACTCGGCATTGCTCAATAAGAGTGTTTCAGGTAGAGGCGCTTTTTGACTAAGAAAAAACCAGTGCCAATATGCGAGTGCAAATTCTTTATTGGTCGTGGCAAATAGTTTATAGGTGGGAACGATGTCCATGATGGCGATCTTTTTCAATCTTGTCGGGTGATCCAATGCCATTCTGTGGGCCACACGTGCCCCGCGGTCATGCGCCACCACACTAAAATATTTGAAACCTAATTGCTCCATGACCTCGACCTGATCCTGAGCCATTGCCCTTTTTGAATACCCCATATGATTGATCCCATCCGGTGGTTTGCTACTATCACCATAACCTCTCAAGTCAGTAATGACCAACGTGTAGTACTTTGCTAACATGGGAGCCATCTTATGCCACTCCACATGTGATTGAGGATATCCATGCAGCAACAACAATGGTGGGCCGGCACCACCCATAACTCCATGGATGGTGGCTTCAGAAGTCTTAATCGATATTCGTTTGAAGCCCGGAAAAAAATCTTTGTTCATAGTTTCATGCTTATTATTATGTGTCTTTGCAATTCCTATGTTAGAAAATAAAGCGCCTAAGAAAAGTCCGCTTGACTTGAGTAGAAATGACCTACGAGCTTTATTTGGTGTCGATGATTTCATCTTAAAATCGTCTGAATAAATATTCAACCGGGAAACTGATGTCATTCTATATTAAATATACCCGTTTTCGCTGTAGACCAAATTGCCGTGGTCATGCTCTGTGAAAAAATCATCGGCTGAAGGCTAATTAAAGCCTTGCTAGTACTTTAGAAACAGAACTCGTAAGTTTAACCGGGCATCAAAAATATCCGGCACCTTGCATTGCCCTTTCGATCTACCATGAAAAAACTTGTGATCATTCTTATTTGCTTTGGATCCATCCTCAAATCTTTCGCCCAGCCGGATCAAAAACCAAACATCATCATCGTATTGGCGGATGATCTGGGCTATGGAGATTTGGGTTGCTATGGACAAAAACTAATACCCACGCCCAACCTCGATCGCCTGGCGATGGAAGGATGCAGGTTCACTAATTTCTACTCCGGGAGCACCGTTTGTGCGCCGTCCCGCTGCGCCTTAATGACCGGCATGGATATGGGACACTCCTACATCAGAGGAAACAAAGAGACTCCTTTGCGAGACTCGGATATAACAATGTCCAAATTGGCGAAGCAACAAGGCTATGTGACGGGGATGTTTGGCAAATGGGGACTTGGACTTGAAAACAATACAGGAGCACCGGAAAAACAAGGATGGGACCAGTTCATGGGCTATCTAAGTCACCGCAGCGCCCACAATTTCTATGTGAAGAATCTATGGGAGATCCGCAATGGAAATACAGTGCCCCATCTTTTGGATACCACTCTAAACACCGCTCCTTATATTTTCACCGCAGCTTTGGATTTCATCAAGAGCAATAAAAGGAACCCCTTCTTGTTGTATTTGCCCATAACACTGCCCCATGCCGAAATGACCATTCCAACAAGGGAGGCCATTGAACCTTTCCTTACCCCGGAGGGTAAAAGCATCTTTAGTGAAACCCCGTTTGTAAAAGGCACTGGCATGAGCACCACCTACTCATCGCAGTCAATGCCCAATGCAGCTTCTGCATCGATGATCCGACAAATTGACCTGGACATGGGAAGGCTGATGAGCTTGCTAAAAGAATTAGGCCTGGACAAAAACACTTACGTTTTCTTCACTTCAGACAATGGTCCACACCAGGAAGGTGGAAGGAATGTAAAACAATTTGAAAGTACCGCCGGACTTCGGGGATACAAACGGGACTTGTATGAAGGGGGCATCCGTGTTCCAGCAATTGCCTGGGGGGTGAACATCCAAAAGAAGGTAAGTGATGAGCCATTGGCAAATTGGGATTTCATGCCAACCATTGCAGAGATTATCGGAGAGAAAGTCCCGCCAGGTATTAATGGTGTTTCCTTTTTGGACGTCTTGCAAAAAGTAAAATACACCACAAAACATGAGAGTTTATACTGGGAGTTTTATGAGCGTGGTTTCGATCAGGCGATTCGGAAAGGAAATTGGAAGGCAATCAAACGCAGTGTGAACAATTCGAAATTGGAGCTTTACGACTTGGCAAAAGATTATTCTGAAAGCAATGACGTCGCCACACAAAATCCTTTGGTAGCCAAAGAAATGGAGGCCCTGTTCGCAAAAGCACGAATCGAATCACCGGATTATCCAGTCAAAAAATAAATCCATCTATGAAAGTAGCGCTTCACTCTTTGCTGCTGTATCTGTTGATTTCTTGTGGGAGTCCCGATCGCTTTGATAAACTATTCTCTGGTCAGATGAAGATGATTGACTTAACCCATGCGCTCAGCAAGGAAAGTCCCTACTGGTCCAATGACAAAGGGAACCCATTCCGCTACGATACCTTGTTTGCACAACCAAGCGGTGCCCCAGGCATGGGAGCTTACTCAACACCAGAACATTTTGGTACGCACCTGGATGCACCCATTCACTCGGCAGATCATCAACGTTCGGCAGACCAACTCGAAGCAAAGGATTTGTTCGGGCCTGCCGTAGTGATTGATGTAGCAGCAAAATGTAAGGCCGATGCAGACTACGTTCTTACCGTTGCTGATGTCACTGCTTGGGAAAAAGACCATGGGCAAATTCCCAATGGTGGGATTGTGATCATGTAAACGGGCTGGAGCCAAAAATGGGATCACTACGATGAGTACAAAAATGAGGATGCCGACAAGAAGATGCATTTCCCAGGATTTTCTTCCGAGGTATCTACCATGCTTACAGCCGAACGGAATATCCTTGGCATTGGAATCGACAACTTAAGCGTGGATGCAGGATTTGCGAAAGGCTTCGCCGCTCACCACATCGTAAACGGGGCAGGGAAATTCCATTTAGAAAACCTGGCGAACGTTCATCTCCTGCCCGCATCAGGAGCGTATCTTATCGTGGCACCAATAAAGATTAAAGGAGGATCCGGTGGGCAAGTGAGGGTTTTTGCCGCCATTCCTTAAAATTATTCATCCCCCTCCACTAGTTCCTAAGTCAAACCAAATAGTGGCACAGCACCCTTAGCTTGCGGTGAGGATTATTACCCTTTTTTTAAGAATGGTCTAACGCATCAGAATCGAATCAATTTTCCTTGGTTCGAGTGTAACAAAAGTCACAGATTTAGGCTGATTCTAATCATTTCATGCTATGTCCAGCCTCATAGTGACGGCATCAGCGGTGGTGCAACTTTACATCAACAGACCATAAGATATATGAAGAAGCAAATGATCATCATCGGGGCTGGAACGGCCGGTACCATGATGGCAAACAAACTCAACGAAGAGCTCGATGGGCAAGAGTGGCTCATTACGCTTATTGACCGTGACAATAACCACTACTACCAACCTGGATTTTTATTCATTCCCTTCGGCATCTACCAACCTAAGGATGTAATCAGGCCGAGGACAGATTTTATTCCTGAGCAGGTGGTATTTAAGATTGATGAAGTGGATCGCATCGATGGCGAGCAAAGTCTAATCCAACTCAGGAGTGGTGATGTTCTCCAGTATGATGTACTCATTCTGGCAACCGGTGTGGAGACTACTCCACAGGAAACTCCAGGACTGAGGCAAGAACTCTGGTACAAAGATATCTTTGACTTCTACACCTATGAAGGATCCGTGAAGCTTGCAGAAAAACTGAAAGACTGGAAGGGTGGCAAACTGGTAATCAACCTTGCGGAAACTCAAATCAAATGCCCCGTCGCTCCGTTGGAATTTGCATTCCTGGCCGACGCCTATTTCACTGAAAAAGGAATGCGGGATTTGGTAGACATCAAATACGTCACACCCCTTTCCGGAGCATTTACCAAACCCAAAGCCACGGAAATGTTGAATGACTTGATGGCAACAAAACACATTGAGGTTGTGCCCGATTTTTACCTGGCGAGTGCTGACAACAAGCGCAAAACAATCGTATCCTATGAAGGAAATGAAGTTCCGTTCGACCTCCTCATTAGCATCCCTGTAAACAAAGGGGATGAAGTCATTGAAAGGAGCGGTCTGGGCGATGAAGATGGATTGAATTTTGTTCCCACTGATAAGTTCTCATTGCAGTCAAAGAAATTCAAAAATATTTTTGTCATCGGCGATGCTACAAACCTTCCTGCTTCCAAGGCTGGATCAGTAGCCCACTTTGAAGCTGAAATTCTCACTGAGAATGTGCTGAGCTTCATTCACGATAAACCAATGAAAGCCACTTTCGACGGGCACTCCAACTGCTTTATCGAAACCGGTTATCATAAAGCTGCCCTCATTGACTTTAATTATGATACAGAACCTCTTCCCGGAAAATTTCCATTTACCATTCTCGGTCCAATGGACTTATTGAAACCCACCTGGACGAATCACCTCGGCAAGCTGGCATTCAAATGGGTTTACTGGCACATGTTGCTCACGGGAAAGAAACTGCCAGTCCCTACTCATATGTCCATGAACGGGAAAATCGTAGAAAAGAAAAGCGAATCAATTTTAGTTTAACAACCCTAAATAAATATATATGGAAACTGTAATGAATCAAGTTCTACCAATCAATGCAGAAGGTTATCTGCAGGACTACAAACTTTGGACGACAGATTGGGCAAAAGAAGTGGCCGTTGCAAATGCAATCGCGCTAACAGATAAACACTGGGAAGTATTAAACTGGTTACGCCAAAAGCAAGGGGAGGGAATAGCACTCTCCATCCGTAAAGTGGGCAACTCAGGAATTGTCGATATCAAGCAATTTTATCAATTGTTTCCCGGTGGTCCGCTCAAAATATCCAGCAAGATCGCGGGGATACCGAAGCCAGTAAGCTGTATTTAGTGTAAGAACCAGTCACCTTTAAAATTAAGATTTTATGACCGAAACACTTGAAAGACCCATCACCGTCAGCAAACCCGCTCCCGTGATGAAGGAAAATAAGAAAGTAAAAAAAATGCTCATCATCTGTTCCAAAGGGAAACTAGAAGATGTTTATGCTGCCCTGGTGATGGCCAATGGCGCGCTCATGGAAGGCATTGAAGCCAAGATGTTTTTTACATTTTTTGGGTTGGAGGCGATTACCCGTAAGAATGCAGATCACTTACATACAGCGACCGTGGGGAATCCAGCTTTATGTCAGGCATGCCTACGATGGTCGGCGGTCTCCCGGGCTTTGAGGCTTTTGCATCCTACATGATGATGAAGGAAATGGATAAGCTCGACATTCCTCATGTCACCGAGTTTATTCAAATGATTGACGCTGCCGGTGGGGAGATCTATGCCTGCAAACTGGCAGCCGATATGTTTCACCTTAAAAAAGAAGACTTTCTTCCCGAAGTAAAAGGCATCATTACCGTAGGCGATATGTATGCCCTCGCCGATGGAGAAGGTACACAAATGGTGTTTATTTGATTACGGTAAAGTTAGATTAGGGTTTGTAACTTTAAGAGATATGCCAGACGAAACAAGGACCAACCATCGAAGTAGAAACGCCGAAAATGCCAAGCCGATAAACATTGTTCTTTGCCACCGGAAGGCGAAAACTGCGTACACACCTGACAAAAGAATCAGGTTGAAAAGAACATCCTGTATAAGTCGCTCCCATATCCTTCCATGGGAAAGTGGCATCCACACAAAGACACTCACCGAGAGGTAAATAAGAAGTGCCTTTAGACTCCTTTCGTGTGTCCAGTATTCAAAGTTCTTATGAATAATATTAATAATGCCTCTAGTCATATTGAATTATATCCTTTGGGGGACGAGCTCATTTCGATGAAGCTCGTTGCTGTTTTCTCTGATTCCAACCAATAAATATAGAGCACTCCCAAAAGCAATAGTGGACCACTCACATCCCATTTGGAGCGCTTGCCATCCGATGTCAGTCAGGATGATTGCTCCCTTTTTTGTACCCACAAGCACTCGTATACTGCTCATAGTGATTGGATTTTAGTATTCTTAAAAATGATTTGAAATCAATTTACAATTTTTTTATTTATCAGGCACATTATACCCTTCATGTATTCCACCAATAGAGATCTCCGCTGTTAAAAAATACGACCTCTAAAGACCAGTAATCCCGAAGGGATGTAATGATTATAGCGAAGCGGTTAGTAAACGACACAGAACCCCGAAGGGGTGATATTATCATTCTATCCATTCGAACAAATACTTCTCATTGAATTCTACTTCAAATTTTTTAAGAAGTTCAAGGTACTCTTCTTTGAACGTTCTTTTCTTGTGGTGCTCTTCCTGATTTAAAATGTAATTATAAACATTCGCGATGTGCGAATGAGAATAAGAAAAGGCTCCATACCCCTCTTGCCATGAACATTTTCCCTTTAGACATTTCTTTTCGTTACTACGGTTTGGCATTTCTAATATTGAACCGATTTTAAATGGCATTCTGTTACGCTCACCTTCGCATGACATTTTTGCCAAAATGTATGAATACATTATCCGGCAATCCTTAAGGAGGTAACTATCTCATTACAATTTCTTCAATTGCAGAGTCATAGCGATACTTCACGATCTCACCTGAAATGATCAAATGAATGGCCTGCTCAATACTATCAAGCGGAGCAATGAACCATTCTCTTGGAGAATATCTCCGACCATCACTTCCGGTAACATCAATATTCAAACATGCTGCACCGAAGAAATTATGAATAAGCAACTCAAATTTCTGTGGATTCATGTTGTAGCATTTGTAAGCCATTACTATTCTTACGTCCGCCATCAGATATGTTGGTTCCTGGCTTGCATTTTTTATGCGTTCTTCCACTGATGCTGTTGAGAAGCCGATTTTAAACAGATTTGAGATTTCTCTTATTTCATGTTTTTCACTTTTGGATTTTAAAATATAAATAAAGCCTGCTTCTTCATCGGATTCATTTACAGCACTAAATAATTCAATAAACTTATAATTGGCATCATCTACATTTTTTGATACCGCCTTTCCATTTGCCAAAAGTGATTTGTACAGTGAGCGATAAAGCATATTTGATTCCGTTCCGTTCTCAAAGATGACTCTTGTGCGTCCATCTTTTCTTACTCTGCTTCCGCTTTTAAATTCCTGTACACCTTCTTCGAAGTCAACGTGCTCCAATAAAAGCAAAATGCCATTGTGTATATAGAAGTCGCCTTCTCGCAGATTCTCTTCTTTAAAGACTACAAGTTTGCGTTTATTGGCCGATAAGTCTTTTTGTACTTCTTTGAACAGAGGTTCGTATTTATCAAAGCCCTTGCATGGTTTACGTCTCGCAACAAAGTCTGCCTCGGCTCGCTCCAAATCCGCAGGGGTAACGTGCTTTAAATCGAAGAGGCCGTGGGAATCATCGCCTAATAATCCCAGAGGGTCATCATTCAAAATATCGTCTAAAGAATTGATTTGCTTTTGTTCGTATTTAAGAAGTCCGTATTTATCGTGTAGGCTAAGTATTTTTACTTTGGCGGGATTCTCGCGCAATGATTTGAGGCGTGAATACAATTGATGTTCTTGTAAGCCGCTGCCTTGTTCGGGTGCGCGTTTATTCTTCTCGTAGAAATCGTTGATCTCCTGAAAGGATGCCACAAGCCTTTCGTCTTCATTGCGTGTGGGTGAAGTGGAAGGTTTGATGTTCAACAATCCGAGGGGATCGTTTTCGAATATATCCTGAAGCTCTTTGTCCCTATCCATTTGTATTCTTGCGCTTCTGTTCTTTCAAAAAGATGATTGCTTCTGCCATGCGCCTTTCCAAGGGGTCAGAAGATTGCAGGGCTGGTTCTTTCTTAAACGTTTTTACGAAATCATTAATCTTAGGCCAAAGTAATTTCGCTTCCTCGAATGTCATTTGAATGCGTGTTGATTCAATAACGTCCTGTATTACTTTCAGCACTTTGGTTGTTACGGACTTGGATAAAATCTCGAATGCTTTTTGGAACGGGTTGATGCGGTCTATCAAGTCAATGTGCAGATCGTCAATATTTACAAACTGACCTGCCATTCTGATAAACCTTTTGTCGCCCACGTCTTTTATTTCTCCGTTCTTCACTACCGAATCAACCACAACATACTGACGAACTTCTTCTACTTCTGCCTCAGAAAGGTCGGGGTATTTTATCTGGATGATCTTCGGAATTAAAACTTTGCTGATTACTTCGGGGTCAACATTGCCGGGCATGGCCTTGAGCATGGTGTCGTCTTGAAGGATGGTTGCTTTTAAATCGTTAAGGTCGGACTCGATAATATCTTTTACCCGTTTTGATGTTGGTGTTTTAAAGCCCCGGATTTTTATTTCTCCTGCTTCCGCTTTGTCATCATCCGACAATTTAGTTTTAAACTTAAAGTTGGGAGCTAAGACCTGTTCCATCAACAGGGATGCTGTGATAGCTTTGAGCATGTTGTTTACGGATAGCTTTACTAAATCATCGGCTGCATCAGGCTGGGCAATGAGGTTGGTAAACTGTGCGTGGGTTTTGTTATTGCTATCGCGTGTGCAGCGGCCAATGATCTGAATAATTTCTGTTAATGAACCGCGATAGCCTACGGTTAGCGCATGCTCGCAGAAAGGCCAATCGCTCCGGATTGAAATCCGGAGTTACAAAATGCTCCGAGCCTACAGCTCTTGTTTGTAACTGCATTCCACAGAAAGTAGTAGACAAAATATTTCAGCCTTTCTTCACCACAAAGCCAACTGCGCAAGCAACCGGGATTGGGATTGAGTTTGAGTTATGATATCGTAAAAGCACATGGTGGTGAAATAAAAGTGGAGACGACGGAAGGGGAAGGATCTCAGTTTATTATTTCGCTGCTAATTATCTGAGCAAAGTCTGACAGCCAGATATGCTGGAATTAGGAAGCAGGAAAAACGTAGAATTTGAGCCCCTAATTCCTAAAACCCTTGAATCAGGTAAAAAAGGCCATCTGTTTTCTTTTTAAACATTCAATTCCATAAAAAGACTAACTTTTATGGAATATAAGCGACATTTAGTTCTATAATTTTTGCTGTAATGATTGAAAGGACCCTATTAAAAGTGCTTAAAGGCCGGATAGACTACAAAAAAGCACTCATCATTTTTGGTCCACGGCAGACAGGGAAAACCACTTTGGCAAAGGCCCTGGCCAATCAACTGCAACAGCCCGTTGAGTATTTCAATGGCGATGCGGCGGTAACAAAATCTTTGTGGAAAGTAGAAAACATAGAAGTCCTCAAGCAAAGTTTTGGCTCAAATAAAATAGTAATTCTGGATGAAGCTCAAATGATTGAGCATGTTGGTATTATTTGCAAACAGCTCATTGATGCCGACCTGGGAATTCAGTTTGTGATCACGGGCTCCTCTTCATTCACCATTGCCGATAAAACACAGGAACCTTTAACTGGCCGCAAGTGGGAATATTTTCTATACCCCATTAGCTGCGCCGAACTCATGACCTATCAGGGTATCCCAACATTTCTTCAATCCCTGCAACAATATTTGGTGTATGGCATGTATCCCGAAGTGGTTACGAATCTGCACGATGCCAAAGAAGTACTATCCAATATTGCCAGCAGCTATCTGTATAAAGATGTGTTGTCGCTGGTAGGATTAAAAAAACCTCAATTGCTGGAAAAGATTTTAAAGGCCTTAGCACTGCAGGTTGGCAATGAGGTTTCATTGAACGAACTGGCCACTTTGGTTTCAGCTGATGTAAAAACAGTAGATAGCTATATCTATCTGTTAGAGCAAGTTTTTGTTGTATTCAGGTTGGGCACCATCAGCAGAAACGAAAGAAATGAAATAAGCACCAAAAAGAAAATTTACTTTTATGACAACGGCATACGAAATGCACTGTTGGGAAATTTTGCCCCCGTAGCTACCCGACAGGATGTGGGTGCCTTGTGGGAAAACTTTTTAATCACCGAGCGAAACAAACTATTGCAATACAACGGATTTCATGGCCGCACTTACTTCTGGCGAAACAAGCAACAGGCCGAAATAGATTATGTAGAAGAGATTGACGGAAAAATCTATGCCTACGAATTCAAATGGAACCCGTTGGCGAAAGTAAAATTCCCTGCCATCTTTTTAGAAAAATATAAACCAATTGAAGCAAAAGTTATTCATCCGGAAAACTTTTGGCAATGGTTGAATGAGTATCCGTATTGAGTAAGAAGAAAAAATCAAATAAAAGATATTGATTTTACTGATGCTGTTTAATGCCGGCCATTATGCATTTGCCCAAAACCGATTTACCGACAGCATCATGCTGCAACTGAAAGTTGCGAAAAATGATACGACCCGTGCAATTATCATGGCGAGGATATGCCACTATTACCGTTACACAAATCTGGATTCAGCATTTAGTTATGGGAATCAGGCATTGAAACTTGCTCAGCAAATAAAGTTTCTCAGAGGAGAGTCATACGTATTGAACAGATTGGCAATTATTAATAGGGAAATAGGAGACCTTCCAAAAGCAATGGAACAAGCCCTGCAATCCTTAAAAATGTCAGAAGAAAATAATTTCCTGGTAGAAAAATCAAGAACGCAGCGAATACTTGGGCTCCTATACAGAGACTTAAAAAATTATCCTAAGGCGCTTGAGTTTTCACAACAATCATTAAGAAATAACCTTCAAACAAAAGACAGCACTGGAATAGCGTATGGATTAATAACTATCTCAAATTACTACTTTGAAGTAAATCAGTTAGACTCTGCACTCTTCTATGCGCAACTGGTTGTAAAATTGATAAGATTTATCCCTGAAAACGAACCAGAGTTTCTCAATCTGATGGGATTTATTCAAATGAAAAAAGGCAATTTAAGTATCGCTAAGAAATACTTATTGGAGGGAATTCAAAAATGTAAACGAAACAATGATTTTAGAACTGCATCATTTATCCATGCCGACCTGTCAAAATTGTATAGTCAAAACAAGGATATTGATTCAGCCATTATCCATGCTAAGTTGGGTCTTCAAAATGCAGAAGTTGGACCGTTTGGTGTTGGCATTTTACGCAACAGTACTATTCTTTCAGAGCTGTATGACTCTATCAATCCAAGGGAGGCACTTCGTTACTACAAAATTGCGGCATCGGCGAAAGAGGGTATGTTTGGTGCCGGAAACTTAGCAACCATTCAAGAGCTTGTTTCCCGGGAAGAAGCGAGGCAAAGGGATATTGAGACGGCCCAAAACAAGTACCAAAATCGTTTACGACAATATGGTTTACTTGGAGGACTAGGTGTGATTGTAATAATTGCATTATTTCTTTATCGCAATTCAAGGCAACAACGAAAGGCAAATATTCTTCTTGCTGATGAAAAACAAAAAGTAGAAACCACTTTGCATGATCTAAAACAAACCCAATCCCAACTCATCCAATCCGAAAAAATGGCCAGCCTTGGCGAACTTACCGCAGGCATTGCGCATGAAATTCAAAACCCGCTCAACTACGTCAATAATTTTAGTGAAGTGAATACTGAATTGATCGATGAACTTACGCGGGAAATTGAAACTGGAAATTTAAAAGAGGTTCGTGTCCTGGCCAATGACATTAAGGAAAACAAACAAAAGATCAATCATCATGGCAAACGTGCCGATGCTACGTGTAAAAGGCGTAGCCTTGACCAATTTGCCTCAACCTTTGTGGATTTCAAAAAATGATCAGGTCAATTCATTGCCGCTCATGTTCCTCTTTTCAAAACAGTCCAGATTGTGAATGGTGGTGGTTGAGATGTTTTCCAATGCCATATCGGTTAAGAATGCCTGGTGACTTGTGATCAATACATTTCTTAAGGTCATCAATCGGGCAATGATGTCATCCTGAAGAATGTCCTGGGAATGATCTTCAAAGAAAAGTCTTGCCACTTGACTTCCAATCTTTCCAGTGCCTGCAATCCCAATTGTTTTTCCGTGCATGTCAAACCCCGTCAATCCATCCAGAGAAAAATTAAGTTCATGGATTCGGTTGTGAGCATGGACCAGTTGGCGATTCAGTGCGAGCATCAACGCCACTGTATGCTCCGCAATGGCGTATGGTGAATAGTCAGGCACACGGGCAACTACAATGCCTTGCGCTTTTGCTTCTTTCAGATCAACATGATTATAACCCGCCGAACGCAATGCAAGGTAGCGGATACCCAATTCATGTAATTTCCCGATTACCTTGGCTGAAGCCTGATCGCTCACAAAAATGCTTGCGGCCGTGCACCCTATTGCCAGATGTGCGGAATCTTCGGACAAAGCTACCTCCAGCATGACCAATTCATGCCTTTGCTGATTGGCACGGAACAGATACTCCTGTTCAAATTTATGCGCGCTGTAGACTACTGTTTTCATAGGGCCGTTGTACAATGACCACCTACCTGATTCTTAGGCTAAGACTGGCCGTATCTTCAATATATTAATTTTTTCTTTCATTCTAAATTTGAGTTCTTTCCAGCTTGCTCCTCGCACCTTCTTGTAATCATTTCTATAATTTCTTCAACAGGAGAATTTTACCATGAAATTTACCCAGTTCGTTATTCAAAGCGTAATACAAATTATCTGGACAAGTCCCGCTCCAAAACATTCCTCCGGTCCAGGTACTCATCTTTAGTAATTTCTCCCGAGGCAAAGCGTTTCTGCAAATGATAAAGAGATGGATTGATTCTCGTTCTGCGGCCTGGAATGCTGTAGCGTGTTGTAATACCCCATCCAAATAAAATAATCCAAATGCACCACCAAATCAGGTGCATGCCCCATAAATGATAACCATAGTACAGCATAGCCGGAAATTTTCTTCGATTAGTAAACCTCTTTTATTAAAACGCAATATGACGGACCGCCTTACCATTGAGTTTGTCAAGCGTAATCTCATCGCCCATGTGCGTTAACATTATTCCTTTCCTGCGTTTACACTCAGTAGATTGCTTAAGCCAGCAAATACATAACCATTAATATGGAACGCCGCCTGTATTGGCGCCCATAAATCCACCCCAATAAGTGTCTGCATGATCAAACATGTGCGTGTTGGTCTCCGGCCAATGGCCTTTATCAAAGCCCGGAGTCGCCAGCAGCGTAGCCTTATCATGATTCAGAACAAAATTTTGGTTTTTTGCATTCACACTTAGCAGCGAAAATGGTATGGTAAAGAATTTTTCTCCCAATCCCAGGAATCCCCCAAGTTCGAGAACAACGTATTCGATGTGGCCACTTCTGATATCGATCATAATGTCTTTTACTGAACCAAGGTGCTCATCTTCGGAATTATGAACATGATCACCAATGATCGAGGTGGCAGTCAAGAACTTTAGCGGACTGTTTGGATGTGCCCCAGAGTGGTTCTTTCCTGTGGCATTTTCTGTTTCGAAATTGTTTGTTCCATTGTTTTTTTGTTTTAAAATTACTTAAGTGTTAGACTATCCAGCGATTCTTTTTTGAATCTCTTCAAATCGAAGGGGTTTTTCCAGTATTGTAAATGTCGAAGACGAAATCTTTGGGACCTTCATCGCACTGATAAGATTTAATTGTGCCAAAGGAAAATGCATAAGAATGTACTCTGTTTTTCCCCAGCCAAGTCCGTCTGGCAAATTATTGTCCAGGAATATAATGTCAGGATGGTGCTCATCCAGCATTTTCATCCCTTCCGACAAAGTATACGCGATGAAAACGTCATAATTTTTAGGAGTAAAAAAACTCTTCATCAGAAACCCAAAGTCCCGCTCATCATCAATAATCAACATCTTTCTCTTTTCCATATTCACCCTCGTTACTCGGTTTCTAAAAAAATCATACCTCGAATATTTCGTGACAACATGTTGGTTTATTTCTTTTCATGATTTGGGCCCTTCGCAGTCTTACCCAGGTGATAAACCGACATAATTCCAGATTGAATTGATTTCCACCAATGGCCAAAGACTGCTTTGTAAGGATCGCGTGAGAAAGAAATAGTGCCTTTTTCACTACGCTCGTCCATATCCTGGGTGATGACGAATGTATTTAGAATCATAGTCATGAACCCTTTTTCGGAATTATTCCCTGACTGTTTACTGAGGGAAGCGATTTTCAAATCAGTGTAATGCATGGCCAATGTTCCATCAGACCGCTCATTGTTATACTTGAAGTTGAAGGACAATTTCCCAAGCAGACCAGATTTCACCTCAATCCGTGCAACAGGCACCAACATCTTATTTATTTTTTTCATGTCGAACGCTCCCAGAGTTCCGACTACCTCATACATCTTCTCAGGGTTTGCTGGAAAAATAAAGTCCGCCCTCAGATCGCCTGAACCCATAAATCGTGATCTTGTTTTCATCGTAATATCGTCCTGGGAAGTATTTGAAAGGTTGCAAATCGTAGCCTTGAGTCCCTCGAAAGAAATCCGCCCTGGCTGATCCCCTACGGTGGGTAACTCATCGTAGGTAATGTTGCTATTGTTAATCTGAAGGGTGTCAATTTGAAGTTTTATTGTTGATCCAATGATCGGAGACGATGGCTTGATAGTGAATTTTGAAGCCCTCCCGTCGCAAGCCTTCAATCTCATTCAGCATGGTCAATTTGATCTTATTGAAAACTAAATATCTACCGACAAAGAACAATGAAACCACAGCCAGTAAAATCAATCCAATGATGAGAGGTATTTTTCGACGATTCTTATGCATGGCCAGCGTTGTTGGCAACAAGCGAACGACCGCTTATTGCCGAGCTATTTATTCTCTGTTCAAAAAATTAGTTTGCTTTATGTTCACCAGGATTGTATAGCATCGTGTCCTCATCCATTCTACTGACCATAGTAAATCCACTAAAAGCAATAAACCATACAGCATATGCAGGGTTACTGAGACAATCGTGGCGGCATGGTCAGGTTTGGAAAACGCCCTCATCTGCCTTTGATGATCAATTAAAATCAAAAGAAAAACCAGGCTTGTTGCAAGCAGTAAGATGATGGGTTGGGTGATCATGTTTTAAAGTCTCTTACTTGTTGAATGTGTAAGAATTACGGGTCTTGTTTATCTTGAGCCTGGTGCCTCCATCCTCATGTTCCTTCATTTCATACTCATTGACCCTTTTTTTTGACAATACAGTATTCAAGAAAGACCAGAGTCCTCCCAAAGCAATGAAGACGACCACAAAAAGAACAAGGGCGATGAGTAAATCCATACTTGATAGGTTAACTACAAGCATATTCTTATAATAACCATTCCAGAAAAATAAACCCCTTTGAGCCGTCAATTTGGGGCTTTCATAAAAATTCAATGAGGTTAGGATGTGGATAATTCTCCGCAGATTCCAAGACTGCAAAGCCGTGCAGACTAATTTTCCGGGGGCTTGCCCGAGAATTTTCCTTTATCATTCGCCCAGACTTTGGAGGCATTATTTTGATCATCTACTAACTCAAAATAGTATCCAACAGTCAAGACATCTGTGACCTCCCAATAACTTGTGATTTGTTTCGAATTGTAAGGACTCCGCTGATAGGCAGATTTTATGGAAGCCGGAACACTGTTATCATTCCAGTTTTTCCTCACCAGTGTTTGAATATAACTTCCTCGCTTGTCATAGCAACTCCGGTAATCTTCGCTTCCTCTTGAATACGCTCCGTAATATCCATCACCGCTGTCCCACCAGGTAATGGTGGGAGTGCCAATTTCGCTGTTTCTGAAATTGAGATCGGATTCCAAAATTTCGTTCATCGACTGATCTTCGACGGCCTTAGGCTCGTTCAAAGCAGTCTGAGCAAAGGCATTGCTTACAAGTGTGAAGACTAACAGGAAACAACCGAAGTTCATCATCGTCTTATGTGATTGTTAGAATATTATAAGTAAGACCATAAAATAACGTGCCAGCCCACGTTGAGATCCACTATTAGCCTGACTGGCTGGGAGTTTATCATCGTATTGCCATTTGGTTAAAAGAAATGATCCGTGCCTACGGCACTCATCGACATATTCCAGTTCACAAACACCGGATTGAAATCCGGCGTTACAAAACGAATCGAGCCTGCCCGGCCGGTAGGCAGGCCTATAGCTCTTAACAAGAGGCGTAGCGTCGGCCCATATATAGTCAACAAATAGAAGATTTGCACCGAACGAAAAAGAGCCGGAAGCTCGGCTCATTTTGTAACAACGGGTTTCAACCCGTTGTGCAAAGTAGCTGAAAGGATAAGTAGAGAGCTGTAGGCTCGACCCATATTTTAAGAACCTATAGCTAAATTGGCGAACCGCTCGCTGTAGCTCGGCCAGGCCGGCTCGAACTATATCGTAACAACGGGTTTTAACCCGTCGCACGAGATGGAATAGCAAACTAATAAGAGCCGTAAGCCTACCGGCAAGCCAGGCTCGACAGATATATATATTAAGTAAAAACAGTAGATTACCTTCTGGAAGATTACCCACTTTAATGAAACTGAGCAAAACCCAACAGCAGCAATTAAACAAGGCCTACCACACGTTGATACAGGTTTGCTTGTACGATACGCCGATCAGGGAAATGGAACCCTACCTTGCGAATGATGTGATGAATTTCGGTGCGGGCAGGAAGGAACTGACCAAAACAAAAGCTGCTTTCCTCGAACAAATAAAAAACCAAAAGAAACTTGCCCGTGGTCTGAAAATGGATTTCAAGATCAATCCCGTATTGCGGAAAATCACCAGCAACGGAAACGGGGCCATTTTCACGGATGATATCATCAATACGGTATGGGTGAATGGTGTTGCAAACAAGCTCCAATTCAGGCTAAGTTTTATTTTTGAGTACAGTCAGAATAAATGGGTGCTGATCCATTCTCATACCTCCGCGCCAGACAGTCAACGCGCAGACGACGAAGTTTGGCCGATAGAAGAATTAAGAAAAAGAACCGCCGTACTCGAGAAAAGTCTGGATGAAAAGGTCGCAGATCTCCTCATTAAGAACCGTGAACTCCAGATCGAAGCAGGTTTGGAGAGAATCCGTGCCAAGGCCATGACGATGCAAACTTCCGCAGGGCTTATAGAAGTGGCCGTAGCCCTGCGCGAACAGATGGTCGTGTTGGGCCAGCCCGAAATCGAAACTTCCGCGGTGCATCTGTATGAAGAAGACCCGGATCACATTCTTTCATGGCGGGCTTTCAGGTTGGGCACGAAAGCCAAAGGCAAAATATCCATGAGCCACATGGCCATCCCAAAAAAATCATGCCTTCTTGTGCGCAACTGGCTGAAAAAATTCAAAAGCGGCCTTGGCAGCTACACCGTAGAAGTCAGCGGGGCAAAACAAAAAGAGTGGTACAAAGTGCTTTTCAGTTTAGCGCCCGATATCAAAGCAGCGATGAGTGGGCGGAGATTCGAATCACGGTATTATCATTTCTCTACTTTTTCCGGTGGCGCTCTGCTGATGGTCTCGGTAAAGAAACCCTCTGACACATCGGCCTCTCTCCAGCGAAGAGCGGCTGGTGTGTTTGACCTCGCCTACCGCCGCTTCCTTGATCTAAAGAAAGCCGAGGCGCAGACAAGAGAAGCAAAGATTGAAATATCCCTCGAGAGAGTACGATCCAAAACCATGGCCATGCACAAAAGCCATGACCTTGCGCAAGTAATCATGGTCTTATCGCAGCAGCTTTACTTGCTTGGCTTCAGAGTGGATAATGCCGTCTTCAACACCAACTACCGCGAAAAAGATTGGAACCTTTGGATGGCCTACCGGGACCAGCCTTATCCAGAACAAGTTCATATACCCTATTTCGATCATCTGTTCTTTAATCATGTCACGGATGCTGTTGCCAACGAGGAGACCATTGCTTCCTCGGTGATGAACAAGAAGGATAAGGACCGCTTCCTGGATCATCTATATGGAAATAGTGCGTTGGCGAAATTTGTACCGGATGAAATTAAGAAACTGGCTTATGGCAAGCCAGGCGCCTCCTGGTCCGTTGCACTTCTGAAATTTATTTCAGTTGGAGTTCTCAACTTTGACGCAGTTCCCTACACGGACGAACAAAATTCGATACTTAAAAGATTCGGCAGTGTATTCGAGCAGTCGTACATCCGTTTTCTGGATCTTCAAAAAGCGGAAGCCCAGGCGGAAGAAGCCCGGATAGAAACCGCCCTGGAAAAAGTCCGCTCCCGCTCCCTGGCCATGCACAAGAGTGAAGAATTGCAGGAGGTGGTCGACACCGTATTTGCGCGGCTTAAGGAACTCAATTTTGAAGTCCATGCTGCCAGCATAGTCATCCCCTCTATTGAAGCTGAAGGGGCTTTGTACTGGGTCGCTACAGACGCCTTAACGTATTCGAACAGCATTTTTGTTCCCTCTAACTTCCAGGGAGCCATTGGTCAGGATGTAGCTGCGGCGTTCGCAGACGGAAGCAATTTCTTTGCAAAGACCTATTCCTACAAAGAAAAGAACGAGATGTATCAGTATCTCTTCGAGAATACGGATTTTGGTCTAATTCCAGAAGACCGAAAGAGGTTCATACTCGGATCCAAAGCAGTTACTTTTTCTGCTTCGATCGCCGGCAAGATTATCATTCAGCTTGTACGGTTCAATGAAGTATCATTTTCGGAAAAAGAAAATGCGACTTTGAAGCGGTTTGCAAGAGTTTTCGAACAGGCCTACGTCAGGTTCCTCGACCTGATGAAAGCAGAACAGCAGGCTGAAGAAGCTCGAATAGAAACCGCCCTGGAGAAAGTTCGCTCCCGGTCACTGGCCATGCACAAGAGCGAGGAGTTGCAGGAGGTGGTGAATACTTTATTTGAAAGAATGCATGAGCTTGGCATAGACAACGATTCTACCAATATTCTCCTCAATCCCACGGAAGGCTCCAGAGATATTGACTTTTGGATTGCAAATGAAACACACGCTTTCTCGACACGGGTTTTCGTGCCTCATTCTGACCATCTCATAATCAATGAGGCATTAGACGCAAGAGACAGCGGAAAAGACCTATTCTCGAAAACCTACACTTTTGAAGAAAAAAATAAATGGTTCAACTACGCTTTCGAAAATAGTGATCTGGGGCACAGTCCGGAAGAGCGAAAACAATTCATTCTATCCTCTGAAGCATATACGATATCCGTCGCTTTCACGAAAAACGCCGCAGTTCACCTCAGCAGATATTCAAAAAAGATATTTTCGGAAAGAGAGAATGATATCCTGAAACGCTTTGCCCGCGTTTTTGAACAAGCCTACGTCCGCTTCCTGGATTTGAAGAAAGCGGAGGAGCAGGCCGAAGAAGCCCGTATAGAAAATGGCCTGGAGAAAGTCCGCTCCTGTTCACTGGCCATGCATAAAAGCGATGAGTTGCAGGAGGTGGTAAATACTTTGTTTGAAAGGCTCAAAGAACTTAATATTCAGATGGATTCCGCCAACATAGGGATTTATACCAAAGGGGTAAAAGAATTTGAATATTGGATTGCAAGTCCGGTTCAAAACCGATCTGCCAGTTTCTACATTCCTTACGCGGATAAATCCATTTCAAGAGATATTTTTCTGGCCAGAGAAAGCGGCAAGGATTTGTTCGCCAAGTGCTATTCTTTTGAGGAGAAAAATGATTGGTTCAACTACGCCTTTGCCGAAACCGATTTTAAATACCTTACTGACGACCGGAAGAAGTTTATAATGGAAAGTGAAGCCGTAACGTTTTCGATGGCCTTCACTAAATATTCCTGGTTGCAGGTGAACCGCTTCAGCAAGAATTTGCTTTCCGACAAAGAAAACGAAATTCTCAAACGCTTCGCCCGTGTTTTTGAGCAAGCCTATATCAGATTCCTCGATCTCCAAAAAGCGGAAGCACAAGCCAGAGAAGCTACCATCGAAGCATCGTTGGAACGCGTGCGCAGCCGTTCGATGGGCATGCAAAAAAGTGAAGCACTGCGGGAAGTAATCCAACTGGTATTCGATCAGTTGCTTCAATTAAATATCAAAGCAGATGCTGCCATGTTCGATCCTTATTTTGCAGAAAGTGATGACTTAAATCTTTGGACCGCTGTAGCGGGCGGGCCATATGCTGTTCTGCAGCATGTACCCTATTTTGACAACAGCTTTTTTAATCCTCTCAGGGATGCAAAGGCAGCAGGCCTGGATTTTTTTTCCCAACGCCATTCATTCGAAGAAAAGAACCGGTTTTTTGAGCACTTCTTCCAACATGTGAATGTGCCAGAGGAAAGGAGAAAGCACATTTTAAGCAGTGCCGGGCTTGCAAGATCAACCGTTCTCTTGAATTCGATAATGCTGTCCATGCAGAACTATGCAAACATTCCTTATACCGATTCTGAGAACGACATCCTCAGGCGTTTTGGTAAAGTGTTTGAACAAAGCTATACCCGCTTTCTGGATCTGCAAAGAGCAGAAGAACAAGTCAGAGAAGCTACCATCGAAGCATCATTGGAGCGCGTGCGCAGTAAAACAATGGCCATGCATAACAGCCAGGACGTCGGCAATACCGTGGCCACCATGTTTGATGAGTTGGTCAAGCTGGGTGTGGAAACGGATCGGTGCGGGATTCTCATCATGAATGACGCCAAACAAACCGAAGCGTGGGCTGCTAAAGCGCAGGCAAGCAGACAGGCTGCCTTAATTATTGGCCGGTTTGATATGACTATACATCCAATGCTCCAGGGTGTTCACGCTGCGTGGAAGAATAAGGAATCAACTTTTGTCTATGAACTGCTGGGTGAAGATGTGAGGACCTACTACGAAGCAATCAATGCGGAGACAGATTACCCGATAAGGGTCGACATGAATTCGCTGCCCTCAAAACAATACCATACCGATTTCTATTTTGCCGAAGGCTGCATCTTCGCATTTACAAGAGAACCCCTTCAGGAAAGTGCCTCCATAGTTTTCAAGCGGTTTGCTGGCGTCTTCGGCCAAACGTACAGGCGCTACCTGGATTTACAGAAAGCTGAAAGCCAGGCCCGCGAAGCCAAAATTGAAGCAGCCCTCGAACGGGTACGTTACCGCGCCATGGCCATGCAGAACAGTGAAGATGTAGGTGCCGCCACCTCCGTCATGTTCAATGAACTGGACAAACTTGGAATTGAAATAATGCGCTGCGGAATACTTTTCATTGACGTATCGCAAACCATGGAAGCGTGGACATCCACATTCACCGAAGGGAAGCAAGAGATGAGCATCCTTGGTCATTTGGACATGACCATACACCCCATGCTGCATGAGGCGTACACCGCATGGAGTCAAAAAAAAGAATCCTATACTTATCACCTTGTCGGGAAGGATGTCCAGGACTATTACCAGTCGGTGAAAAAGGCAGACCCTGTGTACAGTAAGCTTGCTGATGACTCAATGACGATGCCGGATCATTTCCTCAACATCTATTTTTTTGAAGAAGGTGGCCTCTATACTTTTTCACTCCACCAACATACAGATGAAGAAAGGCCGGTAATGAAAAAATTCACTAAAGTTTTTTCACTCACATTTCGCCGGTATCAGGATTTGAAACGCGCAGAGGAACAAGTGCGGGAAGCCACCATCGAAGCAGCCCTCGAACGGGTGCGGTACCGCGCCATGGCCATGCAAAACAGCGACGACGTGTGGATGGCCACCGCCACCATGTTCACAGAACTGGACACTCTCGGGATAGAGACGTTGCGCTGCGGCATTCTCCTCGGCGATGGGTCTGAAACGATGGACATCTGGTCGGTGAGTAAGTCGGCCAACGGAAAAGTGATCAAGGGTGCTGGTCGAATCGATATGAATACAACTCCTTTGTGGAAAGCACTGTATGAAACGTGGAGGCAAAAACAAGATTTCTTGTTTTACACATTGGCTGGCCAGGAGAAAGATGACTACTACAAAGTGATCGCCGGCATGAATAACTATTTGACCCAACCGCTTGAGGAAATGCCCGATCAATTCGCTCAGGCGTATTTCTTTGCAGAAGGTTCCATTTGGGCGTTCTCGAAACATCCTCATTCTGAAGCTGACAAGAATGTATTAAAAAAATTCACGGGCGTCTTCGCGCTTACCTTCCGTAGGTTTCAAGATCTTAAGAAGGCAGAGGAGCAGGCACGCGAAGCAAAGATCGAAGCCTCCTTGGAAAGGGTTCGAAGCCGGACCTTGGCCATGCAGTCGTCAAATGAGCTGGCAGAAACATCCGTTGTGGTCCTTCAGCAATTGATTGGTTTGGGAATACAGTCCAACCGTCTGTACATCGCCATTATTAACGATGATGATGGCAGGATCGAATTCTGGGTCACGGATGAGAAGGGTACTCAGGTGAGCAATAAGTTTAGCGGAAACAGCAACGACAACTTCTCCTTTAAAAAAATGTATGACGGCTGGAAGGAAGAAAAGAAATCCATCGTCATCGACATGCAGGGAAAAGAACTGGAGGAATATCTTCAGCAACTCACCACGCTTGGTGTTCCTTTTAATAAAGACTTTCAAGTGAGGCGGGAACATACGATTGCTTATTTCTCCAAAGGGTTTATGGGCCTCGTCTCTTTTGAACCCCAACCCAAGGAAACCACCCGCTTGCTGGAACGTTTCGCAGGAGTATTTAACCTGACGTTCACCCGCTATCTCGACCTGAAGCAGGCAGAAGAACAAGCACGCGAAGCCGTCATTGAAGCCGCCCTGGAAAAAGTGCGGGGCAAAGCCATGGCCATGCACAATTCGGAAGATCTGGCTACGACCATCCGGATATTTTACAATGAATTAGTAAGGCTAAGTTCAGCAACCGTTATCCGGGTTGGTGCCGGATTGCTCAACAAAGAAAATTATATATGCGAGCTCACTACAGTAAGCAAACCAGCAGAAGGAGATCTGGTTGAGGTTCAGGGCAAGGTAGATATGGCAGCTTATCCGATCTTTAAAGAATTATATGAAAACTGGCTCATTCAAAAAGAATTTCGCTATGTATTGCGGGGCAATGAAATAAAAGAATATTATCAGTTTTTAAGAGGTCATGTGACAATCCATGATTACCCGAATGATGCTGTCCAATACTTTTATTTTCCGATGTTTATCGAGGGCTCGTTTTATGTGGTTTCAGAAACTGAATTAACGGATCACGAGTTACAGGTCTTTCGCAGGTTTATATCTGTTTTCAGTCTCACATATAAGCGATACAAAGAATTGAAAGATGCCGAAGGCCGGGAAAAAGAGGCTATACGCCAGGCATCACTCGATCGGGTGCGTGCGGAGATTGCCTCCATGCGTACCACCGACGATCTTGAAACGATCACGCCCCTGATCTGGCGGGAACTCACCACCCTCGGCATTCCTTTTATCCGTTGTGGTGTTTTCATCATGGACGAAAGGAAAGAAATCTGTCACGCCTTCCTCTCCACGCCGGAAGGCAAAGCTATTGCCGCAGTTGAAATGCCCTACTCAAGCGGGATCATCAAAGATGCCATAGCGCCCTGGCGTCACAAGCAAGTGTATACTGATCATTGGGATGCTAAAAGGTTCATAGAGTTCTGGCAGGAAATGACATCCATGGGAGCCAACGCATCACAAACCCAGTACCAACTACAACATCCGCCTGATAACCTGCACCGCCATTTCCTTCCGTTCCTGCAAGGCATGCTGTATGCGGGTAACGTTGCTCCCTTGGGAGAAGATGATATGAGTCTTTTGCAGTCTGTTGCGGATGCATTTTCAACGGCCTATGCACGGTACGAAGACTTCAACAAACTGGAATTCGCCAAGCAGCAGGTAGAGAATACGCTGACCGATTTGAAGCAAGCACAAACCCAACTCATTCAATCTGAAAAAATGGCCAGCTTGGGAGAACTCACGGCGGGCATCGCGCATGAAATTCAAAACCCGCTCAACTTCGTCAATAATTTTTCTGAAGTGAGCAATGAACTGCTGGACGAAATGGAGGCAGAAATTGCAAAGGGAAATACAGAGGATGCGAAAGCCATTGCCCACGATGTCAAGAAAAATCTGGAAAAGATATTACATCATGGCAAACGGGCCGACTCCATTGTGAAGGGCATGCTCCAGCACTCCCGCAGCAGTTCCGGTGTCAAAGAAGCTGTGGACATCAATGCCCTGGCGGATGAATACCTGCGGTTGGCCTACCACGGACTAAGGGCGAAAGACAAATCATTCAACGCTGCATTCAAAACTGATTTCGACACAAGCATCGGAAAGGTCAATGTACTGCAACAGGATATGGGCAGGGTAATCCTGAATTTACTGACCAATGCATTTTATGCCGTCACAGAAAAATCTAAGGGCATGAAGCCCGGCGAAAAATATGAGCCCACTGTAACCGTGACTACTAAAAAGATAGGCGACAGGTCAGATAACTTTCGGGTGGAAATCAGGGTGAGTGACAATGGCAATGGAATCCCCAAGAAGGTTCAGGATAAAATCTTTCAGCCTTTCTTCACCACCAAGCCCACTGGGCAGGGGACTGGATTGGGATTGAGCCTGAGTTATGATATTGTGACGAAGGGGCATGGTGGGGAGTTGAGGGTGGAGACGAAGGAGGGTGAGGGGAGTACGTTTGTTATTGTGTTGCCGATGTCATAGGAATATGGATCGTGCCTACGGCACTCCGGCTGTGTTCGCATTGTCTACTCCGGATTGAAATCCGGCGTTATAAAATTGGTCGAGCCTACGGGTCTTTATCATGCCAACTGATGAGATTGATGTGGGTAAATAAGAGGCGGAACCTCGGCTCATTTTGTAACAGCGGGTTTCAGCCCGTTGCCTTGAGAACACATGAGGAACCAAAACAGCCGTAGGCTCGACCCATATAAAAATGAATCATAAAAGAGCAAATGGATTGAACCAGGAAACCACATTTATAATTATCTTACCAGCTTAAACCAAATTCATGAAAATATTGGTCGTCGACGACGAAAAGGATGTCCAGGTACTTTTTGAACAACGGTTCAGAAAGGAAATCAAGAGTGGTGAAATGGATCTCGTCTTTGCCTTCTCCGGCGAAGAAGCCCTGGAGTTGATGAAAGCCTATGAGCACGAGGCGGTGCTCATCCTCTCCGACATCAATATGCCCGGCATGAGCGGCCTGGAATTACTACGTCAGATCAAAGTAAAATACGAAACCCCACCTCCCATTGTCATGATGATCACGGCTTACGGGGATCGTGATAACTTTAAGGAAGCCATGAAATTGGGTGCCGATGATTTTCTGACAAAGCCCGTTGACTTCCCTTCTCTCAAAGAAAAGCTCAAAACAAAAATCGCATGACCAAGATACTCGTAGCGGACGACGAGGCGGACCTGGAAACACTCATCCGTCAGAAGTTCCGCCAAAAAATACGGGAACAACATTATGAATTTGTCTTTGCTGTCAACGGCAGCGACGCGCTCGATAAAATGAAACAACATCCTGACATCTCGATCGTGTTGAGCGATATCAACATGCCCGAAATGGACGGACTCACGCTGCTCACCAAACTCAACGAATCTTCTCCCCTTATCAAGACGGTGATGGTTTCAGCCTACGGCGACATGGACAACATCCGCACCGCCATGAACCGTGGTGCATTTGATTTCATCACCAAGCCGGTCAATTTTGAGGACCTCGAAGTGACTATGGAAAAAACCATCCGCCACGTCATTCAACTGAAAGAAACACTGAAGGCGGTGAAAGAAAATAACATCCTCAAAATGTACGTGGATGAGAACGTGCTCCAATTCATGGGCAGCCAGGAATTTGAAGCGTCCATCATGTCCAATGAAACGCTCGAGGCCACAGTCGCCTTCATCGACATCTGCAGTTTTACCAGCATCAGCGAAAGCGAAAAGCCTGACACCGTGGTAAAGATGCTGAACCAATACTTTGACCTGATCGTGAAAGAAGTCATTGCTCAAAATGGCATCGTGGATAAATTCATGGGAGATTGTGTGATGGCCGTGTTTAAAGGCACCTACCATCTGGACCGCTGCATCGACGCCAGCCTGAACATTCGCAATAAGATTGCCGACATGCCATCAGAATTCGGATTTACTCCCAAAGTCTCCATCGGCATCAACAGTGGAGAAATGATTTCCGGCAACATCGGCTCTTCCACCTTGCGCAGATTGGACTTTACCGTCATCGGCGACACAGTGAATGTGGCACAACGACTTCAGGGTGTTGCAGCCGAAGACCAGATCCTCATCACGGAAACTGCTTATCAAAAGGTGAAAGATTCATTCAATTGTAAATCCATTGGCCTTACGAGTTTGAAAAATAAGGCGGAAGGATTGGTGTTGTATGAAGTGTTGAGTTGATTCCTTGAAAGGCAAATCACGCAAAGTCGCAAAGACTAAGTGAAAGCCTGTATTCTCTGCGTTCCTTGCGTCTTTGCGTGAGACTTTTGCCATTCATTTAGTTAGATCCAAGGAAATACTTTTCGACCTAAGACTTACTTTTTAGTTTAGCAACAATTTCACCAAGCCGCTGCTTCTTGGCATCTTCCCTATTGGTCTTGCTGTAGTTCGTATGAAACCGATGTGATTCTAAAAATGTTTTTTGAACCAAATTCCATTCTCTTTCAGTTTCCACGATGCCCTGGTCTTTCAGCTCTTCCAGTAACCTCCCTCCTATCTCATAGAAATCTTCCCGACCGAGGTAATCCAGGTCTGCATCACAAAGAATTTTTTCAAGTTGTGTGGCAGGTGTTTGGGGGATTTTTGTTGCCAGAATCATCTTGCAGACAACTTCAATTTGATCAGCTGACAATCCGAACCTTGGCAATGCTTCCGCCGCCATCTCGGCTCCCATTTGTTCATGATTTTTGGGAGAACGGATAAATCCGACATCGTGAAAGAGCGCCGCCAGCCTGAGCAGACTAGTCTCATCTTCTGTTAATGATTCAGTTTTAGCAATTGAAAGTGCCGCCGCCAGCACGTCATAGATGTGTTCAATATTATGGTACTGAAGCCTGGGCATTTCCTTCTCAAGCCGAGTGACAATATATTTTTCTGCGGCCTCAAAATCGAGGGTTTTTAATAAAGTTG
>JAYVQY010000128.1:0-19296 GCA_043776715.1 Cyclobacteriaceae bacterium | reverse complement strand
CATACTGCCGCATGCCTCGTGTGGTGGCGATTACAAAATCGGCCCGTTTTGCTTGTTTCCTCTCAAGCCAGAATAAGATTCTAAATGCAAAACCATTTTTCTTCCAGGTTCCATTCTCAATCATGGCCTCTGCGTGCGGCTCAAAACTGTCCAGGACGAGTTTTCTGTTTAAGAAAATGGCTAAGAAATAGCCAATCGCCCCTGGGGGTGTACACCAACAATGGATTGTCGAAATATTTTGAAGAGTGATCAGGCCCAGCAGTCTAAATGAAATCCCCAGCCAGAGAAAAAAAGCTGAAAGACCAAATGGCCGGTATTGAAATGGCAGCCATCTTATTCCTTCCTTCGCCAGCTCCTCTGTGATTTCCACCCGGCTCAAACGGGCCAACGTGGATGGGTCTTTTTCCAGAGTCAAAAGAAATACCCGACTGTCGGGTGACAGATTTTTTCTAATCATCCGCAGGTAGGGCAAAGTATACGTTTGAATTAACGCATCAGGGTAACTCCAATAAGTAAGGACGAGAATATTGTTCAAGAATTTTTTCTTTCATTTAAGAAGTTAAGTTGCTTCACGGTATCAACGGCGAACCAACGATCCGGGTAGACCGATGAGCAATGCAACTCGCTCATTTCAATAAGACCTTTCCATACATCATAGAAATTATCTGCAGGCTGAATTAACCTGTTGATTTTTGCAGGATTGACAATTTGAATTCCCGTACAGTAGATATCGGAAGGTTTGGTCCTATTCAATTCAGTGACTACCCCATGGCTATGAAAAATGTAATCCCCGTCCAGACCTTGAATCGGTTTGACTGGAACCACCATACATGCAGGGCTTTGTCGTACATAATCATTTAATAGGTTGTTCGCATTGACCTCAACAATATTATCACAGGTGAGCACCAGCACCGGCTCATCTAAATATCTAAGAAGTGTATTGAACAACCACCACGAATTTCCTTTTCCATCTGTGTTGAAAATAGATGTGACACGATGCTCAATAACGTGCTTGGCAAGCATGGCTCCCTTATAGCCAACCGTAATATGGATGTTATCAATCACACCGCGTAACATTTCTATTCCGTTTGCTATTAATGTTGATCCATCATGAGCCGCCATTGCTTTAGGCATATCTTCAGTTAGCGGCATCATGCGTTGACCTCTCCCGGCGGCCATTATTACTGCGTGACGGAATCTCATTTTATCGTTCTTCTATTGGCGGATTGAGAAGTATCTGGGAAATTTCTTCCTTCGACAATCTTGGCGCATTGCCGGAATAAACAATTTCACGCAGAGGACTTTTGGTTTTTTCGTTAAAAGAAATCAGATAATGCCTGATATGATCAACCACCAATTCAGATGCATATGGCAATTCTATTTCCCCGACCAAGTATTCATCATCCCGTTCCCCCGGTCTTCCGATTATCTTTTCCCAGGCTCCACCCTTCTTTTCAATCCATACCTTTAGCAGATCTTCAATTTGGGCCGACTTCATCTCCCGCGACAGAACTTTTCCCTTCGTGATGTCAATATTTTCAATTGCTACCATAACCAGTTTTACCGCTTCCTCCACGGTAAAAAAAAATCTTCTCATCTCAGGACCAGTCGTTCCAATCTTCCCCTTTTCTTCATGCATCTTCTTCCATATGGCCAATACGGACCCGGTTGACCATGCCACATTTCCGTATCGCACGCAAGTAAACTGGGTTTCGGTCTTTCCGTTCATCGCACAAAACATCCGCTCCATGATAGCCTTACTCATGCCATAAATATTTCGCACCGGCGGCGTTGCTTTGTCAGTGGAAATCCCAATTACTGTTTTTACACCCTTCTCGATGGAAATCCGTGCAACATGCTGAGATCCCGCCACATTTACGTCGACGCATTCCATTGGCTGTCGTTCCGCAAGATCCACAAATTTCGTAGCCGCTGCATGAATAACAATCTCCGGGCGGACCTCCGAAAAAGTGTCACGAACGGCTTCAATGCTGGCGACATCCATCGGCAGCACCCTGCAGTCAGTAAATTTTTCCGCAAAAAGATTTTGCTTGTTGTTACGGCCGGTCAGCGTGATTTCGTACCTATCTTTCAGGGCGAGGGCCAATCTCCTTCCTAAAAATCCAGTTCCCCCGGTGATGAGCAGTCTTTTATTCACTTCAAATTTTACTTTTACTTTTCCAAAAGGCGACCTGTAATATCCGCCAAAATCTGCGACGGAGCAATAAGCTTTTGTTAATCTGAAATGCAGCACGAAGGTAAACTTTGGACTCCGCATACAATCCAGCCCCATTTGCTATAGAGGCAGCGAGCAAATAGCAGGAAGATCCAAATTCATTCTTGTAAGGGGCGTAGATAGTTCTCAACTTCGGATCCACACTCATTTTCTCCAATACATAATCTTTTTTTTGAATGAAAGCACTCAATTCATATTGGTTAATCGATCTGCCTTTGTGATGTACAATCCCGCTGTTTAATTTTTTTATCCTACCCAACTTGAACTCGGTCAGGATTCTCAGCCACAATTCCCAATCCTCAATTCCCTGGAGAATCATGCTGGTATCGAATTTGTAATTCTTGTAAACCTTTTCCGACATAAATACTCCAATACAGGAAACAAAATTTCCTTTTGCGATCGCTTTGATTGGGTTTCTCAACGAAGGGAACGGATAGTGATAAATGGATTTCCCATTTTCATTCACCAACTCGTAGAGATTGTGAAAAAAATGCAAGTCCGGATTTTGTTGGATATAAGCATGGGCATCTTTCAGGTTGTTTTCATACATGAGATCGTCTGAGTCTAACAGCGTAAGGAATTGACCACTCGCAGCAGCCATACCTGTGTTCCTGGATGCGGCACGCTCATAGTTTCTGTCGTGCCTTATAAAGATTATTTTGCCGCTTTCTATGAAGGGCTTTAATACCTGGTCAGTATGATCCGTTGAGCAGTTATCAACCACAATCACCTCAAAGCTCCTGTAGGATTGCCGAAAGACGGTCTCCAACGTTTTCACAATCAGTTCGGCGCGATTGTAAGTCGGGATTACGATACTAAAAAAGGGTTTACCGGTCATACAAGCTTCTTAGTGCTGCAACCATGGACTGAATATCAAATCGGGGATTTATGACACGGAGTCCGTTTTCGATAAGGACTTTGCGCAAATTTTCATTGTGCCACAGTCCCGTTAACCCAAGGTAAATTTCTTCTTTACTCTTAAACTTCACTACCCATGCATGCTTCTTATGTTCAATAAACTCAGCAGCGATGCCCGACAATGTAAATACGGAAGGGACGCCCGAAGCCAAAGCCTCCACATAAGTCTGACCAAAGGCTTCACACATTGAATCCACAGGGACATGGACATACAGGTCAAACAACTTGTAAAGTGCCGCAACATCCTCTTCGAACGGAATAAGGATAACGTTCTGTTCAGGGATATCCTGCAATAATTTCAAAATTGCTTTGTGGTAAGGCCCTGACGTGTTGGCTAAAATAAGGCAAGCTTCGGGATGTAGTTGCAAAAACTCTTTAAAGGCAGGAATAATATATTGAATTCCTTTCCATTCAATGTGACGGGCAATCACCCCAACAATGGGTTTGGCATTTGGAATTCCCCATTTCGATTTGACGTGGTCGATCCTGTCTGCGGGTACCTCATAAAACTCACTCAAATTAAATCCGTGAGGGATTCTGATGACCTTCTCTTGTGGTACCTTTTCTAACTCCAGCAACGTTCCATCTGTGGCCTGACTTACGGAAATTATGACCGTAGCAAATCGATTGCTCCATCGGTCATACTTCACACCTTGCGGCACATATACATGGTGGAAATTACTGGTGTGTCGGGTGTATATCCTGTTTCTGATTCGCAGGAACCAGCCAACTGTTAACCCAAGCAACTGGGCATCTATCAAATGAGCGTGAATCACCTGAGGACGGTGCTTCAACAGGTAAAAAAATATTTTCACGAAAGCTGTTAAGAAATCTTTCTTGCTCCTGTAAAGTATTCTTTGAAAAGGAATACCATGATTTTTCAAAAATAACTCCAGCGACGAATGGTCTGGATTGAGGAGGATAAAGGTAAGTTGGAAATCATTCTTCAATTCTTCGGTGATCCATTCAAAAGCAAGGGACTTCTGAACGTGTGAGACAATATAGACCACCTTTTTTTTCATGAGGTCAGCGCGCTATGATATCAAAATGGCAGGCTTTGAAATCAAAGGCCTCACCAATGAGCTCATTCGTTGTGGCGTGTATCATATTCCGATACCCAACCTTTCGAAGGAATTGCATTAACGTCTCTGCTGAATGTCCCTGGTCCCTCAAATTATTGTCGTCGATTTCAATAAATAGTACGGGTTTTTCTCTCCGTAAAATCCCTTCCGCCCCCATAAGAACGTTTAATTCATACCCTTCTACGTCTATTTTAATTAAATCTATTCTTGGCCAGGCTCTAATTTCTTCCACATCATCAAGCCTCTCAATGTTGACTTCCGTCGAACCATATCCGTTCAGCGGTGAAATTCTGTTGCCACCTCGATTTGACGGAGTGCGGACTTCCATCATGACACGAGAGGCTTGAGCACCCAGTCCCATTCGAACAAGTGTCACGTTTGTGAGGCCATTCAGTCGAAGGTTCTCGCTGCATGCTTCATAGTTAAAGGCATCTGGCTCAAATCCAATTACCTTGCCGTACGGGCTAAGCTTCGCCAAATTGAGTAACGTCCATCCTATGTTGGCCCCAATATCAACTACGAAATTGCCAGGACGGCACAGAGAGAAGAGTTTTTCATAGGACTTTCGTTCGGTCCCGTATAATCCAAAATAGATACAATGGCCAATGTAGTCTCCGATGTCCACTTTTAATTCCAACCCATTTTGGCGCACTATTCTGAAGGAGCCTGGAGGATACAGGTAGGCGCTCGGAACCAATTTGCTCCACAATTGTAAGGTGCTTTTTCCCAACGTGCGCTTTGCAAGTTGACCTTCCAGATACGGGATCTTAAAAATATTCCTGAAGAAATTGAGAAAGCGAACCCTGAGCGTAATCTCCATTAGGTATTATGGTAGCCCTCAAAAATACAAATCGCCTGAAGTGTTGACACCAGTCGAAAATAAAAAACATCAAAAATTTTAGAATTCGGAACCAGTCCGGCCAATCCAATCAACAGTGGCTTTGCAATCCGCAAACTTTGGAAGACTCCTTTTCTTGCAGGTGGATAATGAATCGCCAATTCGTCATAGCCAATTCTTACCCCAATCCTGCGCGTTTCGTTTCCCCGAACCTGCCGACGCAACCATCCTTTCAATTCCAGGCGGTCCTCTTCATTATGATAAACCGTTGACCGGGTATCAATCAATAAATTCATGCCCAAGTTTCGCAGGCGAACCGGAAAATCATAATCTTCAAATCCGGCATGGGGAAATACTTCATCATAACCGCCAGCACGATCAAAGTTTTGCTTGCTGATGGACAAATGAAAACTGGCTACAAGTGGAGACTCGAAAATATCGTTATCCTTCCATCTGGACTGATTGTACCAACCTTTGAAACTGACAAGGTTGTGTTTGATCAAATACCTGCCAAAAGAACGATGTAACAACGCCTCTTGCAATACAGCAGGGTACACCCAATTGGGATTTAGGCAAGCATTTGGGAGTTGAGCATGGAGCGTCAGCATTTGATCAACAGATGAACGGGTGATTTGTATATCGTCATCCAAAAAAAGTAATAGGTCAGACACAGCGAGTTTCGCTCCCATATTTCTTGCTGAGGCCACGCCGGCTTTTGGGTTGTCCAGCAACTTGATGTTCGCATTGGAGAATTTGCCAACGTCTGGGCGGCCAGTCCTTGAATCATTCACGATGATAATCTCAGCTTGAATATGCGCCGTCGCCTTTATCGCACAGGACAATGTTTTATTAAAGATATCACCACGATCTTTCGTTGGAATGATAATGCTCAACTGCATGATTAGGACCCTATCTTTAATACAGCCAAAGAGAATCGTCCATAGCTGTCAATCGTTATGGGTTTCAGAGAGTACGTTTTTACTTTTGCCTTTCTCATTTTGGTCAAAAGCGCAAAGAGATAATCAGGTTTATGGACATCATCGAAGATCACAATTCCTTCCTGCTTCAATATTTTCATGATAGAATCCACGTAATTTATCCTTACCTCTACAAAATTGAGATCATGAAGGATACAATCAAAATTTGTTTCTTTCAGTTTTAGGAATTCTTCCAATGTCAAAATGTTTTCTGTGCTCAACAGATGCCGGTGAAGGAAATCTTTTGTTTTTTCAAGCCAGGTGGCATCGTCATCAACGGAGAACACGTTCACTCCGGGATTCTCCATCGCATAAAGTCTAAACACAAATGAACTTAAACCTGAACCAACATCGAGTACTTTGGTATATCGGTTGAGTTTGCAGATTGTAAATAGGAAGGCCGCAAGCTCAAGAGAAGCAGCCATATCAGCCCTCGAAACTTCCCGAATATATTGTTCATAATAAGGTCGCAGCATTTCCTTGTTTTGCTTAATGGCCCTGATCTCAAGTTTATCGAATGGACTTAATTTCCTTAACTTATCAAAACTTTCAACTTTTGACATTAGGGAAAGGAACCGAAACTTGTTGATAATTCTGCGGATCACATTTCTGATCTTATATACTTTTACTTACAAAGAGCGCATCACACCATAGTAAAAAGTGAGGCCGTTCTGTGCTGTAAAATTTGTTATAGATACCCACAAGCCTATATCCTCTCTCGGAAAGTATTTTGAAGACGTCAATGAAATAGGCCTGTTCCTTATATAATTCGACAAATAAGACCTCAATGTAAACCGCCTTCGTATAAGTAGGAGTAAGGATTTTACTTCCACCCTCCAAAATATTAATTTCATATCCCTGTGTATCAATTTTAACCAAGTCAATCTGGCCAATTTTAAGAGCCTCACAAAACGAGTTTAAGGTGCAGAGCTCAACTTCCGTCTCGCCAATCCTTTCAGTCCAATCACCGCCCGCAAAGTCATTAATTTTTTCAGATACTGAAAGAATCGAGTTCCCTCCGCTGCCCTTATTTACGTTCATTTGAACTTTCCCGTTTTTACCTCCAAAACCAATATTGTAGGTTTTGATATTAGGGTAGGCCTTGGTTTGTTTTCCCAATTCAAGAAAAGTACTTGGATCAGGTTCAAAAGAATAAATCAGACTTTTTGCAAAAGAGTTAGCAAATTCAAGAGAAGTCTGTCCCAAATTGGCACCAATGTCAAACAGGATTAATTCACGATCGGCTGGTAGAATGGTTCGTAGATCGTTAAGAATATTATTCCCAAATTGTTTATTGCTAGTCAACTGATATCCTACGGAATCCAAAATGCTCTTAATCCCTTGCTTAAAAATACTTCTGCTCATCACATTCTATTTTTGAGTTTCGGCTTTCCAAATCAAATCCTTAATAAAGAATTTATTCATCTCATCATTTAAAATTTCACCCTTGTCATGGAGGGGCCTTGGCTCCACTTTAAATTGAAAGATATTTCGTTTCACATCAAGATTTGAAAAGAGATTGCCTAAATAAATATCCATATTGTAAAATCCCGATACGAGGGGAAGCAAAGGAAATTGCAATATAAGAACGCCTTCCATTGCAGGCGACGCAAAAAGGTTTCCGACATAATTTTTGTTGTTGAAAAACAATAAGGGTGCATTGTAGCTATCGTAAATTACGATTCCCAGCAGTGGGTATTCCAATTCGTCTTCCGATCTAAAATACGCCCTGATTTCAAAAGCACAACCCATGTAGAGCAATTCTGAAATCTTTCCATCGCATAGGAACTCTATTTTAGATATATAACTCCGGTTTCCATTTTGGTTGAATTCATACATTCCACTCCCGGCACTTTTAGAATGAACGCCACTTAGATACTCACGCATGACATCCTGACTTGGGCCTGAATGAGTCAATCTTCCTTCTTCAATCAACATTACCCTCTGACACAAACTCCCAACCGCAGCCATGTTGTGACTTACAAATAGGATTGTTCTGCCACTTCTGCTCACGTCCTCCATCTTACCTAAGCATTTTTTCTGAAACTCGGCATCCCCGACAGCCAACACCTCATCAATCACTAGTATTTCCGGTTCCAGAAAGGCTGCTACCGCAAAAGCCAACCTCAATTGCATGCCGCTGGAGTAATGCTTCAAAGATGTGTCTAAGAATTTTTCTGTTCCAGCGAAGTCTACGATCTCATCAAAACGTGCATCAATTTCTCGTCTTTTCATTCCAAGAATGGAGCCATTGAGATAGATATTTTCACGGCCTGTAAGTTCTGGATGAAATCCGGTGCCTACCTCCAGCAAGCTTGCAATACGGCCGCGGGAGATAATCTTCCCACTAGTCGGTGGCGTGATCTTTGAGAGTATTTTCAATAGCGTTGATTTGCCAGCTCCATTCTTTCCGATGACGCCTATTGACTCGCCTGCTTTTACGTCGAAACTAATTTCCTGTAAAGCCCAAAAATCTTCACGGGACGATCTGCCTTTCCCTCTTTTAACCAATCCTATTAACTCCTCACGCAAACTCAAATACGGTTTGCTTTCGTGACGAAGCCGAAATTTCTTAGAAATGTTTTGTATTTCCAGGATGGGTTTCATGTTAGGTCAGGTCAGCAAAAGATCTTTCGGTCCGCGAGAAGTAGGAAAGTCCGGTAATCAAAAAAAATAAGCCAGAAACGATACTCACAATAACTAATTGAGGATCGGTTGCAACTGAAGTCATTGGTAGTCGGAAGATTGTGATAGCAGCATACATAGGATTTACTGCTAGCAAGTATTGAATCCAATGATTTTTGAAAATCGATACCGGATATATGGCAGGTGTTAGAAAGAGAAGTGCCTGTATAAGAAAAGGAATGACATATCTGAAATCACGGTATTTAACATTCAGCGCTGCTAGTAAACATCCTGGACCCAAAGTAGCAATGAAAGTAAGCAACAATCCCAGTGGCCAGAACAAGAATGCTGTCAATAAGTCTATCGGTTGATGCAGGAAAATCAACAGCATAATGAAGACGGGCAGCGTGATTAAGAAATCAAACACCGCTACAAGGATGGATGCCACAGGTATTATCAGTCTTGGAAAATATATCTTCTTAATAATTTGGGCATTAGTAATCATACTATTACCGGCGTTATTCAAGCCCGACGAGAATATGAGCCAAAGGATTAGCCCTGAAAATGCAAACGCCGAATATTCCATGCCATCCGAAGCCATTTTCATAGTGTTGCCAACAAAAAATGTGAAAATCAGCATCATGATCATGGGCTGGATGACCGCCCATAGAAAACCCAGTAATGTCTGCTTGTATTTCACCTTAATGTCCCGCCAAGTAAAGAAGTAAAAGAGTTCTTTGTAGTCAATCAGCTCTTTAAAGTTCAAGCTGAAGGTATCTTTTGGTTTAATTTCAAAATAGTACTCGTTATTCTCTGGCATACTCGATAACCCTGTCATGGTCAGGCACAAAAGTGCAGAAAATTAAAATAACTATTAAAAGATAATGCAATTTGCACCTAAATCCTGCTTCAACTAGGTTGAGTTTACTTTTCCATGAGACGCATCATAGAGAAATTATTCAGACTGGGATTAAATGAGATGTTCCAAGATATAAATGGTTAAACGCATCATTTTTGTCATACCTTATCCCCTTGGAGAATCTCCATCACAACGCTTTAGATTTGAGCAATATTTATCAATACTTCAAAATCACAATTACTTTTGCGAAATACATTCTTTTTGGTCCATAAGTGCGTGGAGGATTCTTTACAAAAAAGGTCATACATTGAAGAAGTTCATCCTTCTTCTTAAAGGCTTTCTGAAAAGGATGGTACTACTTTTCTTTTCCACCCATACCGCCGACTACGTATTTATTCACCGAGAAGCAACTCCGGTAGGTCCTCCCTGGTTTGAGTGGATTACAGCTGTTATCCTTCGCAAAAAAATTATTTACGACTTTGATGACGCCATCTGGCTGCCCAATACCAGCGACCTAAATAAATTTATATCCAAGATCAAATGGACGAGCAAAGTAAAATTGATTTGTCAATGGAGCCATAAGGTTAGTGCCGGCAACGAATACCTTTGTGCATTCGCGCGGCAATATAATGCCAACGTGTTGCTAAACCCCACCACAATTGATGTTGAGAATCTTCATACAAATCACATCCATAGAAGTAATAATGACAAAGATATTATTACCATTGGATGGACGGGGACGCACTCTACATTGCCCTACCTCACATCGTTCAAATCCATCTTCCAAGAGATCGAAAATGAATATCCAAATCGAGTCAGGTTACTCGTTATAGCAGACAAAAAACCCCAACTGAAAATTGATTCTCTTCAATTCTTACCCTGGACAAAAACCACAGAGATTACGGATTTGTTGAGAATAGACATTGGTATAATGCCCCTTACTGACAATGAGTGGACCAAAGGAAAATGTGGATTCAAAATTCTCCAGTACATGGCGCTTGGAATTCCTGCCGTGGCTTCTCCGGTAGGCGTTAACACTAAAATTATTGAACACGGAAAAAATGGTTATCTATGTGAATCCCCTGAGGAGTGGATACAAAGTCTTGAAAAACTAATTAACTCTCATGCACTTAGAGAAAAAATTGGCAAAGCTGGGAGAGAAGATGTTGTGGCTCACTACTCCGTTCTATCAAACTGTACCAATTTTTTATCTCTTTTTGAATAATCTAGAATTAATATGAGTGCCGTCACGAAAAACGGATACATTGGGATTTTGTAACGAGCAAGGGTTCCGAAATTATAAGTTGATACTCCGACAGCAAAAGCAAATGTAAGAGAAAATACCAATGAGAAAATAGCATTTGGCTGAAGCAATGCAGACAGTACCAAATTCCTTTTTTTCAATAAAACATATAAGGCTATGCATAATAAACTCAGACTTTCCAATGATGAGATAAGCATCAATGGGTTTCGCACCTCCCATAGATAGGGACGAAATAAAGAAACATTTATGGCTTGAGGCATCAATCTAATCATTGAGTCAAAGGTCCCATCCAATTCTCCCAATATATATCCGGAACCTGCATCTCGGCCTGAAAGATAGCGGATATCATATGCAGTCGTTCTTGCAGTTTCTGCAATTTTTGTCACAGAGTATCGCACATCATCTTCGCTTACTTTCAAAACTGTGTAGTAAGATGAAAGCAATAATAGCCCAATAATAAAAGGCAGGAACATTATTCTCAATGTGATGGACCGAATATATTTGATATTCACAGCGCCTATCCAAAGAATGACCGCAGGCAGATAGGCTTGGAGGATAAATATCTTTATGGCAAAAATGCCATACAACGAAACGAAAAGAAGTATTAAGTTCCAGATTCCATATTTTCGTTCAACAAAAATCTTATAAAATTGGAAGGTGGCGATCCCAAGCGAGGCCAACGTCACAGAGTCTTTTAAGATCCCACTGCCCCAAAAGAGCACCGATGGGATAAAAAAAGCCGCCACCGCAAGTTGTAGATGTAAGTGGGGGTATTGTCTATAGAACGTCAGATAAAATTGCCATGCACCAATAAAACCAAGTACTGCAAACAATGCTGCGGTGGAAGAATAGGTCGAGAAAGTAATTAAATCAAAAATTGAAGCGATGCGAATGACCGCAAAGGAGCTAGCATCTCGAAAATAGTAGATACGGGATGAGTATTGGTAAATATCTCCTTGATATGTTCCGTTTGAAAAAATAAGTTTGAGGCCCACCAGTGGTGAATCCCAAAAAGCTTCCCAAACCAATCTACTGCCATTTGTGTGGTACATGAATGTATCCCCGCTTCCATAATAAAATTGATAGATAAGTCCGAGCGCAATGGCTCCAAATAATTTTACAACCAGGGCAGGAAAAAAATAAACCCTTGTCGTTTGATCCGTCACCCGGGGACGAATCAAATAGGCAACAGCAAGAATGATGCAAATCACCACAGGCGTTACGATGAAGTCCCTTAGATCCATGGGTTAGCTTCGATTTAAGAAGAACACTTTCAGTGAATCTCCTTTTCCGAACAAGTCTAAAACCTGATTAATAATGTATTTCAGCAACCAAAACAATCGATTTGTCTCAATCCGTTCCCTTAGTTGCTCATCAACGCCCTTCAACGGTCCCGAATCTGACGCATTCGTACTCTTCCTTATTCTGTCAATAGAAATTCCAGTTGTAGTTACTTTGAGCGTTCTAAAGGCGGCCCCCTGGAATAACGCGCGCAACGACCGGGGGGTGTAGTAGCAAAGATGATCCGGATATCCAATGATATTCCACCGGGCACCCAGAAGATTTCTTGAGAAAGAATTGAAATTGGGTGTCGTCACATAGAGCAGGCCACCGGGCCTGAGAAGGACTGCCATGGCAGACGCTTCTTGCCTTGGATGATTCATGTGTTCAATTACTTCAAAGGACGTAATTATATCAAAATACGCCGGGTCAAAATGAGTTGCCTGCAGAGTTCCTTTCTTCATTTGAATCCCCTTTTGACTACATACGTCTATCGCACGATCCGTAAACTCCGTCCCAAAAACATTCCATCCGTTGCGTTTTGCTTCGGCGAGAAAATGACCATCACCACAGCCCACATCGAGAATGTTGTTGGTACGCCTGTACCGATCAAAACTTATAAATAAATCGTTATAACGTTTAATTGTGATGGGTGATATAGAATGCCCGCGAAGATATTTTGAGTAATGTTCGTTCAGCTCAACCTCGGACGGATTTTTGTTGCAGAAAACGAAATTGCATTCATCACATTTTGTAAGAAAATGTTTCTCGTAACCTTGCAAGTCCGATAATCGATTCGAACCACACAGAAGGCAGGATTCTAATGTGTGCGTGCTCATAGGTTAGGGTGACAGCTTTCATTGCTCTTCATAGTTTTGCTGCTATCTCAAGGTAAAGTGCACGAAGGCCCGCTTCGAGGCTCAATTTATGCCGCCAGCCCAGATTATGAATCAAAGAAACATCCATCAATTTCCTGGGCGTCCCATCCGGCCTTGAGGTATCAAATTGAATACGGTCTTTATATCCAATGACATCAGCAATTAGTTCAGCCAATGCCTTTATCGACAAATCCACACCGGTACCCACATTGATAAACCCTGCTTCATCATATTTGTCCATCAGGAACAAACACGCGTCTGCCAGATCATCCACATGCATAAACTCCCGCATCGGCTTGCCCGTGCCCCACACCGTCACAGCCTTTTCATGCTTCAACTTGGCCTCGTGAAATTTTCGGAGCAACGCCGGTATTACATGCGAAGTTTGCAAATCATAGTTATCGTTTGGGCCGTAGAGGTTTGTCGGCATGGCTGAAATGAAGTTACATCCATATTGGCTCCGATAAGCATCGCACATTTTGATACCCGCAATTTTTGCGATGGCATAAGGCTCGTTGGTAGGTTCCAGTAACCCAGTTAAAAGATATTCCTCTTTCAATGGCTGCGTTGCCAGGGCAGGGTAAATACAAGAGCTCCCCAAAAAAAGGAGCTTCTTTACTCCTGTCTTGTACGATTGATGAATCACATTGCTTTGAATCATCAGGTTTTCATACAGGAACTCCGCCCTGAAAGTATTGTTGGCCACAATACCACCCACTTTGGCAGCGGCCAGAAAAACGTATTCTGGTTTTTCCCGCTCAAAGAATTTTTCAACTGCCTTTTGATCCCTGAGATCCAATTCAGATGATGTCCTCAAGACAAGATTCCCAAAGCCTTTACCCTGGAGCTTGCGGACAATGGCGGAACCCACCATGCCCTTGTGTCCCGCAATAAAAATTTTGGAGGAAGCGATCATGATTCTTTATTCCGCGTAAGGGAATATCCGCTATTCTTAAGTAAAACTTCCTGCTGAAATAGTTCAAGATCTTTGGATACCATTTCTTTCACCATTTCACCCAAGGTATAGGTGGGCTTCCATCCTAACCTTTCTTTCGCCTTGGTAGCGTTGCCCAGCAATAATTCGACTTCTGTAGGACGATAGTAACGGGGATCAACTTCCACAACGGTTTGCCCCACCTTAACTTTTAGGGCTTGATTATTAACCGAATCAATAATGCCCACCTCCTTCTTCCCTTCGCCCTTGAAAGAGATTACCACTCCTGCAGCCTCAAAAGCCATTTTACAAAAATCTCTCACCGAAGTCTTTTTTCCGGTGGCGATGACAAAGTCTTCCGGTACTGAATGCTGCAACATCCTCCACATGGCGTCTACATAATCTTTCGCATGCCCCCAATCCCTTTCTGCATTGAGATTTCCCATAAATATCTTTTCCTCAAGACCCAAAGCAATCTGTGCCACACCCCTGGTAATCTTTCTCGTGACAAATGTCTCTCCTCGCAACGGACTCTCATGGTTAAAAAGTATCCCGTTGACGGCAAACATATTATAGGCCTCGCGGTAATTTACCGTGATCCAGTATGCGTACAACTTCGCTACACCATAAGGTGAGCGTGGATAAAATGGAGTTTTTTCATGCTGAGGAATTTCCTGGACCAATCCATACAATTCAGAACTGCTGGCCTGATAAAATCTTGTTTTATTCACAAGACCAAGTAATCTGATGGCCTCTAATATTCTCAAGGTACCGATACCATCCACATTGGCCGTATACTCCGGTTCTTCAAAAGATACTTTGACGTGGCTCATCGCACCGAGGTTATAAATCTCATCGGGTTGCACCTCCTGAATGATTCGGGTAACATTTAACGCATCGCTCAAATCACCATAATGGAGATGAAAGCGGGAATTCGATTCATGAGGGTCCTGATAGAGATGATCAATCCGTGAAGTGTTGAGAGAGGATGATCGGCGTTTAATACCGTGTACCTCGTATCCTTTTGATAATAACAATTCGCTTAGGTAAGCTCCGTCTTGTCCCGTGACTCCGGTGATGAGTGCTTTTTTAATCATTTTGTATTCAGCTATTCCTTCTTTTCCAAATTCTTAAGCCTCCGCTTCGCATCCTTAAACGCCTCGTCCTTACGGCCGGCCTTGTCCTTAACCTCTTTAAAATACTTCGTCGCTTCAGCTTTGTTGCCCTGCTTCTGAGCAATCTCTCCCAAAGCAATCAGGGAGTAAAGATAATACCCTGAATCAGTTGCACCACTCTGTTCCGCGTAGTGAACGGCCATCAGGTAATACTTCTTTGCAAACTCGGGCTGCCTTCTGGCATCCCCAAGCTGTCCCAGAAAAAAGGCAGCATAGCGTCCGCTGGTGGCTTCGTACCCAACCATGCCGCTGTCAATGCGTGCCAGCACGGCTTTCGATTCCCGTTCCATATCACCATACATTCCCCGGGCATATAGCATCCGGGCATAATACCGATGGAAATAAGGATTATCAGGATAGGTCTTAAATAAGTATTCGGCAAGTTGTAGGGCCTGCTCATTTTGGTTTTCATAGCTATTCCAGATGCGCATCAACCACACCATGGCCTCGGTGCGGGTATAAAAAGCGTTGTACGAAACTTCCTTCAGCTGTTTCAATCCCAATGCTTTGTCGCCTTTCGGAAAAAACCATAGCAGAGGTTTTAAGCTTGGATAATTCTCCGGCACCCAAACTGAAAAATAATTGTAGAGGGCATCGCCAAAAAGCAACTCCGGGCTCAAGTAGTTTTTCTTCTTACACTCTTCAAGATAGTTAAGCGCCCTCTTTCCAGCCACCGCTGCCTTTCGCCATTCCTTTCGATCTTCATCAGAGTAAAGTCGTCCTTTAAATCCATACGCAGCGGCAAGAAAGAAAGCAGCCTCAATCTGATACTCCGGATTATTATCATGAAGATGATGCGCCACGCGAATCGTACTGTCCATATAAGCAAGAAACCTTTCATCGTGCGAGGTATCGTTTGTGGTGGGCAGTATTTTCCACCATTCACTCAGTCCTAGCAAAAAATATGGCAAAGGATGCCAGGCATACTTTTGTTTGAACCACCGGAACTGTTGTTCGGCTCTCTCAAACTTAAAGTTATAGAGGTCGTTTAATGCCTGAGATGATTCCAATTGTACGCTGATGCTGGAAATAAGAATAATCGTAGTGTCTTTCTTCACTTGTGCAGCCACAGACAAGGAAATACACCCCAACAAAACAGCAAACAAAAATTTACACCTATATTTCACCGTGGCAAAAGTAACACCCGCAGGCCAGTAAATCAGTATGGAAATTTTGACAGAACAGAAATCGGTCTTCAACACACCCAAGCGACAAAGTTTTGTCCTTCTTTGCCTTCTCACCCTGGCGGTTTTGTTCATCAAAAAATCAATGATCGAGAATGAAACCGCTGCGTTTGAGTTCATGGCCGACAAACCGGACCTCTACATCCGAAGTGCACTGCAGTATTTTTCAATTCCACTGGTGTACTTATGGAAATGTACAGTTCTTGGGCTCGTCATTTGGATCGGATGTTTTCTATTTGGCTACCGCGTCACATTTTCTCAATGCTGGGGCATTGTGCTGCTGGCAGAATTTGTTTTTATCATCCCCGAGTTGATAAAAATCTTTTGGTTTCTGGGCATACAAACTGATCCGAATTTTTATGAGATCCAGGCCTTCTACCCGTTATCGTTGATGAGTTTAGTTGACTACCAGGAACTGCCCACTCGCTTCGCCTATCCTTTGAAAGCCATGAATCTATTCGAACCCCTCTATTGTTATGTTCTCGCGCTGGGCATCCAACATTATGCTAAAAGGGGGATGAAGCCCGCGTGGACCATTGTGCTTGCATTCTATTTGCCTGTGTTTGTCTTGTGGCTCTTGTTCTATATGATTGTGTACAATTAAGCCGATCCAACCTAATTCATGCTGTTACGTTTCTGCATTCCATCCATAGAAGTATGGCACAATAAAAATTAACGGCCATTTATGGACTATTCATTATTTTCGCGCCTTCAAGTTTTAACTTCAAATGCATGAATTTCCAAAAGGCTAATAATTCCGTCGGCTGGTTCTCCTTCGCCATAGCGCTGATTACCTACTGGCTCACTTTTGAAGAAACCGCCAGTTACTGGGACTGCGGGGAATTTATTGCCGTTGCCTATAAATTGGAGGTTTCTCACCCCCCTGGTGCACCGCTCTTTATGCTGCTGGGAAGGATGTTCTCCTTCCTTGCCTTTGGTGATGTGACGAAAGTGGCTTATTGGATCAATTTCCTGAGCGTCCTCGCCAGCGCCTTCACCATTCTATTCCTTTTCTGGTCCATTACACTGTTTGGAAGAAAGTTGATGGGCGTCAAGAAGGATTCAGAACTTACCGAAGGCCAGATTTGGACGCTCATGGGAGCAGGCTTGGTGGGAGCCATGGCTTATACTTTTTCGGATTCGTTTTGGTTCTCTGCCGTTGAAGCAGAAGTCTATGCCATGTCAGCATTCTTCACTGCTTTTGTCGTGTGGGGCATACTCAAGTGGGATGTCATTGAAGATGACAGCGCCGCCAACCGATGGCTGGTATTCATAGCTTATGTCGTAGGCTTATCCATTGGCATTCACATGTTGAACCTTGTCACCATACCAGCACTTGCACTTATCTATTATTTTAAAAAATACAAAATCACACAATGGGGTATCATTGCCGCGCTTGGTGTGAGTGGTGGACTTGTATTGTTTATCAATGACATTATTGTGCCCGGCTTGCCAACATTGGCCGCAAGCTTTGAAATATTTTTTGTCAATAACCTGGGCCTGCCTTTTGGGTCAGGCGTCATGGTATTTTGTTTGCTATTGATAGGGGGTTTGGTTTTTGGCATCCGCCATTCACAATTGAAAAACAAACCAGTATTGAATACTTTTTTATTGGCAACTACTTTTATTCTTATAGGATATGGATCATACGCCACGATTGTGATCCGGTCTGACCTTAATACCCCCATTAATGAGAACGCACCGAAAGACGTAATGTCCTTCGTACGATATCTTAAGCGTGAACAATACGGCAGCCGTCCTTTATTGTATGGACCCTACTTTACGGCAAAGATTATAGACTTTAAAGATGGGGCGGCAGTATACACCAAAGGAAAAGACAAGTACGAAATCACCGACCGCAAAATGGATTATGTCTATGAGCCAGGTCAGGAGACAATTTTACCACGGGCATGGAACCCAGAATACAAGCAAAGCTATCGTGACATCTTGGGACTTAAAGAGGGTCAGAAGCCTACTTTCTCACAGAACATATATTACATGTTCCGTCAACAGATTGGGTTTATGTACATGCGCTACTTCATGTGGAATTTCGCAGGACGTGAAAGCGATATTCAAGGTGCGGATTGGCTTGGACCCAATGGCTGGTTTGAGAAGCTTCCCCTTGAGCTCGCGGAGAACAAGGCAAGAAATAACTTCTTCATGATCCCTTTTATACTCGGACTGATCGGCATGTTTTATCAGTTCACCAAGGATACAAAGAACTTTGCCGTTGTTGGTCTTCTTTTTGTCATGACAGGAGTTGCGATTGTGGTCTATTTGAATTCTCCGCCGGAAGAGCCACGGGAACGGGATTATATTTATTCAGGATCAACCTACGCCTTTACATTTTGGATTGGCCTTGCCGTCATTGGTATTGCAGAGTTCTTTAATGGATTCCTGAAAAATAAGAAGACCAGTGCGATCCTTGCCACTCTTTTATGTGTTCCTGGTCCTGCCTTGATGGCTTCCGCTGGCTGGGATGATCACAATCGTTCCAACCGGTACTTCTCCGTCGACTCCGGTAAAAACTATCTCTCTTCCTGTGACAACAACGCTATCCTCTACACGGGCGGCGACAACGACACCTTCATGCTCTGGTACGCCCAGGAGGTTGAGGGTCATCGGCCGGATGTTAGAGTCGTGGTATTCAGCTACTATAATACCGATTGGTACATCGAGCAATCGATGATGAAGGTGAACCAATCAGAGCCCTTCAAGTACACCCTCACGTTGGATCATTATCGTCAGGGCGGACCTAATGATGTGCTTTATTTTACAGATCTTAAGATTCCAAGCATTGACTTGAATCAATTTCTGGATTTGTTGAAGAAGAATTATTCACAACTTCGATACGACCGTAGCAACATCGTTCCCAGCAAGCTCTTCACGTTGCAAATCAATAAAGAGGAAGTCATTGCAAAAGGCATCATTCCAAAAGGGATGGAAGATCTGGTCGTGGATCAGATGAAAATTCGCTTGCGCGGAAATGTGTTGGAGAAGAAAGACCTTGCCTTTCTGGATGTGCTTGCCACAAATAATTGGGAG
>JAYVQY010000127.1:0-4974 GCA_043776715.1 Cyclobacteriaceae bacterium | reverse complement strand
AACATATGCTCCACCCGCGCCACCACCCCCAGCTCCATTGTTAGCGTTACCTCCACCGCCTCCGCCTCCACCTCCCCAAGCTTGTGCGACCACGCTGTTTATTCCAGTCGGCGCCGTCCACCATGAGGGAACTGTAGTTGCGGATCTGTGATAAATGAAGTTATACGGATTACCAGCTCCTTGCTTCAAATAATAGATTGGGCCAGCGGAATATTCGTAAACCCAAACTGTATAACTGATATCTTCCACCAAACCTCCGGTCAAACTTATCGTTGCAGCAGTTCCATCAAAAACACATTTTGCACCGCCGCCAAGATCATTTCCAGAGGTGTAAATTGAGTTAGCGGTGTAGTTCACTCCATTCGCTGGAGAAAATGTGGAAGCAAGTGGCTTTACGATGACAATTCTTCCAGTCCCACCAGTTCCATTTGTCCAATCAAACCTTACTCTGTTGGTTTGCCCGGTAAGCGGGCTTATAACAACATTTGATACTGGCGCCGACGGCTGTGCCTGACTAATCCATGAAATAAAAAACAGAGAAACAAACAGCGTAAATATCTTCTTCATAGTCCGACGTTTTCGAAAGTTTAAAATCAATTATTAATTAAGCCTGAGTAAAAAAAAATGCTACTCTATCTTCCCGCTCTTAGTTGTCTTTGTCAATACCATAATATCTTGCCCTCCCTGGGTGGTGGTGCCGAGCACTACGTAGCCGCCATCACTAGCCTGTCGTACTGCAGCGCCAATATCTCTGAAGCGGCTGCCCACAGCATTTCTCCACTCTTCATCTCCAAAGGCATTGATTTTGATTAATATAAAATCGAAGTCACCGCCCACATGACTGGCGTCTACTGATTTTAGTGCCGTAGAGTTTACAGATCCCAATAAGATTAACCCACCGTCCTGCGTGGAGCTGATGGAGTTGCCCTGGTCATCCTGTTTGTCATCGAGCACGGTGGCATCCTTGGCAACAATCGGAAATGATTTGGTGCTCAACACGGTGCCATTCTGGCTAATGCGTTTGAACAGGATGTCGCGGTCAGAAACAGTGGGAGGGGAGGTTTGCTTCTGGTCAGTAGATCCAATGATTGCATAGTCAAAACCAAAGCGGCAGAAGTCGCTGGCTGCATCATTGAAGCCAGCGTTGACAAGCTGTAAATCAAAATCTGTGTTTTGTGCGTTTTGCGCCGTCTTCACAAAACGAATGCCGACGCTACCACTCTTTGATACCGTTCCAGCCCAGAAAACTTTGCCTGCGTCGTCGAGGAACATCCGGTTGGCGAGTGAAGTTTGGCCGGCTGTATAACCTTTAGCCCACAGGGGAGTAAGGTCGCTTTGTTTCATCTCAGAAAGGAGCATGCTTGAATTACCGGAGGCACTGAGGACTAAATAATTTCCTGTTGAATTGGTGGCTACTGCCTCTCCGGCAGCTGTTCGGTATGCCGCTGGCTTTACTGAAATTGTTTTGGGTGTATCCTTACCGCTGCCATCCACTGTCATAAGGAGGATTTTTGAGGTGCTGTCTTGTTGAATATCTTCTCCTGTGACAACGTAACCACCGTTTTGTAGAATTTGCAGACCCTTGGCGCGATAATTCAATTTTGGATCATTGAACGGGGGCCAAATCTGCTGCCATAGGGGATTTCCAAACTCATCGGTCTTGATTAACTTAATTCTATACTTGGGGGCCTCCGCAGCAGAAGTAAAGATTCTAATTGTACCCAGGATGATGAAGCCCTTATCGGAAGTTTCCTCAAACACCACCGCCTCGTCATTATAGCCGCCGCTATAATACCGGATGAAGGTAGTGCCATTGCTGGGGCTGGCGCTCTTCTCACTCAGGCAAGCCGCAAAAAATAATGCGAGACAAAAAAATGTAAATATTGATTTCATAGGCTGTCGATTACTTGATGAGTTTCTTAGGTTTGAAATAGGGTATGATTAGCCCACCATTTACCATAATATTACTCTGGCGATAGTCATTGTATTGGCCCTGGTAATCGAATCCAAGCTCTGCGTTCGTCCTCGATGCACGGTTGATCACGTTGCTCAGCCCGATCTGATAACGCACATCGGCGGTCAGGTAAAGTCCGCCAATTTTTACTTTGGACCCCACCACAATAGATACGGAGTAAACAATGGACTTATAGGATTTCTTATCATCGATGGATGGGCCCGTTACTGTATAGCCGTTGGCACCGGTGCCCAGAAATGTGGTGGGCTGATTGCTGGAACTCAAGAGCAAACTTGCCCCTGGCCCAATGCCGATGTAAGACTGGCGGGCGAGCGTATTTTCCAATTTGTACTGTAGGATTGCATTCACATCCAGCCAGCCTTGCGAGATGGCAAACTGCTGGTTGCTGATGAGGCTATCGGGGCTTTTGTCGCTTTTGGCCAGGCTGCCGTTGGAGTAGGTGAAGCTCCTGGACACATAACCAATCTCCGGTGCAAACACAAAGTTGTCGTTGATGACATCTTTTTCAAACATGAGGAAGGCATTGAAGCTGGAAGAAAGACCGTATTTCCCCTGTCCGCCTGCTACACTGCCCACGTTGTTATAATGAAGTGTGGTGGGTTGCGTCACGTTCAGCCCCACCTTGAATCCATACCTGAACAAAGGTTTTGACCGGAATTTTTTATACAAGGCAATGAACTCTGCCGGGTCAACAGCTGAATTTGGAACGTAGAAATGCTCTGTCTCCAGGAATTTCAACATTGATTCATCTGCTTTCTCAGGCTCTTCCAGGTAGATGTAGGCGAGGGTTAGGTAGCGGTAGACCGCCTTTTTCTCCACTTCGGTAAATCCTTTGCCAGCCGGAGCGGCAAGACAGCCCTCGGCGATGGCAGGCAATTCATGCAACCTCCCTTGCTCATAGGTCGTGGTGATCAGTCTTAGCGTTTGAGTACAATTGCCAGACTGTGAAAAAGCTGTGGTCACGCTGACCACAGAACCAAGGATTAAAAAATAAAGTCGCCTCATCATAGTTAGGATCACTTGTTATTATCCGCAAAATTATCGCACGTCTTCTCATAAGGCAGGTCAGAGCCTACAAAATTGTCCCACTCATCTTTGGTCATGTTACGGCCTACATAGCCGCACAATGAACTGGCCATGGTTCCGATCTTGGTAGGCCACACGTGAATGGTTTCTTTAGACTTCTCTGCGCGGCTGTGAACACCGATCATCAACTGTTCATCGTCGGGTGAAAAGGTTGCGCTCCATACCCATTCGTCCTGTTCTTTGTCATTGAGCACGACAGGCTGATCAGCTATTTTATTCCAGTTCCAAAGCCGCACCGTATGATCACGGCTTGTGGTAGCAAGAAAAGTTCCAGCGTTGTTGAAGATGATCTCTTCAATGTGTGCAATATGCCCTGAAAGGATTCTTGGTGGCAGGTTGCTGTTCTCAGTAATAATCTTCACCTGGCCCTCTTCATCGCCAAACACAATTCTTTGATTGTCGGGAGCAAAAGCAATTGCAGTGAGATCTACAGCATTCTTATAAGCGACCTTCTCAGCGAAATTGTTTGTGATGTCCCAAACATACAGCGTGCCGGAGGCTCCTGCGCCAGCCATGCGTGTTCCGTCAGCGCTCATACCAATCGTATGAATCTTTTCTTTTGGTTTGATGACCTCACGAACCGTATTAAAGTCGGTGAACTTGATGCTCTTCCCTGCATCGTCACGCACATAAACTCCATTTTCGAGTTTTGAATAAATCAAAGTCTCAACGCCAGTAAATCCTGGTATTTTCTTTGGTGCCGACCCTGGGGTCTTCAAGTCATACAGCTCAATATAATTGAGCGTGAGATCACCCGATGTTGAGCCACCCGCCACCAGCGAATTTCCATCGGGGCTTAGGGCCAAAGAATACACCTGATAATCGAGTCTACCTCCCATGATTGAATCTGCTTTCCATAAAGCGCCCTGAAGGGTCCAACGAAGCACCCTTCCATCACTGCCACCGGAATATATTTCGTGTGACTTTAGATTGGTAACCAAGGCGCGTGCCGCTCCTTTATCATGTCCTTCCAGATTTCGGGTGAGGGGATCATTGAATTTTCCGCTCAATGCGCTATACAACCCATTATAGATATCGTTGTCAAAGGCACTGCCACCATATTTATCATTGAACTTAAATCCTTGCTGGGCCACAAGGGCCTCCTGTTCAGGATCGCTACCAAGTTCTTTTGATTTAATGGCCATTGCTTTCCCTTGTGCAATATATCGGGCCCTGTTGGCGGCCGCTTCAGCAATACGGGCTTTCTCAGCATTTGCTTCCGCTTCTTTTTGCCTTTGCACAGCCAAAAGTGCACTGGCAGTTGCTTTTGCTTCTGCAATTTCTGCCTTCTTCAAAGCTTCCACCGCAGCCAGTCGCTGTATGTCAGCTTCCTTCTGGGCCTTTTCAGCTGCTGCCTGAGCTATTCTTGCTTTTTCAGCTTGTTCCTGAGCAATTTTGGCCTGTGCGGTAGCTTCTGCGGCACTCCTTTGTGCTGCCGCTTGAGCTTCATTTGCCAACACAAGATTTTTCTCAGCCTGAACCTGTGCTCTGACGGCTGCGGTCTGTTGAAAGAACGCATACACCAAAGCAATAAGAGCCACGATTGCCAGCACACCGAACACAGTGGCTGTGGTACGGGCGCGCTGAAGTCTTCGCTTCTGTTCAAGTTCCTTAATACGCTGCTCGGTCTCCCATTCTTTTTTGGAGTACTCGAGGAATATCATCGTTCGCTCAAAGGCGGGATTGTATCGTTGACCCCACACAAGGGTAGGTCTGTGCTTTGCCTGCCAGTTCAAGGCAAGTTGTAAATCCGGTGGCCTCCAGAGGCCGGCCTTTCCGACCTGGTATTGGGTGGCAGCTTCCGCCAGGCGCAGATACATCTGCACGGCATCCGCCTCATCATCCACCCAGTTTTTCAGACGCACCCAGATTCGCATCAAACTTTCGTGCGAGATATCGATCATAGATTTCGA
>JAYVQY010000126.1:0-19644 GCA_043776715.1 Cyclobacteriaceae bacterium | reverse complement strand
CCACCCCTGGCGAATAGGATTTGATGCAATGCAGGATTCGCTTTAAGGTTTTTAAACCCTAAAGCAATCATGCCTCAACCACTACGTATGCATCAGATCAGACGAATTATTGAACTTCATGAGCAAGGCCGCAGTATCCGGGAAACCGAACGGCTCACAGGCTTATCACGCAATACCGTGCGAGAGTACTTGCGGCGGATTTCCGGTAGTGGCTTGACACCAGCAGAACTTCTTTCCTTGAATGATGAGTCTCTGATTCCCCTGGTCCAGATTGATGCTATAGAGAAGAATCGTGCTGGCAGGACCATTGATACAAAGTAACCTATTTGAGCACAAATCAGGTTGGCTCAGCCCAGAATACAACCTTATGGGTTGGGCTTTGAGTTGTTTGCAATGGCAAAAGATTTATAACAAGGTAACGTTATACGCTGATGATATAGCAGCAAAATTACTCATTGATACGTTGAGGTTACCCAATACGACAGTTATCTGTGAACTAGGCAAGCTTAACAGTTGTCATCCAAGCTTATGGGCGCTACCTAAAATCTATGCCTATTCAAAACAAGAATCCCCCTTTCTTCATGTGGATGGTGATGTTTTTATTTGGCATCGCTTCAATGAAACTCTTTTACAAGGCGGATTAATTGCCCAAAATAAACAAGTAAGCACCGATTGTTATGAAGGTGTAATGTCTTCATTGGAGTCTAGTCAGGCCATTGATATAATCCAGTTTTGCCACAAAGTCGGCCATGACCGGACTGTCGAGGGGTGCAAGCATTCTGGCGATGTTGAGTTGGACGATTTGGGACTCCAGGTCAGATGGGCTCTATAAAAATTTAATATACAGATTCTTTAGAATTGGTTGAAGAGTTCTTTTTGACTAACTCTGTTCACCAAAATACAGTCGATGTCAAATCCAAGCGTCTATCGCCGATTCGTTCTTTTTACGTTGATGACGGTGTATGCATTTAACTTTATTGACCGGCAGCTCCTTGTCATTCTGCAGGAGTCGATTAAGAAGGAACTTATGCTGTCGGATACGCAGTTGGGATTATTGACCGGTCTCACTTTTGCGATGTTTTATGTTACGTTGGGAATTCCGATAGCACGGCTTGCAGACACATCCAATCGAAAAAACATTATTGCCATCAGCCTTACTCTGTGGAGCGCACTGACGGCACTCACAGGTTTTGCAACCAACTTCCTTCAATTGGTACTGGCCCGGATCGGCGTGGGCATTGGTGAAGCCGGGTGCAGTCCTCAGTCGCATGCCATCATTTCAGATTACTATCCATTGGAAAAAAGGGCCACTGCTCTCTCTATTTATTCGATGGGTATTTATATCGGCATTTTCATTGGCTTCCTTGGCGGTGGAATCCTGAATCAATATTACGGCTGGCGCGTAGCTTTCTTTGCGATGGGTACACCGGGCGTCCTGCTTGCTATTCTCCTCTACCTCACTGTTAAAGAACCGCTGCGGGGGGCGTCCGATACGCATCAAATCAAGAACGATGCTCACTCATTTGGGCAGGTCATACGATTCATTTTTTCTAAGAAATCATTTGTCTATCTATCGCTGGGCTCGGGGTTCATAACCTTTGTGGTATATGGGCTGGGTAATTGGCTGGCATCTTTTTTCTCGAGGTACCATGGTATGTCAAGTCAAAATATCGGCATCACCAACGCGCTTATCATTGGCATTGGCGGCGGACTCGGCACTTTTTTAGGTGGCTACCTGGGTGATCACTACGGTAAAGTTTCCAAAAAATGGTATTTGTGGATTCCGGCTATTGCTGGAATAATTTCGCTTCCGTTTTCTATGACAGCCATCTTTTCACAACAGAAGGAACTTGTTTTCGTATGTTTCACATTAGCAACAATACTTAACGCAATGTACCTGGCTCCTTCAATTGCGATGGCTCATCACCTTGTTCCACCTCACATGCGGGCGCTCACTTCTTCCGTTCTGTTTTTTGCTTTGAATCTAATCGGCCTTGGAGGAGGACCCTTGGTAGTCGGGATATTGAGCGATGCCTTCGCTCCCCTTGTTGGGGTTTTGTCCCTGCAATATGCATTGGCCAGCATTATCTTCGTTGGGCTGATTGGCAGCTTCTTCTTTTTCGTAGCGGGTAAAAATCTGGCGAAGGATCTGGAGGCTTAGCCCAGCGTTCTGCATTAAACGGCAAAGGCGCGGAGACGCTGAGAATATGAATTTCTCTCGGCGTCTCAGCGCCTCAGCGGTTAAAATTTTACGCTAATCAATTCTTGAAACTTACCTACCTTAGAATTCAAATCACGAACATGAAGCCCGTATTACAATTCAGGAACTTGAACTTCTCAAACCTTCTCCTCCTAAGCGTTTCGATTATTGTGATCGCCTCGTGTAACAATCCAACCAAGGAGTCTGCTTCCACTGAAGAAGTCAACGCGCTCTCCGGCATCTACTCGACTGAACAAGCTGATGCAGCCGAAGCGATCTACATCAGTAGTTGTGCGAGCTGTCATGGGAAAGATGGTCGGGGTACCGAAGGCGGATCTCCACTTACGGGGTCGATGTTTCAATCCCGCTGGCAGGATAAATCCATCGGCGCATTGTTTGAAGTAACAAAGCGCACGATGCCCAAAAATAATCCCGCTTCACTTGACGACAAGAGTAATGCGGCCCTCGTTGCCTTCATGCTGAAGATTAACAATTATCCTGCGGGAGACAAACAACTCGCTTCCTCTAAGGAAGATCTGGACAAGATTCTTTTCGGTCCACCGGCACCAAAGAGAGTTCCATACAAGTTTAAACCAAGAAGTACAGGCGAGGCGATCACCTCCATTGAGGGTGAATGGCTTCAGCATCGGAGTGATCAGTCAAGTACCAACTATTCACCGCTTAACCAGATTAATCGCGATAACGCTAAGCAGTTAAAAATTGTCTGGCGATGGAAGACCGACAACTTTGGGCCTACACCCGAATTCAACTATGAAGCAACGCCACTCATGGTCAATGGTATTTTGTATACCACTGCCGGATCACGTCGGGCAGTTGCTGCCATCAACGGAATGACGGGCGAGACGCTGTGGACGTATCGTCTTGATGAAGGAGAGCGTACCGCCTATGCACCACGACAAAATGCGGGCCGCGGCGTTGCCTATTGGAAAAATGATAAGGACCATGACCGCATCCTGTATGTCACACCCTCCTATCAACTTGTGGCCCTGGATGCCACTGATGGCAGACCGGTTTCAGGATTTGGTCTGAATGGAGTGGTGGATTTGAAAAAAGGACTGGGCGATTATGTAGACCCTGTTAAATCTGTCATCGGCTCAACGTCACCACCCATTATCGTAGGAGATGTTGTAGTGGTCGGTTCGTGTTTCCCTGCTGGACTGGCAGCACCTTCGAAGAAAGAAGTTCGGGGTGATGTCTCCGGATATGATGTACGTACCGGTAAAAAACTTTGGCTCTTCCACAGCATACCGCAGGAGGGAGAATTTGGCAATGAGACATGGGGTAACGAGAGTTGGAAATATACAGGCAATGTTGGCTCATGGCCACCGCTGTCGGCTGACCCTGAGTTAGGTTATGTATATCTGCCCATGGAAGCCGCTACCGGCGATTTCTATGGCGGTCATCGACCGGGAGATAATTTATTTTCACAAAGTCTACTTTGTCTCAATGCAAAAACCGGTAAGAGGGTGTGGCATTATCAGTTTATTCATCATGATATCTGGGACTATGATGTGCCGGCACCTCCTGTACTTGCCAATCTTACTGTAGATGGTAAGTCGATTAAGGCCGTGGCACAAGTAACGAAGCAAGGTTTTGTGTTCGTCCTTGATCGCGTAACAGGAAAGCCTGTGTGGCCCATCGAAGAACGTCCTGTGCCTGCCAGTGATGTGATGGGAGAAGTGAGCTCCCCTACTCAGCCGTTCCCCACAAGGCCGGCACCCTTTGAAAGGCAAATGGTCGATGAAGATGCACTCAATGACCTTACGCCGGAGTTAAAACGTGAGGCTATAAAAATTGCAAGCAAATACAAGATGGGATCCGTCTACACTCCGATTGCTGTTTATGACCCACCAGAAATGTTGGGTACGTTAATGTTACCCTGTCCAACCGGCGGTGCGAACTGGCAAGGGGCGGTGCTCGACCCCGAAACAAATTTTCTTTACGTTTCATCGACATCCCTGATTGAAGCGATGGCGCTCTTCGCCGAACCAGATGTATCAGATATGAATTATGTAGCTTGGTGGTCTGGTGGTTTTGGTACAGGTCAGGGTGGACCTTCAGGATTACCGCTGGGCAAGCCACCATGGGGAAGGATCACCGCAATTAATCTGAACACTGGCGATCATGTGTGGATGATGGCGAATGGAGAAGCCCCCGATTGGGTAAAAAACAATCCGGCATTGAAGGGCATAAAGCTTCCCCGCACCGGTCGGCCGGATCGCGTTGGGCTGTTGGTGACCAAGACACTGTTGTTTGCCGGTGAGGGAGCCGGTCTTTATGGGTCTGCGGGCGGTGGTGGCAATAAGTTCAGAGCACATGATAAAGCCACCGGCGAGATTCTGGCGGAGATTGAATTACCTGCCAACCAGAGTGGTGTGCCGATGACGTATTCCATCAATGGAAAGCAATACATCGTCATGGCAATCGGAGCTGAAAATCATCCGGGTGAATTGGTCGCATTGGCTGTTTATTGAAACAGGGCAAGATGAACTAACATTATGGTTAATCTATTAAAAAGTAGGCAGTAGACAGGGACAGTAGGCAAAGGGTTGACACTTGATCCAATTATCTTTCATGCCTAGATAATCCAACATAATACTGAACTTCATTTGTTACAATTATTTCATGATCATAATAAATGATTTTATAAAAGAATTCCATGCCGTCTTTGCGGGGCAGAAGAATTTACAGCCCTGGGAGATCACAGGGAATCTTTCAGACATCTTAAAAGATATGATCTCACACCTCGGCAATGACTATAAAATTGAAAACGAAATTGCTATTCACAAGACAGCGAACGTTGAACATGGAGTCACTTTAAAACCACCTGTTATTATTGGCGAACACTGCTTCGTTGGAGCCAATGCATATCTGCGAGGCGGTGTTTATTTAGGCAAGGCTGCTACCATCGGGCCGGGCTGCGAAATAAAAACCAGCATCATTTGTGATAAGAGTACGGTTGCTCATTTCAACTTCATCGGTGATAGTATTGTTGGCAGCCATGTAAACTTTGAAGCGGGTGCTGTAATTGCCAACCATCATAACGATCGACAAAACAAAACTATTTTCGTCTCATACCATACTTCTATCATTGACACAGGCTGTGAGAAGTTTGGCGCTTTGGTTGGAGATGCTTCTAAAATCGGCGCCAACGCTGTCCTTTCACCCGGAACAATATTAATGCCCGGCACAATTGTTAAACGGCTCGAATTAATCGATCAACAATTAAAATCTCAATGACATGAAAAATACAATGATCATTATCAGCTTCATCCTTCTCGCAAACACCCTACCGGCACAAGTCATCTCCGACTCCCTTCTGGTAGATGGTCATTACCGGAGCTTTCATTTTAATAAGCCCCCGGCCACCAGCTCAGGGGCCAGCCTGGTTTTTATTCTGCATGGCTCAGGAGGGAATGGCAAAGGCATGATGGAACGTTCTAAAAAACTCCTGGAAAAATCCGACGCAGAAAAAATCCTGCTTGTGTATCCGGATGGCTACAAGAAATATTGGAATGAATGCAGAAAGGCTGCTACTTCATTGGCCAATCAGGAAAACATCGATGAGAACACCTTCTTTGATGGGATGATCAACTACTTCAAGTCCAAACAAAAAATTAATCCTCGCCAGGTGTTTGCCATTGGTACCTCTGGCGGAGGCCATATGGTTTACAAGCTAGCCATCACCATGCCTGATAAGTTTAAAGCGATCACCGCAATCATCGCCAACCTTCCTGATATCGACAACATGGATTGTGCTGAATCAAAAGTTGCACGCCCCGTCATGATCGTGAATGGAACCGCTGATCAGGTGAATCCCTATGAAGGAGGCCTGGTGGATTTGGGAAACGTTAAAATGGGGCGAGTCCGTTCAACCGACAGGACCTTTCAATACTGGGCTTCATTGGCAGGGTACACGGGTGATCCCGTAAAGGCGCTCATGCCAGACAACGATCCTTCCGATGGAAAGACCATAGAACGGTATACTTACAAGAACCCAGGCAAGCCTGAGGTTGTTCTCCTGAAAGTAATTGGTGGGAAGCATGACTATCCCGGTGATATTGATGTGCATGTTGAGGCTTGGGAGTTCTTTAAGAGACAACTATAACGCTTCGATTCCGCAGATAACATCGAATTAGATCAGCGTAAATCTGCGTGGGCCCGATCAGCGACAATCAGCGGGAACCTTCCTGAATTCTCAAAGCACCTGTGTAATCGACACCCGGTATCGTTCCAACGGCGCGATTGTCATACCTTCGAATGAGCTACCTTCGACTCCGATCACCGTGATGATCAAAACCATGAAACTCATTCCAATAAAAGAACATCTACACGAAAACGATGACTTCGTGAATGATCCTGATTGTAAGGACACCATCCGTTTGACAATGGATTATTATAAGAAAGTTGGATTTGAGCCACCCTGGATCGGGTATTATGCCAGCAACGATGGCAAACTGGTGGGAGCGGCAGGATTTAAAGGAAAGCCTAAAAACGCAAAGGTGGAAATTGCCTACGGGACTTTTCCTCAATGGAGACAACAGGGTATTGGAACAAAAATATGCGGGAAGCTGGTGACGCTGGCGATGAAAACGGATCCATCTATAACCGTTCTCGCAAGAACACTTCCGGAAGAAAACCATTCGACAAAAATATTGCGGAAGAACAATTTTGAACTCCTTGGCACAGTGATGGATGAGGAAGACGGAGCGGTTTGGGAATGGAGGTATATTAAAGTCAAACCCCACAAGTAAGCCAAACTGTCAGTTGCTAATAATTTACCAAGCGAATTGAACATCAAATTCATTTCGCTAAGAATTCAGGTAAACCTATCTCTTACTTTTTTTTACCCATACAAACAGAGCAATACCGATCAACAGGATCGGCCAAAATACTTGACCACATAATGTAGCCCATGTCGGCTCCACCTCTGTTTTCCAACTTCCCATGATGAACGCAACTCCCAATATTATTGCGACTATCAAAAATAGCCACGCTAAACCCATTTTGATTGAGTGGCTTTGGGAAGTGGAACCTTCATTCATATAGTTTTGATTTAATTGAATTTCTACCAAAGTTATTGGTCTTCCGCAAACCCACTTTTCGCTTTTCATCCATATTCAAATATCTACTAATTCCATCCAACATACGCATGGTTGCCAAATGATTGATCAATTTTCAATTGCCGACCAGTCTCAACCGACTCATATTTGCCGGAACTCTCCCACCCAATTCAACGATTGAGCGTCACTTTCCCGTTGCACTGTTTACCATCGACTTGTCACCTGTCATTTCCCAATAGATCAGGGATACGGGAATGATGCCAGTGCGATTAAATTCATCCATAAATTCTCTCAACAGAAACTTGCCTTCCCGCTGGCGCGCATACTCGGCGATAAGTTGATCGATCTGAATTTTCCCAATGACATAACTGCCTTCATATGCCGGTTGTTGCAAATACATTTGCTCTTCATGTTGAATGGTTCCTCCTTCGGCGGGAAGCAAACCCCAGGGCACCCACAACGAGGCAAATTCTGTTGCGCCATTAAAATCCTTCTCAAGACCATGTTGATAGAGTCCACCCAATGCCCTCGCACAACGCTGAGCCAGCATGATGTACGTCAATTCCATGGCACGAGGTCTGTCCTTGAGCAATCCTCCATTCATTACCAATTCTTCCAGTGCGGTTGCAAATCCTTCAGCACGGTTATCGAAAATATTGCTGAGCAGTGGTGTCGCACGGATCGGACTTTCATTAGGTTCTTCGCGGTTGCGCGCCAATTCTATCCAATGATACATATGTGCACGCATTGGAATAGGATCCCGGTAGTCGATCTCATAAAAGAATCCACGCAATCCTTCTGAAGGCACGAAATCAAAAATCACGTCCCTCAGTGCTGTCTCCATATAAGGCTTCACAGTCATGATCTCTTCTTTCTCCAAAAACTCCATAAAATCAGTAACACCTTTTTCCTGCATCTCGCGATAGTCTTTAGCATTATTCTTCCGTTCTAACTTAGGGAGCTTTCGGTTGCGATTCTCGGTGAGCCTCAAACCACTGTGCGCCCGAAACAATTCCCTTTCAAGCAGCACCTTCTCCTCTTTCCAGTTGTAAGGTACCAGATGTACTTTTTGTAAATTCCATGTAAAGTTTTCCTTCCCGACTCCAGACGGTCCGGTCTTAGAAGGAGCCTTGCTCGTGAGCCATTCGGCAAATTCATTGGAGGCATCCCGGGCTTCGTTCGCAGCGGCGGCCAGATCTGGATACAAATTCAATATAGATTTTGAAAAGGCTTCGAGCTCTTCACTTTGCTCGCGAACGCTTCGTATGCCGGTCACCCATAAGTCTTTTGCATTTCCCGTTAGATTAATTTTAGCTTGCTGAAATACAGTGGATGCCTTCCGAAGCTTGCCAGCAATCACAGCCGCATCTTCTTTAGATAATGGCGATGCATAGTCTGGCAATTCCACCCTCCCAAAAAGATGTGGGCCTTCCCTTCCAGGTGTATCTGAAAGTGTGGGGAAAAACCAAACATAAAAGGCCGGATCCTTCACCCACGACTGCTGAACCCGATGCTCGAAGTCGAGCCCATTCATTTCTGCCCACACCAGGTACCAATCAACCTGATGTTTGATCGGCCATCTTGCAGTGTCAAAATTATTTAGCCTTGCCTGCCACTGGGCAAGTTCGGCATGCTGCTTTTCCATTGCACCTGGACTGTAGTCCGGCACACCCTCCACCAATTCCGGAGATTGAAACGCTCGCCATTCTTTAAATAGAGTGACAAGTTCCTCATACCTGGTAGGTGAAGTTGCCTTTTGGGAGGATGGACTTGAACAATTGGAGGCAACTATTAATAAGGTTGCTGCCAATATGAACCTGTTTGCGATTGTCATAGTGCTTGGTATGATACTAGTGGTATGGATTGAAAGCTAAATAAAATTGACCAACATCTAAAAACATTGTTCGCAAACGGATTAATGAGTTCGGGCCACGTATTGATAGATTAGTTCAGATACAGAAGCCATTGCCCCCACCCCTGCTGCCTCATCTTTCAGATTCTTTGATAGCATCACCAGCACATAACGTTTTCCTCCCGGAAGGTAAACGATTCCTGAATCATGATGTGCACCTTTAATCCAACCCGTTTTGTGGGCGACTTTAACTTCTTTCGGGAGTTTGGCAGGAATGATTGTGTTGAAAGTCTGATCGGATAAGATGCTCACCATAGTCGTGGACGCCTCCATGCTTACCGCCTGACCATTCGCAATTTTTTCGAAAATAATCATAAGGTCATAGGCCGTGGTCGTATTGATCAATCCCTTCGCAAAGGCTTTAGAGTCCTCCACTCCCCGCAATACCTGAATATCATTTGCGCCAAGATCGCGCATGGTTTGTGTGACACTCTTTCCATCCACCAATTCAATTAAAATATTGGTCGCCAGGTTGCTGCTGGCTGTAATCATTACATAAACCAAATCTGCGATCGTATACTTATTACCCACATTCTGATAGATCACCGGTTCGCTGTCATCCTCTGGAGTCAAACTGTAAGGACTTCCGTCCACGATACTCTTGAATTCATTCCTGACCAAGACCGAATCCGTCAAAGCAAATTTGCCCTCGGCCGCCTGCTTGAAGACTTCAATCATCACCGGTGTCTTCATTGTGCTGGCTGCATGAAAAGATTCATGCTCACGGATCAATAACTCTTCGCCGGAAGATAAGTCCTTGAAAGCTACCGCAAAGGAACCTTCCTGCTGCTCCAGCAGCGTTTTAATTTCCTCCTCTAATTTTTCTTGCTTTGATTGACATGATGTTAAAATCAATAAGAAGGTGAGTACGAATCCAGCGTCGTTTCTTGTCATCATACTTAAGAATTGGGACGAACAAAAATAGGCTTTTCATTTCATAGTCAAATTCGAAAATCAATGATGTTTGTGGATCTAAAAAGTTATCTTCGCTCAACAACTTTAACCATGATCACTATATTTCTCGCAGCCCTCAGTACAACACAACTGATCACCATTATTTTAGTCCTGGTTTTTCTTTTCCTGGGCTTCAAACTCCTGGAATCAAATTGGTCATACAGAATCAGCAAACCCTACTTATGGGAGACAACTGTTAGGGATGGTCGGGTATCAAAGAAATTGAGGAAGGTGGAGCGGTTCTACCGGGACAAAGTCAGGTTTTATACATTTTGGTTTCAGATTGAACGACTGAAGAAGGAAGCTGTCGCAGGTGCTTTTGCGGAAGTTGGCGTCTACAAGGGAGAAACCGCACGGATTATTTATGAAATGGACCCTGTACGGATTTTACATTTATTTGACACGTTCGAAGGTTTTGACAGCAAGGACCTTGCCGCTGAAAATAACAATGATGAGAAAGCCCCTTTAATTGATTTCTCTGATACCACCGTTGAAACCGTCAAGCTGTTTATCAATGGAAACAATAACATTGTATTTCACAAAGGACATTTCCCATCGACTTCGGAGAATTTGAAAGAAACAAAATATGCTTTTGTACACCTGGACGCAGACCTTTATCAACCCACCCTTGCTGCACTAAAGTATTTTTACCCAAGGTTGTCGGGAGGCGGTGTGATCATGGTTCATGACTACAACCATACCTGGGAAGGCGTCCGGAAGGCTGTGGATGAATTCATCAAAGAAATTCCAGAATCATTGGTGGAGGTGGCCGATTGGCAGGGGAGTGTTATGATTGTTAAGAATCGACCGCGACTTCTTTAATTGAGGATTGGTAAACTAAACGATGACGTCAGGTTGAGCAATACATCATGCAGAATGCACGATACCAATTGTGCTGACATTTGGACCAAAGACTAATTTGAAGAAGGGTTCACGCAAAGACGCAAAGTCACAAAGGTGCCTTGTAGGAGGGCTTAACTTTGAAAACAGAAATGAGACCGCAAAGGAGCTTCGCTCTTGCACGGCGCTCAAGCGCCCTTGGCAGACTTATTTCTTTCAAATGGATTTATTGTTTGCACAAGCTTGGCGATTTCTTTTGCGGCTTCGCGTGAAAATTTTGAATTACGCTCGGCTGGTTAGTTTTAGTACGGTTTGAAAATAGAATCTGCAAGGGAATTAAGAAAAAGTCTATTTCAACTGGAATAGTCTATTTCAAAATGGCTGTTGTCATTGGCATCGGAATCGAAGCAGGGCGGGGAAGTCAGCTCTTAAACCTCACAAACGTCCCCATCGGTAAATCTCTCCCTTGCTGCGACTTCAAAAAGAATTCGCCAAACTCGAGGTCTTTGGGTGTGAAGTGCGTCTTCATCACATTCAAACCGACAATGGAGGAGAGTCCCACAGCATACATCGAGAGAATAAAAAATGACTGTTGCGGCTCAAGCAAATCCTTGCTCAATTTCACAAGCTCGTTGAGTTGTTCTTGCAGCGTCCACTTCTCCCCTTCCGGACCGCGACCATAAGGCGGTGGATCCATAATGATCCCCTGATATTTTTTACCACGCTTCACTTCTCGCTTAGCAAACTTAAATGCATCTTCATATACCCATCGGATGTCGGATTGATTGTTCAACTGCATATTCTGACTGGCCCAGTTTAGGCCAGGTCGCGAAGCATCCACGTGTGTTACATCCGCTCCTGCTGATCGAGCAGCTACTGAAGCAGCTCCTGTGTAAGCAAAAAGATTTAGTACGCGTGGCCGATCGGCCTTCCAACTTTGAATGGTGTCGTAGATGAAGTTCCAGTTAGCACCTTGCTCTGGAAAGATACCCACATGTCCAAAGCCCGTCATCGCGAGACGCAGGGTGAGTTTTAAATCATTGAATTGATAGTTTACCTGCCAACTTTCCGGAATGTCTTTCAATTTTTTCCATCCACCTTTTACTTCATCCGTAAACCTGAACTTGTCACTTTGCTCCCTCGAAAAGTGAGCATGAGCCAGACGTTTCCATTCCTGGTCTGGTAGCGATCGCTCCCAGATCGCCTGTGGCTCCGGCCGGATAAGAACATAGTTGCCAAAGCGCTCAAGCTTTTCAAAATCACCTGAGTCAATCAGCGAATAGTCTTGCCAGGAGGAAGGATGGTAAAGTGTAAGGGCCAATGGTCAAAGTTTTGAATTTCAAAGTTAGCACAACTTTGGAGCAAACTCCACGGGCTGGGCTTTCAGGTTTAATTTGCATTTTTGTACCTGCTCACAGCATAGTATCAATATTTAGATCAACCGACAATTCCATCAATTTGTGAAACCCGGCACTGTCATCACCAGCACACAAAATCCCAAAGTGAAAAGCCTGCTGGCTTTGGAGAAACCAAGGGAACGAAAAAGGCAACAGCTTTTTATCATTGAAGGCAAGAAAGAAATTGGGATGGCTCTGAAGGCTGGGTATAAAATCGAAAACCTATTTTATTGTGTGGACATCTTTCCAGAGAAAGATCTTGCATCCTTGCATGTTGAAGATAAATTTCTCGTGCCTGTCACGAAGGAAATTTTTGATAAGATTGCGATTCGTGAAAACTCTGGAGGTGTGGTGGCGGTGGCGGAGATGAAGACACATCGGCTGGAAGAAATCAAATTGAGCAAGACTCCGCTGGTACTGGTATTGGAATCATTGGAAAAACCAGGGAATCTGGGCGCTATCCTTCGCACGAGTGATGCGGCAGGGGTTGATGCGGTGATTATCTGTGACCCTCAAACCGACTTCTATAATGCGAATGTGGTGCGGTCAAGCCTGGGCTGCATTTTTACAAAACAAATCGCGGCTGCCGCTACGGATGAAACAATTGCCTGGCTGAAGGAAAATAAAATCAACATCTATTGCACGTATCTCAAGGCCTCAAGACCCTATCATGAAGTTGACTTCAAAATCGCATCTGCCATTGTGATGGGTACCGAAGCTACCGGTCTGTCGGATCAGTGGGTAAAGAGCTCAGATGCCAACATCATCATTCCCATGCAGGGGACGATTGATTCAATGAATGTATCCACTGCCGCCGCGGTCGTTGTCTTTGAGGCAGTAAGGCAACGCGGATTTAAAAAAGTATTCTCTTATGACTAAAGTTTGAGGACAAATATCAGCCAAACATTCTAAAATCCAGAAAAGACTACGGCCCATAAAGTGGTGGTGTCTAAATTTGAATTTGATTCGGGCTAAAGCCCGTCTAAATTCGAGTTCGATTAACCCTGGCCTTAAGGCAGCCTTAAGGCCAGGGTTAATGCATCCAGCTTTACAAGGGACTTTAGTCCTAAACTGAGACACCATCCACAGAGTTACGAATTCCTCGTTACACTAAATTTCTCTAATTTTCACTTTAGAATCAAATCAAACCATGTCTACTACTCAATTCAACACCGTCGCTGCAAGAAAACATTTTCCGTCACTTCAGCGAAAGCACAACAATAAGCCCCTGATCTATATCGATGGGCCTGCAGGCACGCAAGTTCCATATCCAGTGATCAATGCCATCTCGCATTATTATTTCAACAGCAATGCAAACACCCACGGGGCCTTTGTCACAACACACGAGACTGACAAAGTGATTGATGACACGCGCAAGTCAATGGCTGCGCTGCTGGGCGCAGAAGGTCCATCTACCATCTCCATCGGACAGAACATGACAACCCTGAATTTTGCTCTTGCGCGTGCGATGTCCAGGGTCTTCCGCCCAGGTGACGAAGTGGTGATCACCCAACTTGATCATGAAGCCAACAGAGGCCCCTGGCTAACGCTCAGGGATTTTGGAGTCAAAGTGAGGGAAGTGAAACTGCTTCCAAATGGGATGCTTGATTATGATGACTTCGAATCCAAGATCAACGAAAATACACGACTTGTCTGCATGGGAATGTCGGCCAATTCCATCGGTACCGTTAACAACTTCAAATTGGTCAGGGAACTGACGCATCGCTACAACGCATGGTTGCTGCTGGATGCCGTCCACTATGCCCCGCACTTCACGATTGATGTTCAAGCCATTGGGTGCGATTTTCTTTTGTGCTCAGCCTATAAATTCTACGGACCACACGTTGGAATATTGTACAGTCGTCCGGGTTTATTAGACCGCCTTCCGACCGATCGGCTACGCACCGCAGATCAGGCGGCACCCTACTCTATTGAAACGGGCACCTTGAATCACGCTGCCATTGCGGGCGTTGGTGCAGCGGTAGAATTTCTGGCAAGCCTTGGAAAAGGGAAGTCGATGAGAGAAAAATTGGTAAGCGCATATCAAGACATTGCTGCTCACGAATACAATTTGGCAAGCAGGCTCTACGCAGGACTGAAAAAAATTAAAGGTGTCACAATCATCGGCCAGGACTTTTCAACAGCGTCCAGAACACCAACAGTCTCTTTTACCGTGAGGGGAAAAACTCCCACAGAAATTTGTGGACAGTTGGCAGAAAAAAACATCTGTGCATGGGATGGTCATTTCTATGCCATCCGCGCCATTGAAACACTTGGTCTCCTGGAAAAAGGTGGTGTCACACGGATGGGAATATCAATGTATAATACGGAGGATGAGATAGACTTTGTTATTAACGTAGTGAAAGACGTAAGTAGTAAGACATAAGACGTAAGTAGTAAGACATAAGACGTAAGTAGTAAGACATAAGACGTAAGTAGTAAGACATAAGACGTAAGTAGTAAGACATAAGACTTAAGTAGTAAGACGTAAGAAAAGGCACTATGGACACGAGATCATTTTTGAAAAGCCTGGCGATGGTAAGCATTGGAGGTGCTCCCACTGTTGAAGTGATCGAAAAATTGTTTGGTGATATCAGTAACCTGTCGTCAGAAGAAGTGGCGAAAGATGAAGACTTCTGGGCAGGGATACGGGGTGGATACAAGCTCAAGCCCGATTACATTAACCTTGAGAACGGCTACTACTGCATTCTTCCTCAGGAGACTTTGGAGAATTTTATACAACATGTGCGGGACGTCAATTATCAGGGCTCCTATTACATGAGGACCGTGCAATGGGACAATAAAAAAGCAGCGGCTGCAAAGCTCGCTAAAATTGCAGGTTGCAGTACGGAAGAATTAATCATCACCCGCAACACCACCGAATCGCTGGACATGGTAATTGGTGGCATGAGCTGGAAGGCAGGCGACGAAGCGGTCATGGCAGAACAAGACTACGGTGCCATGCTCGACATGTTCAAATTGGTGGCTAAGCGATACGGGGTGGTGAACAAGATTGTCTCTGTGCCCAATCATCCCCAATCTGATGAAGAAATTGTTGAACTCTACGCGAAAGCGATCACAAGCAAGACCAGGCTGATGATGATCGGCCACATGATCAATATCACAGGCCACATTCTCCCAGTAAGAAAGATTTGTGATATGGCACATGCCAAAGGTGTTCAGGTGATGGTCGATGGTGCACATGCCTTCGCGCACATTCAATATTCTATTCCTGACCTGGGGTGCGATTACTACGGCACCAGCTTACACAAATGGCTGAGCGTTCCGCTGGGAGCTGGATTCTTATATGTCAAGAAAGAAAACATTTCCAGGGTATGGCCACTGCTGGCCGACGGTGAGACACAAGAGAACAATATATCACGACTTAATCACATAGGCACTCACCCTGTGCACACCGATCTGGCAATCTCCAACGCCATCGACTATTATCTGAAACTTGGTCCGGAGCGCAAGGAGGCGCGCCTTCGGTACCTTCAAAACTACTGGACGGGTAAAGTGCGAACCATGCCCCACGTCATCGTGAATACCCCCGTCGATCCCATGCGCTCCTGTGGTATCGCCAACGTGGGGATAAAAGGTATGAAGCCGTCAGACCTTGCTGATACGCTACTCAAGAAATACAAGATTTACACGGTAGCCATAGATGTTGCGAATGTGCAAGGCTGCCGCATTACTCCAAATGTGTACACCACTCCTGAAGAACTGGATGTGTTTGTGAAAGCGTTGGGTGAGATGGGGTGATCTCCCAGCCTGGGAAGCCGCAGAGCCTTTGTGAAAGCATTCACTGCGTCGTCGTAAAAGGAAAATATCATGAAAACCGCACAAGCAGTATAACGATTCATTATCTATTGAGTCATAGTTTTGATTTGCAACCGAATAGTTCAGCTCAGCCCTGAAAGGGCCAAAAGATAAAGAGCGCCGGGCCTTTTGCCCGGTGTGCTTATTCGTAGTGCGTCAAAGCCCTGAAAGGGCGCAATAAAGATCTTATCCATGAGTCAATCCCTGGTCAAGAATTCCATCCACATTATCTTCAGTACAAAACATCGTAAGCCTGAGATCCTCGAATCAATTCAATCTGAGCTCTACAGCTATCTGGAGGCATTTGCAAGAATCTCGAATGTCAACCCATAAAGATTGGAGGTCACACTGATCATGTACATATTTTATGCTTTCTTTCAAAAAAATTGCCTTAATGAAACTCCTGGAAGAAGTTAAGGGCCATTCATCAAAATGGATGAAAACCAAACGGCTCGAATATGAAACATTTTATTGGCAAGATGGCTATGGCGCATTTTCGGCGAATCCATCTGACATTGATATTGTAAAGACATACATAGAAAACCAGGCAGCACATCACAGGAAAAATACTTTTAAAGAAGAGTTTGTTCACTTTCTGAATATTGAGGGAATTGAATATGATGAGAGATACTTATGGAATTAGATCTGGACATTGTATCACACCCTTTCAGGGCTCAAGTTTCGGCTTGCTTTTATAGACACCACGTTGAAATGCATTGGAACCCCTTCGGGGCTAAGTAGCTCGCACATCATTCAAACAAAGCATTACCACTAGGTTCATCACCTCAAATGCAAAAGATTAATGAATAAAATATTACATTTTTTAACAGTACAGAGGTAAATAGAAAAAGAAAAGACTAGTACATGTTTGTTAATTCTCATTGAAATACCCCAAGCCTGAAATGCCTAAAAATAACAAGCACAGACTTAAAGGACTGCGCCTATTCGATCAGCTATCGCGCATTTAATGCTTCAAATAAAGATTGTCGATCCTACGTGGAGGACCATAACTCTATAAATCTGATCACTTAGCCATTCCCTCCCCACCTCACTACACCAATTCCACAACTCACGTCATTCGAATTGATAACGATGTATCCTTCATACACCTTTGTACCGTCTTATAGGCTAAAATAGAATTATGAAAACCGCAATTACCTGCTTTACCTCATTTTTGATGGTCGCCTCGTTCGTAAGCGAGGCCCAGGACAATGCATATACTTCCAATAAAGCTTCAAAAGTATCCTTCAATCGGACCGGGTTCTCAAATTTTAATGTGGAAACCAGGGGCAAGATTGAAGTATCCGATGATGACAAAGACATAAAAAATATGTCGGCGGATGGCTACCTGGAAATAACGAAGACTGTCTTCGGCAGCAAGAGATCAATCGTAATTACGCCCGAAGGCTCAGGTCTGAAGCGTGAATATTTTGAAAGCCGTACGAAGGTCGCCTTTGAACCGGAAGGTCGTAAATGGCTTTCTGAAGTACTTCCTGAACTGGTGCGCTCCACCACGATTGGTGCTGAAAGCCGGGTGAATCGCTTCTACCGTCTTGGAGGAACCAAAGGGGTGCTCAATGAACTGGAAAGTATCGAGAGCGATCATGTAAAAGCCCATTACGCAAATCTTCTGATGAAGCTTGGTGTTTCAACTAAAGATTACGGCCCCATCGTTTCACAAGTGGCAGAGTCGATCGATTCAGACCACTACCTGACTGAATTTCTGAAAGATAACATGGCCAAATTTTTACAGACGAAAGAATCCGCGGAGGCGGTGTTTATCGCCACGGGCAAAATGGATTCAGATCATTATAAATCAGAAGTGATCAAGGAAGGCCTGCGCAGCGGACCTGCCTCACTGGAGAATGTAAAAACCATCTTGCAAGCCACCGGCAACATGGGGTCTGACCATTACAAAGCAGAAGTACTCACCGCGATACTCAGACAAAACAATGTTACCGATCCGATCATTGCGGAGCTGGTAAACACCACCAAATCGATTGACTCAGATCATTACCGAACAGTAGTACTTGAAGAAGCTCTCGGCAAACCTGGAATCTCCTCAGCTTCTTATCAAAAGGTCATTGAATCTGTAAAAGAAATTGATTCAGACCATTACAAATCAGAAGTGCTGATCAATATGTTGCGAAACACCATGTCTGCGGAGGCGCAGCTAAACTTAATTGCGCTGTTGCCTTCCATTGAATCAGATCATTATGTGACAACCGTTGCCAATGAGATGCTGAAGAAGCAAACGCTTAACGATGGCGTATTCCAAAAACTTGTAGAAGCAATGGGGAACACGGGCAGTGATCATTACACCGCCACCTTTCTACAGTCTGCCCTCAATCGCCCCAGTCTCAGCAAAGAAAATATGATGGCAATACTACAAGCGGCTGGAAATATTGAATCCGATCACTATATAGCCGAAGTGCTCACAGATGCCGCCCCCAAAGTCATGGCACTGAACGATGCATCCGTAAAAGAGGCCTATCGCAAGGCGGCGAAGAAAATTGAATCTGAAACCTATTACGGCAGAGCGATGAAAGCGATTGACTGAGGTAGCCCCTGAATCGCCAACTCGATATTAAAACTAAAATTCAGTAGCTTCATGCCGTCGTTTTCTGTCTGTTTGATTCCACGATAAGTCTCATGCGTAAATATCTACTGCTGGCAGCTGGATGCTCTACTTTAGGAGTGTTGTTGTTTCTGTTTATGCATTACAGCGAGACCGGCACGCTGCCTACTTTAGAAAACAATGGGAATCGATACCTCTTATCCATCGCCGCCACAAATATTCTGGGCTTGCTGGTACTGCAGGTCGACCGACTACTTGATAATGTAGTCAATTGGAAAAACGGGTTTCTACTTCGCTTCATAGCCGGCCTGGCTGCAAACACCATACTCGTCGTTCTATTTTTCAGCATCAGTGGAAAATATGTGCCTGACATCAAAGCAGAAGAAATATTAAAACTTAGCATCCTATTCACCATTTCAGTCTTTATCTATGAGATTTTTTATGGTCTATTCTATTCCTATCGGCACTATGCTGTAGCGCAGGCCGGACAACTAAGGTCCGATCGCTGGCAACTCGAGTTGCAATTTGAATCTCTTAAAAGTCAGATCAGTCCTCATTACCTTTTCAATTGCCTTAATACCGTTTCTTCGTTGCTTTACAAAGACACTCATGTGGCAGAAGAATTCATTCGACGGATGGCGGACACCTTCAGATACGTGCTCATTCATCAAAAGCAAAAGCTCGTTACCCTCAGAGAAGAACTTGACTTTGTAAAATCATATTACTTTCTGCTTCAGGTGCGATACGAATATCACCTGCAACTTGAAATCAACATACCTCAGAATATTATGGAGAGTATGATTCCTCCCATGACGCTTCAATTGTTGGTGGAAAATGCCGTCAAACACAATGCGATCAGC
>JAYVQY010000125.1:0-20049 GCA_043776715.1 Cyclobacteriaceae bacterium | reverse complement strand
TTGCCAGAGACGTCACTGCTCAGAAGTTGCTTTCCAAATATTCACTTAGCCTTATTGAAGCGAGCCGTGACCCATTGGTGACCATCAGCACCGAAGGCAAGATTACGGACATGAATGAGGCGTTGGTCAACATTACAGGAGTACCGCGCGAGAAACTTACCGGCACGGACTTCTTTGATTACTTCACTGAGCCGCAAAAGGCGCGTGAGGTTTATCAGGAGGTATTTGCAAAGGGATCCGTTGCTGACTCCCCACTTACACTTCGTCACAAGGATGGTAAGCTTACTGATGTGTTATTCAATGGATCGGTTTATAAGGATGACCGTGGCAATGTATTGGGCGTGGTAATTGTTGCCAGAGACGTCACTGCTCAGAAGTTGCTTTCCAAATATTCACTTAGCCTTATTGAGGCCAGCCTTGACCCTTTGGTGACCATCAGCACCGAAGGCAAGATCACGGACATGAATGAGGCGTTGGTTAACATCACAGGAGTACCGCGCGATAAACTTACCGGCACGGATTTCTTTGATTACTTCACCGAGCCGCAAAAGGCGCGTGAGGTTTATCAGGAGGTATTTGCAAAGGGATCCGTTGCTGACTCCCCACTTACGCTTCGCCACAAGGATGGTAAACTTACCGATGTGTTATTTAATGGATCGGTTTATAAGGATGACCGGGGAAATGTATTGGGCGTGGTGATTGTGGCGAGAGATGTAACAGATCAAAAGAGAATTGCAACAGAATTAACAGAGGCGAAAGTGTCGGCTGAGTTGGCAACGGAAATTGCAGAAGAGGCAAAAAGCAAGGCTGAAAGCGCCACACGGATAGCAGAAGATGCTGTGAAGGCAAAACAGCAGTTCTTATCAAACATGAGTCATGAGATAAGAACGCCTATGAATGCTATCATCGGGTTTACAAAAGTTGTATTGCGCACAGAATTGTCGGCCAAGCAAAAGGAGTATTTGCAAGCCATAAAAATCAGTGGCGATGCGTTGATCGTCCTCATCAATGACATCCTTGATTTGGCAAAAGTAGATGCTGGAAAAATGACTTTTGTGCATACTCCATTTAAGATGGCGACGTCCATCTCAGCAATGCTTCATTTGTTTGAGACAAAAATTCAGGAGAAGAATCTTGAATTAGTGACTGAATACGACAATAAGATCCCGGAGGTCCTCGTGGGTGACGCGGTTCGTTTGCACCAGATTATCCTGAATCTTGTTAGTAATGCGGTAAAGTTTACTTCAAAAGGAAAAATTACTGTAAGCGTTCAACTGCTCAGTGAAGACGAGGAGAAGGCCACCATTGAATTTTCTGTTAAGGATACCGGCATCGGAATTTTGGAAAATAAGATCGGTAAGATTTTTGAAAACTTTCAACAGGCCTCCAGCGGTACCTCCAGGTTGTACGGGGGAACGGGTCTGGGACTTGCCATCGTGAAGCAATTGGTTGAACCCCAGGGTGGGACCATAAAAGTAAGGAGCAAGTTAGATGAGGGGTCTACTTTCAGCTTTACATTATCATTCCTGAAAACGAAGGCAGAAGCTGAACTAGAAGCAGGGAATGTGGAATTGGATGCGCAGATCAAGAATATAAAAGTATTGGTTGTAGAGGACATTGCGCTCAATCAATTGCTGATGAAAACGCTGCTGGATGATTTTGAATTCGAAAGTGACATTGCCGGAAACGGGAAAATTGCTATTGAAAAATTAGAAACTAAATCCTATGATATTATTCTGATGGATTTACAAATGCCTGAGATGAATGGATTTGAAACCACGGAATACATTCGCAACAAGATGAATTCCAACATCCCCATCATCGCCCTGACCGCAGACGTAACCACGGTGGATTTGGCCAAATGCAAGGACGTAGGTATGAATGACTACATTGCCAAACCCGTAGATGAGAAATTATTGTATAGTAAGATTGTTGGGTTGGTAAAAAGAACTCCTCCATTGAATGGACCCCTGGTGAATGGCATTGGAAAAAATGAGAAAATAAAATCCATTGACCTGACCTATTTGAAGAAGAGTACAAAATCAAAGCCATCATTAATGATGGAAATGATCTCACTTTATCTGACGCAGACGCCTCCTATTATCAAAGCAATGAAGGAGGGGTCGGAGAAAGGAGATTGGGATTCTGTGCATTCGGCCGTGCATAAGATGATTCCATCATTTTCCATCATGGGCATTGGCAAGGAAATTGAAAACAAGGCACGTAAAGTTCAGGAGGATGCCAAAAGAGGTCAAGACATGGGACAGATACCCGAATTGGTCTTACAAATTGAGACCGCATGTTTGCAGGCTTGTAAAGAACTGGAAGAGGAATATGAAATCATTAAAAATACTATTATATGAAAAGTGAAAACAGTCCAATGTTGTTCCTCGTAGACGATGATGCTTTGTATGTAAAAGCTTTGGAGATTGAGTTTCTCCAGAATACTGATTTTAGGGTGGAGACGTTTGCAACTGCTGAACTCTGCATTGCGAGATTGTCGGAGAAACCGAATTTAATCATATTAGACTATCATCTTGACGGTATTGATAAGAGTGCTATGAATGGATTGAATGCTTTAAAGAAAATCAAGTCGATTAATCAGGATATTCCTGTCGTGATGCTGTCCTCCCAGGATAAGATTGAAGTGGCGATCAATTGCATGCACCATAAAGCCTTTGACTATGTCGTGAAAAGTGAGACCACGTTCGTTCGTTTGAAGAAGATCATTGATGTCCTGTTGCGCTACCAAAAACTTGAGAAACAACTCGGGTGAGATTTTAACCGCGGAGACGTGGAGGCCGGAAGCGAGATTCTCTTTGCATTTCCTGCGTCTTCCTCTTCTCCTCTGCGGTAAAAATTTATTTCTAGTGTTTCGGAAAGCAATTATGTGAAACCATTCAGAACGATCCGGGATTAATGGAGAATAACGGATTCGAACCCCAGCCTGCACTTTGCTTCGACTGGCAGGGATGACCTCGATAATAGATTCAATGTATTTTTGGCTTTTCTTTCTCTTTATCTCTCTTTCACGTTTGATTGCAGCTCCGCGGGAATTAAATGATTCAGTGTGAACCACGATCCAGTCTTTTGCAATCGATGTGTATTTTGAAATGCCTGCTAAGTGAGATTGTAGCCTCGAATTGATGTTTTCAGTCTCTCCAACGTAATATTTGTTAGCCGTTTTTGCGTAAAGAATATAGACGAAAAAAGTCATGCAAAAAATCCTCCAGCGGAGGATTTGTGGAGAATAACGGATTCGAACCGATGACCTCTTCCATGCCATGGAAGCGCTCTAGCCAGCTGAGCTAATCCCCCTTAATTGTAATAATCGCGACCGATTACCTCTTCCATGCTGTGGAAGCGTCCCGATAGCAATCGGGACCAGCTGAGCTAATCCCCCTTTTATCCGCCATAGCTTAGTGAAGGCGGACGGCAAATATATTTTATTTTATTTACCCGGCAAATAATCGGGCGGGGTGTGAGGTTTGCATGGATAAAAATCATTTTGCTACAAGGACACTAAGTCATTAAGCGTTTTTTATGAATTCCTGGTGTCTTTGTGTCCTTGTGGCAGAAGATTCTAACTATTGCCCCCTCTTTCCAATGATCGGAAATGATCCAAATTGACCCATCGTTGTAGTTCCCGTCATAGAATCACCATCAATGATCGACTTAACGGAAATGGTCGAACTATTGCCACCAAAGTTTACGTCGTAGTCGTAGCTAAGCTCATTACCCTTGACAGACACTGTCTTCAAAGGAGTCTCGCGATTGTTGCGCGTATTTTTGATTGTTCCTGAATACACTTCGCCTTCTTTCTTAATCGTAAGCACGCCGGCCTGACCTTGAGGAGATTCCACGGTATAATTCCAGATTCCTTCAGCCTTCACAACTGCGGCTGGATCAACAACTTTCGTCACTGCAGGGACTGCTGCTGCCGGTCTTGCCCCCTGACCCTGTCCACCTTGGCGTTGGCCACCACCTCCGCCTTGTTGTGGCTGTGCGTCGCCGCCACCGCCACCATCGCCGCCACCATCTTTCAGGTCATCATTGTTAATTGATTTTTTGCGTTTGCGAGGAGCATCAAAACTCATTTTGCCAATACGATAACTGAAGGTGACCTTGAAGTTCATGTTGCGCATCTCGGTCGTGCTGTGCTGGTCAATGGTGGGCGATACGGTATAACTGTTAATTCGCATCGCCGGCGTGAAGAATTGTTCAGCCCCAAATCCAAGGCTCCCTTTTTTGTTCATGAGCTCTTTTCTCAAGCTAAGGCTATAGACATAAAAACTTCCTTGTATTCCCTGCAGTTGTACCTGTCGCCCTCTGGCAAAGGTGAAGAACTGAAGACCCCATCCTTTCGTTAAAGTATAGCTTCCAAATAAGCGGCCACTCACTACCCATCCCTGGTTGCTGGCATTATAGTTAGGATTGGGATCATTATTTTTCAACATAGCATAATAGAAGTCTCCCCCACCGTTGATTGATAATTTGTTGGAGATGTTGATATTTGCGAATAAGGTGCCTCCATACGCATCTTCTCTCCCTATATTCTTGTAGGTGGTGCGGATGGTATCAGGGTCGGTCTGATTTTTGCCAATCACATCTCGTACACTTTGAATCGCATTGTCTGTATTTCTAACGAAAGTCGACAAATTTAAAGAGGTCCCTTTGACTGATGTGCTGTAAGACAATTCATAATTATTGGTGTATTCAGGTCCCAGACTTGGATTGCCCACCGTGATGTTGGTAGTATTGGAAGCTTGAATATTGGGATTGAGAAATTGGATCGATGGGCGTTGGATACGCTGGTTGTAAGCAATCTTCAGCGTATTTCCATTCTTCAATCTCTTGGAGAGATTGACGCTGGGCACCGTCACTCCATAAGAAGGAATCACAACGGGAGGTTTTTCAGTGGCAAAGGTTGCGTTGATGGTGGTATATTCATAGCGCGACCCCGCCTTTAGGCTATAGCCCGACTTTGCGCTGTAGGTGTACGAAAAATATCCGCCGGTAATGTTTTGATCATAGTTAAAAATGTTAGCGAGGTTGCTGTTTGGATTAACGACATATTCACCATCTGATCCGGAGGCAAATAAGTATTTATAATCGCTCGAAACTTTGCGGGAGATATTCTTCCCTCCAAATTCAAGCAATTGGTTGGTGCTGATGGGTGTTTGGTAGTCGGCCTGTATGGTGACCTCCTGGTTAAAACTCTTGTTCAGATTTTTAAGCCGTTGTATGATCGACAGGTCACTTTCATTCAGCAATGAATTGTAGAAGTCATTGGTCCGGTTGTTGCGACTGTAAAGCGTCAATAAACTGAATTCTTGCTGTGGTTTCTTGAACGTGTGGGTGTAACTGAGACTCGCATCCACGTTTCCTGACTTGTCGATGGTCTGAACATCTTTCAATGAACTTGAAAAATAGGTAGGAGCAGTGGAGGTTGTATACAACTGATCCTGGTAGTTGTTGCCGTTTCTTGAGCCATAACGGACGCCAGCGGTCAGCGAATTGTTTTTGTCAAGGTCATAATCCCATGATGCGTTAAGATTCCCAAAAAGGTCATTTCGACGGGTCCCGGCAGTCTGGATTGTAACCATCTGATCACCGGTGGACGAGATGGTGCGCTGGTCATTATCAAATTTGCCATTCACATTATAACTGGATCTTCCAAAGCCACCCAGCGAGAATCCCATTTTTCCCTTGCGATAACTTCCGTTCAATCCAAGGTTTGATCCGCGGTAACCACTGCTTCCATCGACATTGAGGGTCGCTCCTTGCAGGGTATTCTTCTTGGTGATGATGTTGATTATACCAGCCGAACCTTCTGCATCATATTTCGCAGAGGGAGAAGTAATGACCTCAACGGTCTTGATTTGGTCTGCTGGAATTTGTTTCAAGGCATCCGCAACACTGTTGGCAGAAATGGTAGAAGGCTTGTTGTTAATTAATACTTTGATATTTTGATTCCCACGCAATGACACATTCCCATCCATGTCAACGGTCAGCATGGGCACACGCTTCAATACATCAGTCGCATCACCACCCACAGCCGTCTTGTCATTTTCAGCATTGTAGACAGTCCGGTCGACTTTTTCCTCTACCAATGCCCGTTGACCTTCTACTACGACCGCATCAAGTTCTTTTGAGTTCGTAGACATCTTCAGAGTGCCTACTTCAATGGTGCTTTTTTTATCCGAAATGACAACGCTATTGACGGTTACATTCTCGTAACCGATGAAAGATATGATGAGTCGATAAGTGCCATTCGGAACCTTCGTAATAACAAATTTCCCTTTGTCATCGCACACGGCACCATTGATAGGGTGTTCTGAATTAAGTTCAGTAAGCGCAACGGTAGCGAATTCAACAGGCTGCTTGCTAGATTCATCTGTGATGGTGCCAGTAATCTTACCATGGCTTTTTACAACCGCGGCTGGCGGTGGACTGGTTTTATCCTTTCCCCCTTGACCGGGACCCTGCGCAGGTAATACAAAACTACTGGCGAGGGCTACAACAAGGAATAAAAGAGTCTTCATACGTTATTTTACACTGATATTATCAACTACCCTGATTAGACAACCCGTCGCTTAGGTTTATTCCACGTTATTTTTAAATGTGAATAAATTTCTAATGCTCTAACTACGAACGCTTCAAATGGTTGGCCCGTGCACATAGGTTTTAGACCGTTCAGCATTTATAAAGAGCCTGTAACGGTTTGATTTATGATTTCGAAATTATGACAAAGGAGCTTTATCAGCCGATGAAATTCCGTTAACGGTCGATTAACCTTTAGAAAACCGTTGCAATTGCAAGTTGTCCTACACTTTTGAGGTGTAGGACAACTTTGCTACCGCCCCCCGGGCGGACAGTGGCGTTTGAGATATTCCGTGCACATCGTAGCGAGGTGTTCACTTGTTCCAACTCCTTCCGACATGCCATGGGAACGGTTGGGATATGCCATCATCTGAAACTGTTTGTTATACTTGATCAATTCGTTGATGAGCATCTCAGCATTGTTGTAGTGCACATTGTCATCTCCGGTGCCGTGGATGTAGAGGAGATTTCCTTTCAAATTCTTCGCATAGGTCACCGGAGAACCTTTTAGGATATCCTCTAGATTTTCCTGAGGCAATCCCATGTATCGCTCCTGATAGATGTTATCATAGGTAAGCTGATTGGCAACAGCGGCGCCCGCAATCCCGGTTTTATAGATTTCAGGATATTGAAAGAGTAGATTCAGCGTTGCCGATCCACCACCACTCCATCCCCAGGCAGCAATTCGGTCTGAGTCGACATAAGGCCATTTCAAAATTTCTTTTGCTGCGCTTGCCTGGTCACTGATATTAATCTGTCCGATTTTCCGATAGATGGACTTTCTCCAGGCACGGCCCTTGGGTGCCGGCGTACCACGACCATCGAGCGACATATAAATATATCCCTCTTCTGTAATGTCGCCTTTGAAAAACCGGTTATTGCCAATACCAAAACGATCTAGAACGGTTTGGGCTGCAGGCTCTGTGTACACAAGAAAAACGACTGGATATTTTTTTGATGGATCGAAATTCTTTGGCTTCATCATCCAGCCATCCATTTCTGTTCCATCCTCTATTTTAACCTTAAAGAATTCAGCCTTTTTACCCGATGGCGTAGACGACAATTTTGACTGGATGCTTTCTTGACCCTCGAGCACCTTATGTCCGGCAAGAGTGATCAGCTCCGTCATTGGCCTTGTGGCTGTATTACTGAATGCATGTTGAGCGAATTTTGCATTGGGGGAGATGTTATAAAGATGGGTGCCTTCTATTCCTGCGGGTGTTATCAACTCCAGTTTCCCTTTCCCATCCAACCTGGTCTTATACAAATACTGCTGGGTAGCGTTGGTGGGGGAGGCAAGGAAATATGCATAATTGCTCTTCTCATCAAGAGCGAGAAAATCAATCACGTCATAGTCACCTTTGGTAATTAATATTTCTCTGGAACCATCTATGGAGACGCGATAGAGGTGTGACCATCCATCTTTTTCGCTCATCCATAAAAACTCCTTCTTTCCATTGAGCCAAAGGAATGGGTGACGAAAATCCAGCGCCCTGGCGTTGCCGGAAAAAGAGAATAATTCAATCCATGCTTCATCTTTTTCTGTGTAGATCAATTTGGCTTCCCCCGTGAGCGCTTGACAGGAAAAGATTTTGCTTTCATTTTGTTTACGGTTCAATTGTTGAACCAGAATTTCAGAGGCGGAGAGCCATTCCATTCGTGGCAGGTAATGTTGTTGGGGGTCACCAGGAATGTTGAGCCAATTGGTTTTTCCATTTTCTATATCAATCACACCAATGTGGGCAGGCGATGGACTTTGTCCGATGGTAGGATATTCGACTGGGATGATTTTTGAATAAGCTGAATCCGTAAGATTCAACATATAGTAATCACGGATCTTGTTGGCATCGATCAGCCAGTAAGAAATGTGTTTACTGTCAGGCCCCCACTGAAATCCGTCGCGGCAAGCGAGCTCTTCCTCATAGGCCCAATCAAAAGTTCCATTGATTAATTTTCGATTGCCGTTTGTTGTAAGCCCCGAGATTTTTCCGTCTCCGAGATTTTCAACGTACAGGTTTTGTTCGCTGACATAAGCGACTTTGGTACCATCGGGCGAGAATTTGGCGAACATAAGAGAAGCTTCTGGCCTATTTGCACCGAGCTTTTTCAATGCCTTGCTTTTCAAATCCAATACCCAGTAGTCGCCCCGTGTATCCATGCGCCAGACTTTTTTTGAATTTGTATAAATCAATGCCTTTTGGGCGTCGGCCGAAAGGCTGAATGCTCTTACCGGAAGAGCTTTTTCCTGACTTGTGGGTGTCAAATCTGATTTTGAAATAAATGTTGATCCAGTGTTGGCTGGCAGGCTGTATCGCATAACCTCATTTGACTCGATTTTGAAATAGGAGTTGCCCTCTGGTGACCAGCTTATTGCGCCTGGCTGCGCCATGAGTGCAACACAGGAAACCATCATGATAATCAGCGAGAGCATTCTTTTTGTTTTGCAGGAAGTATTCATACCGTACTTTATTTGGCCTTATGACCCAAAGGTAGAATTGCGCCGGAGATTCTGGTAGCTCAATGTCATCTGGACTATAAAAGAGTACCTTTGCAGCTTATTTAAAAAATAATAATGAAATCTTTTGAAACCCTGGGGCTTGCCCCTGGTCTGGTTCAGTCGGTACAACTCCTCGGCTTTGAAACACCCACACCCATTCAGGAAAAAGCAATTCCCGTCCTCTTAAAAGGGACCCGCGACTTTGTAGGACTGGCCCAAACGGGTACAGGCAAGACAGCAGCATTCGGACTCCCTTTGCTGGAACTCATTGATGATAAAAGCAAAGACACTCAGGCTCTTGTTCTGGCGCCTACCCGTGAGCTGGGCATGCAGATCACAAGCGACCTTGAAACCTTTACAGAGAAATATAAGTCCTTTAATATCGTGGCCGTTTATGGCGGGGCGAGCATCGGGGAGCAAATCAGGAAGGTTAAAAGGGGTGCGCAAATTATTGTAGCAACGCCTGGAAGATTAATCGATTTGATCGAACGGAAGGCAATTAATCTTGGCACCGTTAAATATGTAGTGCTTGATGAGGCCGATGAGATGCTGAACATGGGATTCAAAGAGGACATAGACAAGATATTATCTTTTACCCCTGAGGAAAAAAATACGTGGCTCTTCTCGGCCACCATGCCACGCGAAGTGCGTGCGATCATGAAGAACTACATGACAGATCCCTTCGAACTTACCGTAGGGGAGCAGCATGTGGGCAACGTCAACATTGAGCATCGTTATGTCATGGTGCAGGAGCGCGAGAAGTACCCCGCTTTGAAACGAATCCTGGATTTTACTCCGGATATTTTTGGTTTGATCTTTTGCCGCACGCGCATAGACACACAACGTGTAGCGGAGATGCTGATTAAGGATGGCTACAATGCCGATTCGCTGCACGGCGATCTTACTCAACAACAGCGGGACAGGGTCATGATGAAATTCCGCGATAAGACCTTACAAATTTTAGTAGCTACAGATGTAGCGGCCCGTGGTATTGACGTGGAGGATATTACGCATGTCATTCACCTGAACATGCCGGATGAAATGGAATTTTATACTCACCGTAGCGGCCGCACAGCCCGTGCTGGAAAGAAGGGTATCTCCATTGCACTGGTGAGTCGCCAGGAACTGGGTAAGGTCAAGCAAATAGAGAAAAGCATGAAGTCTCCGGTGAAACGGATGATGGTGCCAACGGGTCCAGAGGTTTGTCAAAAACAATTGTTGGGCCTGATGCATAAGGTTCGTGAAGTAAAGGTTAATGAATCAGAAATTGAGGCATTTCTTCCCGCCGTGTATGAAGAGTTGAATGATCTCACAAAGCAGGAATTGATCAAGCGATTTGCTTCCATCGAATTCAATCGATTTTTAGACTACTACAGAAATGCTCCTGATCTTAATGTGGAGCAGAGAAGGAGTGAGGCAGGAGCGGACCGCTATGGTTCGGGTGCGCGCTTCTTCATCAACCTGGGGTTGATGGATGGCCTTGACAAATCCAAAATGCTTGAATTGATAGACGAATTCAGCGGCCTGGAGAAAAAGAACATCGGCAAGATTGACATCAAGGGTGCCTATTCCTTTTTTGAGGTTGAGAAAGAGCTTACTGATAAAGTAATTCGGGGATTCAACGGCGCGGAATACAAGGGTAGGCAAGTGCGTGTGGAGGTCACCGACTCCAGGTCTTCAGGATCCTCTGGTTCATCGGGTAGGGGCGGTGAAGCGCCACGGCCCAGGAAGAGAATCTATCCAGATAAAAAGTTTTCTGACAACAAAGGATTCAAGAGGCGCAGATAATCGCTTGACTCAGGCGATGCTTTTTCGTTCTGAAGGGAAGATTCCAAAGTTCAAAAGCTCGGTATGCCTTACCACAGCGATGTCTACCATTGTAAGGATATCTCTTTTTGAAAGCTCTTTAAAGAATTCGTGGAGCGTGTTGATTGGTTTATGGTTGAAAGAAACAATGATATCCCCTTCTTTTACCTGCGACCGGCTTGCTGGTGAGTTGGGTTCGACGCTCGTTACAAAGAGCCCTTTTTGGTTTAAAAGGTGATGGTGGCGTTGGATTTTTGTATTTAGTAATGACACCATAATTTTCGAGGCGCCATGGACGACGTGACTGTTGGTAAAGATTAGGCCATCTGAAGAGAAAATAAAACCTGATCCGCTCCCGGCAGGTCTGAGTTTTCCAGAAGAAGTTTTATAAACATCAATCTTAACAACGGCATTCTTGACCTGATTCACTGCCCTGATAATGGTTTGAGAAAATGCATCCATATTATATATTTTGGCGATAGTGAGTCAAAATCCTTTCCAAAGCCCATCGCCTGAAAATTTGGCGTGAATTAAGTTGGCAATAAGTCGGAGTCTATATTTTTACGCTAGTAATTTTGTATTTTTTCCGCTCAATAATTGTCCTTTCATGGCGAAACTGAAGAATATAATCAAGCAACTTTCTGACAAGGATTATTCTGCCATCTATGATTCATTGATCAACGGGAATGCCGAAAAGTCAGCCTATTTGCTGAAGGCCATGCGGGAGCGGCAGCTCTCAGAGAACAAGGTGATGGTGGAACTGGACATAAATGCAAACGCCTACTATACCATGCGGTCGCGCCTAAGCCAGAAAATTGAAGAATATCTGGTGCAGCAAATGGAAAGCCCCCGCACCGATTTGCTCAGGAAGGTTGCCAACATCAACGAAGTTTTCTTCACAAAGAAGAAGACCATCGCCATCGCCATGTTGCGTAAGCTTGAGAAAGAATTGATAGAGGCCGACCTGGTGGGCGAATTGCCTACCATTTATAAATTATTGAAGAAGCTCCATATCAATTCTCCCGACTTTTTCCAGTTCTCACAACTGTATAACCGGCACGTGGCCTATATGCTGGCGGTGGACAAGGCAGAAGATGTGCTTGCGGATTATTTTAAAAAGTACGGCAATTATTTTCTAACGGGTGATGAGACGGAGAAGCTCAGTCTTGAATTGCTCACACGGGAGATACACAATATTGCCAATCTGTATGAGTCGCATAGGTTGTATGTGTATAAATGCTGCATCGTTATTTTTCACAGGCTTTTTGTAGACAAGGAAGAGAATCTGCAACCGGACGAAGAATCGATTGAAGATATCTTCACAAGGGTTCAGGATATTTTTGACACCCATAGCCTCGACCCTGTATATTATCATTTAAACCTGCTTTTTGAGTTTCTGAAACTCGAGTACTACAATCACTACAAAGTCTACAAACAGGCAGAAAGGTACTTTGAGGAGATTAATGATGCTGCTTCTAACCTGCTCATCAATTACCCCTACTATACCTTTGCGGTTCAGTTTCTCATTTCAAAATTTGAAAGATCTCTACGAATGGGAAATGAAGCAGAGTTGTATGCAGAGCAGGAAGAGCTTTTTTCGGACTTTGAACCAGATCCGAGCAACATCCCACAACACATTGTCTATACAGTTTATCGGGCAATGTGTAGTTACTATACGGGTCGGTACGAGGAGACGGCAAAATTGTTGAACAGCCTGATCAACGATGTGAGTTTTAAGAAATATCCTCAGGCACAAATGGAAATAAAGGCACTCTTGTGCCTTCAATATTGTTTGTTGAAAGATATTGATTTGTACAATCAGCTATCGAACAGTGTTCAGCGCAATATCCGGATAATTGGCAAAGACACCTGCGAAAACGTGCTTACATTTTTGAAAATTCTGAAGATTGCCGTGAGCGAAGCAAAGAAAGAAAAGCAAAAGAAAATTTCGGCTTTGATCCCGAAATTCAAATCCATTTCTGTTAACTATTTCACGCCTACCGCCTTCATTCGAATGGACGAAAAATTTGTGGAACGATTGATCGCACTGGAAATACAGGGTGCGGTATCAGATGGCGACGACTAGATATTCAAACCCAAAATGCTCTCGTGTGTCAGAGGTTTGTTTAGGTAGAGCTTAACGTTTACGTATTTTTTTGAGCGGTTCAGATCCTGTGGATTGATAGACGATGTCAGCATAATGATCTTGCACTTCTTCTTGGTAAAGCTGGTCATCTTTTCGAATTCGTCCAAAAACTGAAATCCATCCATTAATGGCATGTCAATGTCCAGAAAAATTACATCAGGCAAAACTTTGTCTGCCAGATCCAGTTTCTCCATGTTGCGGAGAAATTCAATGGCACTTTTAGCCCCGGTGTGAATATAGATGTGTTCTGTGATGCTGGCAGACTCTATCATTTTCTGATTAATGAGATTGTCAATCTCATTGTCATCAATCAACATGACGGATCTATATTTTTTCCCTTGCATATCAGTATTTTGGGCCCTCTAAAGTAAGCCGTTGCCTTTGAATTACAAACAGTCGACAATTTGTTTCTATGAACGGCGAAATTGAAAGTAGAGGATGTTAATACGCTAAATGTCGAACTTGATTCCTTGTGCCAAAGGAAGATTGTTGCCGTAATTGATTGTATTCGTTTGGCGGCGCATGTAGACTTTCCAGGCATCCGACCCCGATTCCCTGCCGCCTCCAGTTTCCTTTTCGCCACCAAAAGCACCGCCAATTTCTGCACCAGAGGTCCCGATGTTTACATTGGCGATCCCGCAGTCACTTCCCGACTGTGAAAGAAATCTTTCCATTTCCTGTAGATGCGTTGTCATGATTGCAGAAGAGAGCCCTTGCTTTACCCCATTCTGAAATTCAATTGCTTCGTCCAGCGTCTCATATTTTATCAAATATAAAATGGGGGCAAAGGTTTCTTGTTGCACAATCTTATAATGGTTTTTCACTTCTGCGATCACTGGTTTTACATAACATCCCGAGGTATAACCGGGGCCCGAAAGTACGCCGCCTTCCACCGCGAGTTTTCCGCCTTCTGACTTGATTTCTTTTAGGGCTTGTTGATAATTCTTAACCGCGAGCTGGTCAATCAGCGGCCCTGCGTGATTTTGAGGATCGAGGGGGTTCCCAATTCTTAGCTGGCCATAAGCTTTCTTCAACTTCTCTTTCACGACATCATATATTTTGCTTTGTACGATGAGCCTCCTGGTGGACGTGCAGCGTTGACCAGCCGTACCAACAGCTCCAAAAAGCGCACCCCGAATGGCGATATCAAGATTCGCATGTTCAGAAATGATGATTGCATTGTTCCCGCCAAGTTCCATCAAAGGCCTTCCAAGACGCTCACTTACTGTCTTTGCTACGGCCCTTCCCATTCGCACAGAGCCAGTGGCAGAGACTAATGGAATATCTTCGTGGGAGGCCAGCCATTGCCCGACACGATAGTCACCATTGACTACACATGAGACTCCTTCCGGAACATTATTTTTCAAAAAAACTTCTGCAATGATATTTTGGGAAGCGATGCTGCACAACGGTGTTTTTTCGGATGGTTTCCAAATACAAACATCACCACAAACCCAAGCCAACATGGTATTCCACGACCAGACTGCCACTGGAAAGTTGAAAGCAGAGATAATCCCAACGACACCCAAAGGATGATATTGCTCATACATCCTGTGTTGAGGTCGCTCGGAATGCATGGTCAGTCCATGAAGTTGTCGCGAGAGCCCAACTGCAAAATCACATATGTCGATCATCTCCTGGACTTCACCAAGGCCCTCCTGATAGGACTTACCCATCTCATAGGAGACCAGCATCCCCAGGGATTCTTTGGATCTTCGGAGCGATTCACCAATCTGCCGAACTACCTCTCCACGTCTGGGGGCAGGAACTTGTTTCCACTGACGAAACGCTTCTTTGGACACCGACACAACTTTCAAAAAAGATTGTTCGTCTGTACTCTGCACCGTGCCGATAAGTTTGCCATCTACAGGAGAGTAGGATTCGATGGGTGTTCCGGAAGACTTGAGCCATTTAGATCCTGTTGAGACGCCGGGGTTGGATCCCTTAATGCCAAGTTCCTTAAGGATTGCTTTGATGTTGACTTTTTCCATAGTTGAATAAGGACAAAGCTAATGAGGATTTTAGTTTGGCCTTAAACGTGAATGATAATTAAAAAAGAGCTTGACTAAGTCACCACGCTACGCCGTAGACGCCCTTCTCTCCATTTTTGTAAGTCCCTTCCACAAGGAATCCACCGGACTTATAATCCAGAATCCGGTTTAAGTCGGCGACATTATCCACGGCTACCTTGTCGATGTACGTGATGATAAAATCCTGCTTCATGCCTGCTTTTTTCCATTTGCCATTGTCCATGGCCCTTATCAGCACCCCTCCGTCAAGGTTGCGTTTGGTCAGTTCGGAATAAGAAAGATCTTCCAATGTTGCGCCTTCAAGCGAGTAACTTACTTCCTTTCGCGTGATGGACTCAAGCCCATCGTAATTCTTCAAAATGGTTTTTACTGATTGTTCTTTTCCGTCCCTGCGAAAGGTCACATATACGGTGTGGCCAGGGCGATGGCGGGCTACCCGTTCCTGAAGCTCAGAGACAGTTCCTACGGAATGTCCATCAATTGCCGTGATGACATCGTGTTCTAATATTCCAGCCAATTGCGCTGCGCTGCCTTCATTTACCTGCCTCACAAAAACACCCAGCGCGATGTCGAGATTTTCATCTTCTACTACCTCGGACGCGTTCACAATCTGAACACCCAAGAGTCCACGTTGCACCTGACCAAACTCAAGCAGATCATCGAGCACCTTCTTCATTAGATTGACTGGGATAGCAAAAGAGTAGCCTTGGTATTTTTCGTTAGAAGTGGCAATGGCAGAATTAATTCCAATCAATTCACCTTTCAGGTTGACGAGCGCGCCACCGCTGTTGCCTGGATTAACGGCGGCATCTGTTTGAATGAATGATTCCACCTGTAGATTATTCCTGTCGCGAAGAATGCCAATGTTCCTCGCTTTCGCACTCACAATGCCTGCTGTTACCGTGGAGTTGAGATCGAATGGATTTCCAATGGCAAGCACCCATTCGCCCGGAACCACTAAGTCCGAATTTCCATAGCCAACGAATGGCAGGTCTTTGGCTTTTATCTTTAACAACGCAAGATCGGTGCTTGGGTCGCGGCCGATCACTTTTGCATAGAATCTTCGATTATCACTCATCTCAACCACGATGTTGGTCGCCTCTTCAATGACATGATTGTTGGTCACGATGTATCCATCGTCAGAAACGATTACACCAGATCCTGAGGAGTGGGCCTGCTGGCGACGAAGTTCCAACGGATTCACGCTAAATTCACCTGGCCCATACACGGTATTGATATGCACCACTGCCGGTGTGATCATTTTGGCGGCGTATTCAAAACCGGGTACAATGGAATTTCTTTTTATCGAATCCAGTCCCATGCTGGCGAATAGGAGGTTCTGATGTTTTTCAATTGAGTTGTAAGTCCGATCGCTTTCTACATACTTCAAAGTGATGACGACGCCTGTCACCGCCCCAATGAATGCTGAAAGAATAACAACCAGAATGATAAAAAAGCGCCGCATGGTATCGAAAGTTAATCTAAAGGAGCTTAAAGTAGAAAGCTTAAGGCTTAAAGCTTTTGTAGTGTACGGGAAAGTGGGTCATTAGATTCATGAATGGTTTAAAAATGCCTTGTCTTCGTAAGCATGTTTGAAAAAAGAAAGGGGCGCCCATTTCTGGAACGCCCCACCCTAACCCCACAACCAATAACCTTAACTAACCTTAATCGTGTTCTTCAATACTTTCTTTTCATCCTTGGGTACGATCAGTTCAAGAATGCCATTGTTGTATTTGGCATTGATTTTCTCAGCATCTACGTTTTCTGGTAAAGTGAACGAGCGGCTGAACGAGCCGTATTGCGTTTCAATCGAGTGATAGTTCGTTTCTTTCTTCTCACTGCTGAATTTGCGCTCACCGCTTATTGTAAGGAGGTTCTTATTCAACTCGATGTTGAAATCTTCCTTGCTGAGACCGGGAGCGGCCACATGCAGTTCGAATGCCTTTTCATTTTCAATGATATCCACTTTCGGTACGAAAACACTGCCTCCGGAGCGGGTTAATGAATCGTTGAATAAGCCGTCGACTAGGCTGCTGAACGAGGTCGGTACGAAGTCGTTCGAATTGTATCTGATTAAGCTCATAGTTGTATTTTTTTTTGGTTGAACAATCAATTTTCCTTGTTGGATAGACCTACAGGAAATTTTGAGCCGATGAGAATTTTGGGTAAAAAAGAAGACAAAATGACTGTGATTAGTCATTTCATTAGACAAAATAAGACATAATGGCGCGAAAGCATTCGCCACAGAGCGCAGCAAGGACAATGAGAAGTCACGTTGAATTTAGCTCTGTGCCTTCTTCGTGCGCACGGTGATCACTGTGGTGAATGCATTAAGCCAGCACTTCTCTCTTCTTCAAATTGGTAAGGAACTCTGGATCCATAAGGGTTTTCGCACAAGCTTCAGCATGGGGCAACTCATAACGGAAGAAGAATTTCATGGTATGCACCTTGCCCTCATAAAATTCCCGACTTTGTAAAGAATAATTTGCCGATTGGAGCTGAGTATAAGCGATGGTAGCCTGCTTGAGCCATTGCCACGCGATGACGGTGTAACTGATCATCTCCATGAAAACCGCGGCATCGGATAAGAATTGGTCCAGGTTGCCTGAGGTAGCAAATTTGGTGAGGTGTGCGAGCACAGTTTGTATCCGCTGTAATTCTTCTTTGAGGGCATTCGCATAAGGCATCAACGGTGCATAGGTGGAGGCTTTGTCAATCGCTTCTTGCGTGGCTAATATAAATTCATGAAGAGCCTTGCCTTTTTCCATCATAACTTTTCTTCCCAGCAGGTCAAGGGACTGAATGCCTGTGGTGCCTTCATAGAGGGACATGATCTTCAGATCGCGATAGTGTTGTTGCACAGGAAAATCCGTGGTGTAGCCATAGCCACCCAGTGTTTGAATGGCCAGTGCCGCTGACCGACTTCCTTGTTCTGATGAATAGGTTTTTACAATGGGCGTTAATAATTCCAGCAAAAGCCAGGACTTGTGTTTCGTTTCACCTTCCGTTGCATGGGCCAGGTCCGTCAAACGATTACATTCCATGGTGAGCGACAATGCTCCTTCCACAATAGCCTTTTGTGTCAATAGCATCCGTTGCACATCAGCATGATTGATGATCAGAGTCGGTGGTTTCAGGGGATCTTTTTCATTTGGCAATCGCCCCTGCGGTCTCTCATTTGCATATTGAAGCGAGGCCTGATACGCGGCCATCGCAACCGAGGCGGCAGTTTGTCCCACACCAATCCTGGCGTCGTTCATCATTTGAAACATGTAAGACAATCCCTTGTGCGGCTCACCGACGAGCCAGCCTTTGCAATCATCGTGATCGCCAAACGTAAGGTGTGTGGTCGCATAGCCGCGCTGTCCCATCTTTTGAAAATCTCCCGCACAGAAAACATCGTTGTATTTTAACGTACCATCTTTTTCAGGCCAGAATTTGGGGATGATGAATAAGGAGATGCCTTTGACTCCCGGAGGCGCGCCTTCGATGCGGGCCAGTGTGAGGTGTACAAAATTATCGCACGCCTCGTGTTGTCCTCCCGAAATAAAAATTTTCTGGCCTTTTATTTTATAGATGCCTTCGCCCGTTGAACTGGCACTTGTGACAATGTCAGAGAGAGAACTTCCAGCCTGAGGCTCTGTGAGCGCCATCGTCGCCTGCCATCTGCCTTCAAAGATATGAGGTACAAATGTTTTGATCTGCTCTTTGTTCCCAAAACTTGTGATGAGTGCAGCGGCACCTGCTGACAGACTAAAGTATCCCTGGCATCCATTGTTTGCGGCTTGAAAAATATGTTGCCCTGCATTATAGATCATCATCGGGAGTTGAAGTCCACCGTGTTCAAAGTCTGCTGCCCCGCCGATCCAACCTTGCTCGGCGGCCTGTCGGATAATTGTTTTTAGTTGCGGATGGGTGGTCACGCCACCTTTTCCATCATAGCGCGCAGGAGTTTCATCCATCTCTTTGAAGTAGGGAGCCATATCACGGTCTGCAAGCAGCTTGGCGGATTCAACAATCATCCAGACCTGTTCCCAGTTCAAGTGAGAGAATTTTTCAAGAGCCAATAAATCGTTCACCTGGTGAACCTCCTGGAGAAGGAACTTGAGGTGTTCCATGCTGGTGTATCGTGGGGTGGTGGAGGGCATGTTGGTAGTTCTGGTTTCTGGTTTCTGGTTTCTGGTTACAATTTTCAACTTCCCAAGTTACTAAAGTTGGATTATGCACCTTTCATTTTTCAGGAGTTCTTTTGCGTCTCCGATCTGGGCCTTTGATTTGACGTCATCCATTTGCTCTTTGGCGGTGGCTTTGATTTTTCTCACATTCAGCGATTCAATAAAACGTTTCACATCCTCTTCAGTTTCAAGAATCAATTTAGGAACGACCATCGGCTTTTCGTCCTCTCCCTTGGCCACCATGGTGAAGAAAGAAGAGTTCGTATGCTTGACGTTTCCCGTTTTCACATTCAGTGCTTCCACACGGATGCCGACGATCAGGGAAGTACGCCCCACATAGTTGACGGAAGCAAGCAGAGAAACCAGTTCTCCAACTTCCACGGGTTGTAAGAATTCGACATTGTCCACGGATACAGTCACACAATAGGTGCCAGCGTGTTTGCTGGCGCATGCATACGCTACCTTGTCCATGAGTGAAAGGATAATCCCGCCGTGAATCTTACCGCCAAAATTGGCATAGGAAGGGATCATCAATTCGGTGATGGTAGTTTGTGAACTTCTTACAGGCTTGGATAATTCTGTCATAACTTGAGATTTATTTTGAGATTTATTGCTTTAGGCTACTGCTTCCAAAAGTGAATAGTTCGTGGAAAGGGGAATTGCATGTATGGAAAGATAATGGATTTAATTTCAGCTTAACCCACTTTGCAGCTATCCGGTCAGAAGTAGCTGTGTTCTAATAGGTTCTGTTTTTTCTGGTGTTAGTTTGTGTACTACAGATTTTCGTTTTGT